>NZ_JAWHPL010000040.1:0-770131 GCF_032587875.1 Pseudomonas syringae group sp. 243L2
CCGCACGATAGTCAGGTTATCGTTCCGCACGCTCCAGCGTGGGAATGCCGTGCGTGACGCTCCGCGTCACAGATCTGCGCCGCGCCGCGCATTCAAGATCGGACGCGGAGCGCCGCACGATAGTGTTTCCCTCAACTGGCCGCCGCAATCAACCCGCGCCGTTCCAGCGCCACTTGCGTCCCCTCCGAACTCATCCGCACCAGGTTCACCGGGATGGATTTGGCCGCAGGGGTGTTGCCGTGTTTATCCCGGTTGGCCAGTGGCAGCAGCCCGTTGGTTTCCGGGTAGTAGGCTGCGCAGCAGCCTTGCGGCACGTCGTAGGGGATGACTTTGAAACCCGGTGCACGCCGCGTCGTGGTCGGGTCGAGCGCTGTCTGAAACTCAATGTAGTCCCCGGCCTTCAGCCCCAGGCGTTCGATGTCCTGTGGGTTGAGCATCACCACCATGCGGTCGCCGTAGATATCCCGATAACGGTCATCGTTGGAATACACCGTGGTATTGAACTGGTCATGGCTGCGGATCGTCATCAACTGCAAATGCTCCGCGCCCGGCGGCGTGTCGTCTTCGTCGTAGACGCCTTCAGGAAAGAGAAAGTTGGCCTTGCCCGACTCGGTGTCCCACTTGCGCTCACTGGCGGCATTGGGCAATCGAAAACCTCCGGGTTCTAGGATGCGCTGATTGAAGTCATAAAACTGCTCGGGCAACACTTCTTCGATCTTGTCGCGAATCCTGGCGTAGTCGCCCACATAACTGTCCCAATCCACCTTGGGATTGGGCGCAAGCGTCGCTTTGGCGATACCGGCGATGATGGCGACTTCGGAAATCAGATGCTTCGACGCAGGCTCGAGCATGCCGGTCGAGCCGTGCACCATCGACATCGCGTCCTCCACCGTAATGGTCTGCGCCACGCCGTTCTGCAGGTCGCGTTCCGAACGCGCCACGCATGGCAGCAGAAAGGCCTTCTGACCATGCACCGTCGCGCTGCGGTTGAGTTTGGTGTTGACCAGCACCGTCATTTTCAAACGGCTGACGGTCGGGCAGATCACATCGGTGTCCGGAATGGCGCGGAATAAATTACCGCCCATGGAAATGAGTGCTTCCACCTCGCCACGCAACAGGGCTTCGCAGGTCTGGGCCACGGCATGGCCTTTTTTTCTGGACGCCTCGAAACCGAACACCTTGCTCATGCTGGCCAGAAACGGTTCGCCGGCCTTTTCATAGATGCCCATCGTCCTGTCGCCCTGTACGTTGGAATGCCCCCGCACCGGGCAAGCCCCCGCACCGAGCTTGCCGATGTTGCCGCGCAATAGCAGCAGGTTGATGATCTGCTGCATCGCATCACCGCCACGCTTGTGCTGAGTGATGCCCATCCCCCAGCAGCAGATGACCCCCTTCGAGCGCTTATAAACCGCAGCCACCTCTTCGATGGCCTGGCGCGTCAGGCCCGAATGGCGCTCGATGATGTCCCAGGGCAACTGTCGGCAATAATTGGCGTACTGCTCAAAACCATGGGTGTGTTCTTCAATGAACGCCACATCAAGGACGCGCGGCAGGTTTTCACGCTGCGCCACGTCGTCGGCTTCGATCACGGCCTTGCAAACGCCTTGCAGGGCGATCATGTCGCCGCCGATTCTCACTTGATGGTACTGCGAGCTGATCTCTACGCCATGAAGGCTGAGCATGTCGCGCGGGTCCTGCGGCGCCGCAAAGCGTACCAGCGCCCTTTCCCGCAGCGGGTTGAACGAGATGATGCTGGCACCCCGTTTTGCGGCCGCATGCAGCTCGGACATCATGCGCGGGCTGTTGCTTCCGGGGTTCTGACCAATGATGAAAATCGCGTCGGCGTTCTCGAAATCTTTCAGCGTCGTGGTGCCCTTGCCGACCCCGATCGACTCGGGCAGCGCCGCAGTGGTGGTTTCATGGCACATGTTCGAGCAGTCAGGGAAATTTGCCATGCCGTACAGCCGACCGAACAGCTGATACAGAAAGGCGGCTTCGTTCGACGTGCGCCCGGAGGTGTAAAGCTCCAGCTTCCACGGATCGCTCAGGCCGCGCAGCTCTGCGCCGATCTCGGCGAACGCTTCGTCCCAGGTGACGGGCAGGTATTTGTCTGTGGCGGCGTCGTAGCGCATCGGCTCGGTGATACGGCCTTCTGCTTCCAGCTCGTGATCGCTCCAGGTCGCCAGTTCGCTGACTGTATGCCGGGCGAAGAACTCAGGCGTCACGCGTTTTTTGGTCGATTCCCAAGCCAGTGCCTTGGCACCGTTCTCGCAGTATTCAAACGTGTGCGGTTTTTTTGGGTCCGGCCAGGAGCAGCTGGGGC
Source organism: Pseudomonas syringae group sp. 243L2 (assembly GCF_032587875.1). Classification (NCBI taxonomy): domain Bacteria; kingdom Pseudomonadati; phylum Pseudomonadota; class Gammaproteobacteria; order Pseudomonadales; family Pseudomonadaceae; genus Pseudomonas; species Pseudomonas syringae group sp. 243L2. The sequence goes on from NZ_JAWHPL010000040.1 coordinate 2,324, forward strand.
AATCAAAGCCGCCGGGCTTGTTCATGGACAGCAGCGTGCGGTTGCCCTTGATCAGCACATGCTGGTGCAACAGGTGCTTGTTGACCGCACTGAGCGCAGGCCAGCCACCCGCAGGTGTGCCGTCGGTCTGTGATCCTTGAAGCGGGGCCCGGGAATTTTCCGATTCGGACATGGGGTGCGTTCTCTCTCATAAAGCCCGTGCAGGCATGAAGCTCGTGTGTCTGAGATGCACGGGCTCAGAGAGAATTCGTCCGAGTCGACGAGCGTTGCCGACCAGACAGGTCGGCAAGAGGTTCAGTCAGGGTCACACCCTGTTCAGGAGCGGTTCAGAAAAAGCTCAGGCCGACCTGAAACAGCCGCTCAACCTCGCGGATGCACTTCTTGTCCACAAGGAACATGATCACATGGTCACCGGATTCGATCACGGTGATGTCATGGGCGATGAGCACTTGTTCGTCGCGGATGATCGCACCGATTGCCGTGCCGGTCGGCAGGTTGATGTCCTTGATGGCGCGACCGACCACTTTGCTGGATTTCGGGTCGCCGTGCGCGACGATCTCGATGGCTTCGGCTGCACCGCGCCGTAACGAGTGCACGCTGACGATATCGCCCCGTCGTACATGAGCCAGCAGCGTGCCGATGGTTGCCAGTTGCGGGCTGACCGCCACATCAATCTCGCCGCCCTGGACCAGATCGACGTAGGCGGGGTTGTTGATCAGGGTCATCACCTTGCGTGCGCCCAGCCGTTTGGCCAGCAGCGACGACATGATGTTGGCTTCATCGTCGTTGGTCAGCGCCAGGAACAGGTCGGTATTGTTGATGTTTTCTTCCATCAGCAAATCACGGTCCGATGAGCTGCCCTGTAGCACCACCGTACTGTCCAGATGCTCCGACAGATAGCGGCAGCGCGCCGGGTTCACTTCGATGATCTTTACCTGATAGCGGCTTTCAATGGCTTCAGCCAGACGCTCGCCGATGTTGCCACCGCCTGCGATGACGATGCGCTTGTAGTTCTCGTCCAGACGCCTCAGCTCACCCATCACCGCACGAATATCGGCCTTGGCGGCGATGAAGAACACCTCGTCGTCGGCTTCGATGACCGTATCGCCGTGGGGCAGGATCGCCCGGTCGCGCCGATAGATCGCCGCGATACGGGTGTCGACATTGGGCATGTGCGCACGTAACTGGCGCAGCTGCTGGCCCACCAAGGCACCGCCGTAATAGGCTTTGACCGCGACCAGTTGTGCCTTGCCTTCAGCGAAATCGATGACCTGTAGCGCGCCGGGGTACTCGATCAGGCGCTTGATGTAATTGGTGACCACCTGTTCCGGGCTGATCAACACGTCGACCGGAATCGCGTTTTTATCGAACAGGCCCGCGCGTGTCAGGTACGCCGCTTCGCGGATGCGCGCGATCTTGGTCGGCGTGTGGAACAGCGTGTGGGCCACTTGGCAGGCGATCATATTGGCTTCGTCGCTGCTGGTCACCGCGACCAGCATGTCGGCGTCGTCCGCGCCCGCCTGGCGCAGGACTGCGGGATAGGAGCCCTTGCCCTGCACGGTACGGATGTCCAGGCGGTCGCCCAGATCGCGTAACCGGTCGCCATCGGTGTCGACCACGGTAATGTCGTTGGCTTCGCCCGCCAGATGCTCGGCCAGCGTACCGCCTACCTGACCTGCACCCAGAATGATGATTTTCACCTGCTTACTCCCGCGCCGCCTCGACCTTGATCCGCGATCTTGATCAGTTTGGCGTAGTAGAAACCGTCGTGGCCGCCTTGCTGGGCAAGCAGCTGGCGACCATGGGCTTGCTTGATACCTGCGGGTGGCTGTCCGGCCTGCCCGGCGATATCCAGTTCTCTGGCCCCGGAGGTACGGGCCAGAAACGCCTCGATGACGTCGGTGTTTTCGGTCGGCAGTGTCGAGCAGGTCGCGTACACCAGCATGCCCCCTACTTGCAGCGTAGGCCAAAGCGCGTCGAGCAGTTCGCCCTGCAGGCTAGCGAGCGCGGCGATGTCATCCAGTTGGCGGGTCAGCTTGATGTCCGGGTGGCGACGGATTACACCTGTCGCCGAGCATGGTGCGTCGAGCAGGATGCGCTGGAAAGGCTTACCGTCCCACCACTGCGCCGTTTCGCGGGCGTCGGCAGCGATCAGCTCGGCGTCCAGCCCCAGACGATCAAGGTTTTCACGCACGCGCACCAGGCGCTTGGCTTCGAGGTCCACCGCGACTACGCCGCTCAATTGCGGCTGCACTTCCAGCAAATGGCAGGTCTTGCCACCTGGCGCGCAGCACGCGTCGAGTACGCGTTGCCCGGGTGCGAGCTCCAGCAGGTCGGCGGCCAGTTGCGCGGCTTCGTCCTGAACGCTGATCCAGCCTTCGGTAAAGCCCGGCAGCGAGCGCACGTCGCAGGGCTCTGCAAGTACGATGCCGTCCTGACTGAAGGTGCACGCGCTGGCTTGCAGCCCAGCAGTGTTCAGCAGCTCGAGGTACTGATCGCGGCTGTTATGCCGACGGTTGACCCGCAAAATCATCGGCGGATGCGCATTGTTGGCTGCGCAGATCGCTTCCCATTGCTCCGGCCACGCCGCTTTCAGGGCTTTTTGCAACCAGCGCGGGTGGGCGGTGCGCACCACCGGGTCGTGTTCCAGCTCAATCAACAGCGCTTCGCCATCGCGTTGCGCGTTGCGTAGTACGGCGTTGAGCAAGCCTTTGGCCCACGGTTTTTTCAGCTTGTCAGCGCAGCCAACGGTTTCACCAATGGCCGCATGCGCAGGAATTCGGCTGTAAAACAGCTGGTAAAGACCTACCAGCAGCAACGCCTCGACGTCGGCATCGGCGGCCTTGAAGGGTTTTTGCAACAGTTTGGCCGCCAGTGCCGACAGGCGTGGCTGCCAGCGTGCGGTGCCGAACGCCAGATCCTGAGTCAGGCCGCGATCACGCACCTCGACCTTGTCCAGTTGCGTGGGCAGCGAACTGTTCAGCGATGCCTTGCCGCTGAGCACGGCAGCCAGTGCCTTGGCGGCGGCCAGACGCGGGTTCATTGGCCCAGCACCGTGCCGATGGCGAATTTCTCGCGACGGCTGTTGAACAGATCAGCAAAATTCAGCGGCTTGCCGCCCGGCAGTTGCAGACGGGTCAGGCGCAGGGCGTTCTGGCCGCAGGCGACGATCAGGCCGTCCTTGCTGGCGCTGAGTACAGTTCCCGGCGCGCCCTGCCCTTCGGCCAGATCGGCAGCCAGCACTTTCAGGGTTTCTTCGTTCAACGTGCTGTGGCAGATCGGCCACGGGTTGAAGGCGCGGATCAGACGTTCCAGCTCATCGGCCGAACGTGTCCAGTCGAGACGCGCCTCATCCTTGTTCAATTTATGAGCGTAATTGGCCAGGCTGTCGTCCTGAACCTCGCCGACCAACGAACCATCCGCCAGCCCTGCAATGGCCTGCAACACCGCTGGTGGGCCGAGTTCGGCAAGACGGTCATGCAGCGTTCCACCGGTGTCCTGTGCGGTGATCGGGGTGACAGCCTTGAGCAGCATCGGCCCGGTGTCCAGACCAGCTTCCATTTGCATCACGGTCACGCCGCTTTCGGCGTCGCCGGCCTGCACCACGCGCTGAATCGGCGCAGCTCCGCGCCAGCGTGGCAGCAGTGAGGCATGGCTGTTGATGCAGCCCAGACGCGGAATATCCAGCACCACTTGCGGCAGGATCAAGCCGTAGGCGACCACCACCATCAAATCAGGCTTGAGCGCGGCCAGTTCGGTCTGCGCGTCAGGGGCGCGTAGCGTGGGCGGCTGCATGACCGGGATGTCATGCTGCAGTGCCAGTTGCTTGACCGGGCTGGGCATCAGCTTTTGTCCACGACCGGCCGGGCGATCAGGCTGGGTGTACACGGCGACGATCTGGTAAGGGCTGTCTAGCAGGGCCTTGAGGTGTTCGGCGGCAAATTCCGGGGTGCCGGCGAAGACGATGCGCAGTGGCTCAGTCATGGGCTTCTCGTTGTAAAAAACAAAAAGGCCTTGTGCAGGCCTTTTGGAGGGACGAAGGATCAAGCGTTCAGCTTGTGCTGTTTCTCGAGTTTTTTCTTGATCCGGTCGCGCTTGAGGTTAGAGAGGTAATCAACGAACAGCTTGCCGTTCAGGTGATCGCACTCATGCTGGATGCAGATGGCGAGCAGGCCTTCGGCAACCAGTTCGTAAGGCTTGCCGTCACGGTCCAGCGCCTTGACGCGGACCTTTTGCGGGCGGTCGACGTTCTCGTAGAAACCGGGTACCGACAGGCAGCCTTCCTGATACTGATCCATTTCATCGGTCAGTTTTTCGATTTCAGGGTTGATGAAGACCATCGGTTCGCTGCGGTCTTCGCTCAGATCCATGACGACCACACGCTTGTGGACATTGACCTGCGTGGCTGCCAGCCCGATGCCGGGCGCTTCGTACATGGTTTCAAACATGTCGTCGACCAACTGGCGAATGCCTTCGTCTACCATCGCCACAGGTTTGGCGATGGTGCGCAGGCGCGAATCGGGAAATTCGAGGATGTTTAGAATGGCCATATACGTAAGAGCTGCACTGTTAAGGTAAAGTCAATGTTGGGTGCCGGGCCCGGGAGTTCAAGGCAGGCAGCCCAGGACAGGACTCTAGGGTTCGCGTGAGGCAACATGATAAAGGGATTCACCGCATGAGGAAATCACTACTCGCCCTGCTGCTGCTGACCGCCAGCGGTCTTGCTCAGGCGCAAGTGCAACTCAGGGAAGGCTATCCGCAGAGCTACACCGTTGTCGCCGGGGACACACTCTGGGACATTTCCGGCAAGTTTTTGCGTGAACCGTGGAAATGGCGCGAGATATGGCGGGCCAATCCGCAAGTCCATGATCCTGACCTGATCTACCCCGGTGACACCCTTGCGCTGACCTGGGTCGATGGTCAGCCGCGTGTGACGCTCAATCGGGGCGAGTCGCGCGGGACCATCAAATTGTCACCGCGTGTGCGCAGTACGCCGATGGTCGAGGCCATTCCGAGCATTCCGCTGGGGGCGATCAACGCATTCCTGATCAGCAATCGCATCGTCGACAATGCCGAGCAGTTCGAAAAGGCCCCCTACATCGTCGCGGGCAATGCCGAGCGCGTGCTCAGCGGTAGCGGTGACCGGGCCTATGCACGGGGCACGCTGGACCCGGCGCACACCGTCTACGGCATTTTCCGACAGGGCAAGACCTACACCGACCCACAGACCAAGGAAGTGCTGGGGATCAACGCGGATGACATCGGCAGCGCTGAAGTGGTTGCCTCCGAGGGCGACGTCTCGACCCTGGTTTTGCAGCGCTCTACGCAGGAAGTGCGCCTGGGCGACCGATTGTTCAGCAGCGAAGAGCGAGCGATCAACTCGACTTTCCTGCCCAGCGCCCCGCAAACGCCGATAGAAGGTTTGATTCTGGATGTGCCACGCGGCGTAACCCAGGTCAGCGTGCTGGATGTGGTCACTCTCAACAAAGGCAAACGTGACGGCCTGGCCGAGGGGAATGTGCTGGCGATCTACAAAACCAGCGAGACAGTGCGCGACCGGATCACCGGTGAACAGGTAAAAATCCCTGACGAACGGTCTGGCCTGCTCATGGTTTTCCGTACGTACGACAAGCTTAGTTACGCCTTGGTCCTGCAAGCCAACCGATCTTTGGCCATCATGGACAAGGTTCGAAATCCTTAAAGGTATGTTTCAGTTCTGCTACGGATTTGTGTGACGAGCCAGACACTTATCAAATTGTTGTCAACAGAGTTATCCACAGGTTTGTGCATCGTCTGAGATGCGCAATGGATCAGGGACGATCTCATGCCACTGTTCGAAAATGCCCTCTCTTCGCCAGCAGAGCTGGAAGCCCGTCTGCGCATGCATCGCTTGCCCGAGATCGGACCGAAACGCTTTTCCAGGCTGATCGAAGCCTTTGGTTCTGCGTCGTCTGCGCTGAGCGCACCGGCCAGTGCGTGGCGTGCGCTGGGTATTCCAGGTGCCTGCGCCGAGGCGCGTCGAGCCCCTTCCGTCAGGGACGGTGCGAGTGCTGCATTGGCCTGGCTGGAGTGTCCGGCCCAGCATTTGCTGATGTGGGACGACCCTTGCTACCCCGCGCTGCTGGCCGAAATCGCCGACCCTCCGCCGCTGATCTTCATTGCCGGCGACCCTTCAATCCTCGAGCGTCCGCAGTTGGGAATGGTCGGCAGTCGTCGCGCTTCCAGACCCGGGCTGGACACTGCCAGAGCTTTTGCGCGCAGCCTGGCGGGTGCCGGTTTTGTGATCACCAGCGGTCTGGCGCGCGGCATTGACGGAGCCGCGCATCAGGGCGCACTGGATGTCGGTGGGCATACAATCGGTGTGCTGGGCACCGGGCTTGAAAAACTTTATCCACAGCAGCATCGTGCGCTTGCAGCGCAGATGGCGGCACAAGGTGGCGCGGTGATTTCCGAGTTCCCGCTGGACGCTGAACCACAGCCCAGCAACTTCCCGCGGCGCAACCGAATCATCAGCGGCCTGTCGCTCGGCGTACTGGTGGTCGAGGCCAGTGTTGCCAGTGGCTCTTTGATTACCGCACGCCTGGCCGCTGAGCAAGGGCGAGAGGTTTATGCGATACCGGGTTCGATTCACCATCCGGGTGCCAAGGGTTGCCACCAGTTGATACGCGATGGCGCAACGCTGGTCGAGACCGTTGAGCACATTCTTGAAGGCTTGCAGCACTGGAAGAGCGTTGCGCCCGCTGCACCGCCCGAGACACCTGCCAAACCGGTGCCTTGCGACCATCCACTTCTGGCGCTGCTGCACGCTGCGCCGCATACCAGCGAGGGGTTATCGGTCTCCAGCGGCTGGCCGTTGCCCAAGGTACTGGCGGGCCTGACCGAGCTGGAACTGGACGGCAGAATAAGCTGTGAAGCGGGACGATGGTTCGCCAGAGCGCCCTGAGGTTAAACTGCCGTCAGGATTTAGCGGAGAGACAAACAATGGTCAGCAGTTGGCGTGTGCAACAAGCCGCTCAGGATATTCGAGCCGGTGCGGTGATTGCTTACCCGACCGAGGCAGTCTGGGGCCTGGGGTGTGATCCATGGGATGAAGAAGCGGTTTATCGTTTGCTGGCGATCAAGTCACGGCCAGTGGAAAAAGGCCTGATCCTGATCGCCGACAACATTCGCCAGTTCGACTTTCTGTTCGAAGACTTCCCCCAATTGTGGCTCGACCGCATGGCCAGCACCTGGCCAGGGCCCAATACCTGGCTGGTGCCGCATCAGAACCTGCTGCCCGAGTGGATTACTGGCATTCATGAAACCGTGGCGCTGCGCGTCACCGACCACCCTACGGTGCGCGAACTGTGCGCGTTGGTCGGCCCGTTGATTTCCACATCGGCCAACCCGGCAGGTCGCCCGGCTGCCCGTTCGCGATTGCGCGTCGAGCAGTACTTCCGGGGTCAGATCGACGGTGTGCTGGGCGGCAGCCTGGGCGGCCGCCGAAACCCCAGCGTGATCCGTGATATCGCGACCGGCCAGGTCATGCGCGCTGGCTGACGCAGGCTCAGGGAATCAGAATGGTCGAGCCAGTGGTGCGCCGAGCGGACAGCTCGGTTTGCGCCTTGGCGGCGTCCTTCAAGGCGTACTGCTGAATGTTGTCGACCTTGAGTTTGCCGCTGGCGAGCATGTCGAACAGCTCGTCAGCCATGGCTTGCAGGTTCTGCGCATTGTTTGCGTAGGTGCCCAGCGTCGGGCGGGTGACATACACCGAGCCCTTTTGCGCCAGAATCCCCAGATTCACACCTGAGACCGGTCCGGACGCATTGCCGAAGCTCACCACCAGCCCACGCGGTGCCACGCTGTCGAGCGAGGTCAGCCAAGTGTCCTGCCCCACGCCGTCGTAGACCACCGGGCACTTCTTGCCGTCGGTGAGCTCCAGCACACGTTTGGCGACGTCTTCGTGGCTATAGTCGATGGTTTCCCAGGCACCCAGCGCGTTGGCGTGAGCGGCCTTCTCCGGTGAGCTGACCGTGCCGATCAGCTTCGCGCCCAATGCCTTGGCCCACTGACAGGCCAACGAGCCAACACCACCCGCCGCCGCATGAAACAGAATGATCTCGCCCGGCTTCACCTGATAGGTCTGGCGCAACAGGTATTGCACGGTCAGGCCCTTGAGCATCAACGCAGCGGCCTGCTCGAAACTGACCGAGTCCGCCAGCTTCACCAGATTCGCCTCAGGCAGCACATGCACCTCGCTGTACGCACCCAGAGGCCCGGTGCCATAGGCGACACGATCACCGACCTTGAAGCGCGTCACCTCATCACCCACCGCCTCGACCACGCCTGCCCCTTCAGCACCAAGCCCGGAAGGCAACTCAGGCGCCGGATACAGCCCGCTACGGTAATAGGTATCAATGAAATTCAGGCCAATGGCCTTGTTGCGCACAACCACCGCTTGCGGCCCCGGAGCCTCCGGCTCGAAATCGACATATTCAAGAACCTCGGGTCCTCCGACAGTGCTGAACTGGATACGCTTTGCCATGTGCTCTCTCCTTGATGGTTAAAACAAGTTCCGAAAGCACCTATCGGACTCCTTCCCCCGGCCTTCGTCAACTGCCAGCCCGCGCTGCCGATGGTATGCTACGCGCCAATTTGCCTGCGCCTCTTTTGCTGCGGGGGCTCAGCCGTTTGACGTCAGCCGTAAGGGATCCTCATGAGTACCCGTACCGAGGCCGTAAAAGCCTACCTGCTCGACCTGCAAGACCGGATCTGCACCGCGCTCGAGCAGGAAGATGGCAACGCACACTTTGTGGAAGATGCCTGGACGCGTCCGGCGGGCGGCGGTGGTCGCACGCGGGTGATCGAGAATGGTGCGGTCATCGAGAAAGGTGGTGTCAATTTTTCCCACGTGTTCGGCAGCAACCTGCCGCCGTCGGCCAGTGCCCACCGGCCTGAGCTGGCCGGGCGTGGTTTCGAGGCGCTGGGCGTGTCGCTGGTGATTCACCCGCACAACCCGCATGTGCCGACGTCCCACGCCAATGTGCGGTTCTTCATTGCCGAGAAAGAAGGCGAGGAGCCGGTCTGGTGGTTTGGTGGCGGTTTCGATTTGACGCCCTACTATGGCGTCGAGGAAGACTGCGTACACTGGCACCGGGTGGCCGAACGCGCCTGTGCGCCCTTCGGCGACGATGTCTACCCGCGCTATAAGGCATGGTGCGACAGTTACTTCCACCTCAAGCATCGTGATGAGCCACGCGGTATCGGTGGTCTGTTTTTCGATGACGTGAACCAATGGGATTTCGATACCAGCTTTGCCTTCATCCGCGCCATCGGTGATGCGTTTATCAATGCCTACCTGCCGATCGTGCGTCGTCGCAAGGCCGCGGCCTATACGGTGCAGCAGCGCGAGTTTCAGGAATTCCGTCGGGGGCGCTACGTCGAGTTCAACCTGGTGTACGACCGCGGCACGCTGTTCGGTCTGCAATCGGGTGGCCGTACCGAATCGATCCTTATGTCGCTGCCGCCGCAAGTGCGCTGGGGTTATGACTGGAAAGCCGCTCCGGGCAGTGAGGAGGCGCGTCTGACCGAATACTTCCTGACTGATCGCGACTGGCTGGCGGACAACTGATGGATCGGTACGTCGTCTTCGGTAACCCCATTGGCCACAGCAAGTCGCCGTTGATTCATCGCCTGTTCGCCGAGCAAACCGGGCAGGCGCTGGATTACCAGACGTCGCTGGCACCTTTGGATGATTTCACCGCATTTGCCCAGGCGTTTTTCCAGACCGGACGTGGTGCCAACGTGACTGTGCCGTTCAAGGAAGAAGCCTATCGCCTCGCTCATAGCCTGACCGAGCGCGGGCAGCGTGCGGGAGCCGTGAACACCTTGAGCAAGCTCGATGACGGTACGCTGCTGGGTGACAACACCGACGGTGCCGGGCTGGTGCGCGACCTGACAGTCAATTGCGGGCGTAGCCTGCGTGGTCAGCGCATTCTGTTGCTGGGTGCGGGTGGTGCTGTGCGTGGCGCGCTGGAGCCTTTGCTGGCGGAGCAACCCTCAGTGCTGGTGATTGCCAATCGCACCGTTGAAAAAGCCGAACGACTGGCTCAGGAATTTGCGGATCTTGGCCCTGTGTTTGCCAGCAGCTTCGACTGGCTTGAAGAGCCAGTGGACGTGATCATCAATGCCACCTCTGCCAGTCTGGCCGGAGAGCTGCCACCGATTTCCCCGAGCCTTATCCAGCCCGGTGCGACCTTCTGCTACGACATGATGTACAGCAAAGAGCCCACCGCCTTTTGCCGCTGGGCCACTGAACAGGGTGCGGCACAGTCGGTTGATGGCTTGGGTATGCTGGTGGAGCAGGCGGCAGAAGCTTTCCTGCTATGGCGCGGCGTGCGCCCGGACTCGGCTCCGGTACTGGCCGAGTTGCGCAGGCTGCTGGCGGCTGGTTGACTGAGAGACTATCGTGCCAATGCTCCGCGTTGGCATGCCGTTCTGGACGCTCCGCGTCCTCTTGCAACGCAGAGCGTCGGGACGATGAGTTATGGCTCAATCCTCAAACAGAATCGGGCAGTTCTGCGGCCCTTCCAGCTTGTGCAATTCCTCGATCACTTGCGGCCTGGCATTGCGCAGGATCAGTAATCGCCCCTGACGGCCCAGACGTCTCGCTTCCTGATGAAGCATTTCCACGCCTGAGTAATCGATGAAGTTGATCTGCTGCGCATCGATTACCACACGCAGCCCTTCAGTGCGTTGCAGGCGGGTTTGCAGGTAGTGGCTGGCACCGAAGAAGATCGAGCCGCCGACCCGCAGCACATCCTCATCGCCTTCGCGCCATTGCTGCACGCGCGGTTGTGAAGTGCGTTTGAGGTAGAAGAACAGCGAGGCCAGCACACCGGCATAAATCGCGGTTTGCAGCTCCAGCAGCAGGGTGGCCAGACAGGTCAGCGCCATCACGAAAAACTCGGCGCGGCTGACACGGAACAGTGCGCGAATGCCACGACGATCCACCAGGCCCCAGCAGATCAGCAGAATTGAGGCGGCCATGGCCGGGATTGGAATGTGCGAGATCAACGAGGCTCCGGCGACCGCGAACAATGCCACCCATAGTGCCGAAAAAACGCCCGCCAACGGCGAACGCGCACCCGCCTCGTAACTCAGCGCCGCACGGGTGAACGAGCCCGCTGACAGGTAGCCGGAAAACAGCGAGCCGACCATATTCGACAGACCTTGCGCACGGACTTCCTGATTGGCGTTGAGCATCTGCTGCGAACGTGCCGACAGCGAGCGGGCAATCGACAGGCTGTTGACCAGCCCCAGCATGCCCACCGCCACTGCTGTCGGCAGCAGCTTGAGGATCAGCTCAAGGTCCAGCGGTAGCGGGCTGAAAGGCGGTAGATGGCCAACGAAGGCACTGACCACACGGACATGGCCGAACATCGCCGGCCACAGCCACACCAACAGGCTGCTCGATACCAATGCAATCAATAAGGTTGGCCAGCGGGGCACCAGGAGTTTGAGCCCGATGCCCAGCGCCAGGGTCAACAGGCCCAGTGTCAGTGAAGGTAGATCGACCTCTCCACGATGTTCTAACACGGCGGTCAGGCTTCTAAGGGCGGTGGTCTGACTCGGCAGGTCAATGCCCAGCAGATTGGGCATCTGCCCGAGTGCAATGACTATTGCAGCGCCCAGTGTGAAACCGAGCACCACTGAGTGCGAAACGAAATTCACCAGCGCACCGAAGCGCATCATCCCCAGCAATAGCTGGAATATACCGGCGATGAACGTCAGCAGCAGGATCAACATTATGTAGTCCTGACTGGCCGGAACGGCGAGCGGACTGACACTGGCATACAGCACGATGGAAATAGCCGCAGTCGGCCCACAGATGAGGTGCCAGGACGAGCCCCACAGGCAGGCGATCAGAACAGGAACAATGGCGGCGTACAGACCGTACTCCGGAGGCAGCCCGGCGATGAGTGCGTAAGCGATGGACTGCGGCAGGGCCAGAATGGCACCGCTCAGGCCCACCAGCGCATCACGCCCGACACTGGCGCGGCTCTGCTGCGGCAGCCAGGCTAGAAACGGTAGAATTTTATGGCGATTTAGCCAGCGCATCGGTCCCTCGAGTGAATTGAACGTAGAGGACGCAGAGCGTCCAGAACGGCATACCCACGCGGAGCATGGGCACGATAGTCGGACACCTATCGTTCCTCACGCTCCAGCGTGGGAATACCTTGGATGACGCCCCGCGTCACAGATCTGCGCCACGCTGCGCACTCAAGACCTTACGCCTACAACCTGGCCTTCACCGCCGCCAGCCCATCCTTGCCATCAAACGTCTTCACGCCCTCCAGCCACGTGTCCAGCACTGCGGGATTGGCCTTGATCCAGGCCTTTGCCGCTGCGCTGTTGCTGACCTTGCTGTTCGCCACTTCGGCCATGATGCTGTTTTCCATGTCCAGGGTGAAGCTCAGATTGGTCAGCAGCTTGCCGACGTTCGGACAGGCTTGCGCATAACCCTTGCGAGTCAGGGTGAAGACCGAGCCGGTATCGCCAAAGTATTTCTCGCCGCCCTTGAGGTAATGCATACCTTTGATCTGCACGTTCATCGGATGCGGGGTCCAGCCGAGGAAGACCACAAACGCTTTCTTCTTCACATTGCGATTGACCTCGGCGAGCATCGCGGTCTCGCTCGACTCGACCAGCTTCCATTTGCCCAGATCGAATTCATTCTTCTTGATGATCTCCTGCAGCGACAGGTTGGCAGGTGCGCCAGAGCCAATGCCATAGATCTTCTGGTCGAACTTGTCAGCGAATTTATTCAGGTCGGCAAAATCATGCACGCCGGCGTCCCACACATAGTCCGGCACGGCCAGGGTGAACTCGGTGCCTTCAAGGTTCCTGGCCAATTGCGTCACATCGCCGGTCGCCACGAACTTGTCGTAAAAGCCCTGCTGCGCCGGCATCCAGTTACCCAGAAAAACATCCAGCTTGCCGTCTTTCAGGCCGCCATAGGCAATCGGCACGGCCAGGGTGTCGACCTTGGCCTTGTAGCCCAGACCTTCAAGCACCACGCTGGCGATAGCATTGGTGGCCCCAATGTCACTCCAGCTCGGATCGGCCATTTTCACGGTGCTGCAACTTGCGTCCTCTGCCTGCGCCGCAAGGCTGCCGAATGCCATGACCGCGACCGCAACGGCTGTGGATAACTTCTTCATTGATGTACCCCTTTTGATTTTTTTGGTGTGGGCAGGGTCAAGGTTGCGGAAAACGTGCCTTACGCTCCAGATCGTCCAGATCAATATGGTTGCGCATGTACTGCTGACTGGCGTCGACCAGTGGCTGGTGATCCCAACTCTTCAGCTTGCCGGTTGCCAGCGATTTGGCGACGAAGCGCCTTCTGCGCTGGCTGGCGAGCACCTGTTGGTGTATCGCCGGGATATCCCACTTGGCTCGAGCTTCAGCCAGGAAGTCATTGAACAGCTTTTCATGGGCGGGTGACTGGCTCAGATCATTCTGCTCTTTCGGGTCCTTCTTCACATCGAAGAGCAGGCACGGGTCCTGCTCCGAATAGATGAATTTGTAAGTGCCGCGACGGATCATCATCAACGGGCTGGTCGTGCCTTCGGCCATGTACTCGCCGAACACCTCATCGTGCCCGCCCTTGCGTTTCAGGTGCGGCATCAGAGAGCGTCCGTCCAGTGGCAACCCTGCGTCCAGTTTGCCGTTGGCCATTTCGACAAAGGTCGGCAGCAAGTCGGCAGTCGACACCGACGCACTGACCCGCCCTGGCTTGAACTGGCCCGGCGAATACACCACCAACGGCACGCGGGCGGCCATTTCGAACCAGTGCATTTTGTACCAGAGGCCCTTCTCGCCCAGCATGTCGCCGTGATCGCCGGAGAACACCACGATGGTGTCTTCCGCCAGCCCGACTTCATCCAGCGTCTGCATCAGCTTGCCGACGTTGAGGTCGATGTAGCTGCACGCGCCAAAGTAGGCGCGGCGCGCATCACGAATCTTGTCGGTCGGCATGGGCTTGTCCCACAGGTCATAGACCTTGAGCAGCCGTTGCGAATGCGGGTCCAGCGCGGCCTGATTGGCGTGCGGCGGCGGCATCGGGATCTCTTCGTCGGCGTACAGGTCCCAGAACGGCTTGGGAATGGTGTACGGATCATGAGGATGAGTCATGGAAACGGTCAGGCAGAAAGGCACATCACCGTCCTGGCGTACGTAGTCGTACAGATACTGCTGGGACTTGAACAGCACTTCTTCATCGAAATCCAGCTGGTTGGTACGAATGCACGGGCCGGCCTGCAACACTGAGGACATGTTGTGATACCAGCTCGGACGCACGTCCGGCTCGTCCCAGTTGACCGACCAGCCATAGTCGGCCGGGTAAATGTCACTGGTCAGGCGCTCTTCGTAACCGTGCAGCTGATCCGGCCCACAGAAATGCATCTTGCCTGCCAGAGCGGTCTTGTAGCCCAGCGCACGCAGATAGTGAGCGTAGGTTGGAATATCAGCTGGGAAATCGGCTGCGTTGTCGTACGCGCCGATCTTGCTTGGTAGCTGACCGCTGACCAGTGTGAAACGCGATGGCGCGCACAGAGGACTGTTGCAATACGCTGAATCGAACACCACGCCGTCGGCAGCAAGGCGGCTCAGATTCGGCATCAGGATTGGAGACCGGGAGTAAAACGGCAACATTGGCGCGGCCATTTGATCGGCCATGATGAACAGAATATTTTTGCGCTTCATGTAATCGCTGCATCCCATTGTGAAAAGTTATGCGAAAGTGTTGGGTATGAGGATGAAGTCGTCGTGTTTGATAGTAAAGCCCATGCGCAGCAATGCCTAGGATAAGCACCGCTTATGTTTGAAGCTTTTGGCGACATGTCTCTCGACCTGCTACGTGCCTTTGAAGTCGCGGCTCGCTTGCGCAGCTTCACTGCGGCGGCTATCGAACTGGGTACTACCCAGCCTGCCGTCAGCCAGCAGATCAAGCGCCTTGAAGAACAGCTGGCCACCCGCCTGTTTGACCGGATCTATCGCGGCATCGAGCTTACCGAAGCCGGTGAAATATTGTTCAGCCATGTGCAGGCTGGCCTGCAATCCATCGACAGCGGACTGATAGCGATCACCGAACAGCACCAGCACGAAGTGCTTCAAGTGGCGACCGACTTTGCCTTCGCCGCCTACTGGCTGATGCCGCGTCTGCACCGTTTCCACAAGGTCAACCCGGACGTGGATGTCAGCCTGGTCACCAGCGAGCGTACCCACAGCATGTTACGCGCAGATATCGACGTTGCCGTACTGTTCGGCGACGGGCGCTTCAAGCAAGGCGAAAGCCATTGGCTGTTCAGCGAAGAAGTCTTTCCAGTGTGCAGCCCGCAACTGATCACGGGTCGCCAGACGCCGCTGCCCAACGAGGCACTGCGCGACTTTCCGCTCTTGCACCTGCGCGGCGAAAGCAGCAACAACTGGTTCGACTGGGCGGGCGTATTCCGCGCCCTCGACATCCCCCAGGCCCCTACCCCCGGCCAGCTGCGTTTCGACAACTACACCCTGCTCATCCAGGCTGCGATTGGCGGACAAGGCATCGCCATCGGCTGGAAACACCTGGTCGACGACCTCCTCGACCAAGGCCTGCTCTGCCGCCCCATCGCCGGAGCCGCCATTTCCGGCCAGGGCTATTACGTGGTTTTGCCCCAGCGCAAACGGCGCGTGCAAATCGTTCAGCAGTTCTTGGACTGGCTGGCGAGTGAGCAGGCGTTGAGCGGGGTTTCGCTGGCGGGCAGGCCGTTGCCGTCGATTGCGGTGTAAGCAGGCGTTCATTTTTTGGTCAGGAAGGACTCATACATGCAAGACACCCACGGCTACCACGCCCATATCTATTTCAACGCCCAGACCCTGGACCAGGCCCGAGCCCTGTGCGAAGCCGCGACCGAGAAATTTGCGCTGCAGATGGGCCGCGTTCACCAAAAGCTGGTTGGGCCGCATCCGGACTGGAGTTGCCAGTTGGCGTTTGGGCATGAGCAGTTGGCTGACGTCACTTTATGGCTCGCGCTTAATCGCGATGGATTGGTGGTTTTTCTGCATCCGTTGACGGGCGATGAGCTGCGCGACCATACCGACCATGCCATCTGGATGGGCGCGGTTCGGCCTTTGAATCTGGGCGCTCTAAGTGGCTGATAGCCAGCTTCTCGGCCGTTTTCCTTCAGCAATTACAAGCGCATTCCTCGTCGAAAAGATCGGTGTAAGATAGCTCCGCTGAAAAATGACCACTCGGTCCGTTGCAGCGCAAATTTCAACAAAATGGTCATGCATACGCGTCAACATCGATAAGCCGCCTTTCACGGGCTGCCTGAAATGAATGCTGAAAGACCAGACAGAGGATCATCAGAAATGCCGGATCTACTCATCGACGGTAAGACCCTTCACTACACTGACCAAGGCACCGGGCCGGTTGTCTTGCTCGGTCACAGTTACCTTTGGGACAAGGCGATGTGGAGTGCGCAGATCGACACGCTGACCAGCCGGTATCGGGTGATTGTGCCGGACCTTTGGGGGCATGGAGATTCCAGCGGTTTTCCGGAAGGCACCCGCAATCTCGATGATCTCGCCCGTCATGCGCTGGCGCTGCTGGATCATTTGAATATCGAGCGTTGCAGCATCGTCGGGCTGTCGGTGGGCGGCATGTGGGGTGCGATTGCTGCGCTGCTCGCGCCAGAGCGGATCACCGGGCTGGTGCTGATGGACACTTATCTGGGCAAAGAGTCGGAAGCCAAGAAAGCCTACTATTTCTCGTTGCTCGACAAGCTGGAAGAGGCCGGTGCCTTTCCTGAGCCGCTGTTGGACATTGTGGTGCCGATCTTCTTCCGGCCTGGCATTGACCCGCAATCGCCGGTGTATCAGGCGTTCCGCTCCGCATTGGCGGGTATGAATGCAGAGCAGTTGCGCCAGACTGTCGTACCTCTGGGGCGAATGATCTTTGGTCGTGACGATCGGCTTGGGTTGATAGAGCAATTGAATGCAGACACCACGCTGGTAATGTGTGGCGATGCTGACATCCCGCGTCCGCCTGAAGAAACCCGTGAGATGGCCAGCCTGATTGGCTGCCCTTACGTGCTGGTGCCTGAAGCGGGTCATATCGCCAATCTGGAAAACCCGGATTTTGTGTCAGGGGCGCTGATGACGTTTTTGGCGCGGGTTAATCAGCAGCAGGGTTGAGGTGGGCTGGTTTCTGCGCTGGGCCCTCAAGATCGGACGCGGAGCGTCCAGAACGGCATGCGACGCGGAGCGTCGCACGATAGTTGGATGATCGTTCCGCACGCTCCAGCGTGGGAATGCCGTTCGTGACGCTCCGCGTCACAAGTCTGTGTGTCACCGCGCATTCAAGGGCGTCAGCAGACCATCAATTCAACACACCATCCAGAATCGCGTAAACAATTCCCGAACCCACGGCGATCAGTACGACGTCGGTGCCCAGGCGGCGCCATTCGTAGCCGTCATAATGTGGCAGGTATTGCAGCGAGCGGCTGTCCAGGCGTTTACCGTAACCAGGTGGCAACGGACGGCCTTTGGCGATGTGTACACCAGGTGGCAGCGGCTGGCCTCGGCCGATGACGTCGCGGTGCTGCTGGAAGGTCTCGCGTACCGGGCCGAAATCCTGCGGTGGGCGGTTGCCGCCACGGTTGTCCTGATGGGCCTGTCTGCCTGGCTGACTGGCCGGGCCTTTATCCGGACCTCGGCCATTGTCATTGCCAGGGCCACGGTCATTGCCACGCTCGTTATGCCCGCCGTTGTTCTGCGGTCCCTGCTGCTGGCCGCCGCGGTTGTCGTCCGGGCCATTACCGCGCTGGTCAGGCGGCGCCGCTTGCAATAGCGGGCTGGCGCTGATCATCAAGATACCCAGCCCGGTGATAAAACGGTTTGGCAGTTTCATGGTGCTTCCTCAGCTTCACTCAATGCAGCAAAAAGGGGTTCATGACATTGGTCATGAACCCCTTGTGTCGTGCTACATAGAACCGCTGATAGCGCTTTGATTCCTCTGTATCAGAAACTTTACCCTCAGCCGAAGCGTGCGTTACGTACGCCTTCGGCCAATGCGGCGCACAGAGTCAACACGCCATCGATTGCCTTTTCAGGCGACTCGGCAGTGGCGATCTTATCGACGAACGCCGAGCCCACTACAACGCCGTCTGCCAGACGAGCAATGGCCGCTGCCTGCTCGGGTGTGCGGATACCGAAACCGACGCTGATCGGCAGGCTGGTGTGGCGACGCAGGCGTGCGATGGCTTCAGTAACGTGCTCGGTGGTCGCCGAGCCAGCACCAGTTACACCGGCAACCGACACGTAGTAGACAAACCCGGAGCTGCGCTCCAACACACGCGGCAAGCGCGCATCGTCGGTGGTTGGCGTGGTCAGGCGGATGAAGTCGATACCGGATGCCTGAGCAGGCGTTGCCAGTTCGGCGTCGTGCTCAGGAGGCAGGTCAACGATGATCAGACCGTCGACGCCCGCTTCTTTTGCCTGCGCCACGAAGGCTTCGACGCCAAAGCGGTGGATCGGGTTGTAGTAACCCATCAGCACAATCGGCGTGGTCTGATCGTCGACACGGAATTCGCTGACCATCTGCAGGGTTTTCTGCAGGGTCTGGCCCGCGTCCAGAGCGCGTAGCGTAGCGAGCTGAATCGCCACACCGTCTGCCATCGGATCAGTGAACGGCATGCCCAACTCGATCACGTCAGCACCCGCAGCAGGCAAGCCCTTCAGGACTTGCAGCGAGGTGTCGTAGCCTGGGTCGCCGGCGGTGATGAAAGTGACCAGCGCCGCACGACCTTCGGTTTTCAGCTGGGCGAAACGTTGTTCGAGACGGCTCATACCAGCTTCTCCTGAGTTTTTTCGGCGGCTGCCATATGGTTCATGACGGTTTGCATGTCTTTGTCACCGCGCCCGGACAGGCACACGACCATCAGGTGGTCGTCGCGCAGGTTGGTTGCCCGCTTCATGGCTTCGGCCAGTGCGTGAGCGGTTTCCAGTGCCGGGATGATGCCTTCGAGCAGGCAGCATTGATGGAAGGCATCCAGCGCTTCGTCATCGGTGATGCTGACGTACTCGACGCGCTTCACTTCGTGCAGGAAGGCGTGCTCCGGGCCGATACCCGGATAGTCCAGACCAGCAGAGATCGAGTGCGCGTCTGTGATCTGACCGTCGCCATCCTGGAGCAGGTAGGTACGGTTGCCGTGCAGCACGCCCGGTACGCCGCCATTGAGGCTGGCCGCGTGCTTGTCGGTATCCACGCCGTGACCGCCCGCTTCAACGCCGATGATTTCTACGCTGGCGTCATCGAGGAACGGATGGAACAGGCCCATGGCGTTGGAGCCGCCACCCACGCAGGCGATCAGGCTGTCCGGCAGACGACCTTCCTTCTCCTGCATCTGCTCTTTGGTTTCCTTGCCGATGATGGCCTGGAAATCACGCACCATCGCCGGATACGGATGCGGACCTGCCACAGTGCCGATCAGGTAGAAGGTGTCGTCGACGTTGGTCACCCAGTCACGCAGGGCTTCGTTCATCGCATCTTTCAGGGTGCCGGTGCCGGAAGTGACCGGCACGATTTCAGCGCCCAGCAGCTTCATGCGGAACACGTTGGCCTGCTGACGTTCGATGTCGGTCGCGCCCATGTAGATCACGCAAGGCAAGCCAAAGCGCGCCGCGACGGTAGCGGTAGCAACGCCGTGCATGCCCGCGCCGGTTTCCGCAATCAGGCGTTTTTTGCCCATGCGCTTGGCCAGCAATACCTGGCCGATGCAGTTGTTGATCTTGTGCGCGCCGGTGTGGTTCAGCTCTTCGCGCTTGAAGTAGATCTTCGCGCCGCCACAGAATTCGGTCAGGCGCTCGGCGAAGTACAG
This sequence comes from Pseudomonas syringae group sp. 243L2, assembly GCF_032587875.1. NCBI lineage: Bacteria > Pseudomonadati > Pseudomonadota > Gammaproteobacteria > Pseudomonadales > Pseudomonadaceae > Pseudomonas > Pseudomonas syringae group sp. 243L2. The sequence goes on from NZ_JAWHPL010000040.1 coordinate 22,225, forward strand.
CGGGTTTGGACGGCCCACGTAATCGCGCTGGAAGTAGGCCATTTCCTTGGCGAACTCCGGGTCGGCCTTGGCGGCTTCGTACTCGCGGTTGAGGTCTAGCACCAGCGGCATCAGGGTTTCAGCCACGTAGCGGCCGCCGAATGAGCCGAACAGGCCGTTGGCGTCGGGGCCGCTGCGGAAGTTGGTCTGGGTCATGAAGTGCTCCAGTTGCAGTATTGGGCGAATGAATTGAGCCGGATCGGCAATGGGTCCACTTTAACCAGCGCACGGCTGGATGAAAACCGATAAGATCGCTGCAACCTGTCAGGAAAACTCACAGATTATGAGCCGCGACCTTCCTCCCCTCAACGCCCTGCGTGCCTTCGAAAGCACCGCCCGACTTGGCAGTGTCAGTCAGGCGGCCGAACAGCTGAACGTGACGCATGGTGCTGTCAGTCGCCAATTAAAAGTGCTTGAAGAACACTTGGGTGTAAGCCTGTTCAGCAAGGACGGACGAGGCTTGAAACTCACAGATGCAGGCATTCGGTTACGCGATGTGAGTGGCGAAGCATTCGATCGATTGCGCGGCGTATGTGTCGAACTGAGCAAGGGCAGCGCAGACGCGCCATTCGTGTTGGGATGTTCCGGCAGCCTGCTGGCGCGCTGGTTCATACCGCGTTTGAGCCGTCTTAATGCCGAGTTGCCAGACCTGCGCCTGCACCTGTCGGCAGGTGAAGGCGACCTTGATCCGCGCCGGCCCGGCCTGGATGCATTGCTGGTATTCGCCGAGCCGCCGTGGCCTGCAGACATGCAGGTTTTCGAACTGGCGAGCGAACGAATAGGGCCGGTCTTGAGCCCACGCTTCGCGCGATTCGAAAGTCTGCGCGATGCACCCGCCGCAGCACTGCTCAAAGAATCACTGTTGCAAACCACCTCACGTCCGCAAGCCTGGCCAAGCTGGGCGCAGCACAACGGCATCGATCCGCGATCATTACGTTACGGGCAGGGTTTCGAGCATTTGTATTATTTGCTGGAGGCGGCTGTGGCGGGCCTGGGCATTGCGATTGCGCCGGAGCCTTTGGTCATCGATGACCTTAAAGCCGGTCGCCTGGCTGCGCCATGGGGCTTCAGCGAAACCCCGGCGCAGCTGGCGCTTTGGGTACCCAGACGTGCGGCCGATGGACGGGCGCGCCAGCTTGCTCAGTGGTTGAAAAATGAGCTGAAGCGGTCTGAGGACCCGATCAGAATCTGATCAGTTACCGCGCTTGAACAGCATGTAGGCAGTGATCAGGCCAATGGCACCTACCGCAACACCAGCGGTGGTCCAAGGGTGCTCCTGAGCATAGTCACGAGTTGCCAGTGCATTTTCGCGGGTTTTCTCTTTAACGTCTTCGTAGACATCGCTGAGCAGGCTGCGCGAATGGCTCAGTGCGCTTTCAGCATTGGCTTTCAGATTTTTCAGTGTCTTGCGCGACTCGTCGGTAGCGTCGGCTTTCAGGCCCTCGAGGGACTTCAGGAGGCTCTCGATCTCAGCTTCCATACTCTGCAACGAGGCTTTGCGAAGTGACGTAGTAGCCATGGTGTTTCTCCTGCAATGATGAGTGGGCGTGTTGTTTCCGACTCCGGGCTTTTTGGAAAGTGCGATGGGATTTTTGCAAAGCGCTGAACTTTTGCGCGCGTTCTCCTGACAGAAGCAGGGAGCGCGGTCTATATCGCGTCTTTTCCAGACCTTCAGGAGAACTGCCATGACCGATCATCACACGTACAAAAAAGTTGAAATCGTAGGCTCTTCCACTACCACTATCGAAGACGCCATCAACAACGCCCTGGCCGAAGCCAGCAAAAGCCTCGACCTGATGGAATGGTTTGAGGTGACCGAAACCCGCGGCCATATCGAAAACGGCAAAGTCGCGCATTTCCAGGTCACCTTGAAAGTCGGCTTCCGCATTACCAATAGCTGATGCCCTTCTGAACCTTTCGGCTGGCCGATTGCCATAACCTGCGCTACACACACACTGATATGACCACACGGTTGATGTGTGGGCGTGGGGGTTTTCAATGGGCGCCTGTTCCGATGGCGTCTTCATTTGGCCGGACGAGAGGGATTACCCATGAAGAAGTTTTTGTTGGCTGTAGGCTTGCTGAGCATTGCAGGTACTGCCCTCGCGGCAGGCAAGCCATGTGAAGAGTTGAAAAGTGAAATCGACGCCAGACTCCAGGCGAAGGGCGTAACGTCCTACACGCTGGAAGTGGTCGAGAAAGGCAGCGCGTCCGACAAGCAAGTCGTCGGCACCTGCGAAGGCGGCACCAAGGAAGTCGTTTACCAGCGCGGTTGATTGCCAGCCGGGCCTGACTCAGGTCGGTTCGCCCGGCTAATCCCGTTTGCAGGTTTCACGAACAGCATCGCCCCGGACTGTCATCCAGTCCGGGGCGATGCTGTTTTTGAAGCCCGCGTTGTGACCCGAAAGGTTGCTATCAGCCTTGTGCGACCTGCGCCAGAATCTCGTAGGACCGCAGCCTGTCCTCGTGCTCATACATGTCGCACGTGAAGATCAGTTCATCGGCATCGGTCTGTTCAAGCAGCACATCCAGTTTGGCGCGGATCTTGTCCGGGCCGCCAACCATCGCCAGCCCCAGGAAGCTCGCCACCGCTTCACGTTCATGCGGCAGCCACAGGCCGTCCATGGATTCGACCGGTGGGCGCTGCATCAGACTGTGCCCGCGCATCAGCGCGAGGATGCGCTGGTAAACAGATGTCGCGAGGTATTCGGCGTGCTCGTCGGTGTCTGCCGCGGACAGCGGAACGCCGAGCATCACGTAGGGTTTGTCGAGCACGGCCGATGGCTGGAAGTGATTGCGGTACACGCGAATCGCCTCATGCATGTAACGCGGCGCAAAATGCGACGCGAAGGCATACGGCAAACCGCGCATGCCTGCCAGTTGAGCACTGAACAGGCTTGAGCCCAGTAGCCAGATCGGCACGTTGGTGTCTGAGCCAGGAACAGCGATCACTTTTTGATCAGGCGTACGCGGCCCCAGATATTCCATCAGCTCGGTGACGTCATCCGGAAAATCTTCGGCGCTGCCGGAGCGTTCGCGGCGCAAGGCGCGAGCGGTCATCTGATCGGAACCCGGCGCGCGACCCAGCCCCAGATCAATCCGACCGGGATACAGGCTGGCCAGCGTGCCGAACTGCTCGGCAACCACCAGTGGTGCATGGTTGGGCAGCATGATCCCGCCAGCCCCGACACGAATGGTCGACGTGCCGCCTGCCAGGTAGGCGAGCAGCACCGAGGTCGCTGAACTGGCGATGCCGTCCATGTTGTGGTGCTCGGCCACCCAGAAGCGGTTGTAACCCAGCTTTTCAACATGCTGGGCAAGGTTGAGCGAGTTGCGCAGGGAATCGGCGGGCCCTTTGTCGTGGCGCACCGGCACCAGATCAAGGGTGGAAATTTTTACATCTGCCAGACGTTTCATAGGCCGGGGTAGCTCCTCGAATTGTGATGGGCTGGCTGCTGGAGCTGCCCACGATGAAACAGCAGTGCGGGCGCAAGTCTGGCTTTTCAATGGCAGGCGGATAAAAACCTACTTAAACGCTTGGTCTTTCCGACGGTTGAACTTTCCAGAGCCGTCTATCCTCAGAACCTTGTAACAGCATTGATCCAAATTCATCCCAAGAAGGAGCCACCATGAGCATCGTCAAGAAAGCATCCGCCCACTGGGAAGGTGATCTGAAAAACGGTATCGGCAGCATTTCCACGGAAACCGGCGTGTTGAAAGAAGCGCCTTACGGCTTCAAGGCTCGTTTTGAAGGCGGTAAAGGCACCAACCCTGAAGAATTGATCGGCGCGGCCCACGCAGGCTGCTTCTCGATGGCATTGTCCATGATTCTGGGCGGTGCAGGCCTGACTGCTGAGAGCATCGACACTCAGGCTGACGTGACGCTTAACCAGATTGAAGGCGGTTTTGAAATCAGCGCTGTGCATTTGACCCTAAAGGCCAAAGTGCCAGGCGCAACGCAGGAGAAGTTCGACGAACTGACCAAGCAAGCCAAAGAAGGCTGCCCGGTTTCCAAGGTGCTGAACGCCAAGATCACTCTGGATGCTACGTTGTTGAGCTGATCCACAGCGAGCTTTGCGGGAGCGCCTTGTGCGCTCCTTCATCTCCTGTATAAAGCTGGCTTGCTTCATCGGTCATGCGTTCATTGGCGCATGGTTTGATTTTGATCAGGAGTCGAGCATGAAACGTTTTATTCTGGCAGTAACCTGCACCCTGCTGGCAACCAGCGCCCTGGCGGCGCCGAAATCCTGTGAAGAACTCAAGGATGAAATCGAAGCCAAGATCCAGGCCAACAACGTCACGTCCTACACGCTGGAAATTGTTGGCAACGAAGAGGCTTCCGATCCCAGCATGATCGTCGGCAGCTGCGACAACGGTACGAAAAAAATCATCTACCAGCTCAACGGTCGCTGATCAGATGCAGTGCACCCCGCCCTCTTCTTCCTCCTCGGCCACCACCTTGCGCTCTGCATCGTAAAGCCAGGCGTCGACACTGTTCGCCAGTGAGCGTACCTCCAGCACATAACGCTGCCCGGCAGCGAAGTGGTCGTAACGAACACTGACGTAACACGTGATCTCGGTGTACTCGTCGCCGATCATCCCCATGCCGCCCGACCGGTACTCATAGTCATAACGCACCTGTAACTCATGGCTGCCCGGCGTCACCTGAAAATAGCGCCCGTCGTAGGTGTTCTCGCCATCCAGCTTGTCGCCCATGATCAACTGGCCGGTGATGGTGCGCATGTCGACCCACGCCATGTCCGGGCTGACCGCAGGCAAGGGACCTGCACATCCGGAGAGAGCTGTCAGGGCTAATGCGGTTATCGGGGCTGTGATGCGCATTTTGGCGGTTCCGGGATGTGTGAGTTTATGTATGGCGGCAGGCCTGCCCTGCCATAAGCGTGACAGGCATCTTAAGATACTTCGACTGAAAATTAGCGTTCGCGAGCAAGCTCGCACACAAAGATGGCATTTCAAAGTGCGTGTGAATCAGCTTCATGCGTTGGCACCTTTGCGTCCAGCTATATAAGCCCGCTTGAATAGTCAGTCGCGAATTTTGATTTCTACAGTCAATTGATAGAATAATTTTATTGAGGTCTTATAAAATTTTCTTGATTCCTGGTTGTCGATTGTGCATTTTTATTAAGTGCCTTGTGACCTCAAAGCATGTGTCAAGGAATAGACAGCTTTTGTTGATGGCAGAAACTGTCTCAATCAAAAAAACATTAGGGATGTGAAAAATGTGGAGTAAACGGGGTGAAAAAAGCGAGTCGCTAGTTACCAATCTGGCGGGAACTTTGAATGATCAGCCATGGAATGACTATTCTTTCGGCTTGGGAATCAATGCCGAAAGCGGTGCGTTTGCTGTACAAGCAGTTAGCCCCATTACACCAGAACCTGGTAGGGCCAAAAACACAGTTCAGAAGTACGAAGTGATTGCGACCGCTGACGACTATAGCCGACTTTTCAAAGCGGAAGCTCAGGGCGAATACAATGTAGGTGCTGCCAGTGCATCGGCATCCGCGTCATATTTGTCCAATGTCACGTACTCTGAAACCTCGTTGACGATATTGGCTTTCTATGACGTGACGGACGCGGATTATGCCTCGCTGAGTCCAGCGCCAGCCTTCACCCCTCAGGCCAGTGAGTTGGCAAGCTCGAACCCGGCTGGCTTTCGGGACACGTATGGCGATTACTTCGTTGCCACCGCGAAATTCGGCTCGCGCTTCGTGGCTACTTATACGTGCAGCACAACGACGACTACTGAACTGCAGACTTTCAAAGCAGCCGTTGCCGGTAAGAAAGACATATTAAGCGCGTCCGGGGCTGCGGAATTCGAGTCGCTGGCAAGCTCAAGCGATGTCCATGTGAAGGTGGCGGTCACCATGAACGGGACGTCAGGAAAAGCGCCTCCTGTCGGGGCTGACGCTAACAGCATTCCCACTCTATTGACGTGGTTTACAGAAAACCTGCAGCCTGTTCCGCGTCGTGCCAGGCTGATTCATTATTCCCAGATCGATAACCGCATTCCCAATACGTTACCGCTAAACCCCGATAACTTTGCCAAGGTCAAGACCATCGCGTTTCAGTTGCAGGAACTGGAGTCACTCACGTCGGCCATTCCGGGCTATTACTCCACCCAGCCCTACAGCCTCACCCCGCCCGTTCAAGGCATCAATACTGTAGCGGACACGCAGCAATACTTAACGAATCAGTACAGCGCACGTATCGGAACGTTGCTTTACGAGCCTGACGCGGCAAGTCAGTTAAGTCAGCAAGTCTCTGAGCTGACCAGAAGCCTTCAACCTTCGCTCGCGTTGTTCTCTTTCTATCAGAGCCTGACGCTCTCACCGCCGAATGAGTTAGCGAGCGGTGTCTATTCGACGTCGGCCGGGATCAAATCCACCGAACTTACCAATGTTTCAATTCAGGAGGACAGTCAGCATTACAGCGCTGACTGGACAATCGGCCACCAAAGCCACACCTTCTCGTTCCCGTTCGACCCGTCTGAAGGGGGGGCTATTATTACCGGCTGGTACATTCAAAACGGCTGGAACAGTGAAACCAACGGCGACTGGAAGTCCAACGGTGCGATGATTGGGAAAACATCAGGGTCCTTCTACGTTGAAAGCAACTATGATCGAGGCTGCAACTGGAGTCTCCACGTTTATTACCTGCCCCGGTCCACATTCCCGTGGCTGGCGAGAACAACGTCCTGATCCGACCATTCACGGATAGCACTCCCCTAACCTGGCAGCCCGGGCGCACTCTCCTGGTGAGCGTGCACCCGGGCTGACGTACTTTCTTCAGGCTTTGCTGTGCCCTCCGGTTCCAGCGTTCGCCGTAAGCGCTTCATAAACCACACGTGCGACGCACGGCTATCGGCGCAAGGTTCGATTTTGTCGAATCACTTTTTAATCGGCGAATCTCGACAGTTGCACATCTCCCTGCCCGTCCGGCATAACATCACCCTGTCCAAATCACCAAAGCCCTCCCGCTCATGTCCACGCTGACCGCCCCACGCCTTTGCCGCGTCCTTTCACTGATGGCCGTTACGCTGTTCGCCGGCTGCTCCAGCGTTTCCTATTACGGCCAGTTGGCTCAAGGACAGTGGCAATTGCTGCAGGCTCGCGAACCGGTGGCGAAGATAGTCGCTGACCCGAAGCGGGATGCCGGGTTGCGTGAGCGTCTGGCCCGGTCGCAGTTGGCGCGGACGTTTGCCAGTGAACATTTGCATCTGCCGGATAACCAGAGCTATCGCCTGTATGCGGATCTGGGGCGGCCTTATGTGGTGTGGAATGTGTTCGCGACGGATGAGTTTTCGCTGGAGCCTGTTACGCATTGTTTTCCGATTGCCGGCTGTGTCGCGTATCGCGGTTATTACAGCCCTGGCGGGGCGCGTGGTGAGGCGGCGTTGCAGAGGCAGGCGGGCAAGGATGTGTATTTGAGCGGTGTGGAGGCCTATTCGACACTGGGCTGGTTCAATGACCCGATTCTCAGTTCGATGATGGGCTGGGGAGATGAGCGTTTGGCGACGCTGATTTTTCATGAGTTGGCGCATCAGCGGTTTTATGTGAAAGACGACACCGAGTTCAACGAGTCCTACGCCAGCTTCGTCGAACAGGAAGGTACGCGGCAGTGGCGTGCGGCGCGGGGTTTGCCGCCGGAGAGTGTTTCGCAGTCCGCACGGCGTGACCAGTTTATCCGGTTGGTGCTCGACACTCGGGAGCGGCTCAAGGCGTTGTATCGTCAGCCGTTGTCGGCTGAGGTGATGCGCGCGCGCAAGGCTGAAGAGTTCGAGCGGTTGCGCAGTGACTACCGCAAGTTACGCGATGAACAATGGGCAGGCGACAAGCGTTTTGATGCCTGGATCAACAGCCCGATGAACAACGCCAAGCTGCTGCCATTTGGTCTTTATGATCAGTGGGTGCCAGCGTTTGCAGCGTTGTTCAGGCAGGTGAATGGCGATTGGGTGGCGTTTTTCAATGCCGTGGAAAAGCTGGGAGGGCTGCCGGTCGAGGCGCGCAAGGCGGCGTTGCAGCGGTTGATGCCCTGAGTGCGATTATTGTTACTACGCTGCGCGTGGTAATGCCTTTCTGGACGCTCTGCGTCCGGTCTCGAGTGAGCGGCGCTGTGCAGATTTGTGACGCAGAGCGTCACGGGATGCATTCCTACGCTGGAGCGCAGGAACGATAGTCAGGCCTTATCAAACCCCTCAGCCAGATGCTGATCCTTGAGCTTCACGTAGTTAGTGGCGCTGTACGGAAAAAAGGCGATTTCCTTGTCGGTTAATGCACGTACCTGTTTGACCGGGCGACCAACGTACAGAAAGCCGCTTTCCAGCACTTTGCCCGGTGGCACCAGGCTGCCTGCGCCGATGATGACCTCGTCTTCGACAACCGCGCCGTCCATGATCGTCGTGCCCATGCCGACCAGGATGCGGTTGCCGATTGTGCAGCCATGCAGCATGGCCTTGTGGCCGATGGTCACTTCGTCGCCGATCAGCAGCGGGAAACCGTCCGGGTTGAAGGGGCCTGCGTGGGTGATGTGCAGCACGCTGCCGTCCTGCACACTGGTGCGGGCACCGATGCGGATGCGGTGCATGTCGCCGCGTATCACCGTCAGCGGCCAGACGGAGCTGTCGGCTCCGATTTCAACATCGCCGATAACCACCGCTGAATGGTCGACAAAGGCCCGTTCGGCGAGGGCTGGGGAGTGGTCCTGAAACTTGCGAATGGCCACGATAGGCTCCTTCTTTGGCAGTGATAGGCGTGCAGAGCGGGTTTGGTTGCTGCGGTCGGCGTCGATTGTAATTAAGATGGCTGGGTGTTTCTTCCAGCCAAGGTGCAAAACCGTGAGCGCGAACAACCCTCTTCTGCAATCGTACGACCTGCCACCCTTTTCGGCGATTCGTGCCGAACATGTCAAACCTGCTGTTGAAAAAATCCTGGCGGACAACCGTGCCGCGATTGCCGACATCCTCGCTAAACAGGGGTCGACACCGACCTGGGCCGGGCTGGTCCTGACGATGGACGAATTGAATGACCGCCTGGGCGCTGCCTGGAGCCCGGTCAGCCACCTGAACGCCGTGTGCAACAGCGCTGAGCTGCGCGAAGCGTATGAGTCGTGCCTGCCGGCGTTGAGCGCCTACTCCACCGAGATGGGCCAGAATCGCGCACTGTTTCAGGCCTATGAAGCGCTGGCCAACGGTCCTGAAGCCGCCACCTTCGACGTCGGTCAGAAGACCATTCTGGAGCAATCGCTGCGCGATTTCCGCCTGTCCGGCATCGATCTGCCGCCTGAACAGCAGAAGCGTTACGCTGAAGTGCAGAGCAAACTGTCGGAGCTGGGCAGCCAGTTTTCCAACCAGTTGCTCGATGCCACTCAGGCCTGGACCAAGCTGGTCGCCGATGAGTCCGCCCTCGCCGGCCTGACCGATTCTGCCAAACAGCAGATGGCTGCCGCCGCCAAGGCCAAGGATCTGGAAGGCTACCTGATCACGCTGGAATTTCCGAGCTACTACGCGGTGATGACCTACGCCGAAGACCGCGCACTGCGTGAAGAAGTCTATGCGGCTTACTGCACTCGCGCGTCGGATCAAGGCCCGAATGCGGGCAAGAACGACAATACCCCTGTCATGGAGCAGATCCTCGACCTGCGTCAGGAACTGGCGCAACTGCTTGGCTATGCGAACTTTGCCGAGCTGAGCCTGGCAACCAAGATGGCCGAGTCCAGCGATCAGGTGCTGAGTTTCCTGCGTGACCTGGCCAAGCGCAGCAAGCCGTTCGCGGCCCAGGACCTGGAGCAGCTCAAGGCCTACGCCGCCGAACAGGGTTGCCCGGATCTGCAAAGCTGGGACAGCGGTTTCTACGGCGAGAAGCTGCGCGAACAGCGCTACAGCGTTTCCCAGGAAATCCTGCGTGCCTACTTCCCCATCGATAAAGTGCTCGGCGGTCTGTTCGCTATCGTCCAGCGTCTGTACGGCATCGAGATTGCCGAGCAAAAAGGCTTCGACACCTGGCACCCGGATGTTCGTCTGTTCGAGATCAAGGAAAACGGCCAGCACGTCGGGCGTTTCTTCTTCGACCTGTATGCGCGCGCCAACAAGCGTGGCGGTGCCTGGATGGACGGCGCTCGTGATCGCCGTCGCACGGCTGAAGGTACTCTGCAAAGCCCGGTGGCCAATCTGGTGTGCAACTTCACGCCTGCGGTCGCGGGCAAGCCTGCGCTGCTGACCCACGATGAAGTCACCACGTTGTTCCACGAATTCGGTCATGGCCTGCATCATCTGCTGACCCGCATCGATCATGCCGGCGTATCCGGTATCAACGGCGTGGCCTGGGACGCCGTCGAGTTGCCGAGCCAGTTCATGGAAAACTGGTGCTGGGAGCCCGAAGGCCTGGCGCTGATCTCCGGTCATTACGAAACCGGCGAGCCATTGCCGCAGGACCTGCTGGAGAAAATGCTCGCCGCCAAGAACTTCCAGTCCGGCCTGATGATGGTGCGTCAGCTGGAGTTCTCGCTGTTCGACTTTGAATTGCACGCCACCCACGGCGACGGCCGCAGCGTGCTGGAGGTGTTGGAAGGCATTCGTGACGAGGTTTCGGTGATGCGTCCGCCTGCCTATAACCGTTTCCCAAACAGCTTCGCGCACATCTTCGCAGGCGGTTACGCAGCCGGTTATTACAGCTACAAGTGGGCCGAAGTGCTGTCTGCCGATGCGTTCTCGAAATTCGAGGAAGACGGTGTGCTCAACGCCGAAACCGGTCGCGCCTTCCGCGAAGCCATTCTGGCCCGTGGCGGTTCACAGGCACCGATGGTGCTGTTCGTCGACTTCCGCGGACGCGAGCCGTCGATTGACGCACTCTTGCGTCACAGTGGCTTGAGTGAGGATGCGGCAGCATGACCGATACACCGGTAATCATTACCAAGAAACGCTTCATCGCCGGGGCTGTTTGCCCGGCGTGCAGCGAGCCTGACAAGCTCATGATGTGGAGCGAAAACGACGTGCCGCACCGCGAATGCGTGGGTTGCGGCTACAGCGATACGCTCAACGAACAAGGTATTTCGATACCGAAGGAGCTGGGTACGCGGGTCAACAAGGTGGTGGTCAAACCGGCAGACCCGAAGGTGCAGGGTGTGCAGTTTTTTCCGAATCCGAAGTTGAAGAAGCCGGTGGATTTGGGTTGATTGATCCATCGCTAAAAAGGGGCGTATAAAACGCCCCTTTGCGCAAGATAGAGGCTGAGGGTCTTCGCACGCACGGCTTTACTGGCTGGAAATTTTCAGTTTTACAAATGCGTTGACCAGACCCAGAACAAGTTCATTATCTGCCTGGCCAACACCTGCTACTCCGTCGACATCAGCACCGCTTTTAACGGTGTCGTAGGGCTTGCCTAATTCTGGTGTAGTAGCATAAGCCGTATGGGATAGTTCACCTTTTTGAGTAACTAAAATCTTGAGCCCAGGAAGCGTGTAGTCGGTGCCTACCGACTTATCAAGGTTCCAGAACTCCACCAAAACCTCAGGAACTCCATCACTTTCAAAATCGTCACTAGAAATTCTGATTTCATAATTAGCCATGTTCTCAATCCTCTTTTATTGATTGAGATGCCAGCACTGCGGACCTTTCCGGCACCTGTAAAAATTAAGGTTTTGCGCCAAGCCTAAGCCGGGCCTTACCAATCCGCCAGCTCAGCGACCTTCTTCCTGAACGCCAACGCCAGAACATGGAGCACTTCCTCATCCCTGCCCAGTTGGCCTCCTATTATTTCGTATCGTCCATGAGGATAAAGTTTTATCAGGGCATGTTCTTGAAGTTCATTATCCTCATAAAACTCAATGGCTATTACAGGATGGTTATGTCGCTTGGTATCTTCAGCCCACAACCGAATCTCGTACTTGACCATCACCCACCTCGTTTTCAGGTAAATGCGCCAGTACCCGCTAGCCGAGTTGGCGTTTCGCTACACTAGGCCTGACGAGAAAGTACGTCTACTGGCAGAAGTAACAGGTGGTTGTTTGTACAGGGAGGAACGTATCTAACGGCGGGCGGTAATAATGCTTATTAGTCTATTGCGGACACGCGGCAGGCGCCACGTGTCCGTCCATATATTGAAGTCTCAGCTTTCTGTCTGCAGCCTGCGTTTCTCTGCCAGACGGCTTCTGCCGTACAGCACCGCAATGGCGATCAGGGCAATGGCCTGTGCGCTCAGCGAGTACAGGTCGGCGTGGATACCCAGCCAGTCGAACTCGAAGAACGGCACGGGCCTGGTACCGAATATGCCCGCTTCCTGTAGCGCCTTGACGCCGTGACCGGCAAACACCACTGACAGCGCGCACAGCAGCGCAGCGTTGATACCGAAGAACAGCGACAGCGGCAGCTTCGCCGAACCGCGCAGGATGACCCATGCCAGGCCCACGAGCAGCACCAGCGCCGTGGCACCACCCGCCAGCACGGCATCGTGCCCGGCGGGTCCTGCCTGCAACCACAGGGTTTCATAGAACAGGATGACTTCGAACAGCTCGCGATACACCGAGAAGAACGCCAGCACCGCGAAGCCGAAACGACCACCGCCGCCGACCAGACTGCTTTTGACATAGTCCTGCCATGCGGCGGCATGACGACGGTCGTGCATCCACACACCAAGCCAGAGCACCATTACGCTGGCAAACAGCGCGGTGGCACCTTCCAGCAATTCACGCTGTGCGCCGCTGACGTCGATGACATAGGCCGCCAGTGCCCAGGTACCCAGCCCTGCCAGCAGCGCCAGACCCCAGCCGATGTTGACGCTGCGCACCGCAGACTGCTGGCCGGTATTGCGCAGAAACGCCAGAATCGCCGCCAGCACCAGAATCGCTTCCAGCCCTTCACGCAGCAGAATCAACAAGCCCGAGACGTAGCTCAGCGACAGACTCAGACCATCGCTGCCCAACAGCCCCGCCGATTCCTTGAGCTTGCCTTTGGCCGCTTCCAGCTTTTGGGCAACCTGCGCCAGCGGCAGGCTATCCTGCAAGGACTGTCGGTAAGCCATCAGGCTTTTTTCAGTGTCCTTGCGCACATTGGCGTCTACGTTATCCAGCGAGCTTTCGACCAGTTCGAAACCTTCCAGATACGCCGCGACCGACAAATCATAGGCCTGCTCGCGATCACCGGCCTTGTAGGCAGCCAGGCTTTTGTCCAGCGTTACACTGGTGTAATCCAGCAGTTGCGCCGGGCCGCGCTGCACCTGTGGCGGCTGCGCGCGCTGGACACGAAAGGTTGCGCTGGCATCCGGCCCCTCGGCTGTCTGAACTTCGGCAGGTGTCTGACGAGCCAGGTCGGCGATGTTGAAGGTCTTGGCTGGGTTGGCAACCGGTTGCGCACTGAAGCTGGCGATATAGGTCGCGATGTCCCAGCGCTGGCGATCGTCCAGCTGGTCGGCGAACGCGGGCATATCGGTGCCGGCAATGCCTAGCCCGGTCGCGTTGTAGAGGTCGTAGAGACTCAGGCGATCCAGCCGCGCAGTATCCCGCAGGTTCGAGGGTGGCGGTTCCAGGCCGATACCTGCCGGTCCATCCCCTGCACCGCTGTCGCCATGGCACACCGAGCAATGCTGGGCGTACAAAGGCGCGCCACGGGCGGGGTCCGGCGTAATGGCCGGGGCCTGACTGACCTCGTAGGCAAGCGCGAGCTTCGCACTCAACTGCCGCGCCTGACGAGTGACCTGCGCAGCGTCCTGTCGACTTGCCACAGCGCTTTTCAGCTGGTTTACCGCCTGCTCCAGAGCATCACGCTCGGCGCGTTGCGGCAAGGCAACGACGAGGCCCTGCAACGCAGTCAGGCTATCGACCTGCTGCTGATACTTGACGGTGTCCACAACCTTGCCGTCCGCCACGGTCGCCGGGTAATCGGCCCCCAGGTAATCCAGCAGATGCAGCGCCTGGGCGGCACCCTCGACCGGGTCGGCCAGCGCAATGCAGCTGCCCAGCGCCAGAAGCGGCAACAGTAACCAGGCAAGAAAACGAGAACGGACGGGCATTGCAGAATCTCGACGGGAATGCGAAGCGTTGCATTGTTAACGCCGCAACGGCACTACTCAATAGTCGAGGTCTATTTTTGTTACAGAATCTTACGTTCGGCCTTCAATCGCCCTGAACAGAACGTATGTCTGTTCAGGGCTCGAGACCGACACGTTTCAGGCCGTACCGCGATGCAACGTCGCGAGGAAACCTGCCGCGCCTACGAACAGGCTGGCGAAGGTGCGGTTCATGCGACGTTGCTGGCGAGGCGTCTTGAGCAGGCGCAGCACCTTGGATGCCAGCCCGGTGTAGCCCGCCATCACGATCAGATCGACCACCACCATGGTCGCTGCGATGATCGCGTACTGGATGAGCAGCGGAGCGGCCGGGTCGATGAACTGTGGCAGGATCGCCAGAATGAAGATCAGTGCCTTGGGGTTGCTGATATTCACCAGAAAGCCGCGAAAGACCAGCGTCATCGGTTTGCCCACCGGGCGCACGGCAGATTCATCGGCCAAGTCGGCTGGCAAAGCGCGCCATTGCTTGATGCCGAGATAGACCAGATACGCGACGCCGAACCACTTGATCAGCGTGAACGCCATATCCGAGGCCGCCAGCACTGCGCCAAGACCTGCCGCGACAATGGCGATCTGTGCCACCAACGCGATCTGCAAGCCCAAGGCATTCCAGTAGCCCCGCCAGAAACCGTATTGCAGGCCGCAGGACATGGAGGCGATAGCGCCTGCGCCAGGGGAAAGGCTGATAATCCAGCAGGCCGCAAAGAAGCCCAACCACGTTTCAAGCGCCATCACGCACCTCAAGCAAAGTCGAATGCCCGATAAATTAGTGGTTAACGCTTTGGAAGGCTAACTATTTTTAATCCTGCTCGTCAGGCTGCTTCGCAACCACCATCTGTGGAAACAGATCACTGCCACGCCAGCGCCGGACCGACTTCTGGAAAAACTGGCTATTGGGCACCTGAACCAGCGCGCCACCGGCTTCCGGGGTCTCGATCAGGGTGGTGAACATCAGATTGATAGCGACCACGCGACCTTTTACCCCGGGCTTGTCCAGCGTATCGACCAGCTCGACCATGTCGCCGATGCGGAACGGGCCGATGGTGAAGATCAAAATGGCGCAGAGCAGGTTCGACAGCACGCTCCACATGGCGAAGAACGCCACCGCCGCGACGGCTACAAAGCCGGACAGTGCCGTCCACAGCACCGTGGCCGAAACTCCGAGGCGGCCGAGGACGAGAACAAACGCGCTGCCCATGATCAACCAGCGCAGGCCGCCACGCACCGGCACCAGCAGCTCTGGCGGCAATGGATAGCGCTCGCCCAGACCGGTCAGAAAACCGCCCACGATGCGTTGCAATACGTAACCGGCCAACAGGATCAGCAGAATCTGCGCACCCACCAGCAGCGGTTCAAGCCAGTACGCGGATACCGGCAGGCCCAACATGTCCATCACTTCCCCCGCCTCTCTCACGACAATGCTTCCAGCTCGGCCTGCATGGACTCCAGCAGTTCCAGCGCCTGCATCCAGGCGTCTTCCAGCTCGGACTCACGCACTTTCAGCTTGGCCTGCTCGGCCAGCAGGTCGCGCAGTTTGTCCTTGTTGGCCGCCTCGTAGTTGGTGCTGTCCGCCAGCGCTTCCTCGACCTTGGCGAGTTTTTCATTCACCAGCCCAAGGTCACGCTCCAGCTTGTCGGCTTCACGCTTGTGTGGCGCCAGTTGCTGACGCAAGGCCGCTGCCTGCTGACGTTGGGCTTTCTTGTCAGTCTTGTCGGCGTTGACTGGCGTGGTGCTGACCGGCGCGTTGCGCAGGCGGTAATCGGCCAGCCAGCGCGTGTAGTCATCCAGATCGCCGTCGAACTCCTGTACGCGGCCGTCAGCCACCAGCAGGAAGTCATCGGTGGTGCTCTTGAGCAAGTGCCGATCGTGAGACACCACCAGTACCGCGCCACCGAACTCCTGCAAGGCCATGGTCAGCGCCAGACGCATCTCCAGGTCGAGGTGGTTGGTCGGTTCATCGAGCAGCAACAGGTTAGGCTTTTCCCAGGCAATCAGCGCCAGCGCCAGACGCGCTTTCTCGCCACCGGAGAAATTCAGCACGGGCTCATCCAGACGTGCGCCACGGAAATCGAAGCCGCCGAGGAAGTCGCGCAGCGTCTGTTCACGCTCGGTCGGTGCCAGGCGCTGCAAGTGCAGCAACGGGGTCGCCTTGGCGTCCAGTGAGTCAAGCTGATGCTGGGCGAAGTAGCCGACGGTGAGGTTTTCGCCACGCACCAGCCGACCGCTTTGCGGCTCGAGCTCGCCGGCGAGGTTTTTGATCAGCGTCGACTTGCCTGCGCCGTTCGGACCCAGAAGGCCGATGCGTGCACCGGGCGTGAGTTGCAGCTTGACCTTCTCGAGGATGGTCTTGTCGCCGTAACCCAGACGCGCGTCTGACAGATCCAGCAACGGGCTGGAGATCTTGTCGGACTCACGGAAAACGAAGTTGAACGGCGAATCGACGTGCGCGGCGGACAGCTCTTCCATGCGCTCCAGTGCTTTGATCCGGCTCTGGGCCTGACGGGCCTTGGTGGCCTGGGCCTTGAAGCGCGCGATGTATTTTTCCATGTGCGCGCGTTGCGCCTGCTGCTTCTCGTAGGCCTGTTGCTGCTGGGCCAGACGTTCGGCACGAGCGCGCTCGAAAGCGCTGTAGCCGCCACGGTAAAGCGTGATCTTGCGTTGCTCGACATGGGCGATGTGATCGACCACAGCGTCCAGAAAATCCCGGTCGTGGGAAATCAGCAGCAAGGTGCCGGGGTAGCTTTTGAGCCAGTCTTCAAGCCAGAGAATGGCGTCCAGGTCCAAGTGGTTGGTCGGTTCGTCGAGCAGCAACAGGTCCGATGGGCACATCAGCGCTTGCGCGAGGTTCAGGCGCATACGCCAGCCGCCGGAGAAACTGCCGACCTGACGTTCCATCTGTTCGTTGGTGAAGCCCAACCCTGCCAGCAGCTTGCGTGCCCGCGCATCTGCGGTGTAACCGTCGGCGCTGTCGAGCTCCGAATGCAGACGCGCCTGAGCAGCGCCGTCCTGCGCGGCTTCCGCCTCGGCCAGCAGACGCTGCACCTCGCGCAGGCGCTCGTCGCCGTCGAGTACGTAGTCCACGCCCAGGCGCTCAAGGGTGTCGACCTCCTGACGCATATGCGCGATACGCCAGTCGGCGGGCAGCAGGCAGTCACCGGCATCGGGCGTCAGCTCGCCACGCAGCAAGGCGAACAGGCTGGATTTACCGGCGCCATTGGCACCGATCAGGCCGGCTTTATGGCCGGCGTGCAGGGTCAGCTCGGCGTCTTCTAGCAGACGTTGCGGACCACGCTGTAAGGTAAGGCTTTGAAGTCGAATCATAATGGCGGCGGAGTCTACCAGCTTCGTCCTGAACAGGTGGATCACTATGCCTTCAGCGCTCTGGAGTTTCACCCTCGATTTCTACGCCCGTCCGGGTGTAGAGCAGGCTTGTCTGACGCTGCAAGCCAACGGGGCCAACGTGTGCATGGTGCTTTGCGGGGTCTGGCTCGGCACGCGCGAAGTGGCGTGCAATGCGCAGCGATTAACGCAAATAAGGCAATTGGCGACACCCTGGCACGATGAAGTGGTGCGTCCGCTGCGGGATTTGCGTAACCAATGGCGCAATGCAGCGCTTGAGGACGCGGTGCTGATGACGTTGCGAATGAAGGTCAAGGCGCTGGAGCTGGAGGCCGAACAGAGTCTGATGCTGAAGCTTGAGGCACTGGCTGGAGACTGGCCAGCGGGTGAGGCGAGAAGTGCAGAGGAATGGCTGATCGAGCTCGCTGACGGAGAGGCAGAAAAAAACCGCGATGCGCTGCAGGTGCTGCGCATCGCGGTTGGACATGCCGTCGACCAGACTTAGGAAGCGCTGGTTGGCGTTGCGCCGTTGGCAGGTGTTGCCGGTGCAGCAGATGGCGCGGCAGGTGCAGGCGTCGTCGGCTTGGCAGCGGCAGCAGGCGCTGGCGTAGCCGGTTTGGCGGCGGTCGGCTTCGCTGCTGGCTTGGCCGCAGGTTTTGCGACAGGCTTGGCTGCTGCTTTCACAGGTGCCTTGACTGGTGCTTTGGTCGCGGCCTTCGCGGGCGCTTTTACCGGGGCTTTGGCCGCTGGTTTAGCTACCGGAGTTTTTGCTGCTGCTGGTTTGGCAGCGCTGCTTGCCGTCGTTTTGGCGACAGGTGCCTTGGCCGCAGCCGCTTTGGCAGCCGGCCGGGTGGCGGCAGGTTTAGCCGTAACTGGCTTGGCGGCGGCTGTTTTTGCCGCGGCAGGCTTGGCTGCTGCCGCTGCCCGGGTGGCAGGTTTGGCGGCAGCTTTGACCGGGGCCTTGGTTGCCGCAGGTTTGGCTGCAGGCTTGGCGACCGACGAAGGCTTGGCAGCAGTTTTGGCGACTGGCTTGGCAGCGGCCGCTTTTACTGCGGTTTTTGCGGGTGCTTTTGCTGTAGCGGCAGTCGCTGCTTTGGTGGCGGCTTTAGGGGCAGCAGGCTTGGCATTGCGAGTGGTGAGGATCTTGCCGACCGCCTCTTTCACGCGACCGATACCCTGGGCCAGCTTCAGGCTCTCTTGGGCATCGCGCTTGAGGTGCAGAATGTAGGTGCGGGTTTCGGTCTGGCGATCCTTGAGAGCATCGAGCAACTCTTCCAGCTCGGAAACGGCGTCTTTGGCCTTGGCCTGTGCCTTGGATTTTCCGGCGGTGGCAGCGTCCTGCAGTTTGATGCGGGAGTTGTGCAGTTTTTCCTGCGCCTTGCCGCGTTGTTTCTCAAGCTTGGCGAGCAATTTCTCGGCATCAGCCAAGGCTTGGGAACAGGCGTCTTCCAGATGTTCAAGCAAGCTGCCCGATAATTGTTGAAGCAAATGCAACGGAGTATTTACTGGCTTCTTTTTGGCCGACATGACTTACCTCCTGGGTGACGAAATTGCGGCTCATACTAGGCTTCTGCGCGCATCGCCGCTAGCGCATCTTGACAGCATCCAGGGGGCGCTGTTGCATACTGCAAAAAATGATTGCCTGACACGATGCACAGGCATTGTGAAATTCACTTGGCAAGACTCGTCACTACACGCGCTGGCGCTGGCATAATCGCTGCCTTCCCAGGCCGGAGAGCATTAATGTCGCGCTACCTGTTAACGTCGTTGTTCCTCTTGCTACCCCTGGCTCAAGCTGCCGAAGCACCACCTGCGGCGGCCGATGATGGTCATGATCTCGCCTACAGCCTGGGTGCAAGCCTGGGTGAACGCTTGCATCAGGAAGTCCCTGACCTTGATCTCAAGGCACTTGTCGACGGTCTGAAACAGGCTTATCAGGGCAAGCCGCTGGCACTCAAGCAGGAGCGTATCGACCAGGTCCTGCGTGAGCATGACGCCGCAATCGCGCAGGCCGAGACCGCAGGCACAGACGCGCCTACCGAAGCAGCCCTGAAGGCAGAGCGCACGTTCATGGACAGCGAGAAGGCCAAGCCGGGTGTGAAGGTATTGGCGGACGGGATTCTCATGACCGAGCTGACACCTGGCACGGGGCCCAAACCTGATGCCAATGGCAGGGTTGAAGTGCGCTATGTGGGTCGTTTGCCGGACGGCACGATCTTCGATCAGAGCACCCAGCCGCAATGGTTCCGGCTCGACAGCGTGATCAGCGGCTGGACCAGCGCATTGCAGACGATGCCGACCGGCGCGAAATGGCGACTGGTGATTCCTTCGGATCAAGCCTACGGCGCTGAGGGTGCTGGCGACCTGATCGATCCGTTCACTCCGCTGGTATTTGAAATCGAGCTGATTGCCGTTTCACAGTAAGCGGATGTAAATCCGGAATCCAGAAACGCGAAAGGGTGCAAAAGCACCCTTGGCGGTTTGTAGCCTCTGCACGCGAGCGGTCACACCTGCGCGGCGATCTCTTCCTTGTGGGAGTTGTGCAGCACTTCAATCAGGCAGTCTTCCAGCTCGAAGCGCTCGTGCAGCAGTTGCCCCAGCTGGTTGAATTCCTTGGCCACCACCGTAGCGTCCGAGCAGTCGCCCTTGTCGCAACGATCATTGAACGTCAACGCAAACTTGGTAATGACGTCCAGGCGCGGGTAGATCGTGTCAGCCAGCTCGAGCCCACGCTCGTCGTTGAACGCACGGGCTTCATCACCCAGCTGTTCATAGACCTCAAAGTGGCCGGCCGAGACGTAATCGACAAGAACTCCACAGAAGTTCTGCAAGCCTTCACGGTCGGCTGCCAGAGCCTGGGGCGTGTCGCCCAGCGCATCGTAGGCTTCGACCAGTTCGAGGCGGCTTTGAAGCCAGCGATCAATCAGCTTATTGACTCCGCCCCAGCGTTCCTGAGCATTCTGACAACTTTCCAGCATGGTCTTCTCTCTTCCCTTCAGGGGCATGCAGTCCTGGGCCGGTCCTGGCGGTTAGCCTGTACCTGGCCTGATAGATGCGCCAGGACAGCATATTTCCAGTGACGCGTGCGGGCCAGATTATGCCCGCTCGACAAGGCCTTCAAGGTACGCAGGAGATAAAGTTCATACAAGCGTTTAATACCTGGCCCGATCTTTGGTCGCCAGCCAGTGGCTGAATTCGCTGAAAAGAGGATACAGGGGTAAGAGCGCAAGGCCGGTAAATGCCAGCAGACTCCACTCCGGCAGGCTTATACCGAACAGGGTCCAGGTGATTTCTGCGCAAAACATTGCATCGCTTCGCAGCCGGTCAATGCACATGTCCAGTGAGAGCAGGCTTAACAGATGCTCCAGTCTGGTAATGAAAGGTATCAATTGATCTGCCGAGGCGGTTTGCAGCCATACCTGAGCGCCTGCCGTAACAAGCCCTGTCAGCGCGATCAGCAGAAAGCCCAGGCTGTAGCGCCGCATGCCTGTCGGGCCGGGAGCGTGGCAGGCAGCGCACAATGCCAACACACCGCAGGCGATGATTGCCGCGCGTTGTATCAGGCAAAGGACGCAAGGGTCGAGGCCGAAGGTTTGCTGCAGATAAAAGGCGGTGCCAATGATTGATGCACAGGCCAGCGATGCCAGGAAAAACAGGAAGCGTGTGCGAGCCAGATACATGGCAAATCCGTAACAAAGGACGAGGCGATTACGGTAGAGGAAAGGGTACGGCGCATTCAAGGTGGCGGCGTGCGGATACGTCGCTGTTTACCTGGGAAAACAAACACACTACTGCGTGGTTCTTTTACACATCGGCGTAGGAAGATTCTCACGCACTATTTTCTGATGGTCTTCGAGACAGAATGGAGAGCCCTCGTACGGGGCTCTCCGGCAGCTTTATGCTTTGGTCAGCACAGGCACAGGGCGCGACAGAAAGCGTTCGTCGAGCAGGCCCAGGCCTTCCTGAAACAGCGTATTGCTGCGATCCGTCTCACCCAGCTGGGCCAGCAGACGAGCCAGCTCTGCGCAGGTCTCGGGATTGCGTTCCAGACGCAGGCTGCTCTCCAGATAATCCCGCGCCTTGCCCCACAATCGGCCTTGCAGGCAGATACGCCCCAGGCTCAGCAACAGGCTTGGATCGGCAGGATGATGCTTGAGCCAGCCTTCTGCCGTTTGCAGTTGCTTCAGCGGATCGCTGCCGCGCACCAAGCCATACAGACGCGCCAGATGGCTGTTGTATTCGCGCTTGAGGGCGCTACGCAGCACCTCTTCAGCCTGAGCTTCGGCGCCCAGACGACGCAATTGATCGGCATACGCCAGCACCAGTTGCGGCTCCTGACGCTGTGCGGAGCCGAGTCCTTGCCAGGCGCTTTCCAGCGAAGGCAACCCGGTGGGTGAGCCTTCGATACCATCGCGGTAGGCCGCCAGGGTCAGGTTCTCGCCCCAGGCGCGGCGCTCCAGCTCGGCAAGCTCCTTGGCTGGCAGGACCTTGTCCTTGCGCAGTTCCGGCATCAGACGGACAACATCGGACCAGTCGCCACGTTGCTGATAGAGCCGTTGCAACTGGCGAAGCACCTGAGGGTTATGTGGATGACGCTCTTTCATTGCCAGCAGCGTGGTGAGCGCACCTTCGGTGTCGCCACGATCCTGTTGCAGTTGAGCGTGATTCAGGGCAATTGCCAGCTCGGCTTGCGGCTGACGCTCCAGCGCACGCTCCAGCAAGGCATCGCAGTCTTCGTAACGCCCCTGCTCATTGGCCGCGCGGGCGGCGCCAATGTAGTAAAGCAATGGATGGGCATCGGCTTCGGCCGCCCGTTGCAGATGACGTTGTGCGCTGGCCCAGCGTCCTTCGGCAAGGTCCATCTGGCCATGCTCGATAGCCAGTTGCACACGGCGACGGCGGTTACGACGCGACCATGGGTTGACCACGCGGCCTGACGTCGTCAGCAGCGTGATGACCAGCCTGAGAAGGGCGATCACCAGCAGAACTGCGACCAGCAATGCCAGCGTTGCCCATAGACTCGATTCATAGCGGAAGTTCTGATAGGCGATCAGCACGTAGCCGGAATGCTCGGCGATGGCGACACCAATCAGCGCCGCAGCGGCGATAGCGATGAATAACAGCACATAAAAGCGCTTCATCGGCTGGTCCCCTGTTGCGCCTCGGCTGGCTGGCCCGCGGCATGACGGCGTTCAAGGTAGGCCTGCACCGAGCTCAGGCTCTGCGCAAGATCAGGGGTCTTGACCGACACAGGCTGATTGGCCAGCGCCTCAAGCCCTTGGGCGAGCACTTTGCTCTGTGGGTCGTCCTGATCGAAGTTGGCCTTCAAAACGCTCTGTGCTTCGGTGATGGCCTTGGTATAGACCTGCGGCTCGCCGTTGAGCGCCGCCCATTGCGCTTGCTCCAGCGCCAGGCTCAGGGCAAGGCGCACTTGGGAAAGGCTCTGGCCTGCCAATACCGGGCGTATATCCTTGTCGGCGTTGAAATCGATACGGAAGTAGTGGGAAATTTCGTCCCACCACTGCGTCCACCGGCTTTGTTCAGTCTTGTCGGCGGTCAGGCCCAGAAGAGACTCGCCCTTGTCTTCGTATTCAGGTGCCAGCTTATTGAGCTGCTCAGCCTGTTCGCGTAGGGCGGCCAGTTGCAGGAACAGTCCGGTGCGGTCTGGCTGCTCGACGCTGCGCAAGGCGGCAAGGCTCTTGGCCAGTTGCTCGCGGGCGGCAAAGGAGCCGGGATCGTCCTGCTCACGTAGAATTTCGTCGGCACCCTGAACCAGCGCCTGAGCACTGTTGATGTCCTGCAGCGCTGAAAGACGCAGGCTGGCCAGACGCAGCAAATGCTCGGCCTCGGCCAGGCGCCAGTCCTTGCGG
The DNA here is from genome assembly GCF_032587875.1 of Pseudomonas syringae group sp. 243L2. Lineage (NCBI taxonomy): Bacteria > Pseudomonadati > Pseudomonadota > Gammaproteobacteria > Pseudomonadales > Pseudomonadaceae > Pseudomonas > Pseudomonas syringae group sp. 243L2. The sequence goes on from NZ_JAWHPL010000040.1 coordinate 45,551, forward strand.
CTCGCGCCCAGCACGGTTTCGAGTCGCTGGCTGAGACGCTGCTGATCGCCCTGCAATTGCGCGACCAGACGTCTGCTGTCTGCCAACTGATCGGCAGGCGGGAATTGCGCAAGGCGTGCGCTCAGCTGCTGATCATTCTGAGCCAGTACCAGCGTCTGCTCGGCGATGTCTTCAACCTGGCCGCGCTGCTGTTGGTGGCCGGCTTGCAGCATGCGCAATTGCCAGACTCCCCAGCCTGCGACCGCGACACCAGCGATACCGAGCAGCAAGGCCAGGAATACCAAGCCACTGCTGCGGCTGCCGGTGCGCTCGGCACGTACTGGGTCAGGCTTGGGTGCAGGCGTTTTCAACACCGATTCTTCGTCTTTAGGCAAGGCTGTTTCGCTCACGTATCCCATCCTTTGCATTTTGGCGTAATAGCGTAAACGACAAGTGTCGATCATTACGCCTTGACGGCAGGCTGAGGTTGATCCCGCAACGCTGCCAGCAATGCCGTGGCGCTGGCGCCACGACAATCAATAACGGTCCGGGCTCCAGCTGCCTGCGCAATGCTGGCCACCCGGGGGCTTGGTACGAACAGTGGCAAATCGGCCAGGTCTGGCCAAGAATCACCCGCCAGCTGAAGCAAATGTTCAAAACCCTGCCCACTGCTGACCACCAGCCCGTTCAAGCGTTCCACCGCAACACGTTGCGGCACGGCGTCGGGGGCATGCTGCGGCAGGTAGCGACGATACAACGGCAGGTAGTCAACTCCCACCCCCAACGCGCGCAATTGCTCGGCCAACAGTTCGCGTCCTTCGTCGCCGCGCATGATCAGCACACGGCTTCCCGGTACGGCAATCGCCTGTTTCAAGCGCGGCAACTCGAGCAAGGCTTCGCTGTCATCGCCCTGCTCCGGCCAGCTCGCATCGAGCCCGTAATCAAGCAGTATCTGTCCGGTTGCTGAACCCACACTGAACCAGGGTTGCATGGGTGGCTGTGGCCACACTTCGTCGATCAGCTCGATAGCCAGCCGCGCCGCAGGTTTGCTGACCACGATCACTGCACAATAATTGAGCAGCTCGAAAATGATCGAACGTTGTGCAGGCGTCAAGGGCAATGGCTCGGTCTCGAGCAAAGGCAGGCTGCTGCTGAAGATACCGGCCTCGGCCAGCACTTTTGCCAGCGCTGCCGATTCTTCGGCCGGGCGGGTCAGCAACAGGCGCCAGGTACTCATTCGTTGTTGGCCTCGCCATACACCGCTTTCAGAATGTCGGCGGCACCCTGCGCCAGCAGTGCTTCGGCCACCTGCACACCCAGCGCCTGGGCGGATGTCTGTGGCGCGCGGGCTTCGGCGTGCAGCAATACACTCCCGGCCGGGTCCCCCACCAGCCCGCGCAACCAGACGTCATCGCCTTCCAACACGGCGTAACAGGCGATAGGCACCTGGCAGCCACCGTTGAGGTGCTTGTTCAGCGAGCGTTCGGCAATCACGCGCACGGCGGTGTCTTCGTGATGCAGAGGTGCAAGCAAGGCATGAATTTCGGCATCGACGCTGCGGCATTCGATACCCACCGCGCCCTGCCCGCCCGCAGGCAGGCTGTCGTCGACGCTGATTGCCGAGGTGATACGATTTTCAAAGCCCAGGCGGATCAGGCCCGCAGCGGCAAGAATGATGGCGTCGTACTCGCCGGCATCGAGCTTGGCCAGGCGCGTATTGACGTTGCCGCGCAGGAAGCGGATCTGCAGATCGGGGCGGCGTGCCAGCAATTGCGCCTGACGGCGCAGGCTGGAGGTGCCGACGATGCTGCCAGCTGGCAGTTCGTCCAGGCTGGCAAAGGTGTTGGACACGAACGCATCGCGTGGGTCTTCGCGCTCGCAGATGCAGAACAGGCCCAGGCCTTGTGGAAAGTCCATCGGCACGTCTTTCATCGAATGCACGGCGATATCGGCGTTGTCTTCCAGAAGCGCTGTTTCCAGCTCCTTGACGAACAAGCCTTTGCCGCCGATTTTCGACAGTGGGGAGTCGAGCAGCTTGTCACCACGACTGACCATGGGCACCAGCGTCACGAGCAGGCCGGGATGAGCCTGTTCGAGACGGGCCTTTACGTATTCTGCCTGCCAGAGTGCCAGCGCACTTTTGCGCGTGGCGATGCGGATTTCGCGAGAGGACATTGAACAATCCGTACTGAGTGAATGCGACGGATAATAACAGCTCAATCCCGGTCAGGGCGGCTTCGGCGCTGATTGAAACTTGCGTCAGACACTGAGCCGATCAATCAATCGGCAGTGGCTGAGGGGCGCATTGGAAAGGCTGCGCGTAGGCCAGCCGAAAAGCACATGGAGCCGGAATTCTCTCCCGTTCCATGACTCGGTCTGGGCCCAGAGGCTCCAGAGCGGCGAGGCGCTAGAGCTGCTGCATCATCTTGCGTACACCGGCTACATGGCGGCGACTGACGATCAACGCATCGCCATTAAGCCCTCTGAGAAACAGCTGGAAATGCCCCAGCGGCGTGCGCTGCAACCGTTCTATTCGCTCACGGGCCACCAGTGCATTGCGGTGAATACGCACGAAACGGTCGCCGAATTCGTCTTCCAGCGCCTTGAGCGGCTCGTCCAGCAGCACTTCGCCACCCTCATGACGCAAGGTCACGTATTTATGATCGGCGATGAAGTAGATCACCTGATCGAGTGGAATCAGCTCGATACCCTTGCGAGTCCGCGCGCTGATATGGCTGCGTGGGCCCGATCCGCTTTCGGCAGCCGGACGGGTCAACGCCGCCAGTTGCACGCGGTTTGGCCGCTCGGCTTTCCTCAATGCTTCGACGAGGTGCTCGGAACGCACAGGCTTGACCAGATAGCCCACTGCACTGACCTGGAAAGCTTCCAGGGCGAATTCATCGTGGGCAGTGCAAAACACCACCGCAGGCGGCGCTTCCCGCTCGCACAGTCGCGCTGCAACCTGCAGGCCATCGAGACCCGGCATGCGGATATCGAGCAGCACCACGTCCGGTTTGTGAGTTTCAATCAGCGCCAAGGCTTCTTCACCATTGGAGGCGCTGGGTTCCAGTACTCGATAACCCTCAATCTCATTGACCATGCGGCTCAATCGCTCGCGGGCCAGGGGTTCGTCATCAACGATCAGGACATTCATATAGCTCTGGCTTCCTGCGTGAGTCTCGCACAAGGATAGCGTAGACAGGTGTAGTGACGACCGTCACGGCGCTCCACGCTCAGACTGGCGTGCGGGCCAAAAAGTGCCGCAATACGTGCGCCTATATTCGTCAGAGCCTGCTGAGTACCGTTGGAAGTCTGCCGATTGGCAACTTCTTCATAGGGATTACTGACGCTCAATATGAACTCTCCCCCTTCATAGTTCGCTTCGACCGTTACAACGCCCCCCTCGACTCGCGGAGCAATGCCATAAATCAAAGCGTTTTCAAGTAATGGCTGCAAGGTTAGCTGGGGAATCGGCAAGTCATCGGGAATTGCACTCACCCTCCAGTCCAACTGTAGACGCTCGCCAAGACGATATTGCTCAATCGATAAATATCGTTTTGCCAATGCCAGCTCCTCGCCCCACGTTACCAGGCTGCCGGGTTTGGCCAGACTGGCGCGAAACAGGTCTGAAAGGTCGAGCACCGCCTGCTCTGCCTTGACCGGGTTGCTGGCAACCAGGCTGGCAATGCTGTTGAGGGTATTGAACAGAAAGTGCGGGCGGATCCGCGCCTGCAGCGATTCGATCCTCGCGCGCAGCTCGCCTTGTTGCTGCTTGCGCCACTGACTCTGCAGATAGAAATAGCGCAGCATCAGGGCGGACATGATCAACGCGATGGTCGAGTAGCGCAGGTAGCGCTCGACCATCCCGCCGATCGAGATCCGTCCGGTGAGCTGACAGACATCGGTGACGGCTGTGCACAGCAACGTCAGGCCGACCACCAGCAGGCAACTGAGCATGCCAGCCAGCCCCGGCGTCAGGCGCGCCAGCCAGGGTCGCAAACCACACAGCAGCGCTGCGGACAGCAGCACGATCCATTGCACGAACAGCGACATCAGCGCCAGACGTACCCAGTCGAAGCCGGTACGCATCGGTTCTACCAGCACCAGAACCAGCACCAGCAGCTCCGCCAGAACGACAAGCACCAGCAATGCCTGCGGCAGGCACAGTTCGGGGAGGAAAAAGTCTTTGCCGGGCACAGGCCGGGCTTCGTGTTTCACAGGTTCGATTCGCATGCCTCCAGTCTCTGCCCTGGCCTCGTCAGCGGCAAGCTGTCCGGGGATAAAAATGCATCAACCCTGTTATCATCGCAATCGCCCTTGTGCCAGGTAACGGGCACGCCACTTTCTGTTAGCAACGAGCGAATCCATGAGCACCGACAAGACCAATCAGTCCTGGGGCGGCCGCTTCAGTGAACCCGTCGACGCGTTTGTCGCGCGTTTCACTGCCTCCGTCACCTTCGATCAACGTCTGTATCGCCACGACATCATGGGCTCCATCGCCCACGCCACGATGCTGGCCAAGGTGGGCGTTCTGACCGACGCCGAGCGTGACACCATCGTTGACGGCCTGAACACCATCCAGGCCGAGATCGAGGCCGGCAATTTCGAGTGGCGCGTCGATCTGGAAGACGTGCACATGAACATTGAAGCACGCCTGACCGATCGCATTGGTATCACCGGCAAGAAGCTGCACACCGGTCGCAGCCGCAACGATCAGGTCGCCACCGATATCCGTCTGTGGCTGCGCGACGAAATCGACCTGATCCTCAGCGAAATCACGCGTCTGCAGCAAGGCCTGCTGGGCCAGGCCGAGCGCGAAGCTGAAACCATCATGCCCGGTTTCACCCATTTGCAGACCGCCCAGCCCGTTACATTCGGTCATCATATGCTGGCCTGGTTCGAAATGCTCAGCCGCGACTACGAGCGTCTGGTCGACTGCCGCAAGCGTCTCAACCGCATGCCTCTGGGCAGCGCTGCGCTGGCAGGCACCACCTACCCGATCGACCGCGAACTGACCTGCAAACTGCTGGGCTTCGATGTCGTGGGCGGTAATTCGCTGGACGGCGTATCGGATCGCGACTTCGCTATCGAATTCTGCTCGGCCGCGTCCATCGCGATGATGCACTTGTCGCGTTTCTCCGAAGAGCTGGTGCTCTGGACCAGTGCGCAGTTCCAGTTCATTGATCTGCCGGACCGCTTCTGTACCGGCAGCTCGATCATGCCGCAGAAGAAAAACCCCGATGTGCCTGAACTGGTACGCGGCAAGAGCGGCCGCGTGTTCGGTGCCCTGATGGGCCTGCTGACCCTGATGAAAGGCCAGCCTCTGGCCTACAACAAGGACAATCAGGAAGACAAGGAACCGCTGTTCGACGCTGCCGACACTCTGCGTGATTCGCTGCGTGCGTTTGCCGACATGATCCCGGCAATCAAACCCAAGCACGCGATCATGCGTGAAGCCGCGCTGCGCGGGTTCTCGACCGCGACCGATCTGGCCGACTATCTGGTGCGCCGTGGTCTGCCGTTCCGTGACTGCCACGAGATCGTCGGTCATGCCGTGAAATATGGCGTGGAAACCGGCAAGGACCTGGCAGAAATGAGCCTGGAAGAGCTGCGTCAGTTCAGTAACCAGATTGAGCAGGACGTGTTTGCCGTGCTGACCCTGGAAGGCTCGGTCAACGCCCGTAACCACATCGGCGGCACCGCACCCGAACAGGTCCGCGCCGCCGTGGTCCGCGGTCAGGAACTGCTGGCCGGGCGCTGAATACAACCAAGGCATTCCTTTAGCCTGAGGAACGACCATTCAACTATCGTGCGACGCTCTGCGTCGCATGCCGTTCTGGACGCTCCGCGTCCGCTCTTGAGTGTGCGGCGCAGCGCAGATTTGTGACGCAGAGCGTCACCCACGGCATTCCCACGCTGGAGCGTGAGGAACGATGACCCCTACTATCGTGCGACGCTCCGCGTCGCATGCCGTTCTGGACGCTCTGCGTCCGCTCTTGAGTGTGCGGCGCAGCGCAGATTTGTGACGCAGAGCGTCACCCACGGCATTCCCACGCTGGAGCGTGAGGAACGATGACCCCTACTATCGTGCGACGCTCCGCGTCGCATGCCGTTCTGGACGCTCTGCGTCCGCTCTTGATTGCGCCGTACGGCTTCCGCCGATTTCCCTCCAGCGCACCTCGCCGCTATCATCGCCGCATCTTGTGAGGGACTTATCCGATGCTCAATGGCCTGTGGCTTGGTTTTTTTGTCGTGGCGACGATTTCCGCGCTGGTGCAGTGGCTGGTGGGGGGCAACGCCGGCATTTTTGCGGCGATGGTCGAAAGTATCTTCGCGATGGCCAAGCTGTCGGTCGAGGTGATGGTGCTGCTGTTCGGCACACTGACGCTGTGGCTGGGCTTTTTGCGCATCGCCGAAAAGGCGGGCATCGTCGACTGGCTGGCCAAGGTTCTCGGCCCGCTGTTTCTGCGTCTGATGCCGGAAGTGCCGCCCGGCCACCCGGCACTGGGGCTGATCACCCTCAACTTCGCCGCCAACGCGCTGGGTCTCGACAACGCCGCCACGCCGATTGGCCTGAAAGCCATGCGCTCGCTACAGGAACTCAACCCGAGCAAGACCGCCGCCAGTAACGCGCAGATCCTGTTTCTGGTGCTCAACGCTTCCTCGCTGACACTGCTGCCGGTAACGATCTTCATGTACCGCGCCCAGCAGGGTGCTCCCGACCCTACCCTGGTATTTCTGCCGATTCTGCTGGCCACCAGCGTCTCGACCATCGTCGGCCTGTTGTCGGTGGCGTTCATGCAGCGCCTGCGGCTTTGGGACCCGGTGGTGCTCGCTTACCTGATCCCCGGCGCCCTGCTGCTGGGTACTTTCATGGCCTTTCTCGGCACACTGTCGGCAGCTGCGCTGGCGGGACTGTCGTCCATTCTGGGTAACCTCACGCTGTTCGGCCTGATCATGATGTTTCTGATCATCGGCACGTTACGCAAGGTGCTGGTCTACGAGGCCTTCGTCGAAGGTGCGAAGGAAGGCTTCGACGTCGCCAAGAGCCTGTTGCCTTATCTGGTCGCCATGCTCTGTGCAGTGGGCGTACTGCGCGCATCCGGCGCGCTGGACTTTGGCCTGGAAGGCATTCGGCATGTGGTGCAGTGGCTGGGGCTGGATACACGCTTCGTCGATGCGTTGCCGACCGCGATGGTCAAACCCTTCTCCGGTAGCGCCGCCCGTGCTCTGTTGATCGAAACCATGCAGACCCAAGGCGTCGACAGCTTCGCGGCATTGGCCGCCGCAACGATTCAGGGCAGCACCGAAACCACGTTCTACGTGCTTGCTGTGTACTTCGGCGCCGTGGGCATTCAGCGCGCTCGCCACGCAGTGGGTTGCGCACTGCTGGCCGAGTTTGCCGGTGTGGTGGCCGCGATCTTCGTCTGCTACTGGTTCTTCGGCGCGACCGCTTCCTGACAGCTCACTGCGCCGGAGCCTGAGGTGCAGATTCCGCAGGTGCCGACTCGGCAGGCGCTGCCTCCTGCTTTTCCTGCTTCGGCTGATCGGCGGGTGCAGATTCAGGTGTGGCTTCCTCAGCCGAGTCGCCGCCCGGCTTGAGTTTGATTATCCGGCCTGTAGGTCGTTTCACGGCCGGTTGATCGTTGTCGGTGACCACAAAGCGCAGCACGCCGATCATCTGGCCGTCCTCGGTCAGCACCCTCACCTGCCAGCGCCCTGTCACGTCCTCCGGGAAGTTTTGCTTGCGCGTCCAGGCGCGATAGCCTTCCTTGCGTCCGCCGTGAATGTCCAGCGCGATCCGGTCCATCTCTTCGCCTTCATGCCACCACACATGGTAGATACGCTCGTCCAGACCGCGCGGCGCATTGATAGCGGTATACGCATACAGGCCGCCGTTGCGCAGCTGTTTGGCGCTGATCAGCGAAATACTGTCGCCTGGTGTGCGGTTCTTGTTATCGAAGTCCGGGCTGACCGCCACTTCGGTCAACCAGAGCGTCGCAGGCGGCACCCAGGAGCGCAGCAACCAGCCCGCCGCGCCGATGGCCAGGATGATGCTGATCACGGCCAGTGCGCTGCGCCAAGTGTTGAGCGGGAAGTTCGACATCAGGCTGGGTGCCGACAGCACCATCGCCACGCCCAGCGCCAGTTTGTAACTCTCGGCGGTGGTTAGGTGCAGGATGATCGGCAGCGCGGTCAGCAGTGCCGCGAACAGTGTCAGAGTGTGCAACGTCATGAACAGCCAGCGTCTGGGCGCCAGCCACTTGTAGTAGAGAGGGTCGATGATCGAGATAAGCCCGGCGGCGCCAAGCACCGCAGTGAATACCGCCTGACCACTGTTCCAGGTGGTGGTGATGAAAAAGAACGGCAATACGAAAAACAGGCTTTCCTGATGGATCATCTGCGTGCCGTAGCGCAGCAAACCCTGCGGAATCTCGCGGCCCAGCGCCTTGTTGAGCAGCCCGACCATGGTGTTTTCGACCATCAGCCACAGCCAGCTGATCAGCATCACCACGGCGATCCAGGTGGCCAGCCCTGCCTGGCGATCGACCAGGATAAAACTGGCGATACCTGAAACGAAACCAAACGCCGCAATGAGCCCCGGATAGCGCTGCATCAAGTTGAGCACGGGCGTCACATAGCGGTTCACGTCAAACATTCGGGGGTTCACTCGGTTCTGTTCATACAAAAAACCGCGCAGCGTAACAAGCGCGGCGCGCAGCCAACACCACCAATGCAGTTCGGCGTCAGCATTCTATTTATTGCGTACACGCCAGCGCCACACGGCCAACAAGGCTATCAGGCCCAGCACCCCACCAATCAGCCAATACAGGCCGTCATAACTGAACAGAGGCTTTTCAATTCGCATGTAGCCCGGCTGGGCGAGCAGCTGGCGCATGGCCTGACTGGCTGTCTCCAGTTTCACCGCCTTGATGCGTTTGGCCGGGTCCTCAAAGCGCCCGTTTTCGTAATCATTTAGCGCGCTCCAATAATAGTCGGCCAGTGCACTATTGCCCTGTGTGGCCCACGATTGCCGGTCGATGGCGAGCTGTTGCAACCGCGTAAATGTAGCGGGCTGCATACCTTCTTTTTGCAGGCGCTCGACCATATTGCGGATGTCCCGCTCGGCTTCATCGGCATCGTCACGTTCGACATCGGCATTCAGGCTCAAAAACCCGACATCGCCGAACACTTCCCGCTCGGCAGAAGGACCGTACGACAAGCTGTGTTTCAGACGCAGCTCAGTGTAGAGCGTCCAGTCCAGATAGGCTTTGACCAGTTCCCAGGTTTCGTCGTGCTGGTCGTCAAGTTGTGGCTCGGGGTAGATCAGGTGCAGCTTGGCACTCTCGCCCAGCCCGCCGCGCTCAAGCTCGCGTCGCGGCTCGGCTGAACCCGTGCTTTGCGCCAGCGGCGGGTGATCGATGGGGTCGGTGGGTGCCAGTTTGCCGTAAGTGCGCTCCAGATAGGCCGGCAACAGCTTGTCCAGATCGCCAACCACGATCAGCGTCATGTTATTGGGCGCGTACCAGTTGGCGAAGACGTCTTCGATATGGCCCAGCTTGATACCATCCACTTCAGGACGCTCGGCGCATTTGAGGCCCAGCTCCACCGCCAGTTGACTGCTGGCGCTGCGCCCCGAGTCACGCCGGTCAAGCAGGCGCTGCAAGTGTGAAAAGTGTCCGCCGTCTTCTCGTTCTACGACTCGTTTGACGCCGTCCAGTCGTGCCTGGCTGAGCTCGGTTCTGGTCATGATCTCCATCAGCAGGTCGAGCACCTTGCGCTGGTTTCGCGCGGGCGCTTCAATCACGAAGGTGGTATCGGCATTGCTGGTGAATGCGTTCCACTCGCCGCCCAGTGCCTGCATGCGCTCCTCCAGCCCCCCTTCACCGCTGTCATCCACGCCGCTGAACAGCAAGTGTTCCAGCAGATGCGGCAGTTCCTTGTCCTGGCACGGGAAGTCATCGAAGCCGATACCCACCACCAGGCGGATAGCGACGTGACCCTTTTCGGAGCCGGGCTTGAGAAGGACTTGCAAACCATTGGGCAGCAGATAGCCCTCGACCTGAAGGCGGTCAAGGGCAAACGAAGGGAGTGAACCGAGGAGCAGACAAGCGAACAGCAGGCAACGCATAAAACAGCTTTCCTGGCGGGCCGGTATGTTTAACAGACTTCACCTCGGCCCTTACGTTCATAGTGATCGTTCGGGCTCGCTCTCGCTCGACAAGGCCCCGGTGTCGGCCGTTTCCAGTACCACATAAGCGCTGCTGCAAAACAGTGAGTTCAGGCGTTTCATGTCGGCAATCAGTTCCAGGTGCAGCGAACTGGTCTCGATACTCTGCACAACCTTCTGCCGCAGGCGGCTGACGTGAGCATGTGCCAGACGGCGTTCCTGGGCTCGAAAACGGCGTTTTTCACGCAGTAATTGACGCGCGCTTTCCTCGTCACCGCTGAGGAACACCGAGAGCCCCAGACGCAGGTTCGACTGCAACTGGATCTGCAGATCGGCGAGTTCTTCCAGGCCGACTTCCGAGAATGAGCGGCGGTGCGAGGTCTTCTGCTGCTGGATCTTGCGCAACATGCGTTCGATCAGGCCACTGGCCAGTTCCAGATTGATGGTCAGCTCGATGATCTCGGCCCAGCGCCGGTTATCGTGCTCGCCGAGGTCCTCACGCGGCATCTGCGCCAGGTATAGCTTGATCGCGCTGTAGAGCGCTTCCACGTCATCGTTGAGGCGGCGCACTTCCTGAGTGACCGCCGTCTGCGTGCCGCGCAGCACCGCCAGCATCGAGCCCAGCATGCTCTCGATCAAATCGCCCATGCGCAGGGTTTCTCGCACTGCGTTGGCCAGTGCCAGGCTGGGCGTCGACAGTGCGGTCAGGTCCAGATGGCGAGGTTTGGCCAGGCCACCGACCTCGTTCTGCTGCGGCAGCAAGGCCGCGCACAACCGCGCCATCGGGCCAACGGTAGGCAGCATGATCAGGCAGCGCAACGTGTTGTAGATCAGGTGAAAGCCAATCACCAACTCCTGCGGACGAAAGCCCAGCGTGTCGATCCAGGCAACCAGCGGGTCGAGCACCGGAAAGATCAGCAACAGGCCGAACAGCTTATACAACAGACTGCCCAGCGCCACCTGCCGACCGGCGACGTTCTGCATGCTGGTACTGAGAAAGGCCAGCAGGCCGCTGCCGATATTGGCACCGATCACCAGGCCGATCGCCACTGGCAGACCAATGACTTCCGTGCCCGCCAAGGTGGCCGTCAGCAGAACTGCCGCCAGGCTGGAATAGGAGATCAGCGCAAACATGGCGCCCACCAGCGCATCCAGCAGAAGGTCGCCGGTCAACGAGGCAAACAGCACCTTGACCCCGGCCGCCTGGGTGATCGGTGCAGCCGCTGCGACGATCAATTGCAGTGCCAGCACGATCAGGCCCAGGCCGATACCGACCCGCCCCAACTGACCGGCACGGGTCTGCTTGCGCGACAGAAAGAACACCACGCCAAGGAAAATCAGCAACGGCGACAGCCACGACAGATCGAACGTCAGCACGCGGGACATCAATGCCGTGCCGACATCGGCGCCGAGCATGATCACCAGCGCCGGTGTCAGCGTCATCAGCCCCTGGCCGACAAATGAGGTCACCAGCATGGCAGTGGCATTGCTGCTCTGCACCATGGCTGTCACCAGAATGCCGGCGATGAACGCCAGGGGTCGCTTGGACATGTTCTGGCTGAGTAAACGACGAAGTTGTGCACCGTAAACACGAAGGATGCCAGTGCGCACGATATGCGTGCCCCAGATCAGCAGGGCGACGGCAGATAGCAAATCGAGCAGGGTCAGCATGCTGAAAGCCCCCTGAGGTTTGCCCGTTCAGGCGATGAATTGAAAGATGTGCATGTAGCGAGCGGGGAAAGGGTGTAACGCTCTACTAAGCTTTTAGTCGGCTATTAGCCTTGGCGCCAGCATCGCACAGGGTGGGATTCATTGAAATAAAAGTGTCATAAATCCGCACCACAAACGCAAGACCGGACGCGGAGCGTCCAGAACGGCATGCGACGCGGAGCGTCGCACGATGGCTGAAGAACTTCGGCACGACAGTTGAGATTATCGTTCCGCACGCTCCAGCGTGGGAATGCCTTGGGTGACGCTCTGCGTCACAAGTCTGCGCCGCACCACAAACTCAAGACCGGACGCGGAGCGTCCAGAACGGCATGCGACGCGGAGCGTCGCACGATGGCTGAAGAGCTTCGGCACGACAGTTGGGATTATCGTTCCGCACGCTCCAGCGTGGGAATGCCGTTCGTGACGCTCTGCGTCACAAGTCTGCGCCGCACCACAAACGCAAGACCGGACGCGGAGCGTCCAGAACGGCATGCGACGCGGAGCATCGCACGATGGCTGAAGAACTTCGGCACGACAGTTGGGATTATCGTTCCGCACGCTCCAGCGTGGGAATGCCGTTCGTGACGCTCTGCGTCACAAGTCTGCGCCGCACCGCAAACGCAAGACCGGACGCGGAGCGTCCAGAACGGCATACCCACGCGGAGCATGGGTACGATGGTGTTCTTGAGAGAACTTATCGCTCTCCGACGCGGAGCATCGGCACGATAGTCGTGAGGCTTCCAGCAGCCATCAACGGAACCGGTCAACCTCGTTACGCAGTTCTGTCGCCAACCCATTCAGCTCCTGAGCGGTGACCGCCAGGTTGGACATCACCTGGCGCTGTTCGCTGTTGGCCATGGCGATGCTTTGCAGGTTGCTGCTGAGCATGGTGGCGGTGCTGCTTTGTTCCTGGGTGGCGGTGGTGATGGCGGCGAACTGGTGACCGGCCGAGCGGCTTTGTTCGTCGATCTGGGCCAGTGCCGAGGCCACTTTGGCGTTAAGCGCCAGGCCTTCCTGCATCAGCGTATTGCCCTGTTGCATGGTGCTGATGGCGTTGCCGGTTTCCTGCTGAATGCTGGCGATCATGCCGGAGATTTCGTCCGTCGCTTCACGGGTACGCGAGGCCAGGCTGCGCACTTCATCAGCCACCACGGCAAAGCCACGGCCTTGTTCACCGGCACGTGCGGCCTCGATGGCGGCGTTGAGCGCCAGCAGGTTGGTCTGGTCGGCAATCGAGGTAATTACCCCGACAATGCTGCCGATTTCCTGCGAGCGCTGGCCCAGTGTGTCGATGACCGTTGCCGTGCTGTTCAGCGAAGTTGCGATCTGTTGCAGCGATGAAGACGCCTCGTCCATCGAGGTACGGCCAATGCGCGTTTGCTGCGCATTTTCCTGTGCCAGACGCTCGGTATTGCTCATGTTGTCAGCGATGTTCATCGACGTGGCGCTGAACTCCTCGACGGCACCGGCCATGCTGGTGATCTCGCCGGATTGCTGCTCCATGCCCTCGAACGCGCCGCCGGACAGGCCGGACAACGCGTGGGCGCGCGTGCTGACTTCCTGCGCCGCGGTGCGGATATGCGACACCATTGATGACAGCGCTTCGCTCATCTTGTTGAAGCTGCCCGACAGTTGCCCGATCTCGTCGTTGCTGGTCACATTGAGGCGTACGCTCAGGTCGCCCGCACCCAATGCATCGGCCTGGCGTACCAGTTCGGACAGTGGACGCAGCTTGCTGCGCAGCAGCCAGATCGCGCTGATCACTGCGATCAGCATGGCCAGCACACTGCCGATGGCCAGCTGGGTGCCGACGTTCCAGGTCACTTCACTGATTTCGTCACGCGGCATGCTGGCGATGACGGTCCAGGGGCCACCGGCAAACGGCTGGCCAACGCTGTAGTAGTCGTCATCACCGTCGTTCCAGAACTGCGCCTTGCCGGGTTTGCTGGCCAGGTCGGCAACGGACTTCGCTGCACCGTCCAGAGATTTGACGCCCGCCGGCGGAACCAGCCAAGTGCCTTTCTCGTCCAGCAGTGCCAGCGAGCCGGTAGAGCCAATGCGAAAGCTCTTGAGGTTATCGAACTGGGTTTTCTGTGCGTCGGTGTAATCGAAGCCCACAAACAGCGCCGCAATGATCTTGCCGCTGCTGTCGCGAACCGGGCTGTACTGAGTCATGTAATAGCGATCAAACAACACCGCTTTGCCCACATAGCTCTGACCGGCGATCAAACGCTCGTAGGCTGCGCCCTTGCGATCCAGCACGGTACCGATGGCGCGCGTGCCATCCTGTTTGCTCAGAGAGGTGCTGATACGGACGAAGTCGTCGCCGCTGCGCACGAAAATCGTCGCCACGCCCGCGGTCATCGAGCGGAATTCATCAACCTCGGCAAAATCGTTGTTCAGTGCGGTATCACGCAGAAACAGGCCTGGCGTGGAAGTGCCCGCTACCGTGACCGGTTTGTCGGGTTGCAGGTTCAGGCCACCGGCAAAGCGCTTTTCGAACAGACCACTGAGGCGCTGAGTGCTATCACGCAGTGTGCTGTGGAACGTGCTCAACTGGTCGGCGAGCAATCTGGCTTCGCTCGACATGTGCTCTTCGCGAATGACCAGGTTGGACGCGTCCAGAGACCTTAACGCGAACAGGGTGCTGCCGCTGATAACCACAGCCAGGATCACGGCCAGAGCAATACCGAGTTGCGAGGCAATTCGGGTACGGGGCTTGGACATAGAGACTCCATGCCGAATGATTGGAGTTGCCTGATCCGTGGCTTACCATTCAGCGAACAAATTAATGAGTGTTTTAAGCTGCCTGAACATGCAGTCGTTAAGCAGTGCTTCGGCCACCAGAGTCGTTACTTGAGTAACGGTCGCGACATTAACCAATGATGGCAGTTCAATACTAAACTAATTTTTAATGCAGTACTTCAACTAACGGCAACTCCATAGCGTTGACTTCCGTCTGCAGAAAATCGCTGAGGCGACGCAACCGCTCTGCGCCGGGCCTTGTGCGCGGCCAGACCAGATAATAATTTTCTCCGCTGAATACCGCGGTGCGCCACGGCAGGCTCAGACGGGCCTGCGCCACGTCTTCGGCGACCATAAGTAAGTCGCCCATCGATACGCCGTAACCGCGTGCCGCTGCAATCATTCCCAGCTCAAGCGTATCGAACACCTGCCCGCCTTTGAGCGACACCTGATCGGCCAGCCCCATGCGGTTCAGCCAGGTGCGCCAGTCACGCCGGTCAGGGGTGGGATGCAGCAACTCGGCCTTGGCCAGCCGCTTCACGTCCCATGGCGGGTCCTTCAACAACGTAGGTGCCCCCACCGGAATCAACAGCTCCGGGAACAGCAAGGTGGCTTCCCAGTCCGAGGGGAAATGCCCGTGACTGAGTAAAATCGCGCAGTCGAAAGGCTCCAGAGTAAAGTCCACGGCATCGATATCCATCCAGGCGCTGGTCAGCTGCACCTCGTTGCCTACTTGCAGATGACGGAAGCGACTGAGCCGCGCCAGCAACCAGCGCATGGTCAGCGTCGATGGCGCTTTCATGCGCAGAATGCCTTCGTCGGTCTGCAAGGTGCTGCAGGCTCGCTCAAGCGCCAGAAACCCATCACGCACGCCGGGCAACAGCGCACGCGCTGATTCAGTCAGTTGCAAGTTGCGCCCGTTGCGCTGAAACAAACGACAGGCAAAGTGCTCTTCCAGCGTGCGGATGTGACGGCTTACTGCACTTTGAGTGATCGAAAGCTCCTCGGCCGCCCGCGTGAACGAAGTATGCCGCGCCGCAGCTTCAAATGCCCTTAGTGCATAAAGAGGGGGGAGACTGCGAGGCATATGGCGCTTCCTGCTGGCGATGAGTGGCTACTTTACTGCAAATCGCTTCAGATGAGTTTTACTCATGCGGCGCATCAGGTTTATCGTTTTGTGCTTGCGCGTCCAACCGCCCACAATAGGCGCTCATCCGAACTCCGCCGTAGAGCACCGCCCACATGCAGCCCGCACTCAAAGAACTCTGGATCATCCTGCGCCTTGCCGGGCCGCTGATTGCATCGCAGATGGCGCACATGCTGATGGTGTTCACCGACACGGTGATGATGGGCAAGATCGGCCCGGAGGCGCTGGCAGGCGGTGGCCTGGGTGCGGCCACGTACAGCTTTGTTTCGTTCTTTTGCGTGGGCGTGATGGCTGCGGTCGGCACGCTGGTTGCGATTCGCCATGGTGCAGGTGATACCGAAGGTGCGACGCGCCTGACCCAGGCCGGTCTGTGGCTGGCGTGGGGCATGGCGCTGGTTGCCGCGCTGCTGCTGTGGAACCTCGAGCCCATCCTGTTGCAGTTCGGTCAGGCCGAAGCCAACGTGCATATGGCTGCTCAATTTCTGATCACCCTGCCCTTTGCCCTGCCGGGCTTGCTCAGCTTCATGGCACTGCGCGGCTTCACCAGTGCACTCGGGCGTGCGGGGCCGGTGATGACCATCAGTCTGGCCGGTGCGGCCGCAAACTTCGTGCTCAATTACGCGATGATTCATCAATGGCTCGGGCTGCCGAATCTGGGGCTGATGGGCATCGGGCTGGTGACCGCGATCGTGACCAACTGCATGGCCCTGGCGCTGGCACTGCACATCAAGCGCCATCCGGCCTACGCGGCGTACCCGATCAGCAAGGGGCTTTCGAAGTTGTCGCGCAGCCATCTGAAAGAACTCTGGCGTCTCGGCCTGCCGATTGGCGGGACCTATGCGGTGGAAGTCGGCCTGTTCACCTTCGCAGCGTTCTGCATGGGGGCAATGGGCAGTACGCAAATGGCCGCGCACCAGATCGCCCTGCAGACAGTGTCCATGGCGTTCATGGTTCCGGTGGGAATGTCCTATGCGGTGACCATGCGTATCGGCCAGCATTATGGCGCGGGCAACCTGTTGATGGTGCGCATGGCGGGCCGTCTGGGCATCGGTTTTGGCGGCTGCGTGATGCTGATGTTCGGGTTGCTGTTCTGGCTGGCGCCTAATGTGGTCATCGGTCTGTTTCTGGATATCAATGACCCGGCCTTTGCCGAGATTGTCGTGCTGGCCGCAAAACTGCTGGCCATTGCGGCCCTGTTCGAGTTCTTCGACGGTACTCAGACGATTGCGATGGGGGCGATTCGCGGGCTCAAGGATGCGCGCACCACGTTCCTGATCGGTCTGGGCTGCTACTGGCTGATTGCCGCGCCTGCCGCCTGGTTGCTCGGCTTTTCTACCGATGCCGGTGCTTCAGGCGTCTGGTGGGGGCTGGCGCTGGGTCTGTTCTGCTCGGCTGTGGCGCTGACCTATGCGTTTGAGTGGAAGACGGCTCGCCTGTTGCGTCGGGAGGCAGCCGGGTTGGCGGTGCCGGCCTGATCCGGCGCGCCGTCATCCGGAGTTTGATGCACCCGCATTGGCGGCTTCCGAGCGCAGGTAAGCCATCAGATCCGCTATCGGCAGCGGCCTGCTGATCAGATAACCCTGCACCTGGTCGCAGCCAAAATCGCGCAGCAACTCCAGTTGCCCGGCGGTTTCGACGCCCTCGGCGACCACTTCCAGGTTCAGGTTGTGGGCCAGCTTGATCATGGCGTTGACCAGCTTGCGGTTCTCTTCGCGTAGCTCCATCTGCCCGACAAAGCCCATGTCGATCTTGAGCAGCGCGATGGGCAGGCTGTTGAGGTGCATGAACGATGAATAGCCCGTACCGAAATCATCCAGCGAGAAGCGCACACCCAGCCGCCGCATTGCGTCCATGGTCTGCAGGACCTGATCGCTGCGGCGCATGACGGCAGTTTCGGTCAGTTCGAACTCCAGCCAGTGCGCGTCGACGCTGAGCTCCTCAATCAGGCGACTCAGTGTCGGCAACAACTGGCTGTCCTGAAATTGCCGGAACGACAGGTTGATCGCCATATGCAACGGCGCAAATCCTTGCTCGCGCAGGGCCTGCATGTCACGCAGGGCGCGGAAGATGACCCAGTAGCCGAGCGGCACGATCAGGCCGCTTTGCTCGGCCAATGGCACGAATTCACTGGGCGGCAGCAGCCCGCGCGCCTGGTGGCGCCAGCGTACCAGCGCTTCCAGGCCGACAACGCGCCCGGTCTCCAGGCACAGCCGTGGCTGATAATGCAGCTCCAGTTCATCGCGGCGCAGGGCTCGTCGCAGCTCGCCTTCCAGATCGGCCAGGCTGCGGGCGTTGCGGTTGATGCGCTCGTCGAACAGATGAAAGGTGCAGCCCTGCATGCTCTTGGCCTGGCGCATGGCGATGTGGGCGTGCCACATCAGCGGGTCTGCTTCGGGCCGGGTTTGTGAATGGGCAATGCCCAGGCTGCAACCCAGCAGCAGGCTTTCGCCATCGACCCAGTAGGGTTCGGACAGCACGTCAGTAATTCGCTCGGCCAGTTGCATGGCGCGTGCAGGTGTTGTGCGGGTGTCAATCAACAGGGCGAATTCGTCGCCGCCCAGGCGTGCAAGCTGATCGCCCGCAGCGAGCTGGTTTTTCAGACGTGCCACGACTTGCAGAATCAGTCGGTCACCGGCCTGATGCCCCAGCGAATCGTTGGCGCGGCGGAAGTTGTCCAGGTCCAGATGCCCCAGCGCCAGGCTGCCACCCTCGGCCAGACGCGCCGTCAACAGCGCCTGAAAACCCTGACGATTGGCGATGCCGGTCAATGGGTCCTGACCGACCAGACGCCGCAGGCTGTCTTCCAGGCGACTGCGCTCGTGGACATAGCGCAGGCAGCGGCGCAGCGCATCGCCGGTCAATGCATCGCGCACCAGCCAGTCACTGACGCCACTCGGTCCGACCAGCGGTTCCTTTTCGAGCAGCACCACGGTGGGCAGCAGGCAGGTTCCGGTTCTGGGCTGCAGGTCGGGCGTTGTCAGCAGCACGGTGCTGCGCTCGTTAGCGTACCCGGCGCTGAAAGCGTCCCAGTTCTCGCCATGCAGAAGTATTACGTTGCTGCCCGGCGCAGTGAGGCAATCGCGCAGCAGCGCGTACCAGAAAGGCTCGTGCGCCAATAACAGCAATCGCAAGGGTTCGACAGGTGTAGGCAATCTAACTTCCTAAGTGCAAAGGAAAAACCGGTGGCCGCACTCCCGCTGGAGCGTGACAAATACACGTATCGTTGCGTCGCGGCGCAAATGTAACAAAAACAGAAGAATTAGATAGCGATCACTGTCTGGCTACGATGACCGCTGCACAAACCCGCGGGCCTGTTAAAATGCCCGACCTTTTTTACAGACGACTCTTCATACCGCCATGTCCCGACTCAATCCCCGGCAGCAGGAAGCCGTGAACTACGTCGGCGGCCCTCTTTTGGTGCTCGCCGGTGCCGGTTCCGGCAAGACCAGTGTGATCACCCGCAAGATTGCGCACCTGATCCAGAACTGCGGCATCCGCGCCCAGTACATTGTCGCCATGACCTTTACCAACAAGGCCGCGCGCGAGATGAAGGAGCGCGTCGGTACGCTGCTCCGAGGCGGCGAAGGACGCGGCCTGACGGTCTCGACCTTCCACAACCTGGGTCTGAACATCATCCGCAAGGAACACACGCGGCTGGGCTACAAACCGGGCTTCTCGATCTTCGACGAGACCGACGTCAAGGCCCTGATGACCGACATCATGCAGAAAGAGTATTCGGGCGACGACGGTGTCGACGAAATCAAGAACATGATCGGTTCGTGGAAAAACGACCTCATTCTGCCTGCCGACGCGCTGGAAAACGCCCGCAACCCCAAGGAACAGACCGCCGCCATCGTCTACACCCACTACCAGCGCACGCTCAAGGCGTATAACGCGGTGGACTTCGACGACCTCATTCTGCTGCCGGTCAAGCTGTTCCAGGAACACGCTGACATTCTGGAGAAATGGCAGAACAAGGTGCGCTACCTGCTGGTGGACGAATATCAGGACACCAACGCCAGCCAGTACCTGCTGGTTAAACTGCTGATCGGTTCGCGCCATCAGTTCACCGTGGTGGGCGACGACGACCAGTCGATCTATGCCTGGCGTGGTGCGCGACCGGAAAACCTGATGCTGCTCAAGGACGACTACCCGTCGTTGAAAGTCGTCATGCTGGAGCAGAATTACCGTTCCACCAGCCGCATCCTGCGCTGCGCCAACGTGCTCATCTCCAACAACCCGCACGCCTTCGAAAAGCAGCTGTGGTCCGAGATGGGCCACGGCGACGAAATCCGTGTCATCCGTTGCCGTAACGAAGATGCCGAAGCCGAGCGCGTGGCGATGGAAATCCTTACCCTGCACCTGCGCACCGACCGGCCCTACAGCGACTTCGCCATCCTGTATCGCGGCAACTACCAGGCCAAGCTGATCGAACTCAAATTGCAGCACCACCAGGTGCCGTATCGACTCTCCGGCGGCAACAGCTTCTTCGGTCGCCAGGAAGTGAAAGACCTGATGGCGTATTTTCGTTTGCTGGTGAACCCGGACGACGACAACGCCTTCCTGCGGGTCATCAACGTGCCGCGTCGTGAAATCGGCTCGACCACGCTGGAAAAACTCGGTAATTACGCCACCGAACGCAAGGTCTCGATGTACGCCGCCACCGAAGAAATCGGCCTGGGCGAGCACCTGGACAGCCGTTACACCGACCGTTTGCAGCGCTTCAAGCGCTGGATGGACGGCGTGCGCCAGCAATGCGCGCAGAACGACCCCATTGCCGCGCTACGCAGCATGGTCATGGACATCGACTACGAGAACTGGCTGCGGCAGAACAGCTCCAGCGAAAAGGCCGCTGATTACCGGATGAGTAACGTGTGGTTCCTGATCGAGGCGTTGAAAAACACGCTGGAAAAGGACGAAGAAGGCGGTATGACCATCGAGGAAGCCATCGGCAAGCTGGTCCTGCGCGACATGCTTGAACGTCAGCAGGAAGAGGAAGATGGTGCCGAAGGCGTGCAGATGATGACCTTGCACGCCTCCAAGGGGCTGGAGTTTCCTTACGTGTTCATCATGGGCATGGAAGAAGAGATCCTGCCGCACCGCTCCAGCATCGAAGCCGACACCATCGAAGAAGAACGCCGTCTTGCCTATGTCGGCATTACACGCGCGCGGCAGACTCTGGCCTTCACGTTCGCCGCCAAGCGCAAGCAGTACGGTGAAATCATCGACTGCGCGCCAAGCCGCTTTCTGGATGAGCTGCCCCCGGATGATCTGGCCTGGGAAGGCAATGACGACACTCCGACGGAAGTCAAAGCCGTTCGCGGCAATACCGCGCTTGCCGATATTCGCGCCATGCTGAAACGCTAGTCGACAAACGAAATTGATCATTTATTGCGCAATGGCGCAGTCTAGGAATTGAAGTGGAAGCACTGCACAAGAAGATTCGCGAAGAAGGCATCGTATTGTCCGATCAGGTGCTGAAAGTCGATGCGTTTCTCAACCATCAGATCGATCCGGCCTTGATGAAGGAAATTGGTGACGAATTCGCCCGTCTGTTCGCCGACGCTGGCGTGACCAAAATCGTGACCATCGAAGCTTCCGGCATTGCGCCGGCCGTCATGGCGGGTCTGAACATGGGCGTGCCGGTGATTTTCGCCCGCAAGCACCAGTCCCTGACCCTGACCGAAAACCTGCTGTCGGCGACCGTGTACTCATTCACCAAGCAGGTGGAGAGCACCGTGGCGATCTCGCCGCGTCATCTGAGCAGCGACGATCACGTGCTGATCATCGATGACTTCCTCGCCAACGGCAAAGCCTCGCAGGCGCTGATCTCGATCATCAAGCAGGCCGGTGCGACCGTGGCCGGGCTGGGGATCGTGATCGAGAAGTCCTTCCAGGGCGGCCGTGCCGAACTGGATGCACAGGGCTATAGAGTGGAATCGCTGGCGCGGGTTGAATCCCTGGCCGGTGGGGTTGTGACGTTCAAGTAACGTGTTCAAGGGAGGACGCAGAGCGTCCGGAAAGGCATGCGACGCGGAGCGCCGCACGATAGTTGCGATTATCGTTCCGTACGCTCCAGTGGGGAGCGCCGCACGATAGTTGCGATTATCGTTCCGCACGCTCCAGTGGGGGAGCGCCGCACGATAGTTGCGATTATCGTTCCGTACGCTCCAGTGGGGAGCGCCGCACGATAGTTGCGATTATCGTTCCGCACGCTCCAGTGGGGGAGCGCCGTACGATAGTTGCGATGATCGTTCCGCACGCTCCAGTGGGGGAGCGCCGTACGATAGTTACGGTTATCGTTCCGCACGCTCCAGCGTGGGAATGCAGTTCTCGACGCTCTGCGTCGCCGTGTGCGTGCTTCAGCGCGGAATGCCGAGTGCACGCAAACGTCGATACAGGGTGCGTTCGCTCAGCCCCAGCTCTCTGGCCAGCTCACTGCGCGAGCCGTTGAACACTCGCAGTGCATGGGCGAGTTTCTCCAGGCCGTCGTCCTGCTGGCGGTAAGTCACGCCACCCGCTTCGCCCTGGCCGCGCACCTCGGCGGGCAGGTCCTGCGCGCGAATGATGCCGTCGTCGGTAAATAAACGGGCGCGCTCGAGTATGTTGCGCAGTTCGCGGATGTTGCCGGGGTAGCTGTACACACTCAGCAGGTTCATGGCCGCGGGGTCGACACGCGGCGCAGCGCCCGGCGCGATGCGTTGCAGCAGGCTGTCGATCAGCAGCGGCAGGTCTTCACTGCGTTCGCGCAGGGCGGGCAGACGGATCGGGAAAGCGCTGATGCGGTAAAACAAATCCTGGCGAAAACTGCCATCGGCGACCATCTCCCTGAGCGGTTTGTGTGTGGCCACCACCAGCCGAAAATCCGAATGCACCGTTCGCAGGCTGCCCACCGGGCGGAAGCTGCCTGATTCGATCAGCCGCAACAGCTTGACCTGCATGGCCAGCGGCACCTCGCCGATTTCATCAAGGAACAACGTGCCGCCATGAGCGGCTTCGGCCAGACCGGTCTTGCGCTGCAACGCGCCGGTGAACGCGCCCTTTTCATAGCCGAACAGCTCGCTCTCCAGCAGGGTTTCGGTAAGCCCGGTGCAATCGACCACCACCAACGGTCCGGCGGACCTGGCGCTGCTGGCGTGCAGTGCTCGAGCGAACAATTCCTTGCCAGTACCCGACTCGCCCTGCAGCAGCACCGGAATCTGCGCGGGTGCAGCGCGTTGCAAGGCACCCAGAACTTCCTTGAACGCCGCTGAACGACCGACCAGCCCATGCTGCTGCGGCTGAACCGACGCCACGGCCACCGAACTCAGTCGCTCGACGTAGGCGATGACTTCACCCCCGTCATCGAGAATCGGCCGCAGCTCCACATCCACATGCTCAGGGCCGCGAGGCGTATGGTGAATATGCAGCAAACGCTCCGGAAGCCTCGTGTCGTGGGCCTTGCGCATCGGGCAATGTTCACCGGCCTGATCGCACGGCACCGCGAACTGATGCGACACCCGATAACACTTCTCGCCCACATGTGGCGTGCCTTCAACGCCGAACTGACGCTGATAGGCGGTATTGGCCGCGATGATGTTGTAGTCGGTGTCCAGAACGATGGTCGGTCGCAGGTCATGTTCGAGGTATGACACCAGCGACTGCATGCGACTGCCGGGAAAATCGGTGGCGATGAGGGTCATGCTTGCTCCTGTGGATTGGTCTCAGCTTAACCCATCTCGCTGCCAGCTTATGCCACCGTCTGCCAAGCGACTGCCAAAATGTGGCAGTCAGCGCCTTGGCAAGCATCACGCGGGTTTTCCGCAGAATCCCTCAACGCCTTGTATTTACTATGCTCAATGGGTTTTCCGGCCTTTGGCATGGTTATTGAGATGTCATAGCAACGACTGCCAACCGTCCGGCCTGACCAAACGGGCCTCGAGGCGATTTACAGCCATGGGAATTGCACATGATCATCGGTGAAAAACTTTATGTCGAAGCACTCTTCGACAGTCATACCTGGACCATCAGCTACCTGGTGATGGACCTGGACAGCAAGCAGTGCGCGCTGATCGACAGCGTGCTCGATTACGACCCCAAGTCGGGCCGCACCCGGACCGAGTCTGCCGACCGGATGATCGGCCGGGTACAGGCGCTGGGGGCTTCGGTGCAGTGGATTTTCGAAACCCATGTGCACGCGGATCACCTCACGGCTGCGCCGTATCTGAAACAGCAGCTTGGCGGACAAATCGTCATCGGCAGCCATATCACCGCCGTGCAGGAAACCTTTGGCACGCTGTTCAACGCGCCGTCTGACTTTGCCCGCAATGGCAGCCAGTTCGATGTGCTGCTGGAAGACAACGCCTCGTTTGCCCTCGGAACACTTCAGGTCAAGGCCATGCATACGCCCGGGCATACACCGGCGTGCATGAGTTACCTGGTGCAGGTCGACGACAACACCATCGCGTTTGTGGGCGACACGTTGTTCATGCCCGATTACGGCACCGCGCGTTGCGACTTTCCCGGAGCTGATGCGCGCACGCTGTACCGCTCCATTCACAAACTGCTGGCGTTGCCGCCTGACACCCTGCTGTTCATGTGCCACGACTACCTGCCCAACGGTCGTGAGCTGAAATACATGACCACCGTTGCCGAACAGCGCGCCAGCAACATCCATGTTCATGACGGCGTAGACGAAGATGCGTTCGTCAGCATGCGTGAAGCCCGTGACGTGACGCTGGATATGCCTGTGCTGATGCTGCCTTCGGTGCAGGTCAACATGCGCTGCGGGCACTTTCCCGAGCCGGAAGACAACGGCGTCGTCTACCTGAAGATCCCGCTCAATGCTTTTTGACTGCTGCCCGCCTTGGGAAACCCTGTGATGAATGCTTCGACAACTAGCTGTCAGATCCTGATCGTCGGTGGCGGTGCTGCCGGTATCGCCACTGCTGCAAGCCTGCTCGCCCGTGATGCTGCCCTGCAGATCACCCTGGTCGACCCTGCCGATACCCACTATTACCAGCCGGGCTGGACCATGGTCGGCGCGGGTATCTTCACGCCGCAGTCGACGGCACGCAGCATGGCGTCGCTGATTCCCAAAGGTGTGCAGTGGATCAAGGCTGCGGTGGCGACCTTCGAGCCGCAGCACAATACCCTGACGCTCGCCGACGGGCGCACGCTTGGCTATCAGCAACTGGTGGTCTGCCCCGGCCTGAAGCTGGACTGGGCGGCCATCGATGGGTTGGTCGAGACGCTGGGTGCCAACGGCGTGACCTCCAACTATCGCTATGACCTGGCACCCTATACCTGGAAGCTGGTGCAGGGCTTGAAGCAAGGGCGCGCGCTGTTTACTCAGCCGCCCATGCCGATTAAATGCGCCGGTGCGCCACAGAAGGCCATGTACCTGTCTTGTGACCACTGGCTGAAAACCGGCCGTCTGGCGCAGATCAATACGCAGTTCTTCAACGCCGGTGGCGTGCTGTTTGGTGTGGCGGACTATGTACCGGCGCTGATGAAGTACATCGAGCGGTACGCCATCGACCTCAAGTTCAGCCATCGGCTGGTGGCCGTCGACGGGCCGGGCAAGCGTGCTACGTTTGTTTGCACGCAGGCCGATGGCAGCAGCGAAACCGTCGAGCACAGCTTTGAAATGCTGCACGTGGTGCCACCGCAGATTGCCCCCGACTTCATTCGCAGCAGCCCGCTGGCCGATGCCGCAGGCTGGGTGGACGTGGACCCTGCCACGCTCCGGCACCGACAGTTCGCCAATGTTCATGCTCTGGGCGATGCCACCAATACCAGCAACGCCAAAACCGCCGCAGCCGCCCGCAAGCAGGCACCGGTGGTGGCCAATAATGTGCTGGTCGCGCTGGGTCGTCTGAGTGAGTCTGCCGTCTACGACGGTTATGGCTCATGCCCGCTGACCGTCGAGAAAGGCCGGATCGTACTGGCTGAATTCACCTATGGCGGCAAGGTTGCGCCAAGCTTCCCGCGCTGGTTGCTGGATGGCCGTCAACCGACCCGGCTGGCCTGGTGGCTGAAAGAGCGCGTGCTGCCCGTACTTTACTGGCATGGCATGCTCAAGGGACGTGAATGGTTGGCCAAACCGGAAAAGGCTGACGCCAGGCATGGATGAGCATCAACTGCTGGGCGTTGGCCTGGGGGCGATCATTGGCGTGGTACTGGCGCTGACAGGCGCGGGCGGTGGCATTCTCGCGGTCCCGCTGCTGGTTTTTGGTCTTGGCCTGTCGATTGTCGAAGCGGCACCTGTCGGCCTGCTGGCCGTCGGGCTGGCGGCGGGAATCGGTGCGGTACTGGGACTGCGTCAGGGTATCGTCCGCTATCGCGCTGCCGGGTATATCGCATCCATTGGTGTGCTGATGGCACCTCTTGGCCTGTGGCTCGCCCATCGGCTGCCCAATACACCGCTGGCATTGGTCTTTTCGGTCGTGCTGCTGTACGCCTGCACGCGCATGTTCATCAGGGCCAGCCGCGAATTGCGCCACGGCCAACCGCCGCCGCGCGCAGAAATGCTGCCCTGCGTGCTCAACCCGCTGCAAGGCCGTTTGCGCTGGACCATGCCGTGCCTGCGCGCTTTGACGCTGACGGGCGTGGGTTCAGGGTTATTGTCCGGGCTATTGGGTGTGGGCGGCGGTTTCGTGATCATTCCGGCGTTGACCCGCTACAGCGACCTGGACATGAAGAGTGTCGTGGCGACGTCACTGGCGGTGATCGCCCTGGTCTCGACGGGCAGCGTTATCACCGCCTCCTTGAGCGGGGTGATGCACTGGACGGTGGGTGCGCCTTTTGCACTGGGTGCAGTCATCGGCTTGATAGCTGGCAGACAAGTCGCCCGCTACCTCGCCGGCCCGCGCCTGCAACAGCTGTTCGCGCTGTGCGGCATTGTTGCCGCGTTCATGCTCGCGTTGTCAGTGCACTAACCGCCCGAGGACGCAGAGCGTCCAGAAAGGCATTCCCACGCGGAGCATGGGAACGATGAAAGTCTCAAGATCACTATCGTCCCCATGCGGAGCATGGGAACGATAGTCGGGGGAGTGGGCTTAAAGCTTTTGCCAGACCTTCGGTTTGAAGAACAGTGTCTCGCCCTTGGCCAGGCCTACCAGGCTGTCGTGGTCTTTCACCACTTCGGCCTCGATCAGTTCGCTCTGCCCTTCCACTTTCAGCGTGACCCGTGTTGTCGCGCCCAGCGGGCGGATGTCGCGGACTTCAGCTGCGTGGTGGTCTTCGATTTCCTGGCGGGACAGCGACACTTCATGCGGACGGAACAACAGGTGCCCGTCCTCGCCCAGGCTCAGGCGGTTGGAGTCACCTAGGAAGTGGTAGACGAAGTCGTTGGACGGGTTCTCGTAGACCTCGCCCGGCGAGCCGATCTGTTCGATCACGCCCTTGTTCATCACCACGATGCGATCAGCCACTTCCATGGCCTCTTCCTGATCGTGGGTCACGAACACCGAGGTCAGGTTGATGTCTTCGTGCAGGCGCGCCAGCCAGCGACGCAGTTCCTTGCGCACCTTGGCGTCCAGTGCGCCGAATGGCTCGTCCAGCAGCAACACTTTGGGCTCGACCGCCAAGGCTCGGGCCAAGGCGATACGCTGACGCTGACCACCGGACAACTGCTCCGGATAACGATCGGCCAGCCAGTCCAGTTGCACCATGTTCAGCAGTTCGTGGACCTTTTCCGCGATGCGCGTTTCGTTCGGACGCTCACGCTTGGGCTTCATGCGCAGGCCGAACGCGACGTTGTCGAACACCGTCATGTGGCGGAACAGCGCGTAATGCTGAAACACGAACCCGACGTTGCGATCACGCACGTCATGGCCGGAAACATCTTCGCCATGGAACACGATACTGCCGTCATCCGGGGTTTCCAGGCCGGCAATAATGCGCAACAGGGTGGTCTTGCCGCAGCCTGACGGCCCGAGCAAAGCCACCAGCTCGCCACTCTGGATGTCCAGACTGATGTTGTTCAGGGCCTTGAAGGCGTTGAAATTCTTGCTGACGTTACGGACTTCGATCGACATGATTATTCCTCCGCCGCGTTATGGCGCAGACGGTTAATGCGGGATTCGCTCCACTGCTTGAGCAGCAGGATGAACAGCGCCAGGATCAGCAACAGGCTCGCCACGGCAAAGGCTGCAACGTGGTTGTACTCGTTGTAGAGAATTTCGACGTGCAGCGGCAGGGTGTTGGTGACGCCGCGAATGTGGCCGGAAACCACCGACACCGCGCCAAACTCACCCATTGCCCGCGCAGTACACAGCACCACGCCGTAGATCAGGCCCCATTTGATGTTCGGCACCGTGACGTGCCAGAACATCTGCCAGCCGTTGGCACCCAGCAGCCGCGCCGCCTCTTCTTCCTGAGTACCCTGCTCCTGCATCAGCGGGATCAGTTCGCGCGCAACGAACGGCACAGTGACGAAAATGGTCGCCAGCACGATGCCCGGCAGGGCAAAGACGATCTGGATATCGTGGTCCTGTAACCACGGCCCGAACAGGCCCTGCGCACCGAACATCAGGACGTAGACCAGACCGGCAATGACTGGCGATACCGAGAACGGCAGGTCGATCAGCGTGACCAGAATGCTCTTGCCGCGGAACGAGTATTTACTCACGCACCATGCGGCGCTGACGCCGAATACCAGATTGAGCGGCACCGAGATCAGGACCGCAATGACCGTCAGCTTCAGCGCTGACAAGGCATCCGGTTCAAGGATTGCGGTAAAGAACGCGCCCAGACCGTTTTTCAGCCCCTGAGACACCACGATGAACAGCGGCAGGCCCAGAAACAGAAAGAACACCAGCCAGCACAGGCCGATCAGAATACGTCGCGACACCGCGCTGCCACGACGGGCGGCGTTGGCAGAGGCGGCGGCTGAAACAGATGAATAAGACATGTTCTGCGCCTCCTCAGGATGGGGTTTCAATGCGCCGCTGCAGCAGGTTGATCAGCAGCAGCAGAATGAAGGAAACCACCAGCATCATCACGCCGATAGCGGTCGCGCCGGTGTAGTCGTACTGGTCGAGCTTGACCATGATCAGCAGCGGCAGGATCTCGGTTTTCATCGGCATGTTGCCGGCAATGAAAATCACCGAACCGTACTCGCCCACGCCTCTGGCAAACGCCAGAGCGAAGCCGGTCAGCCAGGCAGGCAACAAGGCCGGAACGAGGATGTGGCGAAACACCTGCAGAGGACGCGCGCCCAGGCAGGCAGCGGCTTCTTCGACTTCCTTGGGGATGTCGGCCAGCACAGGCTGCACGGTGCGCACCACGAATGGCAGGGTGACGAACGTCAGCGCCAGGGTAATACCCAACGGCGTGTAGGCGATCTTGAAGCCCAGGTCGGCGGCGAACTGCCCGACCCAGCCATTGGGCGCGTACAGCGCCGTCAGGGCGATACCGGCCACAGCAGTCGGCAGGGCGAACGGCAGATCGATCATTGCATCGATGATCTTGCGACCGGGGAAGGTGTAACGCACCAGCACCCAGGCCAGCAGCGTGCCGATCACGCCATTGATGAGGGCCGCGTAGAACGCGGTGCCGAAACTCAGCTTGAGTGCCGCGATCACGCGTGGTGCCGTGATGATGGTCCAGAACTGATCCCAGGTCAGCTGCGCGGCATGCACGAACATGGCGGCCAGCGGTATTAGCACAATCAGACTGAGGTACACCAAGGTGTAGCCCAGCGTCAGCCCGAAGCCGGGTATGACGGGGGAGATACGACGCGACATAAAAGTCCCTGGTTTCACTTGCACGAAGCCCGGAGGTTAATCCGGGCTGTTTGGCCAAGCCTGCGATGCCGCTCGGGCGGCATCCTCATTTCGGCTTATTGCGCCTGATAAATCTGGTCGAAAACGCCGCCGTCATTGAAAAACTTCGGCTGCGCAGTTTTCCAGCCGCCAAAGTCTTTGTCGATAGTCACCAGATCAAGTTTCGGGAATTGCTTCTCGTACTTGGCGGCTACTTCGGCATCACGTGGACGATAGAAGTTTTTCGCAGCAATTTCCTGACCTTCCTTGCTGTACAGGTGCTTCAGGTATTCAGTCGCGATTTCAGTGTTGCCTTTCTTCTCGGCGTTCTTGTCGACTACGGCTACCGGAGGTTCGGCGAGAATCGACAGCGACGGCACGACGATGTCGAACTTGTCTTTGCCACCGTCTTCTTTCAGCGCCAGGAATGCTTCGTTTTCCCACGCCAGCAGCACGTCACCCTGACCGTTGTTGACGAAGGTGATGGTCGAACCACGCGCACCGGTGTCCAGAATCGGCACGTGCTTGAACAGCGTCTGCACATATTCCTTGGCTTTGGCTTCGTCGCCGCCGCCCGCCTTCAGGCCGTAGGCCCAGGCCGCCAGGAAGTTCCAGCGTGCACCACCTGAGGTTTTCGGGTTCGGCGTGATCACCGAGACGTCTTTCTTGATCAGGTCGCCCCAGTCCTTGATGCCTTTGGGGTTGCCCTTGCGCACCAGAAACACGATGGTCGAGGTGTAAGGCGTGCTCGCATCCGGCAGTCGGGTCTGCCAGTTTTCAGGCAGGGTCTTGCCCAGCTTGGCGATTTCGTCGATGTCACCGGCCAGTGCCAGGGTCACCACGTCAGCACGCAGACCGTCGATCACGCCACGGGCCTGCTTGCCCGAGCCACCGTGAGACTGCTTGATCTCGACCTTGTCGTCCGGATGGGATTTTTTCCAGAAGTTGACGAATTCTGCGTTGTAATCCTGATACAGCTCGCGGGTCGGATCGTAAGACACGTTGAGCAGTTCGTAATCCTTGGCAACAGCCGAACCTGCGAAAACAGCACTGGCGAGAGCGGCCAGAGCAAAACGGCGAATGGACATAGATGAAGCTCCTGGAAATGCGGTGTGTTGGCTTTTTTAATTTCTTCTTGGCGCGTCAGAACGGCATTCGCACGGGCGCGCTGCTTTTTTCAGGGGAGGTATCAGGAGTCAGGATGAAGCCCTCCGGTTGACCAGTCGGGTAATGCCGCTTCAGCTCTGCTTGGCGGCGGGGTTCTGCAAACGAAACTTTTCCTTGCGCTCGATCTGCACCACTTGCGCGTTATGCACAGTGATTTCGACGGCGCCAAAACGCAGGTCACGCAACGCACTCTGAATCTCACGCAGAATTGCTGCTTCGTCCTGACCGTCAACACTACGTAGAGATGCGCTCATTGTCTTATTCCTTGAAAGATGAGAAGCCGGCCGTCGCGACTGGGGGCGATGGCGTATGGCGGTGAGGCAATAATAGTGAGGTGCGGATATTCTTAAAAAGACTATTTAAGAATGCAGATATAACCAAAAGAAATTTAGCGGTTAGAGATTTTGCCAAGATGCGTTGCACACCCTGGCAAGCCTAGCTCTAGCGGCTTCAGCCGGGCTGCTAGAAGACCGGTGCATGCGTCCAGTCGATAGCCTGCGCGACCATTGGCCGGGCAAACCAGTAGCCCTGGCCCAACTGGCAACCGTTGCCCAGCAGGAACGCAGCCTGATTCGCATGCTCGATGCCTTCAGCCAGCACCCGCATGCCCAGGCTGCCCGCCAGCGCGATGACCGCTCTGACAATCGCGATGTCGTCATCGTCGCCCGGCAGTCCGGCCACAAAACCCTGGTCGATCTTCAGCTTCTGAACCGGCATGCGCTTGAGCCGCAGCAGCGAAGAATAACCCGTACCGAAGTCATCGATGGCCAGGCTCAGGCCCAGTTCGCGCAGGCGATGCAATTGTTCGATGGCCTGTTCGGGGTCTTCCATGACTGCGCTTTCAGTCACTTCCAGCTCCAGAAAGGCAGGCTCAAGCCCTGTCTCATGCAGTGCCTGTGCTACCCGACGGTCGAGGTCGCCATGATTGAACAGGCGGCTGGAGACGTTTACCGCGACGAACTCGACCGGCACGCCTTCCGCCAGCCAGGCCTTCATCTGCAGACAGGCGGTTTTCAAGACCCAGGCATCGATATCGGCGATCAGCCCGCTTTGCTCGGCAATCGGAATGAATTCTCCCGGCGAAACCATCCCGCGCTCGGGGTGCTGCCAGCGCACCAGCGCCTCGACACCGCGAATACGGCGGGTGACAAGGTCATGAACCGGCTGATAGAAGACCCGCAGTTGTTCCAGTTCGACGGCCTGACGCAGCTCGTAGGCCAGTTGCACGCGCTGCTGGGCGTGGGCGGTCAGTTCCTCGGTGTACAGCGCATAACACTCACGACCGTCGCCCTTGGCCTTGAACAGCGCCGAGTCTGCATTGCGCAACAGTTGCTCGGCGGTCAGCGCATCGCCGGGGAACAGGCTGATGCCAATGCTGGCAGTGACAAACAGCTGATGCGCGGCAATCGCGAACGGTGCCTTGAGCGCATCGATCACCTGCTGTGCCAGCGCGGCAGCCTGAACCAGCTGCGAGCAATTCTTGATCAACAGGGCGAACTCGTCGCCGCCCGGACGCGCCAGAGTCATTTCATTGCCGGACACGCTTTTGAGCCGCTCGGCGACGGCCCTGAGCACATCGTCGCCCACGTTGTGGCCAAGGCTGTCATTGATGTTCTTGAAGTGGTCCAGGTCGATCAGCAACAGTGCGCAGCCGCGTTTGCTGGCGCGCGCCGAAGTCAGCGCCTGGCTGATGCGATCAGTCAGCAGCAGGCGATTGGGCAAATCGGTCAGCCCATCGAAGTGGATCAACTGGGCCAGCTCCTGTTCGGAGCGTTTGATAGCTGTAATGTCGGAAAACACCGCTACAAAGTGCCTGGGTTGGCCGTCATCGCCCATAACGCTGCGAATGGTCTGCCATTGCGGATAGATCTCGCCGCTTTTACGCCGATTCCAGATCTCGCCGCTCCACTGGCCCTCGCTGATGATCGAGTGATACATCTGTTTGTAGAACTCCGGGCCGTGTCGGCCGGACTTGAACTTGCTGGGGTTGAGGCCCAGTACTTCTTCGGCCTGATAACCAGTGATATCGACGAAAGCGCGGTTGACGTGAACGATGTGGCCCTGCGCATCGCTGACCAGCACCCCTTCGCGAGTGCTGTCGAACACCGCTTCCGCCAGCCGCAGCCGGTCGTAATCGGCTTGCTGGCGCTGAAAAAGCGCATCGCCGCCGATCAGGCTTCTCAATCTGTCACGTGCGATGAAGATCATGACCGCGCTGAGCAACACCCAGCTGTAACCGGCCATCAGTTGCCAGAACGCCAATCGAGCAGGTTCTTTTATGAAAAAGGGCAGCAACAGGTCGCACGTCACAAACCACAAAATGGACAGCAGCCCATACAGGACGGCCGTTCGCAGCGCGCCAAGGGAGTAATCTGACATCGGAAACGAAGAACCTCAGATAAAGCCGGAATTATAAAGCAAGAAACATCCTGCGACTCTTATCTGAAAGGGTGACTGGTTTTCTGTGGGATGTCAGTGATAATGCACGCGTAACTTTTTTCTTCATGAGTATCTTTACGAGGGCCAAACAGCCTATGTGGTACAACGGTTTGCTCGACCTTTCCGTCTGGCAGGTAATAGCAGTCACGCTGGCGATGACCCATGTGACTATTGTCGGCGTCACGGTCTATCTGCACCGCTACTCAGCCCACCGCTCGCTTGAGCTCAATGCGGGGCTGAAACACTTCTTCCGTTTCTGGCTGTGGCTGACCACTGCCCAGAACACCCGCGAGTGGACAGCCATCCACCGCAAACACCACGCAAAATGCGAAACCGTCGACGACCCGCACAGCCCGGTCGTCAAAGGCCTGTCCACCGTGCTGCGCAAAGGCGCCGAGCTGTACCGCGAAGAAGCTCAGAACCAGGACACCCTGCGTATCTACGGCAAGAACTGCCCGGAAGACTGGATCGAGCGCAACCTGTATTCGCGCTACAAGCTGCTGGGTATCGCCCTGATGGCAGTCATCGACGTGGCACTGTTCGGTGCCCTCGGTATCACCGTGTGGGCCGTCCAGATGATGTGGATTCCCTTCTGGGCTGCTGGCGTGGTCAACGGTCTGGGCCATGCCGTCGGCTATCGCAACTTCGAATGCCGTGACGCGGCCACCAATCTGGTGCCGTGGGGCATCGTGATCGGTGGTGAAGAGCTGCACAACAACCACCACACCTATCCCAACTCGGCCAAGCTGTCGGTCAAGCCCTGGGAATTCGACATGGGCTGGGCGTGGATCAAACTGTTCAGTTTCCTGGGGCTGGCCAAAGTCCAGCGGGTCGCGCCCATCGCCCATCGGGTCGAAGGCAAGGGCCACATGGACATGGACACCGCCATGGCGATCCTCAACAACCGTTTCCAGATCATGGCGCAGTATCGCAAGCTGGTAATTGCGCCGCTGGTTGCCCAAGAACTGGCCAAGGCCGACGAATCGGTGCGTCATCAGTTCAGTCGTGCCAAACGGCTGCTGTCACGTGAGACCAGTCTGCTCGATGACAAGCACCACTTGCGCATCCAGACCATGCTGGAACACAGTCATGCGCTGAAAGTGATCTACGAAAAGCGTCTGGCGTTGCAGCAGATCTGGGTCAAGACCAGCAGCAATGGCCATGACATGCTTTCAGCCATCAAAGAGTGGATTCACGAGGCCGAAGCCAGTGGTATTCACTCGCTGCGTGAGTTCGCCGACCAGCTGAAAACCTACTCGCTACGCCCCGCCCACGCCTGATACCGTTGATCGGCGCGCCTCCCACAGGTGCGCCGGTCCCGGAACTTATCCCCTGCCAATCTATCTCATCAACTTTCCCGCCAAACGGGATAGGGCACGGCACTGGCCGTAACGCTTGAGATGGATCTTATGGAAAAGCAGCCTCCTACCTCCCTACCCGGCACGCCGATCACTGATATGCCCGCAGCCGCAGAAACCCTGTTAGCCCTGATGCACGCCCAGGCAGAAGTTGCCCGCTTGAGCGAGCGCGAACAACTGTTCAGCTCATTGTTGGTGAGCGTGAATGCTGTTCTGTGGGCGTTTGACTGGGAAACCCAGCACATGATTTACGTCAGCCCGGCGTACGAGCGTATCTTCGGCCGCTCGGCGGGCTTGCTGCTGGCCGATTACAGCGAGTGGCGCGACAGTATCTACCCGGATGACCTGAACTACGCCGAGCGCAGCCTCAACGAGGTGATCGAGAAAGGCTCGATCGAGGATCGCGAGTACCGAATCATCCGTTCGGACGGCGAAGTACGCTGGCTCAGCGACAAATGCTTCGTCAGCCATCGCGCCGACGCCAGCCAGCGTCTGATCGTGGTCGGCATCGCCGAAGACATCACCGACAAGAAACACCTCGAGGATGAGCTGCAGCGCCTGGCAACCACCGACGTACTGACCCAGAGCAGCAACCGTCGGCACTTTTTCGAATGCGCCCAGCGCGAGTTCGAACTGGCTCGCCTCAACGGCACGCCGCTGGCCTTTCTGCTGCTGGATATCGATGACTTCAAGCTGGTCAACGACACCTACGGCCATCAGGAAGGCGATACCGTGCTGCAACGCATCGCTGAAAGTGGCCGCTCGGCACTGAGACGTGGTGATTTGTTCGGGCGCATCGGTGGCGAAGAGTTCGCCGCGGTATTCCCAGGCTGCGCGCCGGATATGGCCATGCAGATCGCCGAGCGCCTGCAACGCGAGATCCAGCGCCAGAACTTCCAGTCAGGCGGCACCACCTTCAGCATCACCGCCAGCCAGGGCCTGACTAATCTGGGCCCGGAAGACTCAAGCCTGGAAACCCTCTACGGCCGCGCCGACGCCGCCATGTATCAGGCCAAGCGCCAGGGCAAGAATCAGATCGTGCTGGTCTGACATGCCTTCTCGACGGTAGAAAGCACGACTGGCCCCTTCGCGAGCAAGGCGGATCGCCGCCCGGTCGCTCCCACAAACTCACGGCATCAAGTCCTGTGGGAGTCTGCGGTGCCCTGTAGGAGCGGACTTGTCCGCGAAGAGGGCGGTACAGTCAATGCATTGGCTGTGTTTGGAATATAGCCTTCGCGAGCAAGTGCGCACACGGCATCACACCCTGTGGGCGCGACCGGGGCGGCGATCCGTCTTGCTCGCGAAGGCCTCAGTCAGGTTCTACTTCTCGAGCGGGCCCTGAACGGCGCTGGCCGGTTCCTCGATTACAGCAGACTCTTCGGCAGGTGGTTCAGGTGTCAGGTCCAGCAAATCAGGCTCGTCCTCCCCCTCCACCGTCTCGGCAGCCACCTCAGGTTCGGTTGGCAAGGGTTTCAACAGGCTAGGGTCAGTCACGCCGGTCAGTTTCTTGCGCAAACGCTGCAAGTCACCGACGCTCAGCTTCAACAGTTTGGCCGACTTGGTCTTGATCAGCGTGTTGACACTCTCTTCCTCGCCCAGACGTGCCATCTGCCCCGCCAGGTTCATTGCCAACACTTCGCGAGTAAAGATGCCGGTGTTGTACTGATACACCGCAGCGATCAGCTCACGCAGTTCCAGCGGCAAACGCCAGCGGGTGCGCAGAGCGGAACCGAAAGCAGCGGAATATTGCTCCAGCGATTGCTTGATCACGTCTTCATTCAGCTCGCCACCGGCCAGCAGCCACTCCTGCAAACAACCCAGCACAGCAAGATCGCCCAGCGACTGCAGCAGACCGGCACAGAAGCAACGCTCTACATCCAGCTCCAGCATGCCGCCCAGAATGCGCGCGTAATCAGCCGTGCGCTGCGACATGGTCCAAAGCTCACTGGCCTGGGCCAGCAACGCGTCGCTGGTCAGCACGGCCATACGTTTCTTGGCCAGGCCTGATGCGATATTTGCGCCCTGCACCGGCCCGAGAATGGCCAGCGCCCCGCCCATGGTCTGCACCGGCTTGCCCAAATGTTGCGCGGCACTGTTGGCGGCCGCGATCAACACGGCAGTGATGTGCGGATCGTTGCGCAGTTCCTGCTCCAGCAAGGCAGCGTCGATGCCACTGGCGGTCTGGCTGAGTTTTATCGCCGTCGCGACATCAACGAATAGCGGCGCGCCGTCAGCCACGTCACGGCGCTTGTCGAGAAACTTGGTCAGCGTCAAACCCGGCGTCAACGCGGGCACTGCGCCTGCAACCGGGGCCTGACGTTCCAGCAGCAGGCTTTCCAGGCGCTGGCGCAGCCCTTCGGTATTCAGGGGTTTGGTCAGATAGGCAGTCGGTGCCAGTGGCAAGACCTCACGCACGCTGGCGCTGTCGTTGCGATTGCTGATCAGAATGAAAGGGATGGCGGGCTGACGACGCAGGTTGCGTACGCCACGCAACAGGCTCAACCCGTCGATCCCCGGCAGCTCGCGTGCGGCGATGATCAGGTCAGGCAGTTGTTTCTTCATCCATTCGACGGCCTGCTTGCCATCGGTACACATTTCCAGGTCGACGTCCGCTCGCACACCCAGTACCAGATCGCTGAGTGTTTCGCGAACCCACGGATCAGACTCAGCAATCAATACGCGAGGTACCGCGGGCAAATCTACAG
Organism: Pseudomonas syringae group sp. 243L2; assembly: GCF_032587875.1. Taxonomy (NCBI): domain Bacteria; kingdom Pseudomonadati; phylum Pseudomonadota; class Gammaproteobacteria; order Pseudomonadales; family Pseudomonadaceae; genus Pseudomonas; species Pseudomonas syringae group sp. 243L2. Next base: position 82,720 of record NZ_JAWHPL010000040.1, read on the forward strand.
CAGTCATCATGACTCTCCGACATCGATGCGTTCACCTTAGCCAAAGCCTTCGTCCGGATATAGCAAAAAGAGCGAAATACCCTGCTCCAGACCAAAAAAAACCCGTCGAAACGGGCTTTTTTTGTCTGTTTGGTCATAAATTAATCAATTTACGACTTCACACTTTTTACGCGATTTCAGCGAAGCATTCTTCCAGAATGGCCAGCCCACGGGTCAGCAACTCGTCTTCAGCGGTCAACGGTACCAGTACGCGCAAAACGTTGCCGTAAGTACCGCAGGACAGCAGGATCAGACCCTTGTCACGCGCCTTGGCAACTACCTGCGCCACTGCTGCGGCGTTAGGCTTGTGCGAATCGCCATCTTCGAACAGCTCGACGGCAATCATCGCGCCCAGCGCACGCACTTCGCCAATGACCGGGTACTTGGCCTGAATGCCCTTGAGCGCAGTCACCAGACGCTCGCCCACCGCCTTGCAACGGTCCAGCAGGTGCTCTTCTTCGAAGATATCCAGCACCGCCAGCGCCGCAGCGCAAGCAACCGGGCTACCAGCATAAGTGCCGCCCAGACCGCCAGGTGCGATGGCATCCATGTATTCAGCCTTGCCGCACACGCCCGCCAGCGGGAAGCCACCGGCGATGGACTTGGCGAAGGTGGTCAGGTCGGCCGCAACGCCCATCTGTTCCATCGCGAAGAACGTGCCGGTACGGCCAGCGCCAGTCTGCACTTCGTCTGCGATCAGCAGAATGCCGTGCTTGTCGCACAGCTCGCGCAGACGCAACATGAACGCCTTCGGTGCCACGTAGAAACCACCTTCGCCCTGTACGGGTTCGATGATGATCGCAGCGATGTCCTTGGGTTCGGCGTCGTTCTTGAAGATGCGCTCGATGCTGGCGATGGAATCGTCAACGCTCACGCCATGCAGCTCGCAAGGGTACAGCGCGCGGAAGATACCGCCCGGCATCAGGCCCATGCCCGCCGAGTAAGGTACAACCTTGCCGGTCAGGCCCAGGGTCATCATGGTGCGCCCGTGGTAAGCGCCGGTGAAGGCAATCACGCCCGCACGGCCAGTGGCAGCACGCGCGATCTTCACGGCGTTTTCAACCGCTTCCGAACCGGTGGTCACCAGCAGGGTTTTCTTGTCGAAATCACCCGGCACTTTGGCGTTGATCTTCTCGCACAGCTCGACGTAAGGCTCGTAGGCCAGCACCTGGAAGCAGGTATGGCTCAGCTTGGTCAGCTGCTCTTGCACGGCGGCGATGATCTTCGGGTGCAGGTGACCGGTGTTCAGAACGGCAATGCCGCCCGCGAAGTCGATGAATTCACGACCTTCCACGTCGGTAACGGTCGCGTTCTTCGCCGAAGCTGCGAAGATCGGGTGGATCTGACCAACGCCACGCGGGACGGCAGCATGGCGGCGTTGCATCAGGGATTCGTTAGTCTTGCTCATGTATTCCTCATTCGCCGCTCATCGGTCGGCGTGGGTCAAGGATCAAGCGGACCGGATCAACTGCGGCAGCATACGATGATCGACTGCTGCAGCCTTCAGGCCACCAGGAAACTACGGTGCAACAAAAGCCGATGACACGTCGCTCTCGCGCATCATCGGCTGCAATACCTCAACGTCAGTCAGACCGGGTCAGTCAGACCGACAGGCAGAGGTATTTGATTTCCAGATAATCTTCGATGCCGTACTTGGAGCCTTCACGGCCCAGGCCGGACGACTTGATGCCACCAAACGGTGCCAGTTCGTTGGAGATCAGGCCGGTGTTGATACCCACCATGCCATATTCCAGCGCTTCGGCAACACGGAACACGCGGCTCATGTTCTGCGCATAGAAGTACGACGCCAGACCGAACTCAGTGTCGTTGGCCATCGCAATCACTTCAGCCTCATCCTTGAAGCGGAACAGCGGGGCCAGCGGACCAAAGGTTTCTTCCCTGGCCACGGCGGCATCTTTCGACACATTGACCAGAATAGTCGGTTCGAAGAACGAGCCTTCCAGGCTGTTGCCGCCAGTCAGCACGGTTGCGCCCTTGCTCACCGCGTCAGCGATGTGTTCCTTGACCTTGGCCACGGCCTTGTCGTCGATCAACGGGCCGGTGGTGACGCCGTCTTCCAGACCGTTACCGATCTTCAGCTTGCCGACCGCCGCCTTGAGCTTCTCGGCGAACGCGTCATACACCGCGTCCTGCACATAGATACGGTTGGCGCACACGCAGGTCTGACCATTGTTGCGGTACTTGGAAATCATCGCGCCTTCGACCGCCTTGTCGAGGTCGGCATCGTCGAACACGATGAAAGGCGCGTTACCGCCCAGCTCCAGGGAAACCTTCTTGATGTCCTTGGCGCACTCGGCCATCAACTGGCGACCAATGTCGGTCGAGCCGGTGAAGGACAGTTTGCGCACGATCGGGTTGCCGGTCAGCTCGGCACCGATATCGCCTGCGCTGCCGGTCACCACGCTGAACACACCAGCCGGGATACCCGCACGCTCGGCCAGTTCAGCCAGGGCCAGTGCAGAAAAAGGCGTTTGCGAAGCAGGCTTGAGCACCATGGTGCAGCCCGCCGCCAGTGCCGGACCGGCCTTACGGGTGATCATTGCCGCCGGGAAGTTCCACGGGGTGATCGCCGCCGTCACACCAATCGGCTGCTTGAGTACGATCAGGCGCTTGTCCGGCTGGTGACCAGGGATCACATCGCCATAGACGCGCTTGGCTTCTTCAGCGAACCACTCGATAAACGACGCGGCGTAGGTGATCTCGCCCTTGGCCTCGGCCAGCGGCTTGCCCTGCTCCAGGGTCATCAACAGGCCCAGGTCGTCCTGGTTCTCGATCATCAGCTCGAACCAGCGGCGCAGCTTGTTGCCGCGCTCTTTGGCGGTCAGCGCACGCCAGGCCGGCAGCGCCTTGTCAGCCGCCTCAATCGCCCGACGCGTCTCGGCTGCGCCCATTTTCGGCACAGTGCCGAGGATTTCGTTGTTGGCAGGGTTGTTGACCTTGATCGACTGACCACCGTCCGCATCCAGCCACTGGCCGTTGATGTAGGCTTGCTGGCGGAACAGTGTGGAATCTTTGAGCTGCATGTCGGCCTCCTAAACAGCACCGCCCGAGAGGCGATGCGAACAATTGATATCGATGCACCCTATTTGGAAGCCATCGCCAGGAAAACATTCCATCGGGTTCCAGCGCTGCGCAACGCATGAAAGCAGGAAGACCGAACAAGAGCGTTTGAAATCTCAAACGAATCCTAGGCATTGCGGGGGGAAAGGACAATAGCCCGTTCGAAAAAAAGAACGGGCGTACGGAGGTGGGTGGTGGTTTTCTGATCAGCGCCGAACCTGACCGCAAGGCAGCCGCAGTGTGATCAGGCAGCGCATAAAAGCCGTGAGCGACCACGGAGCAACCGGCGAAGGTCACGATCAACCTCAAGGCATTGCCGAACGACCCGATCATCGTCCTGGCCGGGCCGTGGCTGATCGAGTTCGACAGCGCCATGACCACCGCAGGGCCCGGCGCAGCTTTTAACGCACGCCTGTAGCGCTATCGATAATCCGGAAGCGTGAAGGACTGAATCGCCGGGGTCAGCGCCTTGGCAGCACGCTTGCTGATGAAGGGTGTTGCCACCAAACGCTGCACGGCGCGAAGGACCTTCACCCCCGTGCGACTGCGAGGATGAACCAGACGCGGCACCAGCTTCGGCACGTTCTGCGACTTTTTCACCACAGGCCGCAGCACATATTCGTACGCAGCAAGGGCCCCTGCAATGGTGTCGGTTCTGGTGAGTTCGCCCGCCAACACATACGCACCAATCAGCGCCAGCGAAGCACCGACCCCACCCAGTGGCGTGACACACCAGGCCGCATCGCCCAGCAACACCACAGGGCCATTCGACCAGCGATCCATCTTCACCTGGCGCAAATCATCGAACCAGAAATCCTCCGCCGCCTCCATCCCCTCCAGCAGGCGAGGCACCTCCCATCCCGCGCCTGCAAACGACGCCCGGAGAAACGCCTTCTGCTCGGCAACACTGTTGCCTACCGCAAGGTGGCTTCGGCCATGCACATTAAAGAACGCACGCGTCGTACCTCGATTATCCGGACGAACGCCCGCACTGCGCCCGCCCACCGCGTTATACCAACGCGCCGTCTGGCTATCAGTCGGCGCGCGGGGCACAGTGAAGAACGCGCTGGCCAGATCCATACGGCGCGGCTGATTCTCGCCGGGGAACACCAGCTCCCGCGTGCGCGAACCGACACCTTCAGCAATGATCAACAGATCAAAACGCTCCTCGCCACCGCTCTCGAACGTGACAGATACGCCCTCAGCATCATGCTCGACCGACACAATACGATCACCAAAGCGATAGAACGCATCAGCAGACGACGCCTCATAAAGCAAGCGCGCAAGATCCCCGCGCAACACCTCAAGCTCAGCCGTCGGACCATCGACCTCCAGACCGGACAGATCAATTTGCGCCGCCGTGCGGTTGTCCTCATCGACCCACGCAAGCCCGGTCTCGCCGGTATTGAGCTCCTTTACCGCCTGCTCAAGCCCCATCAAACGCAGAACCTGCCGGGCCGCGCCCCGCACATCCACATTCTGCCCTCCATCGCGAAAGGCAGACGCCTGCTCGACAACCGTGACATCACAGTCACGCTGCGCCAGCCACCAGGCCGTGGCACACCCCGCGATACTGGCCCCGGTAATAAGAACGCGGCACGGGCTGCGCTCGATGCTTTTGAACTGATTGATAAGATGCCCTCGGTGAGAACGATCTGGCTGAGTGGTATGGGGAGCATCATGCACCACCACAGAGCCGTGCCGGAAGCGCAGGTCTCTTCCTTTGGGGGCGGTAATGGGTGTGGGCTGATGAAAGGTTGTCGCGTGGCGCGCTGGGTGATTTGTATCGCACACCGCCCGCAACTGGACGCCCCGTACCCATGTGAGTATCATGGCGCCCGCGTCGCACCAGTAGCTCAGCTGGATAGAGTACTGCCCTCCGAAGGCAGGGGTCGTGGGTTCGAATCCCGCCTGGTGCACCATATAGCAATCTAGACCTGTCTCAGACAGTCTACGAAATACCCCAAGAAGCCCGCCCCGTGCGGGCTTTGTTGTCTCTGGCTGTTCATAGCAGTCCACCCCTATACCTTCACGCCGTGTATGCCCACGTGTATGCTTTGCAATTCCTTGAACAGGAGGCATACAAGCCGTGAAACGCACTGACATCAAGCGCCGCCCTTTAGCCGACACCACTCTCTCCGGCCTGGAACCAGAGGATGCAACCTATCGGGAGCAAGATGGCAACGGCTTGTATTTTCGGGTCAAAGCAAATGGCCAGAAGTCTTGGGAATTACGTTACAAAAAGCCAGACGGGAAATGGTCTTGGTTAGGGCTAGGCGGCTATCCCGAAGTCAGCGGATCTCTAGCCAGGCAGAAGGCTGCACAACTGCGTGAAGACTCATCCAACGGAAAAAATCCATTAGTCAGCAAACAGGCGAGGAGAGCTGCTGACCTGGAGGCAGCCAATAACACGTTCGAAGCGCTTGCACGGGAGTGGTTTGATTCAAGACGGTCGGGCTGGGAAGCTGGTACCGCCCGGCGAATCATTGGCGCTTTGGAGCTGCACGCTTTTCCAGTATTTGGGAAGCGGGTTTATACCGAGATCCTGCCTCTTGAGTGGATGGAGTTCCTGCGCAGCATGGAGCAGAAAGGGATCATTGACCAAATGGGCAGAGTCCGCGCCACGTGCAAAGAAATCTATGACCTGGCACGCGTCACTGGACGCGCCATCCATAACCCTCTCGAAGGCCTCAACAAATTCCTTCAAACGCGTAGCGCTGAAAATTATGCACACGTATCAGTAGAGGAGCTGCCTGCCCTACTTCGTGCGATCAACTCTTACCCTCACGCGAAGGACGTTCGTTTGGGGCTCCGCTTGCTTGCGCTGTTGGCAGCACGTCCGAGTGAAGTTCGAGAAGCACGCTGGTCAGAGATTGACCTCAATAAAAAGCTGTGGACGATCCCAGCCGAGCGCATGAAGCGTCGGCGTGAACACGTGATCCCGCTATCCCGTCAAGCCGTCGAAGCAATCACTGAACTGCGCTCGCTTACGGGAGCATACCCGCTGCTGTTTCCTGGCCGGAAAGATCGAACCATCCCCCGCAGCAACACCGTCTTTCTCATGGCGTTACGCAGACTCGGTTATGCCGGACGTCAAACAGGCCATGGCTTTCGTCATATCGCAAGCACGATCCTTAATGAGCAAGGCTTCGATGAAAATCATATTGAGGCGCAACTTTCCCACGTGAAGGAAGGAATTGCAGGGGTATATAACAAGGCAGTTTATCTACCTCAACGCAAAGTCATGATGCAGTGGTATGCCGATCATCTCGATGAGCTCATGGCGGGTAATGTTGTTCAGGGACAATTCGGGAAGGCAGTATGATTGGCCACACCCGTACCCCTCTCAAAACCGGTGTAACTCGTGTTTCAGGTGTAACAAAAGACCATAACCATCTGAATTTATTGAATTTATTTCGAGTTACACGTATCGCATCAGAGTTACGCCCGGTGTGTAACGTAGCTGAATCGTGTAACACGACCGAGACCCCGTTGCCGCTGGTGGCCTGCCGCTTCCTGAGTCGCACAGAGCGTGCTGCGCGCTGGCTTAACTGCGCAAATGAAGGGCGTGGGATATGGACGTAGGTTCAGGTCTCATGGTGTTAGACCATGTTCAAAAACTAGATGCCCTGCCAAAACCAACGGCGAGTCTGATCAGTTATCTATCTGCTCAGCCACTTTACAGCCTCTGCGATGAGCAGATTATCGACGCCTGCAACTTGATTGATAAATGCTGCTTAAGAATCCAAACAGATGATTTTGATAGCGACCTGGACACCTTGTGTATCCGCACAACCAAGCATGAAGAACAAATTTTCCAGTACGCTTCGACTGATGCGTCCTCCCGTGTAGCCCACTGGGTTCGTCATTTCACTGGGTGCGATTCCGCCACAGATAACCAAGCTCACGCAGCCTATGTAATGGCCTGCGCTGCAAAGGCACTTGAGGCTCTAAGTGAATGGATGCGCTCAGCCGAGCAAGATGCCTTCCCTCCGGCATGCAAGGTGCCGGACTGGCCTTGGGATTTCTACTGCGAGTACGTGTCATCGCATGCGAGCCCAGACGACCGGATCAACGCCCTTGATCTGTATGCGCTATTCCTTGAGCCGATCACGAACCTGGCGAGCTTACGCAACGACGAGCTAGCTCCCGCAGTAGCTGAGGCCATCAAGGCGGCGACTCGGCGAAAAGGGGGAGTACTCAGCGGTAAAGATCGGAAAATCGAAATAAGTCAGCGTGACAGAGCTATCGTGAACTACGCGCTTGGGTTGCTGGAAAATGGCATGTCGCGTCGCTATGTCACGACAACCGTGCACCGTTGGTTTGAGAGAGAAGTTACCAAGCCGGAAAGCGAGCGTCCTGATTGGGCCACTCTCGAAATGTCGAAACCGCTGACACGTAAAAGGGTTGAAGCGATTCTCAAGCAACACAACCTGCTGTAGCCAGAATTTCAAATGGAAGTGAACTGCCCGCTAAAATCCCTCGCCTAGATCATTGCTCTCGTCAGTCCAAACCTATCGAGAGCTGTCCCTATGAGTACCTCTGTAACCGAGTTCTCTCGCGAAACACCTGCCAACGCTCCGCTGCTGTTCGACGCTGCCTCAACCTTGATTCGCATGCGCGAGGTTGAGGGAATCGTGGGCATGAAGCGCTCAACCATTTACAAGCTCATGCAGCAGCCCAGCTCCTGCTTTCCACAGCCCGTCAAGCTCAGCGACAGCACATCAAGGGGCGCGCCTGTCGCCTGGGTGCTTTCCGAAGTCCAGGCATGGGCGCGCAGCCGCATCGCTGCTCGCGACCAGGTGGCCGCATGAACAATCGCATCCCAAAAGGTGACGGACCTTTCATCGACTCCTACAGCATCGGGTTCCAGCTCTACAGACAGGACGAGCTCAACTGGAAGAGCCGCACCATTGCGGGCATCAGTTGGAATGGCCTGGAGCAAGAAGCGATCTTTTTCAATGCAGACGGCCTGGCTCTTCCTCTCAGACCCAACCCTTGGAATGTGCCCGAGTGGATTCGCAAGCATGCGATCCGCCGCGAGTTCGCCAGCGTGCATGGGACTGGCCATTTTGCGATGAAGGAAGGTCGCCGTAAGGCATTGCGAACGGTCGGCCTCAATGGCTGGGTGACTTACTGGCTGGTCGACCAGTCTGGCGGCTTCGCCAATGAGTCGAAGTTTTGGCAGGACTACGTGGCCACCGATCTCGCCACCGAGCAGGCCAACAGCGAAAAGCTACACAGCGAAATGCGCCTGCAAGAAGACCGGGCGACTTACATCGAGCAGAGCATTAGCGAGCGTAGGGACTACCTGACGGTCATGCATCGCCGTCGATGTAACGAAGATCGAAAAATTCTCGCCTGGCTGAAAGGCGAAGTCCCGGCCCCGCTTTTTGATACCGAAGCGAAGGCGGCTTGAGCCCTCCCCGCCCCAATCTACTGGCCCTGATCTGGCACCAGAACGCCGGGCTATCACGTCACAGGTTCGGCGCACGCACAAACGAAAACGCCTCCGGGGGCAACCGGAGGCGTTGAGGTAAATCTACATGCACGTCAAATGTATTTCGCATCGAGCGCGAGTGCAAGTCGCTCAAACAGTTGCACATACCAAAACCGGACGTTATTCTCTGGCCGTCGCTGCAAAATCAGCGACCGGGTTTGGCGACCCGATCTACAGTAGGCGCACAGGCGCCCCCATTACGATTGCAGGCGCTTTTTTTGTGCCCGCATCCCCGTTTTATGGCGGCTGTGCGTGGGAGACCTTCGGGTCTGCCGGGTTCCTATTGTCCCGGTTCGCCAACCTGCGCACAGCTGCCACCCTAATTCGTTTGGCGACGAAGTGTGGCAGCTCCTCAACAATAGGAGTTTTGCCAGATGCCCAGTCTCAATCCGTTCAAAAATCGCGCCGCTGCCCAACGTGCAATGGCTCTCGCCGCTTTACACGCCAATTCCAGCCTCGCCACACGCCTTGCCCGCTACAACGCCCACATGACCAAAGCACGCGCCCTCGAAACCGCAGGGGGTGCCCAATGAACAACGCCCTGAGTTTTTGCCTGCCCGAAGACCTGCTCTGTGTTAATCCAACAGCCGATGCCGGTATTCACATCGACGCCATCACCTGCGCCGTCGACCGCGCCAGCTCGGTGCTGTTGCTGCTTGAAGACCAGTTTGAAAACGACGGGCCGAGCCTGGCCAACCATGTCATCGCCGCCGCCCTTTGGGACGTGCGCGGCACGCTGGGTTTGATACGCACTCTGGCGCTTCATGCGGACGATTTGGGCCGCGGTCCTGCGCAAGGAGGTAGCCTGTGAGTGCATCCTTTCAAGGCAACACCACCGGGCACACCGCGTTTGCCAAATACAACGCCCGAAACCAACCTCTGTTTAGCGTCAATGCGGGCGTTTCCTGCGAAGAGGCGTTAGAGCACGCCTCCGTGCTGACAGACTGCATCAACAAACTGACGCTTCAAGCGGGCATGAACGATGACAGCAGCGCGGCGTGGGCCGCCCATTACCTGGGCGATATGGTCAAGGCCATCATTGATGACGTTACCACCAGCCTGCAGCTTCCAACGGAGGATCGCCCATGAGCGCCTCCGGCACGAAAAAGCGCCCTTCGTTCGCACAGGTGAAATCTGCTGCGCTACGCAACATCGACAAGGTCCTTGCTCACTGGCTTCCGAACGGGAAGCGAGTGGACGGCGGCAAGGAGTACACCGCACCCAACCCCACCCGAACGGACAAGCGTGCAGGCTCTCTGAAAATCAGCATTAGCAAAGGCACCTGGTCTGACTTCGCGACCGGCGACAAGGGCGGCGACCTCATCGACCTGGTGCGTTACATCGACGGCGGCACTGACGTCGAGGCCTGTAACAAACTGGCGGAGCTGCTTGGCGTAACTGCTGACTCCGCGCCTGCAAAACCCGCACCGGCCAAAAGCAAAGCCCCTGAGTGGACCGCCATTCAGCCGATCCCGGCCGAGGCGATGAACAAATGCCCGGTTAAACACCGGCAGCACGGCACACCGTCCAAGGTTTGGATTTATCGCGATGATCAGGGTCAACCGCTCATGGCGTTGTACCGTTTCGACCTCGGCCCCGATGAGGACGACAAACCGAAAAAAGTCTTTGCGCCGCTGACCTGGTGCAAACGCAGCGACGGCGAAACGACTCAATGGCGCTGGCAAGGACTGCCCGAGCCCCGACCGCTTTTGCGCCTGGATGAGCTGGCGCTACGTGCCGATGCGGCGGTGGTCTTGTGCGAGGGCGAAAAGGCCGCAGACGCAGCGGCGGATTTGATGCCGAACCACGTGGCCACCTGCTGGCCGAACGGCTCCAACTCTTGGCACAAAGCAGACCTGACGCCCCTCAAAGGCCGCGAAGTGCTGTTGTGGCCGGACAACGACGCCAGCGGCAAAACCTGCATGGAAGCCGTCGCGAACAGACTGCGGGAAGTCGGCGCAGGCTCGGTCCGGGTTTTGGCGCTGGAGGTGCTCAAGCGCAAACCTACGATGGAAAACGAAGGCGCTGGGTTCGCCCCAGATGGCCAATGGGACGACGGCGATGATGCCGCCGATGCCGTTGCCAAAGGCTGGACGGTCGACCATTTCGTCGAGCTAGAGCGCAGTGGCGAGCTGTTTGGCCTGGTAGAGGAAACACCGGCAACAGAGCAGCCAGAACCCAAACCGAAAGCGAAGACGAAACCAGCGGCCAAGCGCCCTGCGAAACCGAAAAACGACCTGATGCCCGGCGGCTTTCGCCTCACTCCCGAGGGGGTGTTTTATGCAGGCGACGACGGCGAGGCGCGCCCGGTGTGTTCGCCTCTGGAGATCCTCGCCCGGACCCGCGATGACAAAGGTCACAACTGGGGCCTGCTCGTGGAGTTCGACGACCCGGACGGTGCCAAGAAACGCTGGAACATTCCGGCACGCACCATGACCGGTGATTTCGGCAAGGACGTACTCGGCCCATTGGTGGACATGGGCCTGCGCCTGGCTGGCAGTCGATCAGGCCGGAATGCACGTAACGACCTGCAGAGTTACCTCGGCGGTTTCGACAGCGCGCAACGGGCTCGACTGGTCACTCGCTTGGGCTGGCACGACAGCGCCTTTCTCCTACCGGAACAACAAGTAGGCGTGCACAGCGAACACCTGCACTTCTACGAGGCCGGTTCTCAGCTACCGCCGATCAGCGAAGCGGGCACGCTTGAGCAATGGCAAGAGCAGATCGGCGCGTTGTGCGTGGGCAACCATCGTCTGGCGTTTGTGGTTGGCGTGGCTTTGGCTGGCCCGCTGCTGCACATGCTGGGTCATGAGTCGGGCGGCTTTCATTTGTACGGTGACAGCTCGGGCGGCAAGACCACGCACCTGCAGGTCGCTGCATCGATCTACGGCGGACCTCGCCTGGTACGTTCGTGGCGCTCCACGGACAACGCACTCGAATCCATCGCCGCTGCGCACTCAGACGGGCTTCTGGTGCTGGATGAGATCGGCATGTGCGATCCGCGCATCATCGGCGAGACGGTGTACATGCTCGGCAACGGCACCGGCAAGGCACGGGCTAATGATCGAGGCCAGGCAGGTCGGCAGGTACAGGAGTGGCGTTTGCTGTTCCTTTCCACGGGCGAGAAGACGCTGGCCCAGCACATGGCCGAAGCGAACAAGGAGCTGAAAGCGGGCATGGAAGTACGTATGCTCGCCGTTCCAGCCGATGCCAGCAAAGGCTTGGGCATGTTCGACACCCTCAACGGTTTCGATGATGCAGCGGCGCTGTCCGACGCGCTCAAGGCGCGAGTCGCGAAATACTACGGCACACCGCTCACCGCCTTTCTCACAGCGCTGTGTGAGCCCGACAAACGCCACGCTTGGTCCGCCATCCTGCGCCGCACGCTGGAAGGCTTTATCGCCCAATCGTTACCCGCGTCGGCCAGCGGGCAAGCTCACCGTGCCGCCGCTCGCTTTGGCCTCGCCGCCGCAGCGGGTGAGCTGGCCACCGCGATGGGGATAACTGGCTGGCCCGATGGCACAGCCACCACCGCTGCTCGGGTGTGCCTCAACGCATGGATGAACGAGCGTGGCGGCGTCGGTAACTTCGAAGGTGACGCAATCGTATCGCGACTGCGCCAAGTCATCGAGCGCTTCGGCGAGAGCCGATTTACACGCTGGGAATCGGCAGCGGCAAAGATCGACGAACACGGTCCGCGCACTATCGACCGGCTGGGCTTTCGCAAGACGATGGAGCACGGCTTGGGCGACTCCCTGCACACCACCAACACATATTACGTGCTGCCCGAGTCCTGGCGCTCGGAGATCTTCCGGGGCATGAACATCAATGCGGTGAACAAGGAGCTGCTTCAGCGCGGGGTCATTGAGCCGGGGAACGACGGAAAAGCATCGAGCCTGGTCCGCCTGCCCGGCCTGGGCACGCAACGCTGCTACATCGTGAAGACGATTCCGGGATTGGCTGAAAGCGAGGCTCGGGCTGCCTGAGTGCATCCCCGCTGATCGAGGTAGCGTCGGCTGATTCCCGGCCTCGCCAGCCACTTATACAACTCCCAATCGAATTGAACAGAGACCAGACACATGAATGAGATCCAAGCACTGAAAGATCGCCGCGATCAATTGCTGAAAGAGGCTGACCAGTTGCATAACCAGATGCTGCCTTTTGAAGCCGCGCTGGAGAATGAGCAGTCCATTGAGCCCGCCCAAGAGCGTGAGTTACGCGACAAATACAACGAGCTGAAAACGCGTTTCGATGCGCGCAAGCACGATGCTGACCTGTTGGATCAGAAGATCAATCGCCGCGAGACTCTCGTCAACAGCCATTCCCTGATGGCCGGTTACGCCAAGGCCATGAACAGCTGGAAAGCCGATGAGCAGGAGCTGAACGCAAAACGTCAGAGCCTCAGCATCCGTCTGGAACAGATCAAACAACAGGCAGCAGAGGATATGGCCAAAGCGCGCCAGGCCGAAACAGACGCTGCGACTGCGTATGCACAGGCAGTCGCATGGGGCGACACCGAAGGCGAAAAGACCGCCAACGCCAATGCGCAAAAAGCCGCAAAAAACCTGGTAACCGCCGCCGAACATAATCGTCGACAAGGCCTGATCATGTCCGCGCTGGAGCAGGAGCTGCTCACCGTAGATCGGTACATCGCCGAGGCACAGGAAAAGCACAAGGGCATAGAACGCAACGCCCTGTGGCTGTCACAGACAGTGCTGGAAGAGAGATGGAACGAGGCCGCTAAAACACTTTTCGATGTGGGCGGAAGGCTCTGGGCGAATTACAACCTGCTCGGCATTGATCAAGTGAGCCTGTTGAAACTAGCCGTTCCACAAGCAGGCGAAAGGGTCGGGAACTGGACGTGGCATGAACTATCCGACCGGGCGCGCAGCCACAGCGCGCAGGATTTGCTACAGCTCAACGACTTTCCGACGTCTCAACAGGCGGCACTTGTGGGCCATCAGGAGCAACGGAAGAATGAAGAAGGTGAACAAGCCAGTTCAGAACATCATGAGTTGGTCCGATAGGCGAAGATGTCGCAAAACACATCTGAATATACTATTGAAAACTACCGACGCAATCTCCGCCAAATGCAGGTGTTGAAGATCAAAGAGGTTAACGGGGAAGTTATCGAGGGATGACCCGAAAAATAAAATATGCTTGACAAGAAAGGGCCCAAGCGGGCCTTTTTTTATCAGAATTTTTTAAGTATAGCAGTCCTTCTGCAAATTTTATTAATAGGGCTACTGCTAAATACCTACAGAACATGCATAGTATTTTTATCTTAAGATACAGTCGGCATGTGCTAAGTTCGTCTACGAAAGTTGGTTTTGAGATAAAACAATAAAACTCTTTCAGAGCTCATGGGTAAGGAACGATAAAAACTATTCAATCTAGAGGCTATAAAAGCGTTCCAAATCCTGCCTTTAAAACCTAAGCGCACATAAATGTTTCCACAATTCCAACATCAACCATCACTCTGTTGTGATTACTGCATCCACTAAATAAAATTTCCAATGAGGATTAGCCCTATTAGTGGAGAGAGTTGCTTTCAGTTAGCCTAGCAGGCTCTCTCTATTCTGCATTCCAAATAGTGGGTGGAGGCATGTTAACGCTGCAAATTGCCGAATGCACATTGTGCTTTCGAGGTCTTGCATAGACCATCAATTTATATATTGTTGAGGTGATTCCAGCACATATGGATGTCGAATACGTGTAAGAGGTTGCCAACGACGGCAGGTTGCACATAGAATGTGAGAACCTGCCGCCCGATAAATATTTTTAGTTATAATTAACACCTCCAGCCTTTGGACATAATATACAGGCTTGATCGGTAGAGCTGCGATAAGGTCTATTGTAAAACTGTAGCGGGCTTTAACCTAAACTTAAGGATTTACCAACAAGCTCATTTAGAAGCAGGATTCAATACCGAGCAACGTCATCCCAAAGACTACACCACTCAACACTAATAAAAATACAAGCATGTTTCATACGACCTTAAATTACCAAATTTGAAACGAGGTTAAAATGTCGCTCAAAAAGCTATTCGAACAAGATGAACTCGACCCACAGCTTGAATCTTTGGACCTCATGACTAGCTATCATTCAACCATGAGATTTCTTGAGTTATTTCAAGCTGCAATTTTCTCTAAAGAACATCAGTCTCGGTCAGTATTAAGCGTTTACGCTGAATTCCTACACTCTCAAGGACTGATAAATACACCAGATGATTATCCAAGCGTAATCAGCGGGCATCTGGATAATCCAAATGAAATTCAAGCCATAAGAAATTTGAAATTCCCTATGGGACTAGGTTCATTGTTTGCCTACATGAGCATGAATCTAGGTATCGCCAGGGAAATTGCGGGAGATAAAATCCCCAACAAGTCCACCGAGAAGCTTAAATCAGAATGGTTCCTTGATAAGTTTGACATTATCAAAGATGAATTGCATGAGAAGCCCACAATCAGGAGAGTTCTCAAACGGTTGCGTAACGCTGTAAGCCATCATAACTTCAAGCTTAGGATACCTCTATCCCTAGTGAATGAGCGTGATATCAGAGACCAAGTCGAAGTCACCTTTTATGATTCGGACAAGTCTAACGGCAATGATTTTTATGCTAAAGCACGGTTCAGAACTGTCGAAAACCTGATGGAGAAACTGCGAAGTACTGTTTATGAGTTTCACACTTGCCCACCTTTTGAGGAGGACATATATAAAGATAATGCGATAGTTGATTATGTATCTGCGTGCTTCAAACACTTTAGTAGATCGTATGCACGCCGCGGTTTGAAATTCGAAAGCCTGACAAGGCTCAACCCTATCGATGCATACAGAGTTCAAGCACACACAGGATGTATAGAGATTTCTCGATCAGACACATTGTTATACAAAACGTCCATGAAGGTAAACGATAAAAACTGCGAACCCCAATATTTAGAAATTCCCTTTCTTGCAAATAACCGACAAAATGAGATTATGATAGAGGATGACCTCTACGACTTAGGCGCGTCTCCCATGGACTGGATGCTTAATCATGCAAAATCGCCTTTGTGTCGCCTAGAAAAAAAGATTATAAGCATGTTAGACGATGCGATTGAAACTCAAAACCTAGAAGCTAAATCACCATCTACACGAGACACCTGATACAGCGCTCACCCCCAGCTTATAAAACAAGTTCCAGCCATATTTAGATATCCCGCCGTTAAACAGCCGCGACTGCGGCTGTAACTTCAAACTCGCGTCATACTATAATTCATAGCTACTATAGCGTATACAAACTCACACTAATGGTTGATACAGACGACTGAAAAATCTCAGCCCTCCTTATCATCTTTTATTTTAGATTCCACCACCGGACAATTGCCTCAGGTGTATTTTTTATCACTTCGGCATTCTTCACTTCATCCAAATTAATTATATAAATAATATTTGAAAGAGTAATAGGCAAAGGTAGTCGCGACGAAATGCAAGCGAACAGCTTACTTCTATCATATCTATAAATACTTTTTGCAAGATCAGGCACTTTGCTTAACAGGCTCAAAGCCTCGCTATCTTTAATGGATTCCTTCATGCGGAGTCGAAACTTATTCTGCAACATGGCACGCCAATTTTTATTCTTATAATGAGTATGGGATATATCCTCAAAAAGCTTAAGCAATGTCCATTCGCTGGTTTCTAGAGTTGCATAAACGCCGTTAAGTGCTCTGTTTTCTGTGTTAAGCTCGGCCCAGTCATCTTTGCATTTATAGCGAAGATCATGATCAATCTCGTGCCACCCTTCAGATAGTATTGTACGAAGCTGCACTTCAAACGTATTATCTACCAAGCCGATATGATCACTTCCAACTATTGAAGTAACGTCAAAGTTTGACGGCAAGCGAAACATTAAATTGCACCTATTAGCTTTGAAGCTTTCGTGCTCAAGCATATCGATTTGAGAATCCTCGGGAATAAAATTGAATTTATTCTCCAGAATCTCTTGCGCCACTTTTACATCATCAAGAAAATAAAGTGCTATCCGAACACCAATAATATCTTGTATCTTTTTAGAATCATCGTACTTATTGGGATTCTTAGATACCTTGGC
The DNA here is from genome assembly GCF_032587875.1 of Pseudomonas syringae group sp. 243L2. NCBI lineage: Bacteria > Pseudomonadati > Pseudomonadota > Gammaproteobacteria > Pseudomonadales > Pseudomonadaceae > Pseudomonas > Pseudomonas syringae group sp. 243L2. The sequence continues at coordinate 99,429 of NZ_JAWHPL010000040.1, forward strand.
CTGAATAGAAGCCTGTGTTTTCTCTCTAAAAAATACTCTGAACATTATGCCATGCTTGGCAATAGAGGACTCAATTTCCCTAACTAATAAAGCAGTTTGACTTGATTGCATGATTAACGTCCAAGTATATCTTTAACTATCGAAAAATTGGCTGCACTAAGATCCAAGCCTATCCAATTCTTTTTCTTTGCAGAAGTAATAATCCCTTCTTTCCGCATTTCCTCAAGCGCTTCAGAGATAAGATGTGAAGGATGAGGGTTGCCTCGATAGAATATAAAAATAGGACGATGGGCAAATGCAATAGTTTCTTTTCCGATGGGCCAGAATTTTTCCAGGATAAAACTTTTTATCTCATGATTTTCTGCGATCGGGTTAGCTAAAATTTGCGATTTCGCTTCTGCATCCCAAATGTGGCTGCCAAACTGCTCACAAGAGACCATCTCACTACTATTATTAGTACCATTACTCATGCAGTCGTAAAAGGTGCACGAGTGAAACACACAGTTACTGATTCTGTCCCAATTTAAAGTGCAATTCTGAAATCTACATTCGTGAAAATAACAATCTTTGATTGAATCATTCACGAAAAATTCGGTAGTATTAAACACAATATTATTGAACTGAACTTGAGATACATCACCTGTTGCTCGATCCAATAACCTAAGTTCTAGCTGTATTCTATCCTCGACAGGGATGAATTCTAAAGTTTCTGAAAGCCTACTCCAAATGTCTTCGCGTGAACTTAACGAACGTGATGAAAAAGAATTAATCGCTGCCTCAACAAAAATGCTTTCCGCTACCCAGCCTTTAGATTTCGACTCAATAAGGTCGCGCGCAACGAAGTGACCAAGCACAAAGTCATTGATGAAACCGATTTTATTATCAATCTTTGACCGGTCTAGAAGAGCATGATTTGAGAACCGATCAACCATTTCTTCGTAAGTAGGACGTCCTTCTACTTCGTAGCGAGCGCGGGACTCTTCAATAAGATTTATTTCAGTATGAGAGAAATAACCAATAATATTTTCTTTAGTGTCCCTTGTATAATCATACTCCATCATGTTCTGCGCAAGGCGCATGAGGAAATTTGACTGTTCCGATGTTGTAAGCTTCAAGTCTTGCCGTTTGATTTCGCGCGTGAACATAGACGAGAAGTATTTATCTACTATCGAGTCAGGATCATCCAGTATTTCAGAAAATTGTTCATCGTTTACAAACTTCAGAAAAGTCAGCAGAACCGGATTGGCGATATTTTTTATATTTATCCGAGAGTTCTGTAGCTGAGTTATACGTTCGACTGGCAGCCAATAACGTATGGAAGGCTCTTTTAGGCTATATCTTACGAAATCGAAGTCGTTCGTGTGAGTGCCAATCCATTCATCGAAGTCGTCACCTTGTAGAATGGCAGTCTTACGGGTGGTTAGAACTACTTTGGCCTCACCATTTAAAATCTCCGCTATTGTCTCAAGCATAGCCTGAGACTTTTCAAAAAGCAGATCTTCTTCCTCTCTCTCCTTAAGAAGTTCATCAAAACCATCCAAAACAACGATTACTCGGCCATTCTTTATTTCACGAAGCACTAAGTCTATAGATACTGCGGGAAAAGACCTCGCTAGTTCTTTATGCAAAACATGGCTAAAAATCTTGGCTTGGCGATCCCTAGAAAGTTCAGCAAAGAGAACAATGTGATGTTCGTTCTCGCCAGAAATCATTTTTGCAATTTCATAAGCAGTACATGTCTTACCGAAGCCAGCAGCGGCTTCGATTAAAACTAGGCGCGGCCCAGAAACGAGTAGCTCAGACTTAATATCTTCTAAGACATTATCCTCAGAAGTATTTTCACTAAAATTTTTTGTATAAGGTGTAGATATGTAGCGGTAGACGCTCTCTGTCTCAGGAAAGGAGACCCTGATTTTTTCTATATGCTCCTCATAATCCCTTATAAAGTTTTGCTTGGTCTTGGCGATAGAGAAGAAGCCGCCAAAAAGCTTGTTTTCCAGATCTACAATTGTAGTGTGCACATAATCTTTTACTTGAAAACCTAACTCTTCGAGCTTAACGTGAGTTTGTTGATCATCTACAGCGCCAGGAATCTTTAATACTGCAGCATTATCAAAAATCCCTTGCTTGATAGTGAATACCATTGAGGAGTTTGAAGAGAAATCCGCTCTGTACTCAAAACCATACCCCGAAAAGACACTGATTACGTCGTTCGCTTCAGTAGGCGTCATATTGAATCTCCTTCCGTGAGAGAGCTTATTCCCATTTTGAATTTTTTTGACCAGATATCCAGTATTACAACCTCTACTGAAAAAGTCATCTCCTTCGTGCAAAACAGTTGATAGAGGGCATTTCTTTTATCCGTTCGCCTAGCAATATTTTTCCAGAGAAAACATAAAGCTCGCACCGCATTGAGCCCGAGCTATTTTCTCGATGATTGACGGCGTTGAGGGCTTTCTGGCGACCGATCCCGATCCCGACTGTGTAAAAACGCGCTGGTACACTGCCGGCGCGTAGCGCCGATGGCTGTTAGCTGAGTAATTGCTCGCAACAAGTCTTGCGGATCATCACTAGGACCCGGGAGCCCCAGAGTTGTTGCTACCGTGCAGGGGAGCCGAAATAAAGACCTCTTCAGGCCGACAGCGCCTTCATTAATCCGCTGATACCGAGACATTTCATGACTTGCGTCAGGTTGTAGGCGAGGACGTTCAAGCTCATCTCGGCACTTACTCCGTTCAGCTTTCGTGTCAGGAAATGTGTGACACCCCATCCATTGTTTGAGCGTCCCGAAAGGATGCTCAACAGTCCGTTTTCGGACTCGCATCATCTCCGGTGATTTGTTCAGCCGGGCTTGCACTCCCTCCAGTACAGCTTCATGTCCCAGCGTCGAACCCGCAGTTCCGCGTTCGGTGTGCAGTGCGGTTTCCTTGCGCCCGCCTGCATTTCGAACTCCAGCAAAGGTGAGGCGTCAGGCCTTTTTCGACGTTGGTATAGCGCCAGATCAGTGCTTCTCCGGCTGGACAAACATATTCGTTTTTTGCCGCGTCATGGATGAAGGCATAGTTATTGAATCGCCACTCCGCTCTGGCCCCAGAGGTCATCGGCTTGGGCACATACGCAGTGATGCCTGCATCGTGACAAGCCAGGATCTCTTCGCTTTTGAATCAACCTCGATCAGCCACTACCGACAACGTTCCTGACGCGACAGTCTCGCGGGGCTGTAGGGCCACCGAGCTGAGTTGATCGCGGTCGAGCCGACGTTAGTGAACTCATGTGCAACGATCAAATGGTGCTGGGCAGACTGGCTTTACCTCAGTGCCGCACGTTCCTGCTAAGTATTTACACACTCCGGGCCTGTAAGAGACATTAGCAGAGGGTGAATTGTTACACTGATCCTTAGCGTTACATCTCATACAACGAGGCTCGAACCTTGGTGTTACGGTTGATTTGTCCTTATATTTCAATTACTTAAAAAATATGTTACACCCGTGACACCAGTTACACCACATTGACAGGCCAATGCCCCCCCGCTCCCCTACGAACAGGCGCCATCAGCGACCAGCATCTGGTCTAAGCCGGGGACCCTGAGGATCTCTGCTGACTACGGGGCAGGGAACCCGCGCATCTTGAGTAGCCGACGTTTTCACAGCTTAGTGAACTGGTGAACCCGGTGAACTCACCCAATCAGGTGGTGAACCCGGATGTTCATTCCTTCAGCTACTGATCTGCTGCCGTCAACCTGTCAACTGTCAACCAACGTCAACCGATCAGCAGCTACCAAATCCACGCGGGTTTCATGCCCCGTGTTCCTCGAATGCCGCCAGGGTCCCCGGCGTTAATCCTCTGGGAATGGCGAGGCTGACTAGCTGACGTCAAGTGACTCGAAAGCTCCTCCTGTAGCCTCTCCGGAGGAAATACAAACTTTGAACGGGTACCAAGAGTCCTCCAAGTACCATCCCTCCCCCGTGATGAATCCATCCGCGAGGGAAACTTGGATATCCCTAATTCCATCTAAAGACAAACGCTCAGTGCACCAGACCTCAGCCTCTCCTTTGAAAAGCCTAAGCCACAACCCATTTGAAACGAGGGTGCTACCCAGCTCTGGGATGCTGATCAAATTCTCAATATCGCCACCGAAGTGCTTTACGAGCAGTCCGTTACGAACGTCCACGATGTAACCCTGACCACCGGCAACTACGATCACATGAAAAGTTGATTCCACTTCCAACACGCAGTTGAAGCGGCAAAACCCGGGTTGGAAGTTTCCCACCCAAGAAGGCATCCCTTCAGGCAAGAACCTGATAACGATCCCCTCACTATGCTGCCCTTGGCCGGTTGCACTGAACTGGAGAGGAAGAGGGCCATCACCTGGCAGCCCAGGAAGAAGCTGATGATGCGGCGTATCGGTCATAAATTTGCCCGGCTGCGGAGTTTATTTCAGTCGAATCATGACACTACCTGCCCCTCCGTTACAGAGGCGTGACCTTCCAAAGGTGGGGCAGCTATCGAGGAGCTGTCAATCTGGGTTGAACACAGAGGGTCTACAGAAGTGGCACAGAACATTTGAGTAGCACTGGATACCCTGGATGGATGCAGATTCATCACCCTTGCTCTCGCCTCACTGGCGGCAGAAGGTAGCGCCGTGTATGCCCACGTGTATGCCTAAGCGAGTCACCACCAAACAAACCCTTTAAATACGGGGCTCTTACTAACCGGTTCAAACGACGCCTGGCGCCATCTTTTGCAGTCTGGATGTGTCTTGAGTTGTGGACAGTCTATGAAATGCCCGAAGCCCGCCTTGTGCGGGCTTTTTTGTTTTTGGTGCCTTGGCAAAACGGGTCTGAACATGTAGCGGACGCGCTCTATTTCAGTGACACGCGCACCGATTTGCAAGGGAAATACCGCCCCAGCTCCGCAGAATGTCCTCAGCTTGAAAACTTCTCGTCGAGCTACTCCAGGCGCTGCTACCTGAACGCCTTGGTGTCGAGATCAGCTCTGCTGTGCTTCGGGAATTTTTTTGTGAATAGATAGTCCCAAACCCGGAAGTAAACGATCTTTGCTCAATCAGTGCGTGGGGCGCTGGCCTGATCTGGTTAAGCAAAACAGCAAGTGCTAAAGCGGGCGTGCCTGTACGCCAGCTAAAATTTAATCAAGCTCCAAGGAGGGGGAATGGCATTCGACGCTTTTTTACAGATCGAGGGTCTCCAAGGGGATTCCACTGATGCTAATCATAAGCACTCAATTGAGATAACTGGATATAATTTAGCAGCTACTCAGTCAATCTCCCGTACGGCTAGCTCAGCTGGCGGCGCAACCGCCGGCCGTATTTACTTAAGCGATTTTAGCATTACAAAACTCGTAGACGCTGCAACCCCGAAACTATTGGCCGCATGCTGTTCGGGGCAACACTTCAAGAAAGCAACGTTGAGCGTTTATCGTGCAGGAGGCGACAAGCAAAAGTACATGGAAGTGACTTTTGAAAACTTTATTGTAAGCGGGTTTTATAGCGGGAATATATTTGACGCATTGCCCAGCGCTTTTCCAGAAGACGTTGTTTGGTTTAGTTACTCAAAAATCAAGATGACATATTCACAGCAGAGTAGAGCCAATGGGCAAATGATAGGTCAAGTCGTTGCCGGATGGGACCAGGAACGAAACACCACTTATGCATAAGGATATTTAAGTGCCAAGAATTTACTGCTACGACGGTGACTGTGGGCTTACAGCAGATCAACTGCTGTGGACAATTGCAATCGAAACCACAATGGAAGAGTTTGGAATTGACGACATCGCTGCGGCCTTGTCCATCGTTTCGGGGGCAAATGTAATTCCAACGCGCCGTAAGCCCGGTGGAACTATAAAAAATACTTCCGTAGCCTCTATCGTTTCAAGGCGGATATTTAGAAAGCGTAAATTTCCCGGGGGTTACAGAGCTCCGACTGTCGTCGGCTGGAGACCTCCGACTGTGCGGGTGACACCGTACATTGGCGCATTTGTAGGTCGAGCCATTCCAGTGGTCGGCTGGGCGTACACAGCGGCAGAGCTAGGACTCATCGGCTATAAAACCGTCGTCGCATACAATGCCATTGTAAGCGCTGAAGATCAGGTGTTCTGAATGAATAAAGATAGCGTGGACTATGAGCTGCTGAACGACATAGTCAGGTGTATTCAAGAAGTGTTTGAATTCAGCAAGGATGCATTTGAAACTCTCAGCCTGGCCACTGATATTAACCGTGAGCTGGGCATCGAAGGGGATGATGCCAATGAGCTGATGCCCGAGTTCTTTGAGCGTTTTTCTATAAACATAGATAACTATGATCCCTACAGATATTTCGTACCTGAGGGATATGATTTTTTCTCCTTCAGGCGAAGCAAGGACCGGCGCGGCAAGATTCCTATAACGTTGGGCATGCTTTATTTGGCGGCTAGAGAAAAAGTCTGGAACACACAAGAATTAGAACGCTTAGAGTTTAGTCCTGCTCCGCTTTATAATTGCACGTCTGAGATTCCTTTGGAAGGTTATAGGATCAGAAAAAAATAGAGCTTCTTACCCGCTAAATCTCGAGCATTTTGAGTTGCAAAAATCAATGTAATGGGTGCGATCTTCGGCTGCTCAATAAGATTCGCGCAATGGTATGAAGTGAATGCAGTCTAACCAGACCATTTTGTGTGATTAAACGGGCCCCCAGGGTGATCAGGGAAACAGAGCCGAGTGTCACGAAGCCATCTGATGAATTCAAAAGGTAGCCCGCGATGACAGCTTGGGCCTGGGACTTGTATGCCCCCACCAAGGTTTCACAGCCCAGGCCCATTGCCTCACAAGCAGTTAAAACCCAACCCCCTCACTCCAACAACCCAGCAGCCCCAACCATCCTCAACCCCCACTCCACCCGCTCCGGAATACCGTGAATCAACACCCCCCGATCCTCCCCCAACAGCGCTCTAAGCTGATGGGGAGCAAACACCAGATCGATGAATTGGCGAGCCAGTGCATCAGGATCCTTGGGCTGGTCCGGGCCTGCCAAAATCGCCGAACGTACTCTGATGAAACCGCCTTCCCACCCGATTCGATTCACTTCAGCCGCCAGCAGCGGGGTGCGGTTAGAGGTGGCGATCACCAGGCGCATCATGGCCAGGGTATCGGCTTGCAATGCATGTTCGAGGATGCCTTGGCCCACGTGCCGCAGGCGGCCTTCGAGTGGGAGCGCGGGAGTTGTTTCGGCGGGCACCAGCAAGGTGGCTACGTGGCGTCGCACCACGGCTTCGAACAGCGCTTCCTTGTTGGCGTAACGGGCATAGAGGGTGGCTTTGCTTGCACCTGCGGCGCGGGCGATGTCTTCGCATGAGGTGCCTTCGAAACCGCAGGCCAGAAAGCGCTGCAGGGCGGCATCCAGCAATCGACGCTCGGCCTCGCCCGCTTGGTCTTGCCTGGGCCTGCCGCCTTTGGATTTGGTCTTGATCGCTGTCATGGCCGGCAACTTACAGCCCGCTTGTTTGTTCGTCAACTAAACGGTAACGTTCAGTTAAATGGAAGCAGGTGAACGCCTTTTCTACCTATTCATAACGACCAAGGAAGCGCTTGTGAATGACGTGACTGCTTTACCCATTGTGGTTGCTGGCGCTACGGGAGATCTGGGCCACCGCGTCGTGCGGGCCTTGGCAGAGCGCAGTGCCCATGTGATAGCGCTGGTTAGACCGGGCACTGAACCGGCCAGGCTGAACGGCCTGCGCAACAGCACCACGACGATCACGCCTGTTTCACTGGATGACGCTCAGGGCCTGCGCCGTGCCATTGCCGGTTCGGATTGTGTGGTGTCTACGCTCAACGGCCTGGAAGAGGTGATCATCGGGCAGCAAGGCAGGCTGTTGGAGGCTGCGGTGGCGGCTGGCGTACCCAGGTTCATTCCCTCGGATTATTCGCTCGACTACACCAGTACCCGGCCTGGCGATAATCGTAACCTCGATCTTCGCCGAAGCTTCGTCACCCAGCTCGATGCGGCCGACATTAACGTGACCTCGATCCTCAACGGTGGCTTTCTAGAACTGCTCGAAGGCGACGCACCTATCGTGCTGCCCGGACGGCGGGTGCTGCATTTCGGTGATGCACAACAGTCGCTGGATTTCACGGCCAAGGACGACGTAGCCGCCTTCACCGCCGATGCCGCGCTGGATTCTCACATGCCGCGCTTTCTGCGCATTGCCGGTAACAGTCTGTCGCCTGCGCAGATCGCCAGCCTTCTCACCGAGCTGACCGGGCAGCGTTACCGCACCCTGTGCCCCGGCAATATTGGCACGCTGTCCACCCTCATCGGCGTGGTGCGTGCGCTCACGCCTGCCAGTGACAAGCCGTTCCCGGCCTGGCAGGGCATGCAATACCTGCGCGACATGATGAGCGGGCGCGGCAAGCTGCTCAATCTGGATAACGACCGCTATGGCCAACGTGAATGGGCATCCGTGCGTGACACGCTGGCCCGTACGCATGTGCAAGGGAGCAACCAATGACCTACCTTATCGAGCCTTTTCCTCTTCAAGTCCCCCAGTCGCAACTCGACGATCTGGCTCAGCGCTTGGCGCAAACCCGCTGGCCTGACCCCGAAACCGTGTCCGACAACAGTCAGGGACCACGGCTCGAGCGTCTGCGTGCGTTGGTCGAGCGCTGGCGTAATGGCTATGACTGGCGGTCCACCGAAGCCCAACTCAATCAGTGGAACAGCAGCCGAGTCGAGATCGACGGCCTTGGTATTCACTTTCTGCACATCCGCTCGCCTCATCCTGACGCCTTGCCCTTGCTGATGACCCACGGTTGGCCGGGCTCGATTCTTGAGTTCAGGAAGATGATCGGGCCACTCACCGACCCTGTTGCACACGGTGGGCAGGCCAGCGATGCGTTCCATTTGGTGATCCCGGCGCTACCGGGCTTTGGTTTCAGTGATAAGCCGCGCTCTACAGGCTGGGGCGTGGGCAAAACGGCGGCGGCTTGGGCACAGTTGATGGACCGTTTGGGCTATGGCCAGCGCTGGGCCGCTCAGGGTGGGGATTGGGGGGCGGCCGTGACCACCGCCCTTGGGCACATGCGCCCGCCTGGCCTGATCGGCATTCACCTGAACATGGTCATGTACCAACCCACCGAGGCGGAAATCGCCCAAGCCACGCCTGAAGAACAGCGCATGCTGGCCGACGCGCAGCGCTACGACCGAGAGCTTTCCGGTTACATGAAAGTGCACAGCACCCGACCGCAGTCAGTAGGCTTCGCCCTGGCGGATTCGCCCGTTGGCCTGGCGGCGTGGGTGTATGCACTGTTTCAGGATGCCTCCGACAGTGGCGGCGAGCCTGAGCGGATAATCGAGCTCGATGCGCTGATCGACGACATCATGCTGTACTGGCTGCCCAATGCCGGCCCCAGCTCGGTGCGTTTCTATTGGGAAGGTATGCGCGAAATGCAACAGCAAGACCCTGCCCCCGCGATGCCGATCCCTGCCGGCGTAAGCATGTTCCCGGGCGAGCTGCTGCGCCTGTCACGGCGCTGGGCGCAGGCGCGTTTCGACGACCTGCGGTTCTTCGCGGAAGCCGAGCACGGCGGCCACTTCGCGGCCATGGAAAACCCGAAAACGCTCACCGAGCATGTGCGTGAAACCTTCCGCTTGCTACGTTAATACTTTTGCAGGCGTGCTGAATATCTTGGAGGTGGAGCGCCCCGCTACAACCGGAAACAGCCACTCTCGGAGTTGGCGGATGCTCGGTCGTGAGCGCGCTGTGAGGCAATTTCAAAAAATTACCTCAAGCACGAACCCTGCGAGTAAAGTACCGCCGCCCGAGACGTGGATCCGGGTTTTCCCATGGAGTTTCACCTTGAAGTCATTTAGCAAAGTCGTCGCCGCAGCAGTATGTGGTCTGGTTCTGGCGGGGTGCACCGGCACCCCTATGAAAACCCCGCAATACGACAGCAGCCAATACACCGTCGTAGGTCACAGTGAAGCAAGCGCCACCGGCCTGATGCTGTTCGGTCTGATCCCGATTCGTCAGAACGACCGTTTTGTTCGTGCGCAGAACAGCGCCATTCAGGCCAAGGGTGGCGATGCGCTGATCAATACCCAAGTGCAGGAGAAGTGGTTCTGGGCCTGGGTTCTGAACGGCTACACCACCACCGTTTCTGGTGACGTGATCAAGCTGAAAACGGCTAAATAAGCACCGCTCGGTTTCAGAAAGCCCGGTTCGCCGGGCTTTTCTGTTTCTGGCTATTGGCGGATGCGCTGTTGAGCGAGCAGTAAGAGCAGACACGCATCGTTACCAACCGCCAAAAGGTTTAGCATTCAGCCCTCCTTCGGATGTGAAGTTTTTCTGCATGACGGCCTTCTACCTCAAGTTGCTCATCACCCCCGCGCTCATGCTGGCCATTTCATTGGCCGCGAGGCGCTGGGGCACTGGTGTGGCGGGGCTTCTTTCTGGTCTGCCGATGACCTCGGCGCTGGTCATGCTGTTTCTCAGTCTTGAGCAAGGCACTGCATTCGCCTCGATGGCGGTGCCCGGCGCATTGGCCGGGCTGGCGGCGATTCAGGCGACTTATCTGTTTTATTTCCTGGTCACTCGACGCGTTTCAGCGGTGGCTGGATGCACCTTGGCCTTGGCTGTGTATGGCGCAACGGCCTTTGCGATGAACCTGTCGGGCTCACTGGCGCTGTCGATCATCTTCACGCTGCTGATGGTTGCGTTGATCGTTGTTGCCACCTCGAAACAGGCACCACCGGATGTAGCGTCATACGTTGCAATGCCGCGCTGGGTCATTCCAATGCGAATGCTGACGGCCACCCTTCTGCTGCTGGCGATCACCGCAAGCGCTACCTGGCTCGGGCCGGTGGTCAGTGGGCTGCTGGCGCCGATCCCGGTGATCGCCTGGCCGCTTGCAGTGTTCGTCCACGTGCAAGGCGGGCGTTATGAACTGGCGGCGATAATCCGCGGCAATGCTATTGGCGCCGTTGGGGTGGTGAGTTTCTACCTGACCCTCAGGTACTCCATAGTGCAATGGGGCGCGCTTGTGTCTATCGCGGCTGCCGTTTTGCTGGCTGTCGTGGTGACGGCTGGGTTGGAGCGGTTGTTGGCGAAGCGGTAGGGCTTATAGTTCTCTCACAGACGTTAAAAAACACTTCAGCCATGCTCCTCAAGGTGCCCTATGAATTTGCTACCCGAACTGAACAGCGAGGCGAACGTGCTGATATGCGGAGCCAGCCGAGGTATCGGCTTGGCACTGTGCGCAGCGTTGCTTGCTCGCGATGATGTGGCTCAGGTATGGGCGGTCGCGCGACAAGCCAGCACTTCCACAGAGCTTGCAACGCTTGCAGAGCAATATGGCCAACGCATCAAACGCGTCGACTGCGACGCGCGCAATGAACAATCCCTTGAAGCACTCGTGAGCGAGGCGCTTGATGGATGTGAGCATCTGCACCTCGTCATCAGTACGCTAGGCATTCTTCATCAGGACGGCGCAAAAGCAGAAAAGGGCCTGGCACAACTGACACTTGCGAGCCTGGAGGCGAGTTTCACGACCAACACCTTTGCACCGATCCTGCTGCTCAAACACCTGCTCCCGTTATTGCGCAAACAACCTTCAACCTTCGTGGCGCTCTCCGCGAGGGTTGGTTCTATTGGCGATAACCGATTGGGTGGCTGGTACAGCTACAGAGCCAGCAAAGCGGCGCTCAACCAGTTGCTGCACACGGCCAGTATCGAATTGAAACGCCTCAACCCGGCCTCTACTGTCCTGGCAATACACCCAGGCACGACTGACACGGAGCTGTCTCAGCCATTCCAGGCGAACGTACCTGAAGGCCAGCTGTTCGAACCAGCGTTCTCGGCGGATCGCATTATTGAGGTGGTAGGCGCACATGGACCGGCCGACAGCGGGACCTTCTGGGCTTGGGATGATAAGCCTATTGTTTGGTGACTTATCTCACTCACCAGATCCAGGGCAATGCATGAGCCAAGTGGAAATTCGACACATCACCCATCTCCCCGCGCAAATTCTCGCGTTAGAGAAAGAGGCGATTGGAGAGGGTTTCAGGTTTATCACCCGCCTGATTGCCGAGTGGCACTCCGGGGCAAATCGCTTCGATGCCCCCGGCGAATGTTTTATGGCAGCGTATTTGAACCAGCAACTAATAGGCATCGGAGGCCTTTCAGTTGATCCATACGTCAAAACGAACACGGCAAGGCTACGACGCGTTTACGTCAGCGCTTCGTCAAGAGGGCGCCACGTAGGGCGGACACTGGTAAAGGCGCTTGTTGCGCATGCAGCTCTGCGCTTTCAAAGCGTGCGCCTCGCCACCGATACTTCCGCAGGCGAAGCGTTTTATCTGAAGTGTGGCTTTATGCGAATAGATCATGACGATGCCACTCACTCCATGTGCTTGAGCTCCATAGAGAGACCTACCGAAGTATGAATTTGGCCCGCGAAGAAATTCGAGATTTTCTTATCAATGGCGTCGTTGTGGGCGATCTTCTTTTACCCACGCACTATGCCAAACTGGATCGTCTTGATGATTTTCAGGCGGGCTTCCGGACCCACGGGAATACCGGCGAAAGCCTGGTATCCGATACTGAAGGCGAATGGAATCCCGATTGGCATGTCCTTGCAATGACCGGGCTGGATGACCCGGTTTTTATTGCAGCGACCGAAGCTCCAAGCGGCTATCCCGTCTACATAGCCGCCCACGGAGCAGGTCGATGGGACGCAATACAGATAGCGCCGAGCCTTATGGTTTTTCGCCGTTTGCTGGAAGCATTGGTAGAAGTGAATGATGACGTCGTCGAATTCAATCGCTTGATCATGGCCGAGATCGGCTCTGCGAATCAGTACTGGCGTGAAGTAATCGAGGCGCGTCAGGAAGCAGAGCTCCTGGAGCAATCGACACCCGAAATCAGTGCCTGTGATCCGGCTGATTTTGAAAGTGGCGACTTGATTGTTATTGCCTTGGGTCTTCATAAGCTCAAGGTCGTTCAGTTAGTCAGCAAAGAGCGCGAATTGTCACTGAAGGAAGCTCTGGCACTTGCCGACGCGTCTGAATTCAAGGCCGGAAGCGGCTCAAAACGTCAACTGCGCCAATTGTGCGACCAATTGAAGGAGTTAGGTGCAACAGTCGAATTTCGGCCCAATTGACAGCTGGGCGCATACCCGGCCTGTCATTCGTGGCAGATCGTTATCGACCAGAAGCAACCCTCCGCGAACAGAAGCCTTTGACGACAACGCGTCACTCGCGCACGCTGTTTTTCCCCTATTTATTTACTAGGCTTCTGTATGTCATCCGCGACCGTAGTACTGATCGACGCTTGGCCACAGCCAAGCACGTCGCCCGACCCCGTCGTGTTCGCCACGGACACTCAGCTATGTTTACGGTATTGCACCGATGGGGAAGAGATAGCTGTAATCCATTTTCCTCTGGTAAAAAAATTTCAGTTTGGCTCACCAAACGATGAAGTGTTGGGCGGCCATCCGCTTATTGGGCTTGGCCTCAAGCATTACCAAATTCATCGGATAGATAATTCGCCTTGGCTAGCAGAGCTTGAGCAGAGAAACGCCATCCATCCACGACACGATAAACGGCTGTTCATAAAAGATGCTGTCCATTATGTCTTCACGTTTCAGAACTCTACCTTGGAATGCATCGTCATTGAGGGGCCGTTCTGGCATCCAAAAGTACACGTCTTTACCTCGGAGCAGGAGGCAAAGGATGGCTGGCGCGAATTAATAAATGAGCTGGACGCATGAACCGAATGTGTCGAAAGCAGCTGCAGCAAACGGTAGGTTTCGACAGATGCATTTTCTCAATCACGGCGCCCTGAAGGGCTTTCAGCGGTTATTGCCTGCACTTCAGCGATAAGCCCTGACACTTGGCTCAGTCAGCAACAATCCATCCTTGCTCAGCCCCTCACCCAAACTAAAACTAACGGCTGCCGCGCAACGACGTACATCAACCCCGCCGCTTATAACCCCTTCGTCGGATAAGGCCCATTGCTATCAACGAGACGGCATTACTGGCGTCATACCCCATTCCCAGTGGACCAACTGCAAGTAAGGAGCACGGCATGACCCAGGTATTCAACATCAAGGACGCCACCAACCCTACGGCGCTTGGGAATTTGCAGGTCAAAAGCGGCATTAGCCAAGCCAGCAATAACCCGGTCGAACTCATCGTGCAGGGTACTCCTGGCAACGACTACATACGTGGTGGGCTGGCCAATGAACTGCTGATGGGTGGTGGCGGCAACGACCAGCTAGTCAGCGGGGGTGGCAACGATGTGATGGTCTCCAGTGCCGGATACGACGGTATGGACGGCGGCGCCGGTAATGATGTATTCCGCTTCGACCGCATCGGCGACAGCTATATCAATGGCGGAGGCGAGCACACCGATTCCATCAGCCATTTTGACCCCGCCCACGATACCCTCGACGTGTCGGCCCTGGGCTATAGCCATTTAGGCGATGGCTATGGCGATACCTTGCACATCCGTAGCGAGCCTCTGCGCGGCATTTACTTTTTGGAAAGCTACGAGCGAGACGGTAATGGCAAACATTTTGCCGTGCAGTTCCTGGCCAGTAGCGGCCTTATTACCGATGCCAACTTCCAGCCGCTGATCAACGGCACTTCGCACAACGATCTGCTCGAAGGCACAGACGCCAGCGAATCCCTGAAAGCCGGCGCTGGCCGCGACAACGTCGAAGCGGGTGCGGGCAATGATCGGCTGTTCGGTGGCACCGGCGGCGACACTCTGAGCGGCGGCGCGGGTGCCGACAGCTTCGTGTATACCCGGCTCAGCGACAGCTACCGCAACGATGCCAGTGGCAGCTACAGCAGCCGCGACCTGATCACCGACTTCAGTGGCAACGGCCATGACATGATCGACGTGTCCGCTTTGGGCTTCACCGGGCTGGGTAACGGCTACAACGGTACGCTGAAGGTGGTCCTCAACCTGGCCGGCGATGCCACCGCGCTTAAATCATTAGAGGCCGATGCCAACGGTAACCGCTTTGAAATTCTGCTCAGTGGCAACCATGTCAATGAGCTCAACGCCAGCACTGTGCTGTTCGCCCCGCCCAGTGATGCGACGGTTGTGACCACTCCGCAGCCGATCACGTCGGTGAGTCTGGTAGGCGGTGACAAGTCCGACACCCTTTATGGTTACTGGGGCAACGATACCCTCGTCGGTGGTGCCGGAAACGACACCCTCGAGGGTAACGCCGGCGACGATGTGCTGACCGGTGGGGTGGGCGCGGACAAACTCACCGGCGGCACAGGCAACGACCGTTTCGTGTTCACCAGCAGCGCCGACAGCCATGCGGGCAGCAGCGACCTGATCACTGATTTCATCTGGGGCCAGGACAAGCTCGACGTCGCTGCGCTCGGCGTGACCGGTTTTGGCAACGGCCGCGACGGCACCTTGAGCATGACCTACGATGAAAACACCGACCGTACCTACCTGCGCAGTAGCGAGCCAGGCGCCGATGGGCATGCGTTTCAGGTCACGCTAGCAGGGTTCGACTACACGCGAGAGCTCACCAACGCCGACCTGGTGGTTGCCGATACGGCAGACGTGGCGCTCGTGGGTCAAACCGCCGTCGACCTCGCGAGCTGATATCACCTGAACAGCTAGCGTGTGGGCTCCCCTTCCCACCTTTAGTTGCCTGGACGCCTACAAGGCAGGAACAGTGAGCGTTATTGATGCCCACTGCTCCTGCATTTTCAACGCGACCAGGCCTGGTTCGCTGTCAAAGCGCTCGCCTTCCGCGCTTGCTTTTCGCTGGCGCGCAGTCAATAGATGGAGTCGCTGTTTTATTGCGTCAGGAAATAGACCAATCAAAACTGTCCACTGGCTTGCAGAACAGATGGGCAAAAACCGCTGTTAATTCTGTGCGCGAAAAACCGCATTTTTGAAAATAACCGGAAGCCCGGGCAATCCGGCTTATGGCATTGCTCCAACGTATTGAAAGCCAGCCGACCTGCGGAAAATAGGCTGAACTTGTAACGGGCGCTATCTCTCTCAATAACTACGCACACCTGTTTATAAGGAAAATATCATGTCCAAACTCGCAGAATACCGTCAGCTGGAAAAACACCTCGCCGAGCAACTTCAGGCGCTGGAGACCATGAAAGGCAACGATGGCCTGAAGAAGGAGATCGAGTTCGAAACCAAGCTGCGCAAGCTGCTTGAGCACTATGGCTTCAGCCTCAAGCATATTGTCAATCTGCTGGACCCACAGAACTCGTCGCGTCGCCAGGTCGCGGATAAACCTGCGGGCACGCGCAAGCCGCGTGAACTCAAGGTGTACAAGAATCCGAAGACCGGTGAAGTGATCGAAACCAAAGGTGGGAATCACAGAGCCTTGAAGGAGTGGAAAGCAGAACACGGTGCTGATGTCGTCGAGAGTTGGCTGAAGAAATAAGCCTTGCGCCATGCAACGGTTGATTGACCGGGGTTGATCTGGAGTATCGGCTAATCACCGTTCGCGCGGTCGAACTGACGATGTCGGGAACGACCCGCTTCGCCAGTACGTCAGACCTCTATCGACTCACTGAAAAGGTACAGCGCAATGGAAAAGACAATCACCGTGGACCAACTGGCTAAAACTGACCTCAGATCAGTTAAAGAGATATGGCTTGGTGATACCCATACTCAGCTGTGTCTGTGGCGTGGCGAACAAGTCGTCACACACGACATGCTCAGCGAGGGTACCCACGATCAGAACAATAGTCGCCTGCACTTGCAACTGGTCAACCCTGACGACCGGGCTGCAGTGGCCAGCGTCGAGGTGCTCGTTCGTGAGCGGCTGGAAAGGATGGGAAGCAAGGGTGAGTTTTATCCAGCTGAGAATGCGGACACTCACCAGTAATCACGCTGATTACACGCGATTCTGTAGGGGCCTTGGGCTGCGTTGCCAGACTGTAGATGTGTGACGCAGAGCGTCACGAACGGCATGCCAACGCGGAGCATTGGCACGATAGTCAGCTCAACGTCTCATTCAGGCCCCGGCTGCCGAGCCGGCCATAAAGCGAGCCCGCACCTTCGCCAATATCTCGCCAACCGGCATAAAAAACACCGAAATCAGCTTCAGCACTCCAGGCACATCTCTGCGAATGGTCATAACAGGCTCACTCGCATCATGGACGGCAAGCAAATACCGATACACCCGACGGCTACTCATCGGCAGCAGCCCGATCTGCTCAAGTATCGAAGGGCCCACCTCGCGGACCATGCTGGTGACCATGATCCAGAGCAATATGATTTCGCCACACAGGAAGGTGACAATCACAACCGTGGCGCCTATCGTTCGCCAGTCTTGCAAGGCTTCGAAGATAGCGTCGATGCTGCTGCCCAAGGTCACCATCGTTGTAAATATCGCGGCGATAGTGAAGAGTGCTGCAATGAATCTGCCAGGGTCAGGTAGCCGGAAGAACGCAGCAATACGTGGCCCCATTGTGTCGTGACGGGCCAGTTGCTTGAGCTCCTGACGCTCCTCCCACAGATGTCTAAGCGCCCTCGCTTTATCGACAAGCTCGCCGGGTCCGCAGTTATAGCGTGTGCATAGCCAGTCCTGTTTCAGCTTTAACCTTTCGGAGGGCGTAGTAATTGAAGCGGCGCCCATCCGCTCTGCTCTGATCCGCGCGTACACCTCTCCCAGATGTACTGTGCATATCAGGGAAGTCAGCAGGACTGGCAGCAACGCGGGAACGTAGTCAGTCAGGGTAGGCGCAGGTAAAAATATCAGCGCACCTGAAAATGCCAATATCAACGCAGCCATCCAGATCAGACAGATACGGGCATCCCGCCGACGCCAAGCCTCTTTGAAAGGTGCCCGCTCAAACCGCTGAAAGTGTTCTTCTACATCTTTACGCAGCTGGTTGATGCTCATCGTTTGCTTCCCTTGCATGGCAAACGCACGAGTTTAAGCCGCCTGTTGGGTAACGTAATTAAACGAATTGTAAAAAGCAGCGTGCCTGTGGGCGTTCTGTCGATGATTGTTTATAACCCGGTTATCCATGATGAGGCGGCGCGGATAGGCGCTGGTGAAAGATTACTTAAAGCGTTAACGCGGCTGGAGAGTCTTCAACGCGGCTGAAAAGCCATCAGGATTTTCTGCTACCAAGCTGCCCCCCGCGCGAAAGATCGAACCGCCACTCCCACGCACACTCGAAAGTGTGTGACCTCAAAAACCGGCCCTTTCCCTCCATCTGGCAATTCCGTGTTCGAAGCCCCGGTACAGCCCTCGCTTCATTGATGAACGCCACATTCCGATACCGCCGATCAGGTGTCGACCACAGCGCTCCGGACCTCGCCAGATGGTCAACCCGAATTCAAAAAGAGTAACCCTATGAGACCGCAAACCTCCTTCATCTTCGACCTGGACGGCACGCTGACCGACAGCGTTTATCAAAACGTTGCTGCCTGGAAAGAAGCGCTGGATGCAGAAAATATCCCGCTTGCGATGTGGCGTATTCATCGCAAGATCGGCATGAGCGGCGGGCTGATGTTGAAGTCGTTGTCGCGTGAAACCGGCTTGGATATCAGTGAAGAACAAGCCGAACGACTTAGCGAAAAACACGCTCAGGCGTATGAGCGGCTACAGGGGCAGATCATTGCGCTGCCGGGCGCTGTCGAGCTGCTTGAGACGCTCAATAAGGAAAACCTCAAGTGGTGCATCGCCACGAGCGGCGGGATTGATACGGCGACGATCAACCTGAAAGCGCTGAAACTGGACATCAAAAAGATCAACATCGTTACGCGCGATGACGTGAGCTATGGCAAGCCTGACCCCGACCTGTTTCTGGCGGCTGCAAAGAAGATAAACGCTCCAATTGACGAGTGTCTGGTGATAGGGGATGCGATCTGGGACATGCTGGCGGCACGTCGCTGCAAGGCAACCGGCGTCGGCCTGCTGTCGGGTGGCTATGACATAGGCGAGCTTGAGCGCGCAGGTGCCTTGAGGGTCTATGAAGACCCGCTGGATCTGCTGAATCATCTGGACGAGATCGCTTCTCGCCCTTGAATGATCGGCTGGCGTGGCAAATGAGGTAATTATTTACCTACATGCCCGCGAAAATCGGGTTCATCATTCCCATATCACTCGCTGCCGTCATTGACCGTAGCGTTGCGAGCCCATAGTGTACGTGCACGCGCTGTATTCTGCGGTGCTCGTCATAGCCAAGGAAAAGGCAATGCACAGTAGCCCGCGCTTGCACTGGCCCGACACACTCCTCTCTGATATTCCAAATTTGCCATGAGCCAAGCCGCGTTCGTTAACCCAAGCATCCTCACGTGGTCCCGCGAGCGGGCAGGCCTGTCTGCCGCCCAGGTCGCCAGAAAGCTGCCTGTGAAACCTGAGCGTATCAAGGAGTGGGAAGCAGGAAAGGCGAGACCAACCTTTTTGCAAGCCCAGAAGTGGGCGAGCGTTGCGCATGTTCCCTTTGGGTTTTTGTTCTTGCCTCAGCCTCCTGTCGAACAGCTGCCGCTACCAGACTTGCGCACAGTTGGTAACTCGGCACCCTTGCGGCCAAGTTTGGAGCTTGTGGACACAGTAAAAGACGCAATTCGCAAACAGGACTGGTATCTGGAATACCTTCACGTACAAGAGCACCAGCCTCTTCCGTTCGTCGGTCGCTTCGACAGCCGGACGCCGGTGAAGACGGTTGTGAGTGATATTCGGCAAACTCTCGGTGTCGATCCGGAAAAGTCCCGCCTTGATTACGATAAATACAGCCGCGCGCTGATTGATGCTGCCGAAGTGGCTGGTGTGCTTGTCATGCGCAGTGGCATCGCGCTGGGCAACACCCATCGCAAACTGGAGGTCAGTGAATTTCGAGGCTTCGCCATCAGTAATTCGCTGGCTCCTGTGGTGTTTATCAACAGCTCGGATGCTCCGACAGCTCGGTTATTTACGTTGATGCACGAACTCGCTCATCTCTGGATTGGCAGCAGCGGCGTTTCTGACGCGGGTACTGCGAATGGTCGAGAGGAAGAGCGATTCTGCAACGCGGTGGCGGGTGAGTTTCTTGTACCCGAAAAGCTTTTTCGAGCTGTATGGAACGCTGGTATTGAATGGGAAAGTAATCTGGCCCCTCTCGCTACGAGGTTTCATGTCAGCAAGCTTGTTATTGGCCGACGCGCGATGGACCTGGGCTACGTTACGCAAGAGCAGTACGGCCTCTATTACCAGAAGGTCCTAAAGGCATTCCGGG
Source organism: Pseudomonas syringae group sp. 243L2 (assembly GCF_032587875.1). NCBI lineage: Bacteria > Pseudomonadati > Pseudomonadota > Gammaproteobacteria > Pseudomonadales > Pseudomonadaceae > Pseudomonas > Pseudomonas syringae group sp. 243L2. Next base: position 119,651 of record NZ_JAWHPL010000040.1, read on the forward strand.
AAGAGAAAGGCGGTGCCGGGGATTACTACCGCAATGCAACGGCCAAAAACAGTACGCGGCTGAGTAAGGCTGTACTGACCGAAACCCTGAGTGGGCGGATGCTGTTGCGTGAGGCAGGTAGTCTTCTCGGTGTACAGCCAGCCAAGTTAAGAACGCTGGCGGAGACACTGGCCCGGTGATGTTTCTGATGGACTCCAACACCCTGATTGAAGCCAAGAATCGCTATTACGGTATGACGATTTGTCCGGCTTATTGGCAATGGTTGCTGCTTCAAAACCAGACATTTTTCTTGGCCAGTATCGGTCCTGTTAAAGACGAACTTACCAAAGGCCATGATGAGCTGGCTGACTGGGCAAAAAATAATTCGACTTTTTTCCAAAGCATTTCGGATGAAAAGACTCAGGCCGAATTCGTGAAAGTCGCTACGTTGGTAGCACAAGCGCAAGGCATGAAGACTGGAGCAATGGAGGAGTTTCTTAAGGGGGCCGATCCATGGCTGATCGCCAAGGCCCTGACATCCGGAGCAACCGTAGTTACGCATGAGGTGCGTAATCTGGACGCAAAGCGAAAGTTCATCATCCCCAACCTGTGTGAGCAGCTCAACGTCCCTTACATGAACACGTTTGAGCTGTTACACCACCTCAACGCCAGGTTTGTACTTCCTTAACCCGGCGAAACACCACCACCTTCATCTGCCACGATATCCGGGTCATCCGAATAGACTTCCGGCTCATCGTCTTCGTAGGCCTCGTCATTTTCCGTACGCTTCTTCACTTCATCGCCTTTGGCAGAGCCGACGCCGGGCTTGTTTGAGTTCATGGCGAGTACCGGGTCGGCTTCGCGGTCGTATTGGCCGAGTTCCGGGCTGGCGGGGTCTTCTTTGGGCACGCTGTTTGTGAGTATGTGATCGGTTGTCATGTCAGCCACCTTTTTCGTTTGCCAAAGAAAGTGGACGTGGCATCGGGCTGAGGGTTCGATTCAATCGATGAGCGTGGCTGCGCTCAGCCGCCAAACGATGCGTATTGCAAGGGCAGGCCGGTGGTGAACTTGATCTGTTCCATGGCGAAGCTGGAGCTTACGTCGCTGATCCCGGGGATGCTGATCAGTTGTTTGTACACCGCGTCGTACCCTGCGATGTCAGCCACGACGATGCGCAGCATGTAGTCGGTGTCGCCTGCCATGCGGTAGCACTCGACCACTTCAGGCAGTTCGCCGACGGCAGCGTGGAACTGTTCGAGCCAGGCGGCGTTGTGCTGGTTGGTGCGGATGGCTGCAAAGACGCTGACCGACACGTTCAGACGTTGCGGGTTGAGCAGGGCAACCCGGCGGTCGATGATGCCGGCCTCTTCCAGCTTCTGGATGCGTCGCCAGCACGCGGTGCTGCCCAGGCCGATGCGCTCGGCGATGTCCGCCACCGAGCGAGTGCAGTCGGTTTGCAGGATGTCGAGAATTGCCCGGTCGAATTTGTCCATTAGCGGTTTCCTGCGTTAGTCGCTCTACACTGATCGTTCCTCACGCGTGAGGAACGATCGATGTCTGGGCGATGACTATCGTGCCAATGCTCCGCGTTGGCATGCCTTTCGTGACGCTCTGCGTCACACAACGGTGAGGGGTGTCTGGATGCGATTCTGCGTCTGAAACAGCATCCTAGGATTTTTAATCGTTTAAATCCAATTGAAAGCGAATAATTTTTCGCATTGAGCGCTAACACCCGGGTAAATATCAATAAATTTTCGCGTGCGCATCAGTAATCTTTCAAGCAATCGGCCTTGTACCGCCAGCCCTTGATTCTGACTCGATTACAAAGTGAATTGCCCATGACCACCTCTGCGCTCTATCTGGATTACGCCGCTACCACGCCTGTCGATGAACAGGTCATCGAAGCCATGGTTGCCTGTATGGGCCGCGAAGGTCATTTCGGTAACCCGGCATCCAGCGGGCATGGTTACGGGCAGGTTGCGCGGCAGGCCGTCGAGCAGGCTCGGCGTCAGGTGGCCGATGCGGTGGGTGCGCCTGTGGATACCATCGTCTGGACCTCCGGCGCTACCGAGTCCAACAACCTGGCGATCAAGGGCATCGCTCACGACAGCAGCGCGCAGCGTCGGCACATCGTTACCAGTGTTCTGGAGCACAAAGCAGTGCTCGATACCGTCAGCACGCTGGAGCGTCAGGGCTTTCCCGTCACCTGGCTGAAACCGGACGCCCAGGGCCTGATCCAGCCGCAGGCGGTTCAGGCTGCCCTGCGCGAAGACACGCTGCTGGTATCACTGATGCTGGTGAACAACGAGCTGGGCACGCTGACCGATATCGCCAGCATTGGCGCCTTGGTGCGCGAGCACGGCGCGCTGTTTCATGTGGACGCTGCGCAGGGCGTCGGCAAGGTGAAGGTCGATCTGGCGAGTCTGGCCGTCGACCTGATGTCGTTCTCGGCGCACAAGGCCTACGGCCCCAAGGGTATTGGCGCGCTGTACGTGGGCCCACGCGCGCATTCGTTGCTGAAAGCGCAGATCCACGGCGGCGGACATGAAGGCGGCTTTCGTTCGGGCACCTTGGCCACCCATCAGATCGTTGGCATGGGTACAGCCTTTGCGTTGGCGATCAGCCAGGCCGACACTGAAAACCGCCGTATCGAAGAGCTGAGTCGCCACCTGCGCGAAGGCTTATTGAGCCTGCCGGATGTGCAGCTCAACGGCTGTCCGCAACAACGCATCCCGCACACCCTGAACCTGTGCATCACCCGCAGTGGCTTCACCAGCTCGCAGCTATCCCACAGCCTGGCGTTGTCTTCTACATCCGCGTGCAACTCGGCCAGCAATGCACCCTCGCATGTGTTGCTCGCTTTGGGTATGGATTCAGCCAAGGCCCTGGCCAGCGTGCGTGTCAGCCTTGGCCGCTACACCACGCAGGCAGACGTCGAGCGTGCCATTGAGGTATTCAGCAAGGCGCTCAGCGCACCTGCTGCGTTCTGGTAATTTGCAACGCCTCTCAAGCCGGCCTTTCAGCGGGCGGCTTGCTTCCATTTCTTCCCTTCCCGCCAAAGCTGCTGCCTTGTAGCTCGCCATTTGCAGCGTGCCGCTAAATAAAATGTACCCCTCCAGATACAAAAAGACACAAATTGGCACAGTTCTTTCAAGTGGAACGGTCGTGCCATAAACCATTGGTGCACGCTGCATTCAAGGGGTGCCTACACGCACCAAAGTGCAGTTAACGGACGCCAGAGCGTCCACAAACAGTGCAGGAGGGCAGACCACAAGTCTTTCTCCTCGCCAGGAAAGGAATCTAGCCGTGCTCTATCAGTCTTGTGTCAGACCACCGTTACGCTGGCTGCTTACCCCTGAGGCATTGCCTGCCTTGGACGGTGCCTGCCCGGTCGCCTTCGCGTTATCCAGATCTACATGTTGTTTTTCGACGGCTCTGCACGTCTGGACGTAAGTCATTTTGCGTGTGCCCTTGAATGTTCTGACGATTAATCAGGGCCTTGCAGAACTGTGCGCGCAATAAGGATAAACCCCCTGTTTTTTAATTGACGGGCAACCCACATATAAAGATTGTCCGACACTTTATTTGAGGTGGTTTCATTTGGCCATCATTCGTGCGATGGCTTTTTTCCCTTTAACGGTTACTGATCATATAAACACGGACCCACATGGAGCAGTCCTTTATGAAGTCTTGAGTAACTAGCGCACCAACTTGATCCTCGTTACACAGTATTGGTGCATTCAGGAAAGTGACTAGCAGGTCACGAGTTTCGAACGCGTCTGGCACAGCAGAGGGTACGAATTTGTCTGCTGTTTTGTTTAAGGAGTCCTTCATTTGAATACCTTCGAAGTCCATGAAATCGGGATTCGATAAATAGTTACATGAATGCGACACCCGCTCTGAATCAACGGTCCCTGCGTGGGCTTTCTGGCACAGCGGTTGCAATGTAAGCATTCAGGAACATCGCTGTACGTCCCCGTACATGACGATAAGAAGCAAGGATCAGCAATGCCAGCGCCCTGATGTACACCGCTTTTCCCTGTTTAAGCCTGCCGCGCGCAGGCACCGCGGTGCGCTGCATATAAACAGTGTGCAGGCCGCCCTCAGTCGAATATTCACAAAAATATTCGAACGGATTTTTATTGCCCTTTAACTACCCGAGGGAGCGTTAATGAATGATGCGGTAATAATGAAAGCGGTTCCCTCTCCCTCGCCCGATGACACTTCGACGGCGTGGCAGGGCATTCCTTTCAGCGCCAATACGTCACGACCGGGTGGCCTTAACAAGCCACAAGTAATGGTGTTGATTGCTGCGTCAGTACTTATCCATGGCGTGATCTGGTGGTACATGCAAACTGCCCAGCCAGACCTGCCGGAAGTTGCACCACAAGTTCCGGAAATGACTATTGAGCTGACCAGCCCGACACCTCCCGCCCCGGAACCGCCGCCGCCCGAGCCGCCACCTCCGCCACCTCCGCCGCCACCACCCGAGCCGGAACAACCGGTCGAGGACCCGGACGCGGTAGAGCCGCCGCCAAAACCGGTGGAGAAGCCAAAGGTCGAGAAGCCCAAGCCGGTCAAGAAAGTCGAGCCGGTGAAAAAGCCGACGCCACCTGCGCCAACGCCTGCTGCCGCGCCCAGCCCGCCAACGCCTGCTGCCGCGCCCAGCCCGCCTGCGCCGCCCGCACCTGCGCCCGCACCTCCGGCACCTGCTGCGCCACCTGCGCCAGCCAAGGAAAGCGCTGCCGTATCCGGGCTCGCCAGCCTGGGCAACCCGCCGCCGGAATACCCGGGGCTGGCCTTGCGCCGCAGTTGGGAAGGTCGCGTGATTCTGCGCATCAAGGTGCTGCCAAACGGCCGCGCTGGCGCTGTCGAGGTGACCAAATCCAGCGGCAAACCGGTATTGGACGAAGCCGCCGTTGAGGCCGTGCGCAACTGGAAGTTCATTCCGGCCAAACGGGGTGACACGCCGATAGAAGGCTTCGCGACGCAGACCATCGACTTCAAGTTGCCGGAATGATCCGGCACCTGACAACCGACACTTCAATTATTAAAGCTGGTGAGGTTTAAACCATGAACGCATCGCTCTCTTCCATGATTGTCCCGGCCGTGCTCTGGGCATTGATTCTGTTTTCCGTATTGAGTTGGGCACTGTTGCTGATCAAGTCGGCGCAGTACGTGCGTCAGAAATCGCAGAACAAACAGTTCACCAAGGCGTTCTGGAGCGCGCCGGACCTGCTGACCGCCGCCGAGCACTCTGCACAATATCCTGGAGCGCTGGCACGTATTGCCAACAGCGGTTTTGAGGCAATGGCGGTCGATGAGTCGCCGCGCACTACGCAACAACTGGCGCACACCATCAACCGCTCGGACCGCCTGGAGCGCAACCTGCGCCAGCAGATACAAAAAGAGCGCCGCGCACTGGAAAGTGGTCAGGCAATTCTCGCCAGTATCGGTAGCACCGCGCCCTTCATCGGCCTGTTCGGTACGGTCTGGGGGATCATGGAAGCACTGCAAAGCATCGGCGTGACCGGCTCGGCCAGCCTGGAAGCGGTCGCCGGCCCTATCGGCCATGCGCTGGTCGCCACCGGCGTGGGTATCGCCGTTGCGGTGCCTGCGGTGCTGATTTACAACTTCTTCCTGCGCCGCCTCAAGCTCGCCGTGGCCGACATGGATGACTTCGCCCACGACTTCGACGCCCTCGCCCAGCGCAGCGCCTTCGCGGTCACCCGTCAGCCCATCGCCAGCAAGAATGGCCATGCCGTTCGGGAGGCCAGCTAATGTCTTTCTCCACTCAGGACAGCGATGAAGTACTCAGCGAAATGAACGTCACGCCGCTGGTCGACGTGATGCTTGTGCTGCTGGTGGTGTTCATCGTCACCACGCCGCTGATGACCAACGCGATCAAGGTCAACCTGCCCAAGACTGATGCGGTCGCCCCTGCCGAGAAGAAAAACCCGGTGGTGGTCAGCGTTGATCAGGACGGCAAGTTCTACCTCGCCAAATCGGAAATCGCCCCGGAACTGCTGGAAAAAAGCCTGCAGGACGAAAAGGCCAAGGACCCGGAAATCCGCGTCCAGTTGCAGGCTGATACCGCCGTGAATTATGGCCAGGTGGCCAAGGCCATGGCGTCCATCGAGCGTTCGGGCATTACGAAGATATCCGTCATGACGGCGAAATGACCCTCAGGTGATTTGACGGCTTCGCCGCGCGAAGCCGTCTGACCCGACCCCCGTAAATGCGGTTGTCCGTGGGCTGAAAAGCCTCTGGAGGGGAGCGGCTTGCTGGAAAAAGAAGAAGTGGAACTCCCGCTCGGCACAACCGCGTCGGGAACAGAGGGCTCACAAGGCCATTTCAATAACGTCTGGACCAAGTCGGAACTAACCATGCTGATGAATCTTCCCGGTTGCACCCTCAAACCACTGGCCCTCGCGGTCCGGCGTCATCCACGTGCCCTGCTTTGTGCATTGGCCATGGGCATGAGCGGTGCTCAGGCGGCAGACGCCGTCGACGCGGACACAAGCGGCTCGGCCGTGTCCACCAGCGCAGCGGTTGTGCCTGCCACGACCCAGCTGCAACGTGTAGAAGTGACCGGTTCGGCGATCCGCCGGGTCGATGCCGAAACCGCAGTGCCAATTACCATCCTGCGCGCTGACGACTTGAAGAAACAGGGCGTGACCACCACCCAGGAAATGGTCCAGCGCATCACCGGCAGCCAGTCGATCAACAACAGCGCAGGCTCGGTCGGTGCAGGAACAGGAGGTGCCTCGTTTGCCGATATGCGCGGTATCGGCGCCAACAAGACGCTGGTGCTGCTCAACGGCCGCCGTCTGGCCAATAACGCACTGTCGGGTGTGGGCACGCCCAACGGCAGCGCCATCGACCTGAACATGATCCCGTTTGCCGCCATCGACCGTGTGGAAGTATTGCGTGACGGCGCCTCGGCGCTATACGGCACTGACGCCATTGGCGGTGTGATCAACTTCATCACCAAAAAATCCCTGACCGACGGCAGCCTGACCCTGGGTGGAGAAACCCCGACCGCCAGCGGCGGCGGTGCCACCAAGGACATGAGCGCCAGTTGGGGCTTTGGCGATCTGGAGCAAGACCGCTTCAACGTCATGGGTGTCTTCAACTACAACAAGCAGCAAAACCTGGACGCCAACGACCGCTCGTTTGCCAGAGATTACGTGCCAGGACGCGGGCTCAATCAGACCTCCGGTACGGCCTATCCCGGCAATTACTTCCAGGGTGACAACTCTGCCAACCCGCTGGGCAGAAACTGCGGCGGCCCTAACCTGATCGCCAGCAACGGCATCTGCCGGTTCAGCACCCGTGAATACATCGACCTGATCCCGCAAACCGAAAAGACCTCGTTTTTTGGCAAGGCCACCGGCAAGCTGGCAGACGATCATAACGTCAGCCTCGAATACTTCTGGGCGCGTAACAACAACCATACCGATATCGGGCCAGCGCCTCTCACCGGCCTGTCTCTGGACTCATCGTCGCCTTTTTATCCCGGCAACGGCATCACTCCGGCACCGACCGACTTTACTCTCGACCCGACCCAACCGATCAGCACAGCCTGGCGAGAAACGGCGGCCGGGCCACGCGGGTCCAGCGACCAGAACACCAGCCAGCGTTTTCTGCTGAACTTCGACGGCCTGGTGGGCGGCTGGGACTACAACGTAGGTGCTTCTTACAACCAGAACAAAGTCCTGTCATCGCTCACCAACGGGTATGTCAGTGACGCTGCAATGCTCAACGGCCTGGCCAATGGCACCCTTAACCCGTTCGGCCCGCAAACCACTGCCGGTCAGGCGCTGATCGATGCCAGCGAATATCACGGCCAGTACTCCAGCGCTGTGGGCCGGGTGGCCGGGCTCGATGCGCGCATCAGCCGGGAAATCGGTGACTGGTTCGGTGCAGGCCCTGCGGGTCTGGCGTTGGGCGGCGAATACCGCAAAGAGAAAATGCATCAGCAGTACGAAGCCTACGTCAACGACATCAGCAGCCTGGGCGCAGATGCCGCCGGTAGCGTCGAAGGTGACAGGAGCGTCAAGGCGCAATACGCCGAACTGAATGTCCCCGTGCTGGACAGCCTTGAACTGACCGCCGCCGTTCGTCATGACAAATACAGCGACTTCGGCAGCACCACCAATCCGAAATACTCGTTCCGCTACCAGCCGTTCAAGCAACTGGTGGTCCGCGGTGCCTACAGCGAAGGTTTCCGCGCGCCGTCGCTTTACGAGCTGTATGCCCCGCGCAGTACGACTTTCACTCAGGGCTATTACAACGACCCGGTTCTGTGTGCCGGTGGCGTCGTTCAGCCGGGTGGTAACGCTGGTCGTGATTGCCAGCAGCAATTCCTCAATAATGGTGGAGGCAACACCGATCTGGCCCCGGAAAAAGCCCGCAACATGACGCTGGGCTTCGTCTATCAGCCGGTCAACAACCTGTCGATGGGCCTGGATTTCTGGTGGATTCACATTTCCAACCAGATCCAGGCGTTCCCCGAGTCGACTGTGTTTGATGATCCGAACACCTACGCCGACCGCTACGTGCGCGCTGCTGATGGTTCGATTGCCAACATCGTCACCGGCAACGCCAACCTGGGTATCGTCAAGACCAGCGGCGTCGACGTAACGCTCGACTATCGCTTTCCGAACACACCTTATGGTCAGTTCGGTCTGGGCATGACCGGCACCTATGTGACCCGTTATGACTTCCAGAACATCATCGACGGCCCGTACACCGACAAGGTCGGCGACTTCCAGGGCGACGGCGTGATCTCGCGCTGGAAACACGTTCTGACCGGCACCTGGGCACTGGGCGATACCCGCGCTTCCATCACCAACCGCTTCACCAGCGGCTACAACGACTACGACCGCACCACCAATGCGCGCGTCGCGTCGTATGCGTTGTGGGACATGTCGGTGGGTCATACCTTCGACAAGGTGCTGGATATCGACGCGGGTGTGCGCAACATGTTCGACCGCAACCCGCCGTTCTCCAACCAGGCCTACAACTTCCAGTCCGGCTACGACCCTCGTTACGCCGACCCGCTGGGCCGCACCCTGTTCGCACGCGCGACTTACCACTTCTGAGTGTGACGACGTGGCCCATACACGCTCCTTGGGCCACGTCAGATTGCGAGCTCGCCCCCTCCGGCCCAGGTTTCATCCACCTTCCCCGGCCGGGGGCTTTTTCGCGACTCATCGTCATTCAGTGCGTACGAGGAAAGCCCCATCATGTTGCGTCATATCCGTTTTCTGCGGCGCCTGATTCTGGGTGTTGCGCTGTGCAGTTGCTGGCAGGTCGCTCAGGCCGCCCCGACTCACGCCTTGACCGTCTATGGCGAGGCACCGAAATACCCGGCTGGCTTCCAGCACTTTGACTACGTCAACCCGAACGCCCCCAAAGGCGGTTCACTGACCCGTTCGGCGGAAGAAATCGGCCAGTTCAACTACCTCAACCCTTATGTCGATCAGGGCATCAATGTGGTGCAGGTCGATACCTGGGTTTACTCACCATTGGCCTATCGCTCGCTGGATGAGCCGTACACCGTTTATGGATTGATCGCGGAAAAGATGGAGATGGACCCGAACGGTCTGTGGATTCGTTTTTTCCTCAACCCCAAGGCGCGTTTCGAGGACGGCAAGCCCGTCACCGCCGAAGACGTGCGCTACACCTTCGAGCTGATGACCACTAAGGCCAGCTTCAGCTATCGCCCTATGTTCGCCGACGTCAAACAGGTGACCATCGAAGGGCCGCTGCAGATTCGCTTCGACTTCAAGAACAACCTCAACCGCATGCTGGCGCTGGACATCGCCAGCCTGCACATCCTCCCCGAGCACTGGTGGAAGACCCGCGACTTCGCCAACGGCGGCGGTTTCGAGCCACCGCTGGGCAACGGGCCCTACCGGGTCGCCAAGGTCGATGCCGGGCGCAGCGTGGTCTTTGAAAGGGTCAAGGACTGGTGGGGCAAGGACCTGCCGGTCAGCCGTGGCCTGTATAACTTCGACACGCTCACCGTGAACTACTACGGCGACACCGAAATCGCTCGCCAGCTGCTGCAGGCCGGGATGTTCGACTACAACCGCGAGTTCTCATCTTCCGGCTTTGTGGTCGGCTACAGCGGCCCGGCGATTGACGATGGGCGTCTGCAAAAGCGCATTCTCGCCCGGCAACGTCCGGTCGCCGCACAAGGTTTTGTGTTCAATCTGGACAACCCGATCTTCAAGGACCGCCGCGTGCGTGAGGCGCTGTCATTGCTGTGGGATTTCGACTGGATCAACCGCCGGGTCATGCGCAATTTCTACGTGCGCGAACAAAGCTACTTTCCGAAAAGCGACATGGCCGCCACCGAGCTGCCGACCCCGGCCGAGCTGAAAATTCTCGAGCCCTTGCGCGGCCAAGTGCCGGAAGAGGTGTTCAGCAAGGTCTATCAGCCACCGAAAACCGACGGCAGCGGTTACATCCGTGACAAACAGTTGCAGGCCCTCAAGCTGCTGGCCGAAGCCGGTTGGCATCCGAAGGACAACAAGCTGGTCAACGCGGCGGGCGAGCCGATGGTGTTCAGCTTCATCGATGGTCAAGGCGGTTTCGATCGCCTGATTCTGCCCTTCAAGCGCACGCTGGCGCAGATCGGCATCACCCTGGATTTCCTGCGCATCGATTCGGCGCAGTACATCAACCGGCTCAATGCGCGGGACTACGACATGATCGTGGTCAGCCTGCCGAAAAACGGTAATCCGATCATTTCCCCTGGCCGTGAGCTGTACAACCTGTACGGCTCGCAAAGCGCCACCGAAGTGGGCAGCTCCAACGCCATGGTGCTGCGCAATCCCGCGGTGGACACGCTGATCGACGGGCTGGTGAGCGCCAATACGCGCGACGATATGGTGCTCTACGCGCGGGCGCTGGACCGGGTCCTGCAATGGGGCTACTACATGATTCCCAACTACTACTCCAAGGGCACGCCACTGGTGTTCGCCAACCGTTTCGGCATGCCTGATGTGGCACCGACCTATGACGTTGGTCTGGAAACCTGGTGGCAGATCAGCCCGACCCCGCTGACCAACGCTCAGGCCGCTGCATTGACCGGCAAGCCCGCCGCTGCCAAGGAGTATTGAAATGCTGGCTTATGTGATTCGACGCCTGCTGCTGATCATTCCCACGCTGCTGGCCATTTTGATTGTCAACTTCCTGATCGTGCAGGCCGCCCCCGGTGGCCCGGTCGAGCAGGCCATCGCGCGCATTCAGGGTTTCAGCCCCAATGGTGTTGGTGGCGGCGGTGGCGAAGTAGCCGCAAGCGGCACCGCCAGCCGCAGCACGCGCGGGCTCGACCCGGCGCTGATCGAGCAGATCAAGGAACATTACGGTTTCGACAAACCGATGCACGAACGACTCTGGCTGATGCTCAAGAATTACGCACAGCTGGACTTCGGCACCAGCTTCTTCCGTGGCGCGCCGGTCACCGAACTGATTGCCCAGAAGCTTCCGGTGTCACTGTCACTCGGGCTTTGGGCGACGCTGATCACGTACCTGATTTCCATCCCGCTGGGCATACGCAAAGCGGTGCGGCATGGCAGTGCGTTTGACGTCTGGAGCAGCACGCTGGTGATCATCGGCTACGCCACGCCCGCGTTTCTGTTCGCCATTCTGCTGATTGTGGTGTTCGCCGGAGGCAGCTACCTGAGCTGGTTTCCGGCGCAGGGTTTGTTCTCGGAGAACTTCGACAGCCTGAGCACCTGGGGCAAGGTGAAAGACTATCTGTGGCACCTGGTGTTGCCAGTCAGCTCGCTGGTAATCGGCGGGTTCGCCACGCTGACCATCCTCACCAAGAACAGCTTCCTCAACGAAATCAGCCGTCAGTACGTGGTCACGGCACGCGCCAAGGGCCTGACCGAGCATCGCGTGCTGTACGGCCATGTGTTTCGCAACGCCATGCTGTTGGTCATCGCGGGCATTCCGCAGGCGTTGATCGAAGTGTTTTTCGCCGGCTCGCTGCTGATCGAAACCATCTTCGGCCTCGATGGGCTGGGGCGCATGAGTTACGAGGCGGCGGTCTCGCGGGACTACCCCATCGTGTTCGGCACGCTGTTCCTGTTCACGCTGTTCGGCCTGCTGATCAAACTGATCGGTGACCTGTGTTACACGCTGGTCGACCCACGCATCGACTTTTCCGCGAGGAGCGCCTGATGTTCGAGTTCTCTCCCCAGACCCGGCGCCGCTTCGACCTGTTCAAGGCCAACCGTCGCGGTTGGTGGTCGCTGTGGATCTTCATCGGCCTGATGCTGGTCTGCCTGTGCGGCGAGCTGATCGCCAACGACAAGCCGCTGCTGGTCAGCTACGACGGGCAGATGTATTACCCGGTGTTGCGCACCTACATGGAAACCGATTTCGGCGGCGAACTGCCCTTCGAACCGGACTATTCAAGCGACTACGTGCGCAAGCTGATCGCCGCCAAAGACGGCTGGATGCTGTTCGCACCGATCCCGTTCAGCTACGACACCATCAACTACGACCTGGACGCGCCCTCGCCCAGCCCGCCCGACGGCACTAACTGGCTGGGCACTGACGAGCAGGCCCGTGACGTGCTGGCACGTGTGCTGTTCGGCGCGCGGATTTCCATCCTGTTCGCGCTGCTGCTGACCGCGATCAGCACGGTGATCGGTGTCTGCGCCGGGGCGATTCAGGGGTACTACGGCGGCATGACCGACCTGATCGGCCAGCGCATTCAGGAAATATGGTCGGGTTTGCCGGTGCTGTATCTGCTGATCATTCTGTCCGGCTTCGTGTCACCGAGTTTCTGGTGGTTGCTGGGCATCATGGCGCTGTTCTCCTGGCTTTCGCTGGTGGACGTGGTGCGTGCCGAGTTTTTGCGCGGGCGTAATCTTGAATACGTGAAAGCCGCCCGCGCACTGGGCCTGACCGATGCCGCGCTGATGTGGCGGCACATCCTGCCCAACGCGATGACCAGCACCCTGACGTACCTGCCGTTCATCATCACCGGTGCCATCGCTACTCTGACCGCGCTGGACTTTCTCGGCTTCGGCATGCCCGCTGGCAGCGCTTCGCTGGGCGAACTGATCGGCGAGGCCAAGCGCAACCTGCAAGCGCCCTGGCTGGGGCTGACCGCGTTCGTAGCGCTGGCTCTGATCCTTTCTCTTTTGGTGTTCATCGGCGAAGCCTGCCGCGACGCGTTTGATCCTCGGAGCTGACATGCAAGACAACCTGATTGAAATTCGCGACCTGCGGGTCGCCTTCAACGGCCATGAAGTGGTGCATGGCGTCAGCCTCGACATCCGCCGTGGCGAGTGCCTGGCGCTGGTCGGCGAATCCGGCTCGGGCAAGTCGGTCACTGCGCATTCGATTCTGCGTCTGTTGCCGGCCAAAACCGTCAGCACCCAGGGCTCGATTCGCTATGACGGGCTCGACTTGGTTACTGCCAGCGACAAGCAATTGCGCAGCCTGCGTGGCAACCGTGTGGCGATGATTTTTCAGGAGCCCATGAGCTCGCTGAACCCGCTGCACACGGTCGAAAAGCAGATCGGCGAAATTCTCGTCACTCACAAGGGCCTCAAAGGCAAGGCCGCGCTGAGCCGCACCCTGGAGCTGCTGGAACTGGTCGGCATCCGCGACCCGCTGTCACGCCTCAAGGCATATCCGCATCAACTGTCGGGTGGGCAGCGCCAGCGCATCATGATTGCTATGGCACTGGCTAACGAGCCCGACTTGCTGATCGCCGACGAGCCGACCACCGCGCTGGACGTGACCGTGCAGGTGAAGATTCTGGAGTTGCTCAAATCCTTGCAGCAGCGGCTGAACATGTCGCTGCTGCTGATCAGCCACGACCTCAATCTGGTGCGGCGCATCGCTCAGCGGGTCTGCGTGATGCGTGAGGGCGAAATCGTCGAGCAGGCCGATTGCCAGACGCTGTTCGACAATCCGCAGCATCCTTACAGCCGCTTGCTGATCAACGCAGAACCAGACGGCGAGCCGGTGCCGTCCACGCACAGCAACACGCTGTTGTCGGTGCAGGACCTGAAAGTCTGGTTTCCGCTGGGCAAAGCCTGGTTCAAGCGCGAGCCGCAGTATGTGAAGGCGGTGGATGGGGTGAGTTTCGAGCTGCTCAAGGGCAAGACACTCGGGATTGTCGGCGAGTCCGGCTCGGGCAAATCGACCCTGGGCCAGGCGATTTTGCGTCTTGTCGATTCAGAGGGCAGCATCCGTTTCGGCACCAAGGAGCTGAGCCTGCACAGCCAGCACCTGATGCGCCCGTTGCGTCGTCAGTTGCAGGTGGTGTTTCAGGACCCGTTCGGTAGCCTCAGCCCGCGCATGACCGTGGAGCAGATCATCGCCGAGGGGTTGGTGACGCACAATATCGGCACGCCGAAAGAGCGTGAGCAGACGGTGATCCGGGTGTTGCAGGAAGTCGGGCTGGATCCGGCAACCCGGCATCGTTACCCGCACGAGTTTTCCGGCGGTCAGCGCCAGCGCATTTCCATCGCCCGGGCGCTGGTGCTTGAGCCGGATCTGATCCTGCTCGACGAGCCGACGTCAGCGCTCGACCGTACGGTGCAGAAACAGATCGTCGCCCTGCTGCGTGACCTGCAAATCCGTCATGGCCTGACGTACCTGTTCATCAGCCATGACCTGGCGGTTGTCCATGCGCTGGCGCATGACCTGATTGTGATCAAGGACGGCAAGGTGGTCGAACAAGGCCCGTCCCGCGAGATCTTCGCCGCGCCGCAGCAGGCCTATACTCAGGAACTGCTGCGTTCTTCCGGGCTGGTGTTTGCCTGAGCCTGAATTTGAAAGCCAGGTACGAAAGCTAGTTGTGGAAACTCTGGCCTAGCGCCTCCAGGCGTATGGCCAGCGGCGACAGGCTCTGGCTGCTGGTCGCCAGCACACCGATATTGGCGGCGGTGTGCTCGGCGATGGTCTGCACCGAACGTAATTGATCGGCGATTTCCCGGCTGACGGTGGACTGCTGTTCAGTGGTCGTGGCAATCAGGCCGTTAAGCTGGGTGATATGACCGATACCTTCGCCGACTGCACGCAGGGATTCCGACGCCCGCTGGCTGTTTTCCACACAACGCCCGACGCCTTGCAGGCTGTCGTTCATGGCTGTAGCGGCCTGACGGCTGCCCTTTTGCAGGTCTTCGATGATGGTCTGGATTTCCTTGGTCGACGACGCTGTGCGTTGCGCCAGATTGCGCACCTCGTCGGCCACCACGGCAAAGCCCCGGCCCTGCTCTCCGGCTCGTGCAGCTTCAATCGCTGCGTTCAGCGCGAGCAGGTTGGTCTGCTCGGCAATACTGCCGATCACGTCCAGCACCTTGCCGATCTGCTCTGACTGGTTGGCAAGTGCCTGCACGGTTTCATCGGTGGTGTTGATGCGCGCGGCAAGCTGAGTGATTTCGCTCTGCGCACGGTCGACGCTGTCGCGTCCGTGAGCCACCTGATCGCTTGCATCACCGGCACGCTGCACGGCTTGCGCAACATGGCTGGAGATATCGTTCATGGCATCACCCATGCGCTGCATTGCGCCGGTCATGCGGGCGATCTCGCTGAGTTGATGCTGTGCTCCGGCTTCCAGCGTACCGCTGGCCTTGGCAAGGTCATGACCCAGCTCGCCGAGCCCGCGTGTGTCGCGCACCACGCCGTCGACAAGGCTGGTGATCTGCTCCAGAAACTGCTCGAAACGTTGCGCCAGCGGCACGCGTTTGGCCGAACGCTCGCTTGTCTGGCTATTGGGCGAAAACTGATTGGTGGTGGCCAGCATTCGATCGAGCATGTCCTGATTCTCGACCGCTTCAGCCTGATTCTGCACGGCCAGATAGACCAGAATCGCGCTTTCTACAACGACGTACACCGCATGCACCATCACCATGCTCCAGCCGCCGCCGTGGTGCATGACGTAAACCGGGAAGCCCGCATGCTGCAGGGCGTGGAAACCGATATGGTGGATGGCAATGGTGACGGCAGCGACCAGAATCGGCAGCCAGTCGCGGTAGAAGGTCAGCACGGCGAGGAAGACGAAGATGCCGAAATGTATTTCGATCAGCCCGTGCGCCTGATTGATATGCAGCGCGGCCATGACCATCAGGCCTACACCCACACAGCAGCGCATCAATCGGGTGCCGCCGATGGCACGATACAGCCCGGTCAGCACCACCGCGGTGCCGCCACCGACCACGACTGCCTGGGTGAACGTATCAAACCAGAACGCCAACCCGAGCGCGTAGATGAACAATAGCCAGATCAGGCCCAGCATGATCCGGTCGGCCTTGCGGTAATGGTCCAGGAAACGAGGGGCTACGGGCATCGAACACATCCTTTTGAAATCCATGGCGACAGGGGGCCCCGTCGGTTTTCAGATCTGCACGAGCAAAACCCCGGCCAACGTGCCATCTGGATGGTGGCCCTATGCCAGAATTTCAGAAATATATTATTCGGTCAGTGTTGAGGCGCGACGATCTCTCTGGCTTGAGCAAGCGGCGCTACGCAGATTTGTGACGCAGAGCGTCACGAAGGGCGTTCCCACGCTGGAGCGTGCGGAACGATAAGTGTCTGGGGGATCGCGGAACGGGCGGCCCACGCGGTGGCCGGGCAAACACTATCGTGCCCATGCTCCGCGTGGGTATGCCGTTCTGGACGCTCTGCGTCCTCTCCGAGCTAGAGATTCAGTGGCGCAACAGTTTGCGCAGTGGCACGCCGTCTTTCATGACCGGGGATTTGATGACGATGTAGCTGAAGTACTTGGAGATGCCAATGTTCTTGTCCAGCAGTTCTTCGATCACTTCCTGATAGTGCTGAATGCTGCGGGTCATGAAGCGCACCAGGTAGTCGTAGCCGCCGCTGATCAGGTGGCACTCCAGCACTTCGTCGACGTGACGGATGTTGGCTTCGAATTTGGCGAAGTCTTCGCGCTTGTGGTCGCTGAGGGAGATTTCCGTGAACACTGTGACCGATTCGGTGATCTTGGCCAGATTAAGGTGCGCCTTGTAGCTGGAAATATAACCTGCCGACTCCAGACGTTTGACGCGTTGCAGGCAAGGGCTTGCGGAAAGCCCGACGGCGTCGGCCAGGCTGACGTTGGTCATGCGCCCGTCTTTCTGGAGTTCTACCAGGATATTGATATCAATCCGATCCAGTTTGACCAAGCCTTCCATTACCTACCTCTTGTATTGCCATTCACGGTGCCTACCTTCTAGCAAAATCAGCGCCGTAAAGACAGCTGATGCTGAGCGACGAGATCGGCCATGCTGTTGATGCACAGGTCGGCAGTGCATGGCTGACGGTGCTGTTCGCGGCTGCGGCGGATCAGGCACAGCCCGCCAGTGCTCAGCGCCGAGGCCGGTGGGCGTGACACTATCAGGGTGTCACGCGGCTCCAGATCCATGTCGGCAAGCCACGCCGTGTCGTCCAGCGGGTGGGTGGTCAGTGACAGCAGGCTGTCGGGCTCGAGCCCCAGCCGTTCGCACAGGATGCCGCGATCCTGCAGGTCCCGGTCGGCGTACACCAGCAGCCGATAGAACTTGCGCAGGTAGAGCATCGCGCCGGGTGCATCCTCGAACAGCGTCCAGTTCGGCACGGAACGGGCGAAGGTCATACCTTCTTCCCAACTGGCCTTGATGCCAAGGCGCTCGGCCAGTTGCCGGTGCGCAAAGCACAGCAGGCCGCTGAATCCCAATTCGTCGAAGCGCGGATAGAGCGTGCGCACAACATCATTGAATTCGGTCAGGACCGAGTCTTTATCCGGTGTGTTCAGACCGTTTTCCAGCAACGGCTGCAACGCCGCCCAGACACCCGAATCACGGTCCACCAGAACCTCATCACAATCGATCAGCAGTGCGCGGTAATCAATAAGCCCCATGGCAGGCAACGTCTCCATTCAACAATGATCCCCAGCGCGGGTGGTCGCAGCGTCTCGCGACAACCGCGACCACGTCTACGCTCAGCTGGACTTCAATACTCGTGCCAAGGCGGCATCGAGAATGGTCAGTGCTTCATCGATCTGCTGCTCTGTGGTGACCAGCGGTGCGAGGAAACGCAACACGTTGCGGTACACACCACACTTGATCACCAGCAGACCGCCAATGCGTGCCTGATCAATGATCTTCTGATTGAGATCAGCGTCCGGGCTACGTGCGGCGTCGTTCTTGACCAGTTCCATGGCGAGCATGAAGCCGGTGCCGCGCACGTCGCCGATGCAGGTGTAACGGTCCTTGAGCTTGAGCAGACCGGCACGCAAGTGTTCGCCCAGCTGTTCGCCACGCGCGAGCAGATTGTCCTGTTCGTACGTATCGATCACTGCCAGTGCCGCGGCACAGGACAGCGCATTACCGCCGTAAGTGCCCCCCAGACCGCCCGGAAGCGGTGCATCCATGATCTCGGCACGACCGACCACGCCTGACAGCGGCATGCCGCCCGCGAGGCTCTTGGCAACCGTCACCAGATCAGGCTGGATACCCGAATGCTCGAAACCGAACCATTTGCCGGTACGCCCGAAACCGGACTGGATTTCATCGACAATCAGCACGATGCCATGTTGCTCGGTCAGCGCACGCAAGGCCTTCATGAACTCCACCGGCGCAGTCAGGAAGCCGCCATCGCCCTGCATCGGCTCGATCAGAATCGCCGCCACACGCTCCGGTGCGACCTGGGTGGCCAACAGCTCGTGCAACGCCGCCAGCGCGACTTCGCTGGTCACGCCGCGATACTCGTTCGGGTACGGCGTGTGGAACACTTCGGGGGCCATCGGGCCGAAATTCTGTTTGTACGGCTGGCTCATGCCGGTCAGCGTGGTGCCAAGCAGTGTACGGCCATGAAAACCGCCGCGGAACGAGATAACTGCCGGGCGATTGGTGTGAGCGCGGGCGATTTTCACCGCGTTTTCGACCGCTTCGGCGCCAGAGGTGAAAAGCACGGCCTTGTGATCGATGCCGCTCTGGCCCGCGATGAGATGGCTCAGGCGTTTGGCCAGATCCAGATAGGGCTGATAGGACGCCACCTGGAAGCAGGCGTGGGTGACCTTGGTCAGTTGCGCCTGAATCGCCGCGACCACGTTGGGGTGGTTGTGGCCGATGTTCAACACGCCGATACCGCCGACGAAATCCAGATAGCGCTTGCCATCGACGTCCCACAGTTCAGAACCTTGCGCGCGGTCGATGACCAGCGGATGGGCTGTGACAATGCCTCGCGGCACGAACTGATCGCGCTGGCGGAGCAGATGAGGTGTTTCGTCGACTTTGCTGTTCATGGTTTTACCTGTCGTGGGCCTGGCAGCCGACGGGGTGGCTGCGATGCTGTTCAGGTTAAGCGTTCAGCGAAATGATCTACGCCGAACTTGCCCTCTCAGATGTCCAGATCAACTGTTTTTCGCCTCGCAAACGGCAGATTCCTTCATGCCTTGCGAGCACCACGCAATCTGCCGGGCAACGCTGCTTTTCAGTCATCCCGATGCTCTGCAAAAGGCTGTTTCGACAGATCCTGCTTTCGACTTGCGGCATGATGGGGCTCCACTTTCACACTCAGGAAACGCCCATGCCCGCCCTGCTCTATAAAGCCGACCCCGCACGCGCCGAACGCTGGCGTGTCCTGTTTGCCGAGCATGCGCCGGACATTGAATGGCGGGTGTGGCCGGATATCGGCGACCCGGCCGATATCCACTACTTGGGCTCCTGGCTGGCACCTGACGATCTACAGGAGCTGCTGCCCAACCTGAAGGTGCTGTTCGCCTTGTCTGCGGGCGTCGATCAACTGGACCTGAGCCGTATTCCCGAGTCCTTGCCGGTGGTTCGTCTGCTGGACCCCGGCATCAGTCACGGGATGTGTCAGTACGCGTCTTTGGCGGTACTGAGCCTGCACCGGGAAATGCTGCGTTATCGGCAGCAGCAGGTCGAGGGCGTCTGGAAAGCTCATCCGCTGGTACCGGCGCACAAGCGTCGCGTGGGTGTGATGGGGCTGGGCTTGCAGGCGCAGCATATTCTGTCGACCCTAAAACCATTCGGTTTCGAGCTGTCGGGCTGGGCGCGTAGCGAGCATCAGGTAGACGGCGTGACGTGTTATGCGGGTGAAGGACAGCTGAGTGCGTTTCTTGGTCAGTGCGACATTCTGCTGTGTGTGTTGCCGCTGACCGGGCAAACTGAAGGCATCCTCAATCGCCAGCTTTTCGAGCGCCTGCCCCCAGGTGCAGCATTGATCAACATGGGCCGTGGCGGGCATCTGGTGGAAGCGGACCTGCTTGAAGCACTGGATAGCGGCCAGTTGAGCGCTGCGGTGCTGGATGTACTGCAACAGGAACCGGCACCGGCTGATCATCCGTTCTGGCAACACCCGAAGATCATGCTGACACCGCATGTCGCGGCCATGACCCAACCGGAAAGCGCCTTTCCTGGCCTGCTCGATAACATTCGCCGCTTTGAGCGTGGTGAAGCAATGCAGGGGCAGGTGGATCGCGGCCAGGGTTACTGATGCGTTGGATTATCGTTCCCCACGCTCCGCGTGGGAATGCAGTTCTGGACGCTCCGCGTCCGATCTTGAGCGTGCTGTGCTCTGTGGATTTGTGACGCGGAGCGTCACGACCTGCATTCCCACGCTGGAGCGTGAGGAACGATAATCTCAACTATCGTGCCGACGCTCCGCGTTGGTACGCCGTTCTGAACACTACAACCCCCCCACATGAAACGCCTTCACTTCCAGGTATTCATCCAGGCCGTAGCTGGAGCCTTCGCGGCCCAGGCCGGATTGTTTGACGCCACCGAACGGGGCGACTTCCATGGAGATGATGCCGGTGTTGAGGCCGACCATGCCGAACTCCAGCGCCTCACCGAAACGCCATGAGCGACGCAGGTCCTGGGTGAAGTAGTACGCGCCAAGGCCATAAGGCGTGGCGTTGGCCAGTGCCAGCGCTTCGGCTTCGTCGGTGAAGCGCATCAGTGGCGCAACAGGCCCGAAGGTTTCCTCGTTGGCCAGCAGCATGCCCGCATGGGTTTCGCCCAATACCGTTGGCTGGACGAATTGGCTGGTGCCATCGGGACGGCCGCCATGCAGCAACTTCGCGCCCTGGCTCAGCGCATCATCAATGTGCCGGGTAACCTTGCTGACCGCCGCCGGGTTGATCAGCGGGCCAATGGTCACGCCCTCTTCCAGGCCGTTGCCGACCTTGAGTTTGCTCACTTCCTCCACCAGCCGTGCAGCAAAACGGTCGTAGATGCCGTCTTGCACCAGAATCCGGTTGGCGCACACGCAGGTCTGCCCGGCGTTGCGGAATTTGCTGAGCATGATGCCCGTCACCGCCTGTTCCAGGTCCGCGTCGTCAAACACGATGAAGGGCGCGTTGCCGCCCAGTTCGAGGCTCAGACGCTTGATGTGTTCGGCGCTCTGGCGCATCAGCAAGCGGCCGACCGGGGTCGAGCCGGTAAAGGAAATCTTGCGCACCACCGGGTTGCCGGTGAGTTCTTCGCCAATGCCTGCGGGCATGCCGGTAATGACGTTGAACACACCGGCAGGAATACCCACGCGTTCGGCCAATACCGCCAGCGCCAGCGCCGACAAAGGCGTGAGGTCCGATGGCTTGACGATGATCGGGCACCCGGCAGCCAAGGCTGGCGCGCACTTGCGGGTGATCATTGCGTTGGGAAAATTCCACGGGGTGATTGCGGCGCACACACCCACCGGCTGCTTGAGGGTCATCAAACGGCGGTCTGCGCTGGGCGCGGGGATGGTTTCACCGTAGGAGCGGCGCGCCTCTTCAGCGAACCATTTGACGAAGCTGGCGCCATAGCGGATCTCGCCGCGTGATTCGTTCAGCGGCTTGCCCTGCTCAAGGGTCATGATCAGCGCCAGGTCTTCGACGTTATCGAGCATTGCCTGATGCCAGCGCTCCAGCAGCGCCGCGCGCTCGGCAGCGGGACGTGCGCGCCAGGCGGGCCAGGCACGATCCGCAGCTTCGATGGCGCGACGGGTTTCAGGGCCATTCAGGGCCGGAACCTGCGCGATCGTTTCGCCGGTCGCCGGGTCGCTGATGGTCAGCGTTGCACCATCGTCAGCGCTGATCCATTGCCCATCGACGTAGGCGCGGTCTACCAGCAGGCTGGGGTCTTTCAACTGATTCTTGAGCATGGTCGAGTCCTGTTTCGGAATACCTGCCAGTCTAGGCAGGCGCCGCAGTCCAGGATGCTGAAAGCAGGATAACGGCAGCGTCCGATGCTGAAATTTGCTCTCGGACGGCAGCCTCTACTGCTTCAACGAGCCCAGCAGGGTTTGCAGAAAGCGCTCACCCGCCTTCATCTGGCTCTCCTCGATAAACTCGTCCGGCTTGTGTGCCTGCTCGATAGAGCCTGGCCCGCACACCACCACCGGCACGTTGAGCCGCCCGGCGAACAGACCGCCTTCAGTGCCATAGGAGACCTTGATGTGCTGAGTGCCCGGTTCGGCAAATGCGTGCAGCATGCGCACTGCTTCAACACTCGGATGAGTCTCCAGCGCCGGGTACTCGTTCATCACTTCGATTTCGATAGCGGCCACGCCCGACAATTGTTTCGCCTCGCGTACCAGCACTTCGGCGCGCTCGCGCAGTTGCTCCAGCAGCACGTCGGGATTGTCGCCCGGCAGGTTGCGGTATTCGAATTCCATGGTGCACAGGTTGGGCACAATGTTCAGCGCCTTGCCGCCATCGATACGGCCGATGTGCACGGTGCTGTAAGGGATGTCGTAACCCTCGTCACGCGCGCCTTGTTGCTCGATCTGCTTCTGGCTGTTGCGCAGTTCGGCGATGAAATCGCTGGCCAGATGAATCGCGTTGACCGCTCTGGGTGCCAGCGACGAATGCGCCTCCTGGCCTCGGCAGAAGGTGCGATAGGACGCCTTGCCCTTGTGCCCTACGGCAAACTGCATCAGCGTCGGTTCGCCTACCACACACAGAAACGGGCGCATCGGTGCCAGATGCAACACATCCAGCAGCCGCCGCACGCCGACACAGCCGATCTCTTCATCATGGGACAACGCCAGTTGCAGCGGACGGATCAGGGTCATGTCCGCGGCATCGAGCATCGCGTCGATGGCCAGGGCAATGAAACCCTTCATGTCGCAGGTGCCACGGCCGTAGATACGCCCGTCACGCAGGGTGGCCTGAAACGGCGGCAACGTCCACGCCTGGCCAGCAGCAGGAACCACGTCGGTGTGGCCGGACAGCAGCACGCCGGGTACATCACGCGGGCCGGTGCTGGCGAACAGGTTGGCCTTCTTGCCGGTCTCGTCCTTGACGATCAACGACTCGATGCCCTTGCTGGCCAGCAGTTCACGGACGTATTCGATCAGTGCCATGTTCGGCTCCGACGACACGGTGTCGAAGGCGATCAGGCGTTTGAGAATTTCCAGGGCGCGGGGGCTCATGAGGCTTTACTCGCTTGTTCGGTAACGATTTCAAAACGGCGAATGTCGAACGGGCTGATCGAGGTGCTGGTGGTGCCGGTGCTGATCAGTTCAGCCATCACGTCGCCCACGCCCGGACCGAGCTGGAAGCCGTGACCGCAGAAGGCAAATGCATAGAACAGGCCATCGACCTTACCGCTGCGGCCCATCACTGGCAGTGAGTCCGGCGTGTAGCCTTCAATGCCGCTCCACACGCGGATGATGTTCAGGTTGCCGACACCGGGCAACAGCCGACGCATCTGCTGCACCTGATTGATGATGCTGCGCGGCTCGACGTAGGCGCGGCGGTTGACCATGTCCGGCTTGCTGCGAAAACCACCGCCGATGACGATGTTGCCACGTGCGATCTGCCGAAAGTAGATCACTTCGTGAGGGATTTTGGTGAACACGCCGATGACGGTCGGCAGCGCATAAGGCACCGGTTCGGTCACAGCCATCTGCGGGCCATTGGTTTCCAGCGGTACGGGCTCGCCAAACTGCGCGGAGAGTTTTTGCCCCCAGGCACCTGCGGTGATCAATAATTGATCGGCAGTGAAAATGCGCCCGTCAGTGGTAGTGACTTCAAATTCGTTACCGACCTTTTCCACATGCGCCACTTCGGTACGCTCTTCGATGCGCGCCCCGGCACGAATCGCTGCGCGCGCAAAAGCCGGTGCAGCCAGACGTGGGTTGGCGTGGCCATCGTGTGGCGCGTAGGAGCCGCCCTTTACGTCCGGCCCGAGAAACCCGAAACGCTCGTGCAGTGCCTTGCCGCTGTAGATTTTCAGGTCCAGCTCACGGGCTTCCGGGGCCGCTGCATAAGCTTCCAGCTCAGCGATTTCATCCTCGCGATAGCAGACGCGCATGTGCCCGCTGGGCAGAAACTCCAGGTCTTCACCGATCAGCTCAGGCAACCGCTGCCACAGTGCTCTGGAGCGGTTGGCCAGTTCCAGCTGACCGAGATGCCGGCCTTGGCGCCGCACGTTGCCGAAGTTGACGCCGCTGGCGTACTGGCCGATCACGTCGCGCTCCAGCAGGGTCACCGACTTGCCGCGCTGACGCAGAAAGAACGCCGACGCCGAGCCCATGAAGCCGCCACCGACAATCAGCACATCCACTTTCGGTTGTTTCATGAGGCCACCTCGTCCACCAGCATCGACAGCGGTTTGACCGGTGCCTGCCCGCGCTGACGACCGACCTGCTCGACCGGCACACCGGCTTGGGCAGCGATTACTTCGGCACCGGCCTGCGAGCAATAACGGCCTTGGCAACGGCCCATGCCAACGCGACTGAAAGCCTTGGCGCGGTTGACTTCGCATGCGCCTTTTTCACGCACCACGCCGCGCAATTCACCGGCGCTGATCATCTCGCAGCGGCAGACAATCGCTTCATCGGGCAACGCAGCTGCCTGGGCAGCAGGCCAGGGAAACGCTTCGGCCAGCCCGACACGGAAGCGGTCCATGACCTGCAGATTCTTGCGCACTTCTTCGCGGCGCGAGTTATCCACAGGCCGGCCAAGATCGTCCAGCAACGCCATTGCCGCCAATCGCCCTGCCTGTTCGGCAGCATCGGCACCACGGATTTTTGCGCCGTCGCCCGCTGCATAAACGCCGCTCACCGAGGTGCGACCGTCTTCGTCGACCGCCAGCACCCATTGCCCGGACGCGTCGTCGAAACGCAGTTGGCATCCGGCCAGGTCAGCCAGTTGAGTTTCCGGGCGCAGGTGATAACCCAGCGCCAATGCATCGCAATCGACGGTCAGCGAGTTACCGTTGGCGAGCTTCACGCGCACGCCGGTCACACCGTCCTGCTCGCTGCCGATAATTTCTTCGGGCTGCACGCCCAGGTGCACCGGCACTTTAGCGCTGTACAACTGGGCCAGCAGTTTCATGCCGTTGAACAGCAAGCCAGGGCGCGCGAGCAATTTGGGCATCGCGCCGATGCGCTTGCTGAACGGCGAGGTGTCGAGCACGGCGGCCACATCGGCACCGGCTTTGACGTACTGGCTGGCGACCAGGTAAAGCAACGGTCCGCTGCCCATGAACACCACCCGACTGCCGATGGACACCGACTGCGACTTGAGCGCGATCTGCGAGCCGCCCAGGCTGTAGGTGCCTGCCAGTTGCCAGCCCTTGATCGGCATCAGCCGGTCGGTGGCCCCGGCACACAGGATCAGTGCGTCGTATTCCACCACGGTATGCACGCCCTGGCTGGCACAGCACAGCTCGCCATGCGTGAGGTTCCAGGCCAGTGTGTCGGGGCGATAGTCGATTTGTGCGCGCAGGCGATCAAAGCTTTCGTGCAGGTCACGCGCCTTGGCTGCTTCGGTGCCATACAACGCTGAATAATCGCGCTTGAAGCCTTCTGGCTGACGGCGATAGATCTGCCCGCCGTCGCGCCGGTTTTCGTCGATCAGAATCGGTTTGATGCCCGCCGCCAGCAAGGTTTCGGCGCAACGGGTGCCCGCTGGGCCAGCGCCAATGATGACGACTCTCGGGCTGGCAGGGTTCTGAACGTCTAACCGTGAAGAAGTGGCCATTTCGCCTCCGGTTGGGTGGTGACGATATCGAGTCCGTCGCGGACTTCGTTGGAGCAGGCGCGCAGGCGCTCGCCGTTGCGGGTCCAGACCCAGCAATCCTGACAGGCGCCCATCAGGCAAAACCCGGCACGACGTCCGGAGTCGAACTCGGACTGGCGCAGCGTGGCTTTGCGGGTCAGCAACGCCACCATCAAGGTGTCGCCCTGCAATGCTTCTATGGGCGCGCCATCGACCATCAGGCTCACAACTGGGCGATCACGTTCGCCCAGTCTCACAAAACGGCCACTCATGCGTAGGCTCCCACGGTCACAGGATTAAGGTTTTCTTGCACGGCCTGCAGCTCGTCGCTGTCGCGATGGCAGAGGATTTCGCTGCCGCCTGCGATCATGCGACGGCTCGGGGCAGTCTTGTTGCACAGGCCTTCGACACGGGCCGGGCAACGGTTGAGGAAGGTACACAGTTCGGGGTTGTTGGCCGGGGCGCTGATGGGTGGCAGCTTGCCGCTGGTCACACCACAGGTTTCCAGCCAGCCCTGACGCAGTTCTGGCACTGAGTGCACCAGCAGGTCGGTGTACGGATGGAACGGCACACGGCTGAACGCTTCGCGGCTGCCCTCTTCGACCTTGTGGCCGCTGTACATCACCACAATGTCGTCGCACAGCGCGCGGACGGTGGAAATGTCATGGCTGATGAACAGGTAGGAAACACCCAGCTTGCGGCGCAGTTCGCCGAGCAGTTCAAGGATGCACGCGCCCACCACGGTATCCAGCGCTGAGGTCACTTCATCACAGAGGATCAGGTCCGGCTTGGCCGCCAGCGCGCGGGCCAGGTTGACGCGTTGTTTCTGGCCACCCGACAGTTCGTTGGGGCGCCGCTCTGCCAGTTCACGGGGCAGGCGCACCAGGTCCATCAGTTCGTCGATGCGATCGCGCAGGGCTTTGCCCTTCAGGCCGAAATACATCTTCAGCGGGCGCGCCAGAATTGCGCTGATGCTGTGCATCGGGTTGAGCGCGGTGTCGGCGTTCTGGAACACCATCTGGATGCGCCGAAATTGCTCTTCGGTGCGTCCCGCCAAGGTGCCGGACAAGTCGGCACCGTCGAATGTCAGGCTGCCGTGCGCCGGGTCCAGAAGACCGGCGACCACACGGGCCAGGGTCGACTTGCCCGAACCGGACTCGCCGATCACGCCAATGGCCTGGCCACGGCGAATGGTCAGGTCGATGTCTTCCAGCACGCGAATCATCGGCATGCCTTGCAGGTTCTTTTTGCCATAGCCCGCCGTCAGGCCCTTGATGGTCAACAGCGTGCTGTCCTTGACCACTTCGCTGGCCGGTTTCAGTACTTTGTCGGGCCGCGCCGCTGCCAGCAGGCTGCGGGTGTAGGCGTCTTCCGGGCCTTTGAGCAGCGCTGCAGTGCTGCTCTGCTCGATAATCCCCCCGCCATTGAGCACCACGATCTGATCAGCCATCTGCGCCACGACGGCAAGGTCGTGGGAGACATAGACCGCCGTTGCACCGCGCTCGCGCACCACCCGCTTGAAGGCGCGTAGCACGTCGATCTGCGTGGTGACGTCCAGCGCCGTGGTCGGCTCGTCGAGGATCACCAGCAACGGGTCGCTGATCAGCGCCATGGCTGCCATCACGCGCTGCAACTGACCGCCCGAAACCTGATGCGGATAACGCTGGCCGATGCTTTCCGGGTTGGGCAAGGCCAGGTCGCGGAACAGTTCTACGGCCTTGGCTTGCAGGTCTGCACGACTGCCCAGACCATGAATCAGCGCGCCTTCGATAACCTGATCAATAAGTTTTTTGGCCGGGTTGAAAGCCGCCGCGGCACTTTGCGCGATGTAGGAAACACGGTTGCCGCGCAGGCCCTGCAACTGGCTTTCGGGCAGGCTGAGCATGTCGTGCTCGCCCACCTGAACCACACCGCCGGCCAGTTTGCAGCCGCGTCGGGCATACCCCAACAGGGCCAGCGCGATGGTGGTCTTGCCGGAACCGGACTCGCCGATCAACGCCAGCACTTCGCCTTTTTCCAGCGCGAAGCTGACGCCTTTGACGATTTCCAGCTCGCCCTGATCGCCATCGGCAACCACGCGCAGGTCTTGCACACGAATCAACTGGCTCATTTTCAATGCCCTCCCGAGCGGCGACCGCGCCGTGAGGCGAGCCGGTCGATGAACAGGTTGACACCGATGGTCAGGGTGCCGATGGCCAGCGCAGGGATCACGATGGCCGGCGCGCCTTGACTCAGTCCGCCGATGTTCTCGCGTACCAGCGAGCCAAGGTCGGCATCGGGCGGCTGCACACCAAGCCCCAGAAAGCTCATGCCGCTGAGCAGTAACACGATGAAGCCAAAACGCAGCCCCAGGTCGGTCATGACCGGGTTGAGCATGTTCGGCAGAATTTCCCGGCAGGCAATGTAGATACGACCCTCGCCGCGTGTGCGCGCCACTTGCACGTATTCCAGCGCTTCGATATTCACCGCCAGGCTGCGCGCGATACGAAACGCTCCCGGCGTGTAGCTCAATACCGCCGTACAGATCAGCAGCACCTCGGACGAGCCAAACGCCGAGACCATGATCAGCGCCAGCATTTTGCTGGGGATCGAGATGAACGCGTCCATCAGGCGACTGATGATTTCGTCCAGCCATTTTGGCGCGACCACTGACAACAGCGCGCAAAGCGTGCCGATGCCGCTGGCCAGCACCGCCGAAATCAGCGCCAGGCCCACCGTGAAGCGCGCGCCGATCAGCACCCGGCTGAGCATGTCGCGGCCCAGGTAATCAGTGCCGAACGGATAAAGCGCGCTCATGTTTTCAAACATGTTGTCGGAAACTACTTCGCCGACAGCATGCGGCGCAAGCCAAGGACCGAACAGCGCGACCATCAGCCAGATGAAGCAGACCGTTGCGCCCAGCAGGCCAAGCCATGAGGTGGGGCGGGACGCTTTTTTGCGCAGCACCGGTGCCGGCGCTTCAGGCGTCGATTTCGCAATGAATTGAGTCATTGGGTTCTCAGCCTCGGATTGGAAAGAATTGCACACAGGTCGGCCATCAGCACCAGACCCAGGTAAGCGGAGCAGAACAGCATGGTGCAGCCTTGAACCAACGCCATGTCACGGTTGGTTACAGCATCGACCATCAGGCTGGCGATGCCGGGATAGTTGAAGATGGTTTCAACGATAACCACCCCACCCAGCAGGTAGGAAAGGCTCAGCGCCACCGCGTTGACGATGGGCCCGATAGCGTTGGGCAAGGCGTGGCGCAGCACGATACGCACCGGGCTGACGCCCTTGAGGCGGGCCATTTCCACATACGGGCTGTCCAGTTGGTCGATGACCGCAGCGCGGGTCATACGCGCCATTTGCGCCACGATCACGCAGCACAGCGTCATCACCGGCAACGCGTAAGTGCGCATGAATTGCCACGGCGAGCTGACGTCACCGCCATACGACAACGCCGATAGCCAGCCCAGGTTAACGGCGAAAATCAGCACCGCCAGGGTGGCCACCAGAAATTCGGGCACCGCCACCAGGGTCAGCGTGATGAAACTCAGCGCCCCATCAAGGCGGCTGCCGCGGTACATCGCTGCGCCAATGCCCAGTGCCAGCGCTAGCGGTACCGAGACCAGCGCGGTGGTTGCCGACAGCATCAGGGTTTTCGGAAAGCGCCCGGCAATCAGCTCGGACACCGGCATCGCGTTGGACACTGACTCACCGAAGTTGCCGCCGAGCAGGTTGGTCAACCAATGCAGATAACGCACCACACCTGGCTGATCCAGGCCCAGTTTTGTACGCAATGCGGCGACCTGTTCAGGCGTCGCGAATTGCCCAAGGGCCTGTTGTGCCGCGTCTCCAGGCAACACCGCCGTAATGGCGAAGACCACGATGGAAACGATCAACAACGTCACGATCGCCGCGCCGAAGCGCTGCACGATCAACCAGAGTGTGTTGCTATTCATCTGCATCCTCCTGCTCGGTTCAGCGTTGCATTTACGCGTCCAGCCAAACCTGCTCGCTGAACATGTAGCCCATGAAGCCGCCCAGCGGGTTGCTGGAATAGCCCTGAACGCGCTTGTCCACGCCGTCGATGTTGCTGATGAACACGGGGATGCCGATGCCGCAGTTCTGGCTTACCAGGGTCTGCATGTCGCCGTACATTTTGGCGCGCTTGGCGTCGTCGGTTTCCCCGCGGGCCAGCAGCAGCAACTGGTCGAACTGATCGTTTTTCCAGCCGGATTCGTTCCACGGTGCCGAGGACTGGAAGAACTGCGAGAAGATCACGTCGGCGTTCGGTCGCGGGTTGATGTTGCCGAAGCTCAGCGGGTGCTTCATCCAGTGGTTGGACCAGTAACCATCGCTCGGCAGGCGGTTGACGTTGAGCGTCAGCCCGGCCTGTTTTGCCGACTGTTGCAGCAGCACGGCGATGTCCACCGAACCGGTCGCAGCAGGCGATGCCGCTACGGCCATGGTGATTTTTTCCATGCCGGCTTTCTTGAGCAGGAATTTGGCCTTTTCCGGGTCATAGGCGCGTTGCGGCAGGTCAGTGTTGAAGTAACGCGAGCCGGGCGCAATCGGGTGGTCGTTACCGACGCGGGCATAGCCACGGAACACGGCCGATTTGACCTGCTCACGGTCCAGCAGGTACTTCATGGCCTCGGTGAATTCCGGGCTCTTGCCGGGCATCTGGTCCTGGCGAATGATCAGGTCGGTGTAGTTGCCGGACGGCGCATCCACAACGCGGTGCTTGGCACTGGCCGCGATGCGTGTGGTGGAGCGCGGGTTGACCTCGTTGATCATGTGCACGTCGCCGGACAGCAGCGCGTTGACGCGTGACGGCTCGTCGGCAATGGCAATGAATTCGATCTCGTCCAGGTACGGCAGGCCTGGTTTCCAGTAGTTAGGGTTGCGCGCACTGACCGAACGCACGCCAGGGTTGAATTCCTTGACGGTGAACGGGCCGGTACCGATGCCCTTGCTGAAATCTGTCGTGCCTTCGGGCACGATCAGCAGGTGCGAAACCGCGAGGATCGATGGCAACTCGGCGTTTGGCGAGCTGAGGGTGATCTGTACTTCCAGCGGGCCGGTGGCCTTGATCTCGGAAAACTGCGCCATCAGCGGCAGGACTTTAGAACCGGTGGCCGGGTCCTTGTGGCGCGACAGGGAGAACACCACGTCGCCAGCGGTCAATGCCTTGCCGTTGTGGAAGGTCACGCCCTGGCGCAGGGTTACGGTCCAGACCGTGGCGTTGTCGCTTTCGATCTTTTCGGCCAGCTCCATGTGCGGAACCAGATGGCTGTCGAAACGGGTCAGACCGTTGTAGAACATGAAATGGCGAACGTAGTCGGTAGACAGCGCGCCTTTGGCCGGATCAAGTGTGTCAGCGGTGGAGCTGGACATGCCCGCTACACGAATGCGCCCGCCTGGCTTGCCTTTGACAGGCGCATCGGCGTCATCGGCAAAAACCTTGCCCGCTGCACCGAACAGGCTGGTGGAGCCCGCCGCAACCACACCTGCAACACCCAGCATACGCAGCGCATCGCGCCGCGACAGACCACGATTGAGACCTTCGAAAACACGCAGGCTGTCTTGGCCTGTGATCAGCTGGGAGTCGGTTTTTTTGTCAGCCATATCAGTTCTACCTGTCGAAAAGGGGAAATTCCGAGTTGCTCACGGTTGGCCGGAGCGTCCTTCAAGCACACACGACGGTTAAACAAAAACTCAGTGGCGGCTGTCCTGATAGCGGTAATACGCGCCTACCAGCGGCAGAAACCACGGCTTGCCGAAGTGGCCGGGAATGGCTGGCCAGTTCAGGTCTTTCCAGGGATTGGCCAACGCCTTGCCTTCCATGACCTCAGCCATCACCCGCCCCATGTGCACCGACATCTGCACACCATGGCCGCTGTAGCCCATCGAGTAGAAGACGCCGTTGTGTTCGCCTGCACGCGGCAGACGGTCGGACGTCATGTCCACCAGTCCGCCCCAGCAGTAGTCGACCTTGACGTGCGCCAGTTGCGGGAACATCTGCACCATCGCCGCTTGCAGCACCTTGCCGCTCTTGGCATCGGAACTGCTATTGGACATGGC
This sequence comes from Pseudomonas syringae group sp. 243L2, assembly GCF_032587875.1. NCBI lineage: Bacteria > Pseudomonadati > Pseudomonadota > Gammaproteobacteria > Pseudomonadales > Pseudomonadaceae > Pseudomonas > Pseudomonas syringae group sp. 243L2. The sequence continues at coordinate 151,683 of NZ_JAWHPL010000040.1, forward strand.
GAAGCGTGCCCGCCCGCCGAACAGCAGGCGGTTGTCCGGGGTCAGACGGAAATAGTTGCCGATCAAACGGCTGGTCACGTAAGCGCGCTGGTTGGGAAACAGCTGGTCAATCAGCGCCTGCGGCAACACTTCGGTAACGATGACGAAACTGCCGACCGGCACGATGCGTCGGCGATACCAGCCCAACCCGCCGTGCTGGCAGGCACCGGTCGCCAGTAACACCTGCCCGGCCTGAATGGAGCCTTTCGAGGTGTTGACTACGAAGCCGCCACGGTTGGCTTTCCAGTCCTTCACCGTGGCACCCTGATACACCTTTGCGCCGTGGCGCACGGCTGCATCGGCCAGGCCCAGGCCGAAACGGCCAACGTGCATCTGCACACCGTTGCGCTGCAAAAGGCCGCCGTGGAATTCGTTTGAATCGATTTCGCCGCGCACGTCCTCTGCGGACAGCAACTCTACGTCGGCATCCACCTCACGACGAATCAGCTCGCAGGTACGCGCCAGTCCTTCGTAATGTCCTGGCTTGGCCGCCAGCTTGAGCTTGCCGTTACGCTTGATGTCGCAGGCGATGTTTTCCTGCTCGATCACCGTGACCACGCTCTGCACCGCACTTTCATAAGCCTTGTAATACTCGCGGGCCTGATCGGCCCCCAGGGTCGCGCTCAACGATGCGTAGTCCTGAGCCACACCGGTATTGCACTGTCCGCCGTTGCGGCCCGACGCTTCGCCGATCACCCGGCCAGCTTCCAGAACCACTACGCTGGCACCTTTCAAGGCCAATGCACGCGCCGCCGCAAGACCGGTGAAACCGCCACCGACCACCACAACGTCAGCCTGCCCCTCCACTGCGCCGTCCTGCGCGCCGGTAAAGTCTGGAGCCGTATCGAGCCAGTAAGACTCACTGCGCATTCTGTTCCCCTTGTCACTCATAGAAGAGCACCTTGAAAAATGCCGGTGTTGCGCAAGTTGTCCGGTTTAAAGGCCGACCAGCCCGGCCAGCCCGCCAATGTCCGGGATCTGGTGGTATTCGTAGAAGCTGTTGGCTGGCTGTTCATGACCGCGAGCCACGAATGCCTTGTTCTTGATTTTCATGTCGTGTGCGGAAAACAGGTCGTAACGGAAGCTTGAAGACACATGCAAGATGTCTTCCGGGCCGCAACCCAGGTTGTCGAGCATGAACTCGAACGCAGCCAGACGTGGCTTGTAGACCTTGGCCTGGTCAGCGGTGAACACCTTGTGGAACGGCGCGCCGAGCTTTTCGACGTTGGACATGATCTGGCTGTCGCTGGCGTTGGAGAAAATCACCAACGGGATCTTGTCGGCGATTTTCGACAGACCGGCGGGCACATCGGCGTGTGGGCCCCAGGTCGGCACGGCGTCGTAATACAGCTGGCCTTCTTCGCGGTATTCAACGTTCCAGCGCTTGCAGGTGCGAGCCAGTGCAACCTTGAGAATTTCGTCGTACGGCATCCAGTCACCCATGACCTGATCCAGACGATACGCCGAAAAATCCTTGACGAACTGATCCATATGTTCGGCCGGTACGCGGTCGGCGAAGAGCTCGCGCGTCATGGTGCCCATGTGGAAATTGGTCAACGTGCCGTAGCAGTCGAACGTAATGAATTTTGGTCGAAGAAAGCTCATTGTGTGCGGTCCTGAAAGTTCGTTGAGGTCATGGCATGACGAGCAATCCGGCCTCATTTCCAAGGGCGGTGATGCACGCTGCAGCACAACCTCATTACAACACCGTGAAATCAGCATATGGCGTTAAAAGTGATGGCTGCTTGATAGAAACCACCGTTTTGAGGTGCGCGCTCAGCAGACTTTGCGGGGCGCTCCAGCCTTGGGCAGAGCCCGGTTTTCGGCGCTTTTTTGACCCTTTTCAGGGCGCTCGGGCTCAAACACGCGGGTTTGCACCGCAGAAACTGCGCCGCGTCAGTGATCTGCGAGCAGCAAATTCCGGCGGCTATATAAAGAGCCTGAAACCGAAGAAAAACCACAAGCATTTGCTGCCGGGTGCCCACCCGATTTAAGCAGTAACTGTGGTCTGGCGAACGGCGGTTTGTGGAATCTGCCGAATGCTTGCAGGCCTCTTGTCAGCGCCCGCAGCAGGTGGGATACAGCAAGCCTGCCGCAGCCTTTTATTTGCCGGTGCATCCTTCTGGACGGAGACACGTCATGCTCGCTCAGCAACGCCTCGACTTTGAATTTCGCCCCATGACCGCAGCCGATGTCGGTAACGCTCATGAGTTATCCATTGCCCTGAAGTGGCCGCATCGACTGGAAGACTGGGCCATGCTGCAACGGGTCGCCCAAGGCTTTGTTGCAGTACACAACGGTCGCTTGATCGGCAGTGCCTTCGCCTGCCATCAGGGCGAGTTTTCCACTATCGGTCTGGTGATTGTCAGCGACGACTATCAAGGCAAGGGCATTGGCCGCAAATTGATGGAGCTTGCTGTCGGCTGCGTGCCTCCACGCACCGCCATCCTCAATGCAACACTTGCCGGCGCCCCGCTGTACGAAAAAATGGGCTTCGTCAGTTTTGGTGAGGTTCAACAGCGTCAGGGGCAGGCACAACTGCCTGACACAACTGCATTGAAAGCACAGGAAAGCAGTCGTGCGTTGAGCGAGGCTGACCATGCTCGCGTGCTGGAACTGGCCAATGCCGGTTCGGGTATGGACCGTTCGGTAACGCTGGGCGATGTGCTGAATAACCTTGAGCACGCAGTCGGCATCGAACGCGATGGCCAGTTGCAGGCTTTTGCCCTGTTGCGCCCGTTCGGCCGTGGCCTGTGCATCGGCCCTGTCGTCGCCCAGACGGTGGAACAGGCCAGGCACATGATCGAGCAACTGCTGGCCAAAGTGCCTTACGCCTTTGTACGCATCGACATCCCGACCGACTGCGGCCTGGCCGACTGGCTGGACGAAGCCGGCCTCAAGCGTGTCGATAGCGTGACCTGCATGAGCATGGGCGCAGTTCCGCAAGCCAGCCAGGGCGTGCGCCAGTTTGCGCTGATTACCCAGGCGATCGGCTGATCGCCCGGAAAAACATCATCGTGCCAATGCTCTGCGCTCAGCGTTACACAAAAGTGCGGATGAGCTCTAAAAGCGGGGCTGAAACCGCAGTGGCAGGCTGGGCAGAAACCTGCAGTGGGAGCGAACTTGTTCGCGAAGACGATAATTCAAGCGATATATTTTCGAAGAATATACCGGCCCTTTCGCGAACGAGCGAAGCGTCGCCCGGGCCGCTCCCACAAAAGTTGGGTATAACGCCAAGCGCACCGCGTTGGAACGATCATCGATGAATCATAAATTCTCATCCAGGAGCCCAACCCAATGCCCCACCCCACAGTCCTGCTATTGGCCCGCGCTGACCTCAGCCCGGTAGATACCGAATTCACCAACGGCCCCATTGATGCGCATGACCCGTTCGACAGTGGCCGCCGCACGGCATTTGTCGATGAACAGGGTATTGCGGCTGGCATCGTTGAATTGGGTACGGCACTCTCGATAGAGGCCTACCCCTACACCGAAATGCTGGTGATGCATCGCGGCAGCGTCACGCTGACCTCTGGCACCGGCAGCATCACCATCAGCACCGGCGAAAGTGCCGTGATCGGTCGTGGCACGCAAGTACGTATCGAAGCGCAACCGGACAGCCTCTGGGCGTTCTGCGTATCCACTCAGGCCAATGGCCCCGACAAACCCGGTATTACCGCTCTGGACCGCCTCGCCATGCTCACACCGTCCTCACCGCCAGACCCGGCGATCATGATCAGCGCGCTGCCGCAGTGCCGCAGCAACAACCTGTTTGAAGACACCGCAAGCACTTTGCGTATCGGCGTCTGGGACTCCACACCCTACGAGCGCATCTCGCGCCCGCACAAAATCCATGAGCTGATGAACCTGATCGAAGGCAGCGTAGTGTTGAGCCTGGAAAACGGCCCTAGCCTGACCGTGAACACAGGCGATACCGTATTCGTCGCCCAGGGCGCGCCTTGCAAATGGACCAGCACGGGGTATGTGCGCAAGTTTTATGCAGTGACGTGAAGAAAGCTATTGCGCCCTTCAGTCTTGCAGGGCGCAATATACTTACATGTTTAGCTCTCGCCAGCGCAGTTAATCCAATGCAGCGCTAAAAGACAAGAATAAAAAATATCTTTCGCCAATGCACGAAGAATCAGAAATTTCCTACTTGCCTTCCGTGTCGCTTGTGTTAAAAAACACAACAAATGTCAGCAAGTAAAAATTTGCTCCTGACGAGCACAGCAAGATAGCGGTACGCTTCATGCATCGCTTTAACGTTTATTTATTATATTGACTGGAGGTACTTTATCTGACCGACGCATTCACTGTGCGCACGCCCTGCCTATCCCTCCGCGACACTCTAAAAGCTGAACGATCCATGTGGGCACGAACGACCGCTGCCCCGTTTCGTCGCGCTTTTATCTTATTTAAAACGCTATGAAGTTACTCATTTACTCAAGGACTATTCCCTATGAAAAACGACAAGACCTTATTGGCCTCCCTTGCTTTTGCAACACTGTGCATCAGCGTTACGGCGCAAGCGGGACCAGCAGTCACTGTTACATTTAAAAATCTGGGCTCTGAGGTGGCGGAGTATAAACCCGTTACGCGTAATGAGATCTCTGCCAGGCTGAATGCTAAATCACCGATTAACTCTGCAGTCCCCCCGGGAGGTTCAGATACTTACTCGATGCAAAGCACTCTATCACCGGATACCAGCTACGCCAGTGTTCGCTACGTCATGGGTTCCAAGGTTTGCGTATTCTCGACCACCTTCATAAAGCTTCCCGGTGCAGGCGGGGCCAAGGTGCCGAAATGGAACCGGACTGCAAATTCTGAAGGCGGCGCTGTCTGCGCGGCGACGTCTCGCGCCACCAATCTGTCCACCTACGCGTGGGCTGCTGAATTCACCATGAAATAAGCCCCCGGAGCGTGCGTGTCGCATTTTGATACGCACGCTTTTCAGCGGAAAACTAAAGCGGTGTCTGGCTGGGCCGATATAAAGAGTGAATATAAAGCCATGGATTGGCCTCTGCCGCGAGGACGCAGCATGATTGATACAACATCCCTCACACACCTCACCCATAAAACTGCACTAACGACTGTCGAGAAAAGCACCTCCGCCACGACTTTAAACTCCAGCCTGAAAGAACTTGACTCTGCATCTGCTATTGACGGTGCCACCTTCTCGACATTGTCCAGTCAATTAAGTAGTAGTGCCGCACGAGCTCAGGCTCGCGACAGCAGTCTTGACTTCAAAAGCCTGAGGTCTCTGGCAAACAGTATTAGTGACAAAATTGCAGGCAACAGCTATCACGCCAATAGGAAACTGCACGACGCAGAGATTCCGGATACGGACGACCCTGCATTGCTCGAAAGAGCCATACAAGCGACTTCGTTCAAGAATGGATCAGGCACCAACCCGTTCGCAGGCTTATCTCAGGATCAATTGAGGTTGGTTATGTATGACGAAAGTGGCGACTTCACCATTAATGAGAGAAGCGCGGCTTCGTCCGAAAACCATGTTCAACAGGAAAACTGGAACAGGGCGATGTGTAAACGCTATACCGACGAATACAACGAAACCGGCAAAAGTACTCAAACGCTGGTCATGCTTCTCGCCCACTACGACCAGCTGCCACCCATAGAAAAAGCACAATACCCCGCCAATTACGCCGCGCTCATCACATCGGACGACAGCTCGGCCATGGACATTTTCAACGCGCTGAAAAGCCAGTCAGATATTCAGGAGGCTTGAGCGCCTACGACGGAGCACGCGGTTTCGCGTGCCCGGTATTGCTGTCGGCGTCCTGCCGAATTGCCGCTCGCCGACAAAACGGCCATTTCATTAGTCGTGGCTCAGGGCCAACGTATAAAACTTGCTGTCCACCGCAATCAGCGGAAAGCTCGCTGGCAGGTCCTTTTTCTCGATCTCCCGAAAGCCGTGCTTCTCGTAGAAGCGATGCGCGGCATGAAACTTGTCGGTCGTGCCCAGGAACACCTCAGTAACGCCCCTGCTGCTGGACTCCTTGATCAAGCAGTCCAGCAGCCTGGCTGCAATCGAGAACTCTTTGCCGCGAAACGGCGCGGCAACGAACATCTTGCGCAGCGCTGCCTGCCCAGAGCCGATGTCCTTGAGCGCGATGCTGCCGACGACCTGATCACCTTGCACCGCGACCCAGAAATCACCTGTGCCGGTCTGGTAAAACGTGGGAATCGCCTTCAGATCAGGCTGATCCTCGGCGGTGATGGGGATACCGAATTCTTCACGCTGGATGGGCAGGATCAATGCCGACACACCTTGCTCATCGTTCGGCACAAAACGACGTACCTGAATTCCGGTCGCTGTCACAAACCACCTCCTTGCCATCGTCACAAATAGAAATGAGTATTCCAGACAAGCAAACGCCCCGACAAGTCGAGGCATTTCCATGAGCATTTACGGGGTCCGTATGTGGGGACGGACACGGAGATGTTTAATTACAACATGGCTCCGGCGACCTCGCAGTTACGACGGTTGCCGTTGAATCAGGCATTCAGTCTTGCCCCTCCAACCCCGGCCGTGGACAACTCCCGACCGCCGCGATTGAGCTGATCACTGGCCTAATGCGCTGTGGCCGAAGCGATAGCCATATGAGCAGATTTTTCGACGCATGAACGGCATAGGCTAGGCCATCCATCATGTGGTCAAACGTCGCGGACGTGCGGGCTCACAATGTTAATCGAGTCACATGGAGAGAGAGAATCGATACTCCGGTGCGCAGCGAAATTGACGGTTTGGGTACACAGGCTAAACAATGCAGATCTGCATTACGTTGCTCCGGCAGTTCTGCCGCTGCGCGAGAGGTGCTGAGCGGATTTGGGATTTTATTGTTTTACCAAGGAACGGGTTTATGGCTGACGTAAAGAAAATACCTTACTACACGATGAAACGGTCTATTTTTCGTGGCAAAGTATGGAAAGAAAATGATGGCCTAGAGGGGGCTGTCCCCATCAATACTCCGCAAAAAATCTCCTATAATCGTTGCGCGCCTGGTCAAGCAGTCTTAAAGCCCACAGAGCGCAGTAAAGAGCAACGTATGGCGCAACAAACAGAAGCGGGAGGTAAGAGATCGCTTACTGAAGTTAAAAATAATAAACCATCCTCCGGGGAAACTAAACCCTCAAAGCCCTATACGCGAGAGCGCGATGCGGAAGATAAGGAAAAGCTTCCAGAGTTTGATCTTCAGGATATTCCTTTGGCCATGGACAAAATAGGTTGGCCGACAGCTGCCAAGATCGCCAAACGGTGGTTCGCTAGCCCTAAGCATATCTACAATGACCAACCCAATTCAGTTCAACCCATTAATGACACAACAGTGACATTAAAATGGGCTTTTAAGTATGGAAGCGTAGCAGAAAAATTTAATGAATTAATTGAAGAAAAAATTCATTCTGAAAAAGCAATTGCAGGTGCTAAACAAAAAATCCTCAAGCATGTAAAAAATAAATTCGATGATTCTAGTTCGGCAGCAAATCTTTCCTTTGATACGTCTCCTTGGATAGGGGATATCAGGCAGTTTCATATTGACTGGCAAATTCAGTTTCAGGCAATATCAACAAGTAACACTCTTGACGGCATGAGTTTAACTGACCTCACTGCCACGCTAGGAAATTTTAATATCTATGCTGCTATTGGCAGGGTTGAAGTTGCTGTGGAAAAATTTTACAGATATGACGATACAGCCAGAACCAAAACTTTTTGCGCTGAAGCTACGGCGACCATTACTAGTGTATATACCTACCTGAAAGATAACTATTCCTTTAACGACAAAAATGATGGCAATAGTCAATATCTAGGGCACTGGAACAAAAATGACATGATTCTTTCCTACTCTGCCGTTGTCAGTGATCTTGTTGACGGTAAGAAAATTCATACTAATATGGGTAATACTCCTATAACTGAAACTAAAATCAATTGGGACGATTTGCCTGGCGGCCAGATTGACAAGCCAGTAGATAAAAGAACAGGTATTGTCAGAAAATTTATGGAAAAAGATGTTTACTGGCCTGTGTACAATAGCTCTTATAGTGAGTGGAGAGAAAAGCATGGTCGGGGTGGCGATTTTATGATTTACAGCAGACCTGAAATACATAAACTAAAAAAGCCTATTATCATAAAGCTGGATACATTATGCAAACCCTCAGAGCCCATGTAAGAAAAATGTACCTCAGGTCTTTTTTCTTCTTTGTTTTTATATTTATTGCTTTGGTTATTTACTCCACTGCATTTAACGTGCTAGACAATACTGACTGCCAGAGCTACAACCACACTAAAGAATTAAACGGAGGCACAAAAAACTTCGACAATGAGAAATTTATAATAAATATTTGCGGAGCCGGACTCAACAACAGTCTTTTTAATGGCGATGGCATGGAGAGGGTCCGGCTGACTATCTTCGACGATCAAGGCGAGCTGTTAGCCAGGAGATACTATAGGATCTTTTGGGACGGCCAGCCCGGACATGAGCCGCTTAAGTTTTCTGAAAGCAGTATTACCTATCAAGACGACAAGGAGCAGAAAGATCACGCAATCACTATGCCTCCTACACGCTTGGAGTGGATTCGGGCAAGGCTTCCCCTATAATTTTGGTCCTCATACGAATGGGCTTATTACGGATATTAGAGAAGCCCTGATGCAGTGGAAGCGCTCATTGATAAGGATTTAGCCAGAGACTGTACGAGCCCTCTGATTGACTCTGAAGTAAAGGGCGTAAAGTTTTATTTATTGAAGTGCCTTGATCTCTACCCCGGTAAAGAACTCAATGCTCTGGTAAAGAAGTTTGTAATAAAGCCGGGCCCTACCTACAGGCAAGATAATAAATGACTGACGCCAACGCTGATATTTACACGGAGGTTGTGCGGACGCTATTCAATCGTCGAGTCGCAATCTGAACGGTTCTATATCAAGTACTCAATTCCAGGACCAAAAAAAACCGCCTGATGAAGGCGGTTTTTTTAGAGGACGCTAATTACAACTTCGGACCCGCAGCCTTGATGGCGTCGCTCACGTCGAACTTCTTGAAGTTCTCCACGAACAGGCCAGCCAGGGCCTTGGCGGCTTCGTCGTAGGCAGCTTTGTCAGCCCAGGTGTTGCGTGGGTTGAGCAGGCCGGTGTCGACGCCGGGTACCGATTTCGGTACGTCGAGGTTGATGGTGTCCAGGTGCTCGGTTTCTGCACCGATCAGTGCGCCGCTCTGGATGGCTGCGATCACGCCACGGGTGGTCGGGATGTTGAAGCGCTTGCCGACGCCGTAGCCACCGCCGGTCCAGCCGGTGTTGACCAGGTAGACCTTGGATTTGAAGCCGCGGATGCGCTTGATCAGCAATTCAGCGTATTCGCCAGCCGGACGCGGGAAGAACGGGGCGCCGAAGCAGGTGGAGAAGGTGGACTTGATGCCCGAACCCGAACCCATTTCGGTCGAACCGACCAGTGCGGTGTAACCCGACAGGAAGTGGTAGGCAGCCTGTTCTTCACTGAGGATCGACACCGGTGGCAGGACGCCGGTCAGGTCGCAGGTCAGGAAGATCACGGCGTTTGGCTCGCCGCCGAGGTTTTTCGGTGCGCGTTTTTCGATCAGTTCACGCGGGTAGGCCGCACGGCTGTTCTGGGTCAGGCTGCTGTCGGCGTAGTCGGCTTTTTTGGTGACCGGATCGAGTACGACGTTTTCCAGTACGGCGCCGTGCTGAATGGCTTTCCAGATGACCGGCTCGTTCTTCTCGGACAGGTCGATGCACTTGGCATAGCAACCGCCTTCGATGTTGAACACCACGCCTTCGCCCCAGCCGTGCTCGTCGTCACCGATCAGGTAACGGCTTTCATCGGCGGACAGGGTGGTCTTGCCGGTGCCGGACAGGCCGAAGAACAGGGTTACATCGCCCTCTTCGCCCATGTTGGCTGCGCAGTGCATCGGCAGAACGTCGGAAGCCGGGAGCAGGAAGTTCTGCACCGAGAACATGGCTTTCTTCATTTCGCCGGCATAACGCATGCCTGCGATCAGCACCTTGCGGGCTGCGAAGTTGATGATCACGGTGCCGTCGGAGTTGGTGCCGTCACGCTCAGGGTCGCAAACGAACCATGGCGCGTTCTGGATTTCCCACTCGTCCTTGCCAGCCGGGTTGTACTGTTCAGGGTTGATGAACAGGCAACGGCCGAACAGGTTGTGCCACGCAGTTTCGGTGGTCATCTTGACGGGCAGGTAGTGCGCAGGATCGGAGCCTACATGAACGTGGGAAACGAAGCGCTCGCGCTCGGCCAGGTATGCACCGACACGGTTCCACAAGGCGTCGAATTTCTCGGCCGGAAACTTGCGGTTGATCGGGCCCCAGGCGATGGCGTCCTGGGTGCTCGGCTCTTCAACAATGAAACGATCGACCGGCGAACGGCCAGTACGATGGCCTGTCTCCACAACCAGTGCGCCAGTGTCGGAAAGTACGCCTTCGTTACGGGCAAGGGCTTCCTTGACCAGTTCGTCGGTGCTCAGATCGGTGTGCACAGCGTTGTTGATTTGCGTCATGAGGTTCCCCGTCGGCCTGTAGCCGAGTGCTCCAAACGGTTTTGTAGTAAAAAAACAACCACTACTACAGCGTAAAAGTGGGCCGGATTATGCCAGAAATGCCCAGAAATGGTAGGACCCTCCTGTCAGAACAGCATTACAAGGGCCCATACCGTATTCTGAGGGGCTTTACGCGTTGATCAATGGCGCGTGTCAGATGGCGAATCGACACCGCCGCCAGCAAACAGCTGTGCAACGTCAGTGGCATCGAACAGGTAGCGCTCGTTGCAGAACTGACAGTCGATCTCGATGCTGCCGTTGTGCTCGATGACCAGTTGCTGCGCGTCCTCCAGGCCAAGACTGACCAGTGCGTTGGCCGAGCGCTCGCGCGAGCAACTGCAGCGGAAACAGATTGGCTGAGCGTCGAACAGGCGCACCGGGTCTTCGTGATACAGGCGATGCAAAATGGTCTGGTTGTCCAGGCCGAGCATTTCTTCGGCAGTCAGGGTGCTGGCGAGGGTAATGACATGTTCCCAGCTGGCATCGCGCTCTTCCGGGTCGGTGATCTGTGCGGCAGGCAGTTGCTGCAGCAGCAGGCCGCGGGCGCGATGACCGTCAGCCTTGAGCCAGAAACGGGTGCCCAACTGCTCGGACATCACGAAGTAGTTAGAGAGGCTTTCCGACAGGTCGACGCCATCCAGCGCCACAACGCCCTGATAGCGCTTGCCCTTGTGCGGGTCGACAGTCAATGCCAGCGAACCATCAGGCATCAGGTCCTGCAGGCCCGCGTCTGGCGTGATGAGCGTTTCGTCATAGCGGGCGATACCGCGCAGCTCACGTTCGCTGGAGCATTCGACCATCAGCAGCGGTACAGCGCCGCTGGAGCGCGCCTGCAAAATCAGCAGTCCGTCGAACTTGAGGGTGCCGACCAGCAGAGCGGCGGCAGCCATCAGTTCTCCCAGCAACTGCGCGACCGGCTCCGGGTACGGGTGCTTGGCGAGTACTTCGGCATAACTGCGTTCAAGGGCTACCAGCTCTCCACGAACGTCGCTTTCGTCGAAGATGAAGCGCTGGGTGAAATCGGTGTCCGGTAAATCATGCATAGGGAAGGTATCTGAAGTAATGACAGTGGATGGCACGCGGCTGAGCAAGCACCGTCCGGCACTCGAAAGCGCCGTGGCCATGCGGATTGACCGGCATTTTAGGAGCTATCCGGTGCGCTTCCAAGCGGGTTGGCCGTTCGGGCTGATCGCCGGAGCCGCCATGCGCTGTTTTCAGTCGTTGTTGTGGCTGGCACGGAAACCAAAAAGCTCCCGGCGTTGCTTCTTGGTGGGCTTTCCGTCGGTAGTTACACCCAGGTTGCCAGCCTTGCGCTGAGCGGCCGCGCGTTCTCTTTTGGCGATGCTGTCCGGTGTCTCGCTATACAGCGTCTGCGCCTCAGGCGCACCCCGGCGAACGGTGGACAACGCTTCGACCACTATCGTGCGCTCATCGAAGCCCATGCGAATCTGAAACTCGTCGCCTGGACGAGGCTCCTTGCCGGGCTTGCAACGTTCGCCGCGACAGTGCACCTTGCCGCTTTCGATAGCTGCTTTGGCCAATGCGCGTGTTTTGAAAAAACGTGCGGCCCACAGCCATTTATCCAGACGGACCTTGTCATCTTCTTCCGGCTTTTGCGCCATTTGAATTCCTCATCAGTGCAGCAGTCTGAACGTTATCGGGCTCATCAGGAAACGCGACTGCGTCGCTCGCCTGATGTGTACATACCCACACGAACATGAAGTAACCGATCCTTGCTTGTCAAAAACAGCTATTCCCCTTTTCATTGCCCGACCCCTACATGGAGCGCGACGTGACAGATTTTCCAACTTCGTTGACCGCCCCCAGAAAAGGGTGCGCGGGATGCACGGGCAGTCCGGAACTGGATTTCTCGTTTGACTACGCGTATCAACCGATCGTGAACCTTCACGACCAGTCGATTTTCGCTCACGAGGCGCTGGTTCGTGGCCCCAATGGCGAAGGTGCGATGTCCGTTCTGAGTCAGGTCAACGACCAGAACCGCTACCGCTTCGATCAGGCCTGTCGGACCACCGCCATCGCCGGTGCCGCGAAACTAGGCATGAACGAGCGTTTATCGATCAACTTTTTGCCCAACGCCGTGTATCGTCCCGAGCTGTGTATCCGCAGCACGCTGGAGGCCGCCAGGCAGCATGACTTTCCTGTCGAGCGTTTGATTTTCGAAACAATCGAAAGCGAGCATGTGGATAACAACGGGCACTTGAGCAATATTCTGCGCGAGTATCGCGAGTTCGGCTTCATGACCGCCATCGATGATTTCGGTGCCGGGTATTCCGGGCTGACGCTGCTCGCGGACTTTCAGCCAGACCTGATAAAGCTCGACATGAACCTGATTCGCGACATTCATCGTGATCGCGCGCGTCAGGCTATTGTTCGGGGTGTTGTCACAATGTGTTCGGACTTGGGGATTAAGCTCATTGCCGAAGGTATAGAGCAGGTTGAGGAGCGGGACTTTCTCGCCGATTGCGGCATTTTCCTGATGCAGGGCTATCTGTTCGCCAAACCTGCATTCAAAGCCCTGGCGCAGATAGCACCTGACGTCTGGCAGAAGTCTTGAGACATACGGAATTGCATTGAAAACATTCGACCATCTGACAGTCATCGGCCTGCGCGAGTGGGTAGCGCTTCCCGACCTGGGGGTGGCGGGCCTGCGGGCAAAAATCGATACCGGTGCGAGCACGTCAAGCCTGCATGCCACCGAAATCGAACCTTTTGAGCGCGATGGCCAGAAATGGGTGCGCTTCAACGCGCATCTGGGCACTGTGGTTCAGTTGCGGCATCGCCGCTGCGAGGCGCAACTGGTCGCCATGAAAACCATTAAAAGCTCCAACGGCCACGCGCAGGTGCGTTACGTCATTCGCACCACGCTGGCCCTGGGTGATCGTATCTGGCCAGTGGAATTCACACTGGCTTGCCGCAAGTCGATGCGTTATCGACTGCTGCTGGGTTCCAAAGCGCTGATCGACGGCCAACTGGTGGTCAATCCGGGCATAACTTACGTACAAGACAAGCCGGTGTTCCCGGCCTCTACTTCCTCAGGTGTTGCATGAAGATCGCTGTGCTTTCGCGTAATCCGCGTCTGTATTCCACCCGTCGTCTGGTCGAAGCTGGCATCGAGCGTGGCCATGAGATGGTGGTGATCGACACCCTGCGCGCCTATATGAACATCGCCAGCCACAAGCCGCAGATCCACTACCGCGGCAAACCTCTGGAGGGCTTTGATGCGGTGATTCCGCGCATCGGTGCCTCGGTGACTTTCTATGGCTGTGCGGTGTTGCGTCAGTTTGAAATGATGGGCGTGTTTCCGCTCAATGAGTCGGTCGCCATTGCCCGCTCGCGCGACAAGTTGCGCTCGCTGCAACTGCTGTCACGTCGGGGCATCGGCTTGCCGGTGACAGGCTTTGCCCACTCGCCTGACGATATTCCCGACCTGATCCAGATGGTCAACGGCGCGCCGCTGGTCATCAAGGTGCTGGAAGGCACTCAGGGCATCGGCGTGGTGCTGTGCGAAACCGCTACGGCAGCCGAATCGGTGATTGAAGCCTTCATGGGTCTCAAGCAGGACATCATGGTGCAGGAGTACATCAAGGAAGCGGGCGGTGCCGATATTCGCTGCTTCGTTGTCGGTGACAAGGTCATCGCCTCGATGAAGCGTCAGGCCAAACCGGGCGAGTTTCGTTCCAACCTGCACCGTGGCGGCAGTGCCAGCCTGATCAAGATCACCCCGGAAGAACGCATGACTGCATTGCGTGCAGCCAAGGTCATGGGCTTGAGTGTGGCGGGTGTGGATATTCTGCGCTCCAATCACGGCCCGCTGGTGATGGAGGTCAACTCGTCACCTGGCCTGGAAGGCATTGAAGTCACCACCAGCAAGGATGTGGCCGGGATGATTATCGAGTATCTGGAGAAAAACAGCGGTCCGCACATGACCCGCACCAAAGGAAAAGGCTGACAGGGCGGCGACTCGACTCAATCGCTCAGGCCATGAGCTTGTCTGCGGATAAGCTGGCCTGGGCACTTCACTACCGTACATCTGTTAAATGCGCCGAGTAATCGATTCAGCAGCGCTATCTTCTTTCTGCAAACCCGCTTCTCTCCATCAGGCCGAAGACGACGTTTTAGCCACCTTCGCGCCGAATCGCCCTCTCGCCTCGCGACATAAATCAACACATTTCTGCTTATTTGTATGCCGATTGAGCATGAGGTAGTCGTTTACGGCATTAGACGTATGCGCGTGCCATGGGAATAGTTGCGACTTTTTTCGCCTGCTACAGAGCCGGGATGCTCGTCTGCGGTGACCTTCTCGGGACATTTCCAAAGGGATCCCCTGCCCTGAAACTGCTTTGAAAAGCACGCTCGGCGCATCGGTCTTGGACTTGCCCAAGCCACTTTGAACAAGGGTAATAATATGAAGAAGGCAAAGCTGAGTCTGGCTTGGCAGATTCTTATCGGACTGGTACTGGGTATCGCGGTGGGTGCGCTGCTCAACCATTTCAGCGCCGAGAAGGCCTGGTGGATCACCAATCTCCTGCAGCCTGCGGGCGATATCTTCATTCGTCTGATCAAGATGATCGTTATCCCTATCGTTGTCGCATCGCTGATTGTAGGCATCGCGGGTGTGGGCGACGCCAAGAAACTGGGGCGCATCGGTCTGAAGACCATCCTCTATTTCGAAGTCGTGACCACCATCGCCATTCTGGTGGGCCTGGTGCTGGCCAATGTGTTCCATCCGGGCACGGGTATCGACATGAGCACGCTGGGTACGGTGGATATCTCCAAATACCAGCAGACAACGGCCGAAGTTCAGCATGATCACGCGTTTATCGCGACCATTCTCAACCTGATCCCGTCCAACATCTTTGCTGCCATGGCGCGTGGCGAGATGCTGCCGATCATCTTCTTTTCAGTGCTGTTCGGTCTCGGGCTTTCCAGCCTGCAGGCAGAGGTCCGTGAGCCTCTGGTGAAGCTGTTTCAGGGCGTCTCGGAAACCATGTTCAAGGTCACGCACATGATCATGAACTACGCGCCGATCGGCGTGTTCGCGCTGATTGCGGTGACCGTCGCCAACTTCGGTTTCGCCTCCCTGTTGCCGCTCGCCAAGCTGGTGATTCTGGTGTACGTGGCCATCGCCTTCTTTGCCTTCGTGGTGCTGGGGCTGATCGCTCGGGCATTCGGCTTCTCGGTGATCAGGCTGATGCGCATCTTCAAGGACGAGCTGATTCTGTCCTACTCCACCGCCAGCTCAGAAACCGTACTGCCACGCGTGATCCAGAAAATGGAAGCCTACGGCGCGCCGAAGGCGATCTGCAGCTTCGTGGTGCCGACGGGCTACTCGTTCAACCTCGACGGCTCGACGCTCTATCAGAGCATCGCAGCGATCTTCATCGCTCAGTTGTACGGCATTGACCTGTCGATTGGCGCGCAGCTGATGCTGGTTCTGACCCTGATGGTCACGTCCAAAGGTATCGCGGGTGTGCCGGGTGTTTCCTTCGTGGTACTGCTGGCAACGTTGGGCAGCGCCGGTATCCCGCTGGAAGGCCTGGCGTTTATTGCCGGTGTCGACCGGATCATGGACATGGCGCGTACGGCCCTGAATGTGATCGGCAACGCGCTGGCCGTACTGGTCATCTCGCGCTGGGAAGGCATGTACGACGATGAAAAGGGCGAGCGCTACTGGAACTCCCTGCCGCACTGGCGCAGCAAGGAACCTGTACCGATGGGCCAGCCGACGGCTGACTGATCTTCGCCAATGTGCTGACAAACCCCGGACCTCCGGGGTTTGTTGTTTTCAGGTCGCCGGTTAGACTGCCTGCCTTACCAGAGGAATGAACATGAACGACGCACTCGACAATGACGAAGAAGAATTTGCCGCCTCGACCCTGATCGAAGCCATCGAGAACCAGATCGAATCCGGTAATCCGCCAGCGGCCAAGGCTGTTTTCAACATGCTTACCCTGGTTAAGTACGAGCGTGAAGACATTCTCGAAATGATGGCGCACGTCCTGGCCATCGAAATCGACGCCTTGCTGGAGCAGGACCGTCCGTTCGATACGCAATGGTACGAAGCAGCGCTGCGGGCCCTGCCCGATCTGCCCCCGGAAAAGTAACCTTGCGGTCAGATCGTGCCAGCAAGATATATGCTGCAAACACTCCAGACGCTGACTACACTGCAAATGCCCCGCTGCCGCATGATCCTCCGGGGCTGCCACGCCAAACCGGCTTCAACGGTCATCCAGAACCGACGAGCGCAGATTGGACACGTCGATTCCAGAGCGCACCCGCCAGCCGGCGAGGTCGTACTACTACAAAAAGTCTGGAGTACCTATGTCGTATACCCCTGAGTTGGTTGCCGAACTGGAAATCCTTGCACTGTTCAATCTGGGAAACACCCAGGAAGGCCTGAAAGTCCACCATGTAGCGGCACCCACTGCCGTTGCAGCAGCAAAAAGACTCTTCGATAAAGGACTGACGACCCAGGTCGATGGCGGTTATCTGACCAGCCTCGGGCTTGAGGCCGCTCAACATGCCCAATCACTGTTGACCATCCTCAACGTTTCCAAACAAGCTGCCTGACAGGCGCAGGGCCTGCGCACAAAAAAGCGTGGCAGGCCCTTCACTTATCTGAACGCCGGTCGATACAGGATTCTGGCGTCAGAATAACAACCCGACTGAATCCTTTTCTCTCGGCTGCAAACCTTCTCCGCCATCTTTGCTCAGTAATTCCACGCCTGCACAGGCCAGATGCCTTGAGTTGCGATGACGCGTAATCCTGAAATTCGCCCCGACCTGGATGAGGGCATCGACCGCAAGGTTCTCAGCCAGTTGCGCAACCGTTTCCTGTCGCTCAATGACGGGCGATATGCGCGTGCCCTCAAAGGCATGTCGACCCGCCAGCAAAGCGTTCTGACCCTGCTGCCGCTGTTCTTTCACGTCAACCACCCTCTGCTGCCCGGTTACGTTTCCGGTGGCACGCCTGCTGGCGTCTCGCAGTACGAACCGGACACGCTGGCGCTGGCCGAAGCGCAACGCCTGACACGCTCCTTCTCTTACAAGGTCCGGCGTGGTAACGCTCCTCAGCCGATTCACGGCCTGTTCCTGATGGGCAGCCTCGGTACGCTGGCCCAGGCTGAACAAAGCGACATGGACGTATGGGTCTGTCACGACAGCGAACTGGAGCCGGAGGCCATCGCCGAACTGCGCAGGAAATGCCAGGCCCTTGAAGCCTGGGCCGCCACTATGGGGGCAGAGGCGCACTTTTTCCTGATCGACCCGCAACGTTTCAAGCGTGGGGACCGCGACTCGCAGCTCAGCTCTGACGACTGCGGCACTACCCAGCATTACCTGTTGCTCGATGAGTTTTATCGCACGGCGATCTGGCTCGCAGGGCGCACCCCGATGTGGTGGCTGGTGCCAGTCTATGAAGAGCAGAACTATGAGGATTACACCCATACCCTGCTGAGCAAACGCTTCATTCGCGCCAGCGAAGTGCTCGACCTCGGGCCGATGTCGCACATTCCTGCGGCGGAATTTATTGGTGCCGGCTTGTGGCAGTTGTTCAAGGGTATCGAGTCGCCCTACAAGTCTGTTCTCAAGCTGCTGCTGATCGAGGTTTACTCCAGTGAACATCCCCGCGTGCAGTGCCTGAGCCTGCGTTTCAAGCAAGCGGTGTTTGCCAACCAACTGGACCTGGATGAGCTGGACCCGTACGTGGTTGTGTACCGGCGTATCGAAGAGCATCTGCAGGCACGCAACGAGCAAGAGCGCCTCGAACTGGTGCGGCGCAGCCTGTACCTGAAGGTCAACAAAAAGCTCACCGGCTCGAGCCGTCAGCGCCACACCGGTTGGCAACGCCTGCTGCTGGAGCGCCTGACCTCTGAGTGGGGCTGGGATGAACGACAACTGGCGCTGCTCGACAGCCGCAGCCAGTGGAAAGTGCGCCAGGTGGCCAGCGAGCGTCGTGCACTGGTTAACGAGCTCAATTACAGCTATCGCTTTCAGACCCGGTTCGCCAGCACGCAAAGCACCGCCGACGCGCTCAATGCTCGTGACCTGACCATACTCGGTCGGCGCCTGTATGCCGCTTTCGAGCGCAAGGCGGGCAAGGTCGAGTTCATCAATCCGGGCATCGCTCCGGACCTTGCAGAAGATACGCTGACGCTGGTGCATTCCCCTGATAAACGCGAGCCAGGCAAGCATCAGTGGGCCCTGTACAACGGCAACCTGGGTATTCACGAGTGGCCGAACTTTTCGCCGATCAAACGCAGCCGGGAATTGCTCGAGCTGCTGACCTGGTGCCACCGCAACAACGTGATCGACACCACGACCCGCGTGGCGCTGCATCCGGGCACCAGTGACTTGAGCGAGTTCGAGTTGTTCAACCTGCTCGGTGCCTTGCAGCAGAGTATTGAACTGCCGCTGCCCGAGGTCAGCGACGATGAGCTGCTCATGCCCAGTACACCCAGCGAGATACTGTTGCTGGTCAATGTCGGTGTCGACCCGCTCAGGCATCACCGCGACCTTAATATTCTGATGACCACCGAGCGCACCGACTCGCTCAGTTACGCGGGTGTCCGGGAGAATCTGGTGCTGACGCTGGACCAGATCACCCTCAATACCTGGAACGAAACGCTGGTCAGCCGCTATGACGGCCCGCATGCCCTGCTCGACTGCATGAGCGAACTGCTCGGCAGCCTGCCGCAGAGCGGTAAGCAGCCGCAGATTCGCGTGCGCTGCTTCTGTCATAACCGGGCACCTGCCATCGCTCAGCGGGTTGAAGAACTGATCAGCACGGCCCGGTTATTACTCGCCAGGCGGTTGAACCATCGTTATCTGATTCAAGTGCAGCAGCAGTATCACGTGCTGGAGATCAAACCCGGGCAGGTCGGTCATGTAGTGGTCAACAGCCTGCCAGGCCTGTTCAATTACCTGGGTGAAGAGCTGCCGTTGTACAGCCCTTTGCATCTGGACCCTCACGCACTCGATGGCCACGATCTGGCCCTGATCCTGCCACTTGGTCAGCCTGAATGCATTCAGGTGTTCTACCGAATCAACGAGCCGGATGCCGACGTGTACGTGCTGGACGAACACAATTCGCTCTGGCACCAGCGCCTGCCGTATCACGACGAACAAAGCCTGCTGACGCCACTGCAGCGTTTTCTTCACTCGCTGGTTTATCGCCGAGGCGCGTCATTGCCGCTGGACGACCCGTCCGAGCCGGTTTCGCTGGAAACCCTTTATTACCAAGTGCTGCCTTCTGGCCCTGGGCTTGCCCGGCGTGTCGAACATCGGTTGGCACCGACTGCGGCGGACAAGGCGTTTTATGACGTGCAGGCAATCATCGAAGAAACCTCGCCCGGACAGCTGAGCGCCACGCTGTACTGCGATAACTGCGAGTTTTCCGAGCTGGAATATGGCGATCAGCTGTATGCCGCCGTTGCCCGGCAAATTCTCGGCAAACGCCTGGAACCCCAGCGCTATCGCTGTTACATCACCGACCTGGACCTGTCCGGGCTGCTGGATGACCGGCATGGACAAAGCATCCTCTTCCTGCATCACAAGGCCGAGCTGGAAAAGCTGTTGAACGAGGCGATGGACCAGGCCTGACGTACGCTTGTCCTGCCCCGCGCGCCTAACGTTCCAACGCCGAGCACTGGCACGATAGGTGTTCTGCGCGCCGCCTCTCGTTCCGCACGCTCCAGCGTGGAAATGCCGTTCTGGACGCTCTGCGTCCGCTCTTGAATGCGGAGGCGCTTTACGGATGCAGCGCCTTCGATTACTCGTACTCGCCCGCTGCTTCCGGCTGATACTCCACCGCCAGCAAGGTCAGCTTGAGGGTCTTGCCGCCCGGTGCTGGCCAGTCGATGTGCTGGCCGACCTGCAAACCCAGCAACGCCGAGCCCATTGGCGCGAGGACCGAGACGGTGCCGTCTGCGCCTGCATCCTGGGGATAAACCAGCTTGAGGTGATAGTCCTTGCCGCTGACTTCTTCACGGCAATGCACACGCGAATTCATGGTCACAACGCCCGCAGGCACTTCATCGTGGCCCACTACCTGATCGGCGCGGTCCAGTTCGGCCTGCAACGCCTGGATGCCCGGCGTGTCTTCGTCCTGGCTGGCGATAAAACTCTCAAGACGCTGTACGTCGAGGCGGGTGAGGATGATCGAAGGTGCTGTGGTCATGGTCTGGGCAGACTCCTTTATTCTCCATGAATAAAACAAAACCCCGCCGGGGTGGGCGGGGTTCTACGGGCCTCTCAATCTGGAGAAGCAGAGTCCGACACTAACACAGCGCAGTAAATACACAACCCGACGCGGCATCAGCCTGCGGTCTGGCCCGCAGTGGCTCGACGCTGGTCCGCTTCATGGCGAATCTGTCGACGACGATGGTCATCGGCCGAGCGCCATTCGCGGATGTCTTCGACATGACGGAAGCACCCGAGGCAAACCTTCTGCTCATCGAGCCGGCACAGGCTGATACAGGGCGACGGTACAGCCGGGCTGACGTTGCTGAAAAGCGGTTTGGGCGGTCGAACGGGGGACTGGCTCACGATCAGATCTCGTCGAAATCCAGTTCGACACCGGCTTGCTCAAGGGTGATGCGCGCAAGCATTTCGCTGAGCAGCTCATCACTGGTGTCGCATGCCCAACGGCTGTTCTCTTCGTCATAATCGAAATGGAAACCGCCGGAGCGGGCTGCCAGCCACAGCTGACGAAGCGGCTCCTGACGACTGAAGATCAGTTGCGAGCCGTTTTCGAACTTGACGGTGAGGACGCCGGCCGAGTTTTCCAGGTCGACATCCAGGCCGCTCTCGTCGAAAACATCTTCCAGCACCTGCTGCGTCGCATCGACGAGGTCGTGAAAACGGGCTTCGGTCAAACTCATTGCGGGAACCTCGATAAGTGTCTGCAAATAGCGCAGAGGGGCAAGATACGGACGCAGCCAGGCAAATGCAAAGCTTACTCATCATTGACGATGCACGAGCACTTTAATCCCGATCAACCACCGCTCTGCTGCGGCTTTCACGTCAAAGGCACGCCAGACGGGAGGCCGCTCGCATAGGCAAGGTGCCGGGTGGTCGGTATACTCGGGCGCAATTAATGCTTTTACAAAGGATTTCGCCATGAAGCGCCTGATCTCTTCGCTTGCTGCGCTTGTCGCGGTCGCTTGTCTTGTTACAGCCTGCGGCCAGAAAGGCCCGCTGTATCTGCCGGATGACACCAAAACTCCGGATGAACAAGCCAAATCGCAATCGCACAAGCACCTTTAAGGGAATTCAATGGACGCCTTCAACTACCGCGACGGTGAGCTGTTCGCGGAAGGGGTAGCATTGTCTGCCATTGCCGAGCGCTTCGGCACGCCGACCTATGTCTACTCGCGCGCTCATATAGAGGCGCAATACCGTGCCTACGCCGATGCGCTGAGCGGCATGCCGCATATGGTCTGCTTCGCCGTAAAAGCCAACTCCAATCTGGGCGTGTTAAATGTCCTGGCGCGTCTTGGCGCCGGTTTCGACATTGTTTCGCGCGGCGAACTGGAGCGTGTGCTGGCCGCAGGCGGCAAAGCCGAGAAGATCGTGTTTTCCGGCGTCGGCAAGACCCGTGAAGACATGCGTCGCGCTCTTGAAGTTGGTGTGCACTGCTTCAATGTCGAATCCACCGACGAGCTTGAGCGCCTGCAGGAAGTGGCTGCCGAGCTTGACGTTCGTGCGCCGATATCGCTGCGGGTCAACCCGGATGTGGATGCAGGCACTCACCCTTACATCTCCACCGGCCTTAAAGAAAACAAATTCGGCATCGCCATTGCAGATGCCGAAGACGTTTACATTCGCGCCTCGCAACTGCCAAACCTGGAAGTGATCGGGGTCGACTGCCATATTGGCTCGCAACTGACCACGCTCGAGCCGTTCATTGATGCGCTGGATCGCCTGCTGGACCTGGTTGATCGCCTGGGCGATTGCGGCATTCACCTGCACCATATCGATCTGGGTGGCGGTCTTGGTGTGCGTTATCGCGACGAAGAGCCTCCGCTGGCGGCCGACTACATCAAAGCCGTGCGTGAGCGACTGGCTGGTCGTGATCTGGGGCTGTTGTTCGAGCCGGGGCGCTTCATCGTGGCCAACGCAGGCGCGCTGCTGACCCGCGTCGAATACCTCAAGCACACCGAGCACAAGGATTTCGCCATCGTCGATGCGGCGATGAACGATCTGATCCGCCCAGCGCTTTATCAGGCGTGGATGGACGTCACAGCAGTGCGTCCGCGTGACAGCGAACCTCGTGCGTACGACATCGTCGGGCCGATCTGCGAGACCGGCGACTTCCTCGCCAAAGGGCGCGAGCTGGCGCTGGCCGAAGGCGATCTGCTGGCGGTCCATTCAGCCGGTGCCTATGGCTTCGTCATGAGTTCGAACTACAACACCCGTGGCCGTGCTGCTGAGGTACTGGTCGACGGTTCCCAGGCTTTTGAAGTGCGTCGTCGCGAAACCGTGGCCGAGCTGTTCGCTGGCGAAAGCCTGCTGCCGGAGTAATCCCATGCTGCTGCGTTTTACCAAGATGCACGGGCTGGGTAACGACTTCATGGTCCTGGACCTTGTGAGTCAGCACGCGCACATCTTGCCCAAGCATGCCAAACAATGGGGCGACCGCCACACCGGTATCGGTTTCGATCAGCTTTTGCTGGTCGAGGCGCCGAACAATCCGGATGTGGACTTTCGCTACCGAATCTTCAACTCCGATGGTTCCGAAGTCGAACAGTGCGGCAACGGCGCGCGCTGCTTTGCCCGTTTCGTACTCGACAAGCGCCTGACGGCCAAGAAGCAGATACGCGTCGAGACCAAGAGCGGCATCATTGAGCTGGATATCCGCAGCGACGGGCAGATCAGCGTCGATATGGGGCCACCCAGGTTTGTCCCGGAAGAAATACCTTTCGAGGCCGCAGAGCAGGCCACCCGTTACAACGTCGAGGTAGACGGGCAGAATATCGAACTGGCTGCTGTGTCCATGGGCAACCCGCATGCAGTACTGCGTGTCGATGACATCAATAACGCGCCGGTCCACGAGCTGGGGCCAAAGATCGAGCATCACCCGCGCTTTCCGGCACGGGTCAATGTGGGCTTTCTCCACGTGGTGGACCGTCAGCGTGCGCAGTTGCGTGTCTGGGAGCGTGGTGCCGGGGAAACCCAGGCCTGTGGCACCGGCGCCTGTGCGGCGGCGGTTGCTGCCATCAGCCAGGGCTGGATGGATTCGCCGCTGCTGATCGACCTGCCCGGAGGTCGCCTGTCCATCGAATGGGCTGGCCCGGGACATTCTGTCATGATGACCGGCCCCGCCGTCAGGGTTTATGAAGGCCAAGTTCGTCTTTGAGTGAGTAACTGCCATGACCGATCAACCTCCCGCTTCAACAGGCACCCCCTGCGAATCGCCTGTCGATAGCGCAGCGCCAGACCTTGAAGCAGAGGCGGTCATCGCCTTCCTGCTTGAGCACCCGGACTTTTTCGCCGAGCACGACGAGCTGCTGGTGTCGATGCGCATCCCGCACCAGCGTGGCAATACCGTTTCGCTGGTCGAGCGTCAGCTAAAGCTGCTGCGCGAGCGCAACATCGAAATGCGTCATCGCCTGTCGCAGCTGATGGACGTCGCACGGGACAACGACCGCCTGTTCGAAAAGACCCGACGCCTGAACCTCGCCCTGATGGATGCCACCAGCCTGGACGAGCTTGTCATCGCTGTCGAAGACAGCCTGCGTCAGGATTTTCAGGTGCCCTTCGTCAGCCTGATCCTGTTCAGTGACAGCCCGATGCAAGTGGGGCGATGGGTCAGCAGCGCCGAAGCACAGAAAGCAATCGGCGGCCTGATTGGCGAGAAGATCATCTGCGGCGCGTTGCGTGAGCATGAACTGGCGTTCCTGTTTGGCGCAGAGCAAGGCAAGGAAGTGGGCTCTACCGCCATCGCCAGCCTCAATCACCTGGGCCTGCATGGCGTGCTGGCCATCGGCAGTCGTGATCCGCAGCATTACAAAAGCTCGGTCGGCACCCTGTTCCTCAGTTACATCGCCGACGTCCTGAGCCGCCTGCTGCCGCGTTTCGCTCACTCTTTACGCTCGGTTCGCTAGCCATGGAACAGCATCTGGACGCCTACTGCATGCACCTGCGCAGTGAGCGCCAGGTGTCGCCTCATACGCTTGAAGCCTACCGGCGCGATCTGGGCAAGGTTCTGGCATATTGCCAGAAGGCGCAACTGTCGAGCTGGAATGATTTGGATATCCAGCACCTGCGCAGCTTTACCGCCCGCCAGCACCAGCAGGGCCAGTCTTCACGCAGTCTGGCCCGCATGCTGTCGGCGGTGCGCGGTTTCTACAAATACCTCAATCGCGAAGGCATCTGCCAGCACGACCCGGCAAACGGCCTGTCACCGCCCAAGGGCGACCGGCGTCTGCCCAAGACGCTGGACACCGACCGCACCGCGCAATTACTGGACGGTGGCGTTGAAGATGATTTTCTGGCTCATCGCGATCAAGCCATTCTGGAACTGCTTTACTCATCAGGGTTGCGCCTGTCCGAACTGACGGGCCTGAACCTGGACCAACTGGACCTGCGCGACGGTCTGGTGCAGGTCCTGGGCAAAGGCAGCAAGACCCGCGTACTGCCGGTCGGTAGCAAGGCTCGCCAGGCGCTGGAAATATGGTTGCCGCTGCGTGCCCTGACCAATCCGCAGGACGACGCCGTGTTCGTCAGCCAGCAAGGCAAGCGCCTCGGCCCGCGCACGATTCAAGTGCGGCTCAAGGCGGCTGGTGAGAGGGAGTTAGGGCAGAACCTGCATCCGCACATGCTGCGTCACTCGTTCGCCAGCCACCTGCTGGAGTCGTCACAGGACTTGCGCGCCGTGCAGGAGCTGCTGGGTCATGCGGACATCAAGACCACGCAGATATATACGCACCTGGACTTCCAGCATTTGGCTACTGTTTATGACAGCGCCCATCCCCGAGCCAAACGTAAAGGAGCTGCAGATGATTAAGCTGGTGACGTTTGATCTTGACGACACGCTCTGGGACACCGCCCCTGCCATTGCCGGTGCCGAAGTCACACTGCGTGACTGGCTGGCCGAACACGCGCCAAAGCTGGGGGCGATTCCTGTCGAGCACCTGTGGGAAATTCGCTCGCGCCTTGTGGCTGAAGACCCGTCCTTCAAGCACCGCATCAGCGCCTTGCGACGCCGCGTGCTGTTCCATGCGCTCGAAGATGCCGGCTACGACCCGGACGAGGCGCAGGACCTTGCCGACCGCGGCTTTGAAGTCTTCCTGCATGGCCGCCATCAGGTGCAGATTTTCCCTGAGGTGCAACCCATGCTGGAAATTCTCGCCAAGACCTTCACGCTGGGCGTGATTACCAATGGCAATGCCGATGTGCGTCGTTTGGGGCTGGCTGACTATTTTGCCTTCGCGCTGTGCGCCGAGGACCTGGGTATCGGTAAGCCCGACCCCGCACCGTTTGTGGAAGCGTTACGGCGCGCAAAAGTCGATGCCAGCGCAGCCGTGCACGTAGGCGATCACCCGAAGGACGATATCGCAGGTGCCCAACAGGCGGGCATGCGCGCCATCTGGTACAACCCGCAAGGCAAGGCCTGGGACGCAGACCGGCTGCCGGATGCCGAGATCCACAACCTGTCGCAGCTGCCGGAAGTCCTGGCACGCTGGGCCTGAAAACGGTCTGATGTTCGCTCAATAGAAAAAGCCCGCAGCGACGGCGGGCTTTTTCTCATACAGCGTCTGCAGCCTTAAATCGGGCGGCTACCGTATTTGTTGTCAGGCTTCTTGGGCGGATCGGCGACCACGTTGGCCTCCACTTCCTGCACCTTGCCACCACGCGCCAGGAACTCTTCCATGGCACGCGCCAGAGCATCGCGCTCTTTGTTCTTGGCTTCTACGCTAGGCAGTTCATCGACCGAGACAGCGGCCTTGGCCTTGCCTTTTGCGGGTGCTGCCGGAACGTCGGAATCGTCTGGCTCGGCTGCGTCGTCTTCCGGGGAGGCTGCTGCAAGCTCCTCACCGTCTTCGCCTTCCAGGTCGTCTACCAGATCGTCGTTAGTATCGTCGTCGTCGCTCATGTTCTACCTCATGACTTGCGAAAGCTGATTAGTTATAGCCCAACCGCCCGGAAATGCTAAGGCGATCGGAAAAATTCCATAACCGCTGACTCCAGCGGTTATATCCACTCACCCTGAAGGGTGGCGAGGACGTTACGAGACCCACCAGCGTCTCGATGTTCGCCCAGGTAAATACCTTGCCAGGTGCCCAGCGCCAGTCGCCCTGCCGTCACCGGCAGAACCAACTGGCAGCCCAGCAGACTGGCCTTGAAATGCGCTGGCAAGTCATCAGGGCCTTCGTCGTCATGTTCGTAGCCGTCCACGCCCTGGGGCACCAGACGGTTGAAAAAACGCTCAAAGTCACGACGTACCGCCGGATCGGCATTTTCGTTGACGGTCAACGAAGCCGAGGTATGTTGCAGCCATACATGCAGTAGCCCGACACGACAATCGCGTAATGCGGGCAAACCCGCGACTATTTCGTCAGTCACCAGATGGAACCCGCGGGGCCTGGCCCGCAAGGCAATTCTGGATTGATGCCACATACCGTTCTCCGCACCTTCGGCGCGCATTCTAACTCGACTGAGAAAAAAGCAAAGCGCGCAATAAACCGGCTTCCCTGCAAGTTGACGAAGACTGTCGATACATCGTTACCTGCGCTGCGTCACGGTGCCGAAATCATTGACGCGGGCAAAGTCAATGACAGCAAAAATCCGCGGTATATCCGCAAACGTCAGACAAAAAAAATGCCCGGAGACCGGGCATTCTTTTTTGCATCTGCGGCTGCTTACAAGTTGTAGCCACGCTCGTTGTGTTGCGCAAGGTCCAGACCGACAGACTCTTCCTCGTCGGTAACCCGCAGACCCATTACAGCGTCCAGGACTTTAAGGATGATGAAGGTCACGATTGCGGTGTAAACGACGGTGAACGCGACGCCTTTGAACTGAATCCAGACCTGAGCACCGATGTCAGTCACAGTGCCGAAGCCGCCCAGTGCAGGGGCTGCGAACACGCCGGTCAGGATCGCGCCGACGATACCGCCGATACCGTGAACGCCGAACGCATCCAGGGAGTCGTCGTAGCCAAGCTTGCGCTTGAGGCTGGTAGCGCAGAAGAAGCAGATCACGCCTGCCGCCAGACCGATGATCAGAGCGCCCATCGGGCCGACTGTACCGGCAGCCGGGGTAATAGCGACCAGACCGGCAACCACGCCCGACGCGATGCCCAGAGCGCTTGGCTTGCCGTGGGTCAGCCACTCGGCGAACATCCAGCCCAGTGCGGCGGCAGCGGTAGCGATTTGAGTCACCAGCATCGCCATACCGGCAGTTCCGTTGGCCGCAGCGGCGGAACCGGCGTTGAAACCGAACCAGCCGACCCAGAGCATTGCTGCGCCGATCAGGGTGTAACCCAGATTGTGCGGAGCCATCGGCGTGGTCGGGAAGCCTTTGCGCTTGCCCAGTACCAGGCAGGCCACCAGACCGGCTACACCGGCGTTGATGTGCACCACGGTGCCACCAGCGAAGTCGAGAACGCCCCAGTCCCACATCAGGCCACCGACGCCACCCCAGACCATGTGGGCGATTGGCGCGTAGACCAGAGTGAACCAGATACCCATGAACACCAGCATTGCGGAGAACTTCATGCGTTCTGCGAAAGCGCCGACAATCAGGGCAGGGGTAATGATCGCGAAGGTCATCTGGAAGGTGACGAACACCGCCTCAGGGAACAACGCCGCAGGACCGGTAATGCTTGCTGGCGTGATGCCTGCCAGGAACGCTTTACCCATACCGCCAAAGAAGGAATTGAAGTTGACGACGCCCGCTTCCATGCCGGTTGTATCGAACGCAATGCTGTAGCCGTACACGACCCACAGGATGCTGATCAGACCGGTGATGGCGAAACACTGCATCATCACGGACAGAATATTCTTCGAGCGAACCATACCGCCGTAGAACAGCGCGAGACCGGGGATGGTCATGAACAGGACCAGAGCGGTCGAGGTCAGCATCCATGCGGTGTCGCCAGAGTTCAGCACCGGCTCGGCCACTGGGTCAGCCGCCAGGGCAAGACCAGGTAATGCGAGGGACAACAGGGCACCGAGCCCTGCGAATTGACGCAGAGTCATATTGTTTTCTCCTGGGGCGTTGGGTTTGGCGGCTTAAATAGCGTCTGTATCGGTCTCGCCGGTACGGATGCGAATGGCCTGTTCCAGATTGACCACAAAAATCTTGCCGTCACCGATCTTGCCGGTGTTGGCGGCCTTGGTTATGGCTTCGATGACACGATCCAGATCCTTGTCATCAATGGCGACATCGATCTTCACTTTGGGAAGGAAGTCGACGACGTATTCAGCACCGCGATAAAGCTCAGTGTGACCCTTCTGACGCCCGAAGCCTTTGACTTCAGTGACGGTGATGCCCTGCACGCCGATTTCAGACAACGACTCGCGAACGTCATCCAGTTTGAACGGCTTGATGATGGCAGTGACTAGCTTCATGAAAACTTTCTCCCGAATTTGGTGGACTTGCCCCAGGAAAACAAACCCGACTCAAGTCTAAGCGCAGTGCCTGGCTTTGTAACGTGTCGGCCGCCTGATCAGGCCAGGCCAACTCCAGAAAACCGCTTCTGACGAAACACTTCCCCGCTCCGCCTGCCGCACTGCATTCGTCACAGCGACTGCATCAGTGCATGGGTCATAAGCCACTAAGCAGAAAGCTTGCCATCTCGTGAATATTCATTGAATACAGGCTCTTGGGCAGGTTTTGCCGGGTCAAACCGGCTTCGCGACCAAGGTAATGCACACTAATGGTGCTCATGTGCACGCCGCAGCGCTCCATAAGCGTGCGACTCGGCCCGTCAAATTGACTATAGACACTGCGTGTTACACTGCAGGCTTCTGATTCAGGAAAATCATCATGCTCGCGCCCAAAGCCTTTCTTGACGCCCTCAGCGGCCACGCTTCCCGTCTTTTCAACGGCGAAACGCCAGTACCCCGCAGCGAATTCGAAGCCCAGTTCAAGGCCCTGCTGCAAAGCGGCTTCAGCAAACTGGACCTGGTCAGCCGTGAAGAATTCGATAGCCAGATGGCCGTCCTCGCCCGCACCCGCGCCCGCCTGGAAGCGCTGGAGGCCAAGATGGCCGAGATGGAAGAGAAGGCTGGCGGTGTTGAAAAGGCCGAGTAATTCCTGGCCTGATATCTTCGCCGGTCGTCAGGCCATTGCGATCAGGCGATCTCGCTTCTGATCGCTTGTACCACCATGCTCGACAATCGCTCGGTCAGAGGATTGGGATTCGCCTCGTGCCTTTGCAACGTCAGGGCTATCGAAGGCAGAGCCGGCAAACCCCGGTCTTCGATATTCAGAAGCTCAGTGCCCGATTGAAGACCAAGAGCCGTTCTGATGGTGTAGCCCAATCCAGCCTCGGTGGCCGCAGACAGACCATTGAGACTCGAGCTGGTAAAGGAAAGATGCCAAGGGATCCCGGCAAGGTTCAATGCGTCAGTGGCCTTTGAATGGAAGGGACAAGGCGCATCAAATGCAATCACAGGAAGTGGGTTGCCTGACTCGACACGCCAGTCCAGATACCGGTGTGACGATCCGATCCATTGCATGGGCAGCTCTACGATCGTTTCTTGGTACCCATTCTTTTTTACACCTCCCCATGCCACCGCAAGATCGAGAGAACCATTTTCGATGCGGTTCAACAGATCTGCATTACGTGCAATACGTGCCTCGACTCGAACATCGGGGTGGGCTCTGGCGAATCGTCCAAGCACTGTCGGCAGGAAACTGCCCAGGTCTTCCTGAAGCCCGAGGCGTACCCAGCCTTTGAGTTTGAGCTCCGACACTGCCGTTATGGTCTCGTCGTTAAGGCTCAAGAGGCGCTTGGAATAGTTAAGTAACACCTCCCCGGTGTCCGTCAACGCCAGCTTGCGTCCGGCTTTCTTGAAGAGTGGAGAGCCTGCCTGAGCTTCCAGTTTTTTCAATTGGGCACTAATGGCTGACGTAGAGCGGGCAAGTTTTTGCGCGGCCTTGGCAAAACTGCCCAATTCGACCCCTGTTACAAAACTGCGCATGACATCTAAATCGAAATTCACCGGTCTCATAACAATCCTGCTTTTTGGGACGAACACGCAAAATAATTTGATATTCGAGACGATACTCTCATGAGAATCTTGCGACCCACAACCAATTAAATAGTGGGATTCTTATGACTGTCGATAACGGTCACCGTTGGAAAGTGCTTGGCGTCGGCGTGGCCGCCAATGCGAGCTTTTCAAGCGTCGTAGGGGGGCTGCCCGCGACGGCGGTCTATATGCGTGCCACCTACCAGTTGGATAACAGCGAGCTGGGGCTTGTACTCGGCGTTTTAGGATTGGGTATCGCCATCAGCGAGATCCCGTGGGGGCTGCTGACTGACCGCTGGGGAGACCGTCCCGTACTGCTGACTGGCCTGCTCAGTTCGGGGATTGCATTGCTGATATTGGCCATGCTGGCCTCTTACGCACCGACGGTCGTATTGCTGGCGTTGGGCCTGTTCGTAGTGGGCCTGCTTGGCAGCAGCGTCAACGGAGCCAGTGGGCGAGCGATCATGGCCTGGTTCAAAGAAGGTGAACGGGGGTTGGCCATGAGCATTCGCCAGACGGCCGTTCCGGGCGGTTACGCCTTGGGGGCCATCGTGCTGCCCTATCTCGCTTATACCTACGGGTTTGTAGAGGTCTTTACTGCATCAGCCTTGTTCTGCCTGATAGCGGCGTTGTTCGCCGGGTTCTGGCTCTATGAACCCGACTTCTCCAGCAGCGCTGCAAAAAAACAGAGCATGGAGACAAGTGCGAGCCCGTTAAAGGATCTGAGGGTCTGGCGCATCGTATTAGCCATCGGTCTGTTATGCGCGCCTCAATTCGCGATCCTCACCTATGCGGCGGTGTTCTTCCATGATTTCAGCAAGATGGACATCACGCTGATTTCAACCACGTTGGCGATTATCCAGGTCGGCGCGATTGTCAGCAGAATATGGAGCGGACGCTGGACCGACAAAAACAAAAACCGACGTGCCTACCTCAAGACGTGTGCCTGGTTAAGCACCCTGACTTTTTTGGCGCTGGGCACCTTGGTGTCGGCAGCGGGGTTCTATGGCTTGAGTGAAACTGCGCTGGCCAGCGGTCTGATTATCGGCGTCATGATCATTGCTGGAATCAGCGTGTCCGCCTGGCACGGTGTCGCCTATACCGAACTTGCCACACTGGCGGGTGCGAGTCGGGCGGGTACAGCCTTGGCCATGGGCAATACCTGCGTGTTTGTGGTGCTGTTCGCAACGCCCATCGCTGCATCCTCTCTCATGACTCACTTTTCCTGGGGAGTGGTGTGGCTGGCAGCAGCCTTCTGCGCGCTGTTGACGGTGCCGTTGTTCCCGCGCGTTGAAAAAAGCTATGCACTGGCACCCCGTTCAACCTGAGACCGATTCCCCTGCTGACCGCTGTTTCTTGAGTTGTGGCGGGCTACTCAATTATGGTCGCGACCATCTGAGCCATGAGGCTGCGCTGCCTGCGGACCCGTCTCACCCTGCACTGATGGGGCCTCTGACATTCGCTGAAAAAATCATTCAGCGTCATTTGATCAAAGCGCATGGTGCACAACGCGTCGAGCAGGGCGCGGGGATCCTTTTAAAGGCGGACTGGCGTTTTATTCACGAATATTACACAGGCCTGTGCGCCCACTTGCTTGATGATGCGTTCGGCGAAGATTTTCAACTGTATGAGCCCGATTCCATACTGGCTTTCGAGGACCATCTTTCCTATAAAAATCGAAGCCCGGCGCACTTGAAACAAAATCTTGTCGGTGAGCTCGATGGCTTGTCCCACGCGCACCGGGATTTCGTCGAAAAGCATAAGCTCACCGCACACGGTTACTTGCCTGCGGAGGGCAGTGAGGGCATCTCTCACGCGATGATGGCCGAGCACTATGCGCTGCCTGGACAAGTTGTAGTGGGTACCGACTCACATACCCCGCACAGTGGCGCGCTTGGCTGTCTGGCGTTTGGTGTTGGCACTACCGACATGGCCAACGCGTTCATGACGGGCTCGGTCAGAGCCGTGTATCCACAGATACTGCGTATTTCGCTGATCGGCAGATTGGCCGAAGGCGTCACAGCCAAGGATCTGGTGCTGGTCTTGCTGGCTGATGCGCGTATCAGGGCAGGTCATGGCGTGGGCAAGGTATTTGAATTCGGCGGCCCGGCCATCGCGTTTTTATCGACTGATGAGCGCACAACACTCACCAATATGACCGCGGAGCTTGGCGGTTTCACCGGCATCGTTGTGCCCGATCAGGAAACCGTCAGTTTTCTCAAGCAACGACGCAACGTCGACTTCGTTCTTGAACCGTGGATGCACAGTGACCCGCATGCGGCCTATGCTGACACCATAGAACTCGATTGCGATCTAGTTCGTCCGATGATTGCTTCTCCGGGAGACCCTGGCAATGGACGACAACTCACCGATCTGACAGATCGGGTGCATGTCGATATCGCCTATGGCGGCTCCTGTACGGCGGGCAAGCGTGATGATTTCGATCACTATTTCGAGGTTATCAACTGGGCGCTTGAAAATGACCTGAGGTGCCATCCCGACGTAAAGCTGTATCTGCAGTTCGGTACTGTAGACGTGCGCGATTACTGTGAGCAAAAAGGCTACCTTCCGGCATTCGAGACCTTTGGTGCAGAACTGCTACAGCCTGCATGCGGCGCGTGCGCAAACTGCGGCCCAGGCTCTTCGACCAGTAAGGATCAGGTTACCGTCAGCGCCATCAACCGTAACTTTCCAGGGCGTTCCGGCCCGGGACAAGTATGGCTGGCAAGCCCGCTAACCGTAGTGGCCAGCGCCATAGCAGGTTACATCTCCTCTTTCTCGGCGCTGCAGACCTGCAGAGCCGATTGACAGGGGGGCGTCATTTTATGGATCTGACCCTTTTTGACTTCGAGGCTCGCACCCTCCTGTGGACGAGGCTTTGCACAGACCGCACGCG
Organism: Pseudomonas syringae group sp. 243L2; assembly: GCF_032587875.1. Lineage (NCBI taxonomy): Bacteria > Pseudomonadati > Pseudomonadota > Gammaproteobacteria > Pseudomonadales > Pseudomonadaceae > Pseudomonas > Pseudomonas syringae group sp. 243L2. The sequence goes on from NZ_JAWHPL010000040.1 coordinate 185,423, forward strand.
AACTGCTGCGCCCATTCAGGCTGCAGGCGGTGCCAGTTCGATGGTCCGGCAGTAATCCATAAACAGGCGAGTGGCGCGGGTTGGCTGGTTGTTGCGCAGGTAGGCCATGACCAGCGTGGAGGCGGGCATGTCGTCTTCGATATCGAGCTGCACCAGCAGCTCACCGTCGTAGGTCATGTTGGTTCTGGGGCGTGTGACCAGGACCGAAAACCCCAGACCCTGGCCGACCATGCAGCGCACCATTTCAATCGATGGGGAGCTGTAAGCGACTACGGGTGTGTAGCCCTTTTCCGTGAAGATATTGATGAAGTAGGTCCTGCTGGGCACGGCGTCGAGCAGGATCATCGGTTCGTGGCTCAGCTCCAGCAAGGTCACGGTTTTTTTCTTCGCCAGAGGGTGGGCTGCCGGCAGCAGCGCATAGGGCTTGTGCGGTGCATTCAATTCCTCCTTGTTGATCGTGGTTCCCAGTTCCAGGTCGTACAGAAACGCCAGATCGAAGCGCCCACGGTGCAGCCCGTGCATCAGTTCATGTTGCTCGCCGTCATAGAGCTGAATGGTGACGTCCGGGTATAAGCGCTTGAAACCGGCCACCAGTCTGGGCATGTAAAGCGGGGCGGCCGATTCAAAACAGCCAATGGCGATAGTGCCGGAGACGTGTTTGTTTTCGGCCCGGGAGTTTTGTTCAAGCTCTTCGGAAAGTCGCAGCAACTCTTTGGCTTTCTCATACACTTTCCCGCCACCGGAAGTTAGCGAAACACCTTGAGCGTGGTGACGCACAAACAGCGGCTGATTGAAGGCTTCTTCGAGGTTCTTGATGGCGACGGAGATGGAAGGCTGTGAAATATGCAACTGCCGTGAGGCTTCGGCAATGCTGTCCACTTCGACGGCTGTCACGAAATACTTGAGCTGTTTCAATGTGAAGTGAGCCACGTGATACCTCGTGATGAGCAAATGCTGAACGGCTGCATTTGAATAGCTTTTACCTATGCTTAGCGAGGAGCGTGCCAGCCGCCCGCGCCTTGGCGGATTCACCGGGCGCGCTGCTGGCCATGGTCACTCAGTAACACCCGCAAATAATAGACGCTTGCCAGAAAAGCCCGAAAACCCGGGCTGCGCACCTATTGCGAGCGCTTATCGCTGCCGCTTTATTCAATCGCCCTAAAAGTGTGCAATCAATCCGCTGTGCCACTAAAGCACAACTAACCTGTTTTAACGCAACGCAGCCCTGAAGATGAATACCGGCGTCTCTGCTTAGGATTTTCCTATGCTGCGGGCCAAAACTTACTATTTGTCTGGCAGACCTGGCATCAATCATGATGGTTTCAGAAGGGCAAACGGACAGCGTCCCGTTTCAACTTCAACAGGACGTCGCCCATCACTATTCAATTTGCCGAGCGAGCCGACAATGACGTTTGATTGGAAATACATGTTTGGCCTGTTCAGCGATACGGAATTCTGGATGGCCACCTGGACGGTCATTCAACTCAGTGTATTGACCTGGGTTATCAGTATTGTTCTGGGTTTTGTTCTGGCGCTGGCCAAACAATCATCGTTGCCGCTGATCAACTTGCCGGCCAAAGCCTATATCTGGTTATTTCGCAGTTTGCCGTTACTGGTACTGCTGATCTTTGTCTACAACTTGCCGCAAGCAGTGCCCGCCACTTCTGCGGTACTGGCCAATCCGTTCTGGGCCGGCCTGATTGCCATGGTGATGTGCGAAACAGCCTACGTTGCGGAGATTCATCGCGGCGGCCTGCTGTCTATCGCCAAGGGCCAGACCGAAGCTGCCCGGGCATTGGGCCTGCGTTTCGTCGGTACGCAATGGCGGATCGTGATCCCACAGGCACTGCGTGTGGCGCTGCCGTCGCTGACCAACGAATACATCTCCATCGTCAAACTCAGTTCACTGGTTTCAGTGATCTCGCTGACCGAGATCCTGATGGTCGGTCAGCGCCTGTATTCGCAGAACTTTCTGGTAATGGAAACCATGGCGGCCGTGGCGTTCTATTACGTGCTGATCGTGACCGTATTCGACTTCCTGCTCAAACGCCTGGAACGCTATCTGGACGTCACGCAGCACAAGGTGACCCGCACGCCGGACGCCGAAATGCTTGAGCTGGCCAGCCGCAAATCGGCGGTTGTCGCTCGTCCTGTCATCGATTTCGAAGGGCCGGCACTGCAAGCGACACGACTGCACAAGGCGTACAACGACATCGAAGTGCTTGGTGCGGTCAGCCTGCAGATCAATTCCGGCGAGGTGGTGTCGGTGATCGGCCCATCAGGCTCGGGCAAAACCACGCTGATCCGGCTGCTCAATGGCCTTGAGCAGATCGACAACGGCGACATCAAGATCAACGGCCAGCCATTCATTCACCTGGTTCGCCAGGGCGCGCAAAAGCCGCGTTACGTGGAGAACGCCGCCTACCGCCTGAACATCGGCATGGTGTTTCAGAGCTTCAACCTGTTTCCGCACCTGACGGTGTTGAACAACCTGCTGCTGGCCCCGCGTTATCACCGCCTGGCGCCGGTACCCGAGCTCAAGCAGCAGGCCTACGAATTGCTGAACAAGGTCGGGATGCTGGAGCACGCCTGGAAATACCCACATCAGTTGTCGGGTGGCCAGCAGCAACGTGTCGCCATCGCTCGCGCCCTGATGATGCGCCCGCAAATCATGCTGTTCGACGAACCCACCTCGGCGCTGGACCCGGAGAAGGTCAACGAGGTGTTGCAGGTCATTGAAACGCTGGCCCAGGAAGGCATCACGATGGTCATCGTGACCCATGAAATGAACTTCGCCTTCAAGGTCTCTGACCGCATCGTCTTTATGGAGAAGGGACGCGTGATCTGCGATGACAAACCCCAGGCGCTACGCGACGGCCAGCACCCGCGCGTGGAAGCCTTTCTTAAAGATGTCTCACTGGCCTGAGGCCTTGTTGAAGAGGAGAGGAACATGATCGAGCAATGGCAGATTGACCAGTTTCACGAGCAGGGTTTTCTGGTAGTGGAGGGCGTGCTGGCAGCCGATGAAGTGGCAGCGCTTCAGCAGGACTTCGACCAGTGGGTCGACGACAGCCGCAGTCAGAATCAGGCGTGGGGGCAGACTCAGGACGGGCGTCCGCGCTTCGACATCGAAAGCGATCATCGGCCGGATCACCCGTCGCTGCGCCGCGTGGCTTCGCCCACGGAGATCTCGCCGGCCTACCAGCACGCAGCGTTCCAGTCCCGGATGGCAGCCATCGCGGCGCAGCTGATCGGCGGCAATGGCACCCGTTTTCATCACAGCAAGATCAACTCCAAGCTGCCGCACACCGCGACTCAGGTGAAGTGGCATCAGGACTTCCTCTTCACACCGCACAGCAACGATGACCTGGTTACCGCGTTGCTGATGATCAGCGATGTGACCCCTGAAAACGGCCCGCTGAACGTGGCGCCGGGCAGCCATAAGCAGGCGCTTTGGTCGCATTGGCAGAACGAGCGTTTCACCGGTGCCGTGGAAGATGCGGTGGTTGAACAGCATTGCCAGCAACCGGTCGCCTGCTATGGCCCCTCGGGCTCGGTGTGCTTCATGCACACACGCCTGCTGCATGCTTCAAGCCCCAATGAAACCGAGTTCCCGCGCACGCTGTTCATCAGCGTCTATGCGGCTGAAGACGCATTGCCGTTCGGTGAGAACCCTTTGCCCAGCGAGCATGCCGGGTTGATGGTCGCAGGCCAGGAGAGCGGTCTGGTACGTAGCACCGAGAACCATATCCGCCTGCCGCAGAAACCCAAGGGTGCTTCATTTTTTGTGCAGCAAGCCGGAAAAGACGCCGCCGTTGCCTGATCTCCATGACCCCACGAGGAATACCTATGAAGCTGTCAGCTCTGATTGTTCGTCCCGTAGCCCTGGCTTTGCTGGGCGCGGTGGTTGCCATGTCCTCGTCTGCCGCTTCGGCCTTCCAGCAGCCCGGCAAGATCATCGCCGGCTCGGACATGACGTTCTTCCCCTATGAATACATGGACAAAAACCGTCCAGCCGGTTTCGACATCGAGTTTCTCGACGGTCTGGCGAAGGTCATGGGGCTCAAGGCCGAGAACATCGACACGCGCTTTCCCAATCTGATCGGCGGGCTGCAGGGCGGACGTTTCGACATCACCAACTCGTCGATGTACATCACCGCCGACCGCCTGAAAGTCATCGACATGATTCCTTACCTGAAAAGCGGTGAGGCGATTCTGTCGGTCAAGGGCAGCGCCTATCAGCCCAAGACGCCAGAGGACTTCTGTGGCCACAAGATCGGCTCCATGGCGGCCACTTCCTGGCTGCAACAACTGCAGAAACTCTCGACCGACTACTGCGTGAAAAACGGTCTGCAACCGATTGCCATCAGCGAGTACGGTACCGACCCACAGACCACCCAGGCCATGCTGGCCCATGCCGTCGAAGCGCAGATCACTGACGCAGCCGTCGCACGCGGCGTGGTCGAAAAACTGGGTAGCCGGGTGGTGATTTCTTCCGAAACCCTGATTTACCCGGTGCTCAACGGCTTTGGCGTGAAGAAGGGTAACGATGTGGTCCGCAAGGCCCTGGAAGATGGCCTTGAGAAGTACAGCAAGACCCCGGAATACGCCGCGCTGCTGGAGAAATACAAGTTTCAGGCACCGACAGCCGATGACATCGCCGCCCTGATGCCTAAGCCCTGACAACCAAAGGACGTGCCTGACAGGTTCGGCAGGCACGCTCGACCGGAGAGCAATTAGCATGGCCCTTAATTTCGAAGAGCAGACGCGCATAGACCTGGCCGCGACGTTCCGCATCATCGCCCATCTGGGTATGCATGAAGCGGTCGCCAACCACTTCAGCGCGGCCATTTCGGCGAATGGCAAACAGTTTTTGCTCAACCCGAAGTGGAAACATTTTTCACGCATACGTGCCAGCGATCTGTTGCTGCTCGACGCCGATGATGCCGACGCAGCGCATCGCCCTGATGTCGATGCGACGGCATGGTCCATTCACGGCCAGGTCCACCAGCGTCTGCCCGATGCGCGCGTGGTGCTGCACTTGCACCCGGTCTACACCACAGCCGTGGCGTGCCTGGCCAAGCCGCATATTCCGCCCATCGATCAGAACACTGCGCGCTACTTCAACCGCATCGCGGTGGACGAGCTTTACGGCGGCATGGCCGACACGACTGCCGAGGGCGCTCGACTGGCCGGTTTGCTGGAGGACAAGAGCCGCTTGCTGATGGGCAACCACGGCGTGATCGTCACCGCGCCCACCGTTGGCGAAGCCTTCGATGACATCTGGACCCTGGAGCGCGCCTGCCAGATTCTGGTGACGGCCTGGTCCACCGGCCAGCCGCTCAAGGTGCTGGCGGACGATGTCGCCGAGAAGACCGCTCGTGACTGGCAGAAGATTACGGATTTCTCTCATCAGCACTTCGAGGAAATGAAACTGCTGATGATTCAGGCTGACCCCTCTTTGGTCGACTGATCGCCCCTGCTACTGACTGGATGCGCGTCTGCGGATGGCGTAGGGATTTTTGCGCCCGCGCATCGACGTTTCAACACTTTTCATTACGTCCAACAGGTCGTAAGCCACCTGTCGAGGGATGCCGAGATGACAGAAAAAATCATAGAAATCGATACGCTCGTCGTAGGTGCAGGGCAGGCCGGAGTGGCCACCAGCGAACACCTGAGCCGTCTTGGCATCGAGCACCTGGTGCTTGAAAAACACCGCGTTGCCGAGGCGTGGCGCAGTGGCCGCTGGGACTCGCTGGTAGCCAATGGTCCGGCCTGGCATGACCGGTTTCCCGGCCTTGAATTCGCCATGGATCAGGACGGGTTCGCGGGCAAGGAGCAAGTGGCCGAGTACTTCGAGCGCTATGCCCGCAAATTCAATGCGCCGATCAAGACCGGCGTCGAGGTCAAGCGCGTTACCCGCAATACCGGGCGTGCAGGCTTTACCGTCGAAACCAGTGCCGGCACCTATGTGGTCAATCATCTGGTCTCGGCGACAGGGCCGTTCCAGAAGCCGGTCATCCCGCCGATTGCGCCGGTTAACGAGGCGCTTCATCAGATCCACTCGGCGCACTATTTCAATCCGCAACAACTGCCCGAGGGCGGCATACTGGTGGTCGGCGCTGGTTCCTCGGGTGTGCAAATCGCCGAGGAGCTGCTGCTCTCGGGTCGCAAAGTGTACTTGTCGGTCGGCCCTCACGACCGTCCGCCGCGCGCCTATCGCGGCCGGGACTTCTGCTGGTGGATGGGTGTGCTGGGGTTGTGGGACAGCGAAACCATGCAGCCCGGCAAGGAGCACGTGACCATCGCGGTCAGTGGTGCAAGGGGCGGCTACACGGTCGACTTCCGCCGGCTGGCTCAGGCCGGAATGAACCTCGTGGGCCTGACCGAAAGCTTCGTCGGCAACAAGGTGCACTTCCAGAATGATCTGGTGAGCAACCTCGACAGTGGCGACGCGAACTACCTGTCGCTGCTCGATGCCGCTGATGCCTACGCTGCACGCAACGGCCTGGACCTGCCGCTGGAGCCGTCGGCCCGTGAACGGGTGGCGGATGCGCCATGCATCACCCATCCGCTCAGCGAGCTGGACCTGATCGAGTCAGGCGTCACGTCGATCATCTGGGCCACCGGCTATGCCCTGGATTACAGCTGGCTGCAGGTCGATGCCTTCGACAGCAAAGGCAAACCTCGTCACCAGCGTGGCGTGTCCTGCGAGCAAGGCCTGTACTTCGTCGGCCTGCCATGGTTGTCACGCCGCGGCTCCGCGTTTATCTGGGGCGTATGGCACGACGCCAGACACGTCGCCGATCAGATCGCCACGCAGCACAAATACCGTTCCTATGACGCCGGCAAACGTACGGCCCCCGTCGTGCCGTTGCGCAACGTCAATGGTTGATCATCGCGCTCAATGCCCACAGGAGTTACCCATGACTACGCCGACTCATACTCGTATCCGCATGTTCAACACCAAGGACACCTACCCCAATCAAAGCCTGAACAACGACCTGTGTCAGGCGGTGCGCGCGGGCAATACCGTGTACGTCAGGGGCCAGGTCGGCACCGATTTCGACGGCAATCTGGTCGGCCTCGGTGACCCCGCGGCACAGGCGCAGCAGGCGATGAAAAACGTTAAGCAATTGCTCGAAGAGGCGGGCAGTGACCTGTCGCACATCGTCAAGACCACCACTTACATCACCGACCCGCGCTACCGCGAGCCGGTCTATCACGAAGTGGGCAAGTGGCTGAAAGGCGTGTTCCCGATCTCCACCGGGCTGGTGGTGTCGGCGCTGGGGCAGCCGCAATGGTTGATGGAAATCGACGTGATCGCCGTGATCCCTGAATAAGGACTGTTGCCCATGACTTTTTCCATTGCCGCCCGCTGTGCCAAAACCGGCCAGCTGGGCATTGCCATCAGCTCGTCGAGCATTGCCGTAGGCGCGCGTTGCCCCTGGCTGCGTGCGGGTGTCGGCGCGGTGTCGTCGCAGAACATCACACTGCCGGCCCTGGGACCGCAAACGCTGGACCTGATGGAGCAGGGCATGTCTGCTTCTCAATCGCTGGACCAGGTCATGAATGCCAGCCCGTTCAGTGAGTATCGGCAGATCACGGCGATTGATCATCAGGGGCGAGTCGCGCATTTCAGCGGCAGCGAAACACTGGGCATCAACAACGCGGGCAGCGGCGATCAGTGCGTGGCGGCTGGCAACATGCTCGCGGGCCAGGCCGTCATCGACGCGATGATTCAGTCCTTCGAGCAGGCAACCGGGCACCTGGCAGAGCGTTTGTTACAGGCGATGCAGGCCGGTCTGGCAGCAGGCGGCGAAGCAGGGCCGGTCCATTCGGCGGCGCTGAAAGTCGTGGGCGAGCAGTCCTGGCCCATCGTCGACCTGCGCGTGGACTGGGCCGAGCACGACCCGCTAGGCGAGCTGAAAAGTCTTTGGCAGGCCTACCAGCCGCAAATGCAGGATTACCTCGACCGCGCCCTGAACCCGGCTGGCGCACCAGGCTACGGCGTGCCGGGAGACGAGCGATGAGCTCCAGCCGCGAGCTGTTGGCGCGGCTGGTGGCCTTCGACACCACCAGTCGCGAATCGAATCTGGCCCTGATCGACTTTGTGGGTGAATACCTCGAGCGCTTCGGCGTCTCCTGCGAGTTGATCTACAACGCGCAGAAAACCAAGGCCAATCTGTTCGCCACCATCGGCCCGGCTGACGTGCCAGGCATCGTGTTGTCCGGCCACACTGACGTAGTGCCGGTTGACGGCCAGCCATGGACGTTTCCGCCGTTCGAACTGAGCGAAGCGGATGGCAAACTCTACGGCCGTGGCACTGCGGACATGAAAGGCTACATTGCCTGCGTGCTGGCGCTGGTTCCGGCGCTGACCCAGGCATCTCTGCACATGCCGGTGCATATCGCGCTGTCCTACGACGAGGAAGTGGGTTGCCTGGGCGTACGCTCGTTACTGGCATCGCTGCGGTCGCGGCCGGTGAAGCCGATGCTATGCGTGATTGGCGAACCCACGGAGCTGAAGCCGGTACTCGGCCACAAAGGCAAGGTCGCGATGCGCTGCGATGTACAGGGTGCCGCCTGCCACTCGGCCCACGCGCCCAGCGGCGTTAACGCCATTGAATATGCGGCGCAGTTGATCGGCGAACTGGTTCGCCTGGGCGAGGCGTTACGGGTGGCTGATGCCCTTGACGAGCGCTTTGATCCGCCGTTTTCGACCATTCAGACCGGCGTGATCAGCGGCGGCACGGCGTTGAACATCGTGCCCGAACAGTGCCGTTTCGATTTCGAAGTGCGTGCGCTCCCCACCCTGGACCCGCAGCAGATCGTCACTGCCATGCACGCCTACGCCGCGCAAAAACTGTTGCCGGCCATGCAGGCGGTCAGTGCCCGGAGCGAGATTCGCTTCACTGAATTGTCGAGCTATCCGGGACTGGATATTCCCCTGCACAGCCAGGCTGCGGAATTGATTGCCGGTTTTTGCGGCTCCCGGGCGTTCGGCACGGTTGCCTTCGGAACCGAAGGCGGGTTGTTCGACCAGTCAGGCATTCCGGCAGTGGTCTGCGGGCCGGGCAGCATGGAGCAGGGGCACAAGCCGGACGAATTCATCAGCGTCGAGCAACTTGACGCCTGTGACGAGATGCTCAAACGTGTACTGGCGTTCGCGTCGCAGCCATGAATCGCCCCTGATTTCAGTGATACAGTTGCGCGCCGAAATACGCTAACGACTCGGCGCGCCAGTCATGGACTGGCCACTCTTCCCGGCTATTCGAACGTTCTATGGATGGAAGCATGACTGACAAACTTCCCCTTACTCGCTGGTCCCTGGCCGCAACTCTATTGCTGTGTGTTGGCACGTCGGTTTTCGCTCAGGACTCGGCACTGCATTCCGGCAAATACGAGCAGTTGATGCTGGCCGTAACGCCCGAGCATCAGGTCGAGGGTTATTACTTGGAGACGCGCGGCGAGGCATTCAGCTGTGCGTTCTATCTGCAAGGCAAGGTCGAGGCCGGGAAGGGCGCAGCGGTGTCGTCCTGGCTTGATGACGTCTACCCAGGAACACTGAAGGCCTCGGCTGATGGCGTGGTTCTAACGATAGAGCAAGGCCGGCAGCACCCTGGCTGCATGAACGTGTTGGTACCGGACATCGCCACCGGCATGGATCTGACCCGGACCGCCAGCAAACAGTGGGTAGGTCTGGTGACCGTCACCGCGGACAAGGCCTGGCTGCAGAAAACGCCGAATGCCAAGGCCACCCGAGGCGCTTATATCGTCAAGGATGACGTAGTCGGGGTTCTGGCATTCAAGAATGGCGCGGCCCAGGTCGAGTTCATCAATGCGGATGATCGTTCGTTCACTGGATGGATCAGTCAGGACCAATATGCGCGTTTGGCCGCGCCCGGACGCTGATTGCAGACAGCACCAGACACGTTGGCGAACTTGGCCCACTCCCGATTAAGTGGGTTGCAAAGGCGGCTACCACGTCCAGGCTTTTTCGGTGAACTCAGTTGTTGGGGATAATACGGTGTGGAGGAAGTTCAGGTACCTATTTAACAATACCTCGTTCTGAAAACGGGTCTCCAAGCCGAGCGTGATGTCGGTGCGGTGCGTGATGATGAGGCGTTTGTGTAAAACTATAACTAATGGATTACTACTTAAGATTAGATACCCATTGCAGTAAAAAGCTAATTTATATAACAAAAAAACACATGGCGCCTGAACGCAATCGGGCTGTGCCACCTTATACTGAGTCAAGGTGCAAGCCTCAAGTGGAGGCACCATCGATCAAAGGATTTGAATTGATGAAAATAGTGGGTCGTGGAGCCGTTTTCCTTGCTCTGTTGATGTTCAGTAATTGGGGCGTTGGGGCTGAAGTCTGTGTCTCGGTTGGCAATCACAAAGTCAGCATCGATAAAGAATATTTTGCCTTCCCGCCATCGCTGAAGGGTGTCGATTATTGGGGTAGGAACGTCTCAAAAATAAAAAAGGACCTTACATGCGAAGACCAAGCGTCTGAGGTCACCGTTCATTTTAAGTGGCCAACGATGATGCCTGCTGGAGGAGCAAGCTATTTTTCGAACCCGTCCGCTCGTGACAGAATATCATTGACCATTAGAGCGATGGATACAGCACCGACCGACATGGGGTACCTGAAAGACATTTACACCTCATCGGCAACTCAGGTGCAAAAAGACAGTGTTCAATACGATTCAAAAAAATCGCTTTTTGGCTACAGAGGTACACACGGCGTAGAGAAAAGGCCCTATTCATACTTTTGGGCGAACGACGAGCAAGGTCGCCCTTGGTTTTTTATGATGTGCAGACCTTCTCCCAGTGGTGAATTAAGTAGCTGCGACGGTGAGTATTACCGTGAGAGCATGAAAGCACTCATGATATTGTCGATTCCAGGTAGCTGCCTGGATGATTGGAAGAAAATACTGGAACAGGCCAATTCGTTTGTTGAGTCCCACGTAAGATATTAATATCAAGGATATGATGATATGCCTACAGCCTCAATGCCTGTAGTGATCAAAAATTGAGCAGGTTTGCTATTGGCGACCGAAGCGAGTATTTCCCAAGATCTAAATGCGGTCACCACTTTGGTTGAGCGTAACCGGGCGTGGAGGATGACGTAGACAATAAAGAACAACACTATTGCGCCAATACCAAACCACCAGGCAGGTATAGGTTTGTCGAAAGCGTGGGCGAGAATACTAGAAGTAGCTGTATTGGCAGGTGTCAAAATTTACCTGTGGTCCGACCTTCATCCCTGACTGAAACGTTCCAGTCAAACTCCTTGAAGACAGCAAAGTTATTGATTTTTGTCTGTTAATAACTCGCTTTTAAATCGCGCTCAAGGAGAGCAACGACCGGGTGCGCAGTGCCATTCTCAATTCCGGGCTGGATTTTCCGGCGCAAAGTATCACGCTCAGCCTTGCCCAAGAATGGCGGGTGGTTCGATCTGGCGATTGCGCTGGGTTTGCTGGCCGCCAGCGATGAAAGCGTTTCGAACGGTTGCGCTGGAACCGGAAGCGATCGCACGGGCGCTTGTTTATGCGATCGAGCAGCCGGATGGGGCGGATGTGAGCGAGATTGTGGTGCGGCTTACGGGGCGTGCTTATTGAGGGGCAGACCTGACTAAGGTGAGCGGAGCAAAGTTGAGGGCGGTGTCGTGATGGGCTGTTCAAGTTTGATCTCGACCAACCTGGCATTGTCTCGTTCGATCGTCTTGGTTTTGATCGGCTCTTTTGCGAACCCTTGCTGATGGTAGAAATCGATGGCAGGGGCATTGCTCTCCAGCACCCAGACTACAAGTCTGGTGCGGCCAGCGGATTGAAAGAGAGGCATCACATGGTCGAGCAGCTCTCGCCCAATACCCTGGCGTGTGTGCATTGGGCTGACATAGATGGCCTGTATTTCCGCGACGCAGCGGTCTTCGGGATGTTCCCTGTCAGCCCCCGTGGCTACCCAGCCCAAGACTCGATCTAACCTATCGACTTTAACGTACAGGCCAGATTCGCCCGAAGCGATCACCTTGGTCCAGTGGGACAGCCTTGCCTCAAGCGTTATCCGATTGATATAGGCAGAGGGAATGATGCCCTCATAGGCACTTCTCCATGACTCCAGATGAATCGTCGCTATTTGCAGCGAGTCCTCGGGAAGGGCAAGGCGGATGCTCATATCAATGCTCCTGCTCGGTGTGTTTGAGCATTTAAAGCAATGTTCATGGCATTTCTACACATCCAAAATATAGAGCCGTCTTCCTTGCCCCACTCACACCCTGTATCCATTCCCCCCTCACCCCCATCCCACAAATAAAGCACGATACCCGCCCATCGCTCATATCAAGGAATGATCCATGTCGCTGGCTATCGTCCATAGTCGTGCCCAGGTCGGGGTGGAAGCCCCGGCGGTTACTGTTGAAGCGCATCTGGCCAACGGCCTGCCGGCCCTGACGCTGGTGGGGTTGCCGGAGGGGGCGGTCAAGGAGAGCAAGGACCGGGTGCGCAGTGCCATTCTCAATTCCGGGCTGGATTTTCCGGCGCGGCGGATCACGCTCAACCTTGCGCCGGCTGATTTGCCCAAGGATGGCGGGCGGTTCGATCTGGCGATTGCGCTGGGTTTGCTGGCCGCCAGCGGGCAGGTGCCGCTGGTTGCGTTGCAGGATGTCGAGTGTCTGGGCGAGTTGGCGTTATCGGGGGCGATTCGGCCGATTCAGGGTGTGCTGCCTGCTGCGCTGGCGGCACGTGCAGCGGAGCGGACGCTGATCATTCCGGCGGTGAACGCCGAAGAAGCCTGTCTGGCGTCGGGGCTGCGGGTGATTGCGGTGAGTCACTTGCTGGAGCTGGTCGCGCATTTCAACGGGCGCACGGTGATTGCGCCGTATCAGTCCAGCGGCCTGCTGCATCAGCCCAAGCCGTATCCGGACCTTAGCGAAGTGCAGGGCCAGACCGCCGCGAAGCGTGCGTTGGTGATTGCCGCTGCGGGTGCGCACAACCTGCTGTTCAGTGGGCCACCCGGCACCGGCAAGACGCTGCTCGCCAGCCGCCTGCCGGGTTTGTTGCCGCCGCTGGACGAGCACGAAGCGCTGGAGGTGGCGGCGATTCAGTCGGTCGCCAGTCAGGTGCCGCTGACCAGTTGGCCGCAGCGGCCGTTTCGCCAGCCACATCACTCGGCGTCCGGGCCTGCATTGGTGGGCGGTGGCAGTCGTCCGCAACCTGGCGAGATCACGTTGGCGCATCACGGCGTTTTATTTCTTGATGAACTGCCGGAGTTCGATCGCCGCGTGCTGGAGGTTTTACGCGAACCACTGGAGTCCGGGCATATCGTGATTTCCCGTGCTCGGGATCGCGTGCGCTTTCCGGCGCGGTTCCAACTGGTGGCAGCGATGAACCCGTGTCCCTGTGGATATCTTGGTGAGCCGACCGGGCGCTGCCGTTGCTCCACCGAGCAGGTGCAGCGATATCGCAACAAGCTGTCCGGCCCGCTGCTGGACCGGATTGATCTGCACCTGACCGTTGCCCGCGAAGCCACAGCCCTCAACCCCGACCCGACCACCAGTGAGAACACTGCAAGCGCGGCAGCGGTGGTTGCGCAGGCCAGAGAACGGCAGCAACGTCGTCAGGGCTGTGCCAATGCCTTTCTCGACCTACCGGGGCTGCGCGAGCACTGCGCGCTGTCCAGTGTCGATGAACGCTGGCTGGAGACGGCCTGCGAGCGCCTGACTCTCTCATTACGTTCGGCGCATCGCCTGCTGAAAGTGGCACGGACGTTGGCGGATCTGGAGCAAGTGGACGCGATCAGCCGCAGTCATCTGGCCGAGGCGTTGCAATATCGGCCTTCGAATAATTGACTCGGCAGAATGTAAGTCCACCATGGATAAACAACAGGGGCGCACTCGCTTCTGTGTGGGTCAACCCGACGCGCTCATCACCATTTTTTTATACGCGGTAGCCAATAACTCGACCCATGGATTTTTCTTGTAGATGACGTCATCAATACAACTGACCTCTGTGATCTCCATAGCGGTACCGCACAGAAAGGCACCGTCAAACTGGTTCAGCTCCAAGCTTGAAATATCCCGCTGCACAACTTGCAAGTTCAGTAACTGAGACAGCTCGTCGATGACAACCTGGCGCGTTATTCCCGCCAATGCCATGTCAGTGGTCGGCGTGATGAGTAGGTTTTCTTTCACAAAAAAGACGTTCGAGCCGCTGGACTCACAGACCGTGTCCATCGTAGAAAGAAACAGCACGTCGTCGAAACACTCGCCCTTGTCACGAAAACTCAAAAAACTGAGCGCATAGGTAGATGAGGTTTTTGCTTGGTAGGGATGACAAGCAGCAGGGGCTCGACGCCAATTGGCTATCGTCAGCCGGTAAGGTGTGGTCGCGGATTTGGGGGCGAATGGAAGGACAAATATTACCACTTTGCTGCGACAGTTTCGGCCCATAAAACTGACGTCGACATCGTCATAGAACACGACGATTTTAATGTAAGCGTCTATAAGTTCATTTCGTCTCAGTAGTTCATGACAGGCTTCCGCCAGCATGGCGTTGCTGTAATTAACTTCGTGTTTGAATACCTGCGCTGACCGTTGCAGACGTTGCAAGTGCTCCTCGCATTTGAAAATGCTTGAGCCGTAACTGCGCATACCCTCGTAAACTGATGACGCATAAGAAAGCGAGTGAGTGACGGGTGAAAAAGATACTTTGTCTATCTCGAGGTACTGGCCGTCCAGCCACGCGATTGTCGTCGTCATGATCCGTTCTCGGGTTAATTATTGAGGTGTTATGACAGTGCAGAGGAATCAGCGGCTGACGACTTCACGTGCAGTCAATGCGTTGTAGAACTCGCCCTTGATCAAACCTTCGCCTTCGTAGCTATTAGGGCGACCCCCTTGAAGCTGGAGTTCCTTGATGATGGACTCGTAATCATCCACCGGGATAATCCTGAAATCCATGCTCACACGCGTTACATTCTCCGAGTTCTCTGCCGTCCCGTGCAGTACACGTGGATCAAACATCAGGCACTGGCCGTAGCGAAGGTTGGTCGGCATGGCATCCATCCTGAGGTCCGATATGAACTGCGGACGTTGCTTTGCATAATCGAAGAAATCGATTCGACTGTCCTTATATTCGTCGTAGCTATAACTCTGCTCATGGGCGAACGTTTTTAGAGCGCGCAGACTGGCACGCTTCGAGCAAACGCTGAGTGCTGCGGTATTTTTAACGTCGCAGAACGGTAACCATATATTGATTTGCTGGAAATAGTCGCCCAGTAAGGTATCCGAGTGGTGAGTAAACAATTCGCCGTCCGGTAGTCTGTAACGGTCATCCAGTGTCGTGGGAATGTGGTAGCGCACCAGCGGGTTATGTTCGAACACAAAGTCGAAACCCAGACGCTGACTGAGCCCATTCACAAAGGTGTAGTATTCATTGATCATTGGCTCACCCAGCGTTTGTAACGGGTCATACCAGTGGCCAGACTCTTTTCGGTGGCGTTGGATTTCTTCGTGTTCGAGGCATTCGTGAATCTTGTCCAGCGGGAAGTTAGCCCTGAGCTTATAGCGGCCGACGAGCGTTTTTTGAAGTGTACCAGCCAAATCGAAGGTCGATGTCGAGTAGTCCATAATCGAGATACCATTCTCTATTATGTGCTGGCTATCAAGTTGCCGATTGAGATCAAAGAAAGACACGAAAATTCCTTATTAACCGTATGCTCTGACTGAAAATGCATGCATTTGTTTTTGCCGATTCGTTCTGACAGGAATCAGCCAGTTGTCCAGGTCGACTACCCGGTTGGCACCCATTCGTTTTTTCATATCGATGGCGCCGCGGCCAAGACAGCTTGTCTTGAATCCAAGCTCATCAGCCACTTTATAAAGTTGATAGTAATCGCTGACGTATAAGTTGAGCCCGGGGGGTACCTGGCTGCGGTCTTGACCTTGCACCAGCTGAGAGAAAACGCCCTGTTGCTGATCAGCGTAGCTTAGGGAACCGTAGACAGCGACATTATTCAATTTTTCATAATTCATTTTTATATAGTATTTTGGACCTTCAGTTGAGCGTGCCAGTGCCTGCAGTGTTTCAAGAGCGTACAGGTTCCTCACGTGCTGGTATTTGTCCACGTTTAACGACTGCAGTGTTGAAAACGCTTCCAATACTTGATTGTTTTCAACCAGTTCGTCCAAGCGATAGAGTCGCGTATGGCACAGTTCTTCAGTCCTTCGGGTAAGGCGTACCATCTCCTTGTATGCTTTTCTGCCCATGGCAGTCAGCAAACAAGCGTCAAGTTCTCCTTCAACATGCAGATAGGCAACCTGCATGAAGGGAACCACTATTATGTCTGTTTCATATTGCTGGCGCAGCGAGTGATCGGTTTTCTTCAGGGAGGGAACCAACAGCCAGTCGGCTGTATGTGCCTGACGTATCAATTGCTTCAGGAACGGTGGGTCCGGCTGCGCAGTAACAGGCATATAAAAGAAGCCGGGTGCGACATAGGCCTGCTCTTCATGCAGGATACCGTCTTGCTCCGCAAGCCCTTTGAGCATTGACTCCCAGTGGGCAATACCGCTCAAGGGCAGCTGTGGGTTAGAGACGCCATAACTGATGCAAAACGCCTTCCGCTGCGCAGGCAACTCCATACTTACGATCCTTGTATAACAATGTGTGAGAATAGGCTTATATCGTTTTTTCAACCAATCGCTTTTCAGAGTTGAAGGTGAAGTTTCTGTTTCCCAGCGCAGAAAGCTCAGCGTTATGAGTAATGATGAAAAACAAGGTTTTTGGCAGGGCTGCCATCAACTTCCTGATGAGCTGAAGTTCTTCGACGCTGTCCAGCTCGGAGGTGGCCTCGTCGAGGATGGCGATGGACGGTGCATTGATGGTCAAATCAAGCAGCGCAAGTCGTTGAAGCTCTGACTTGCTTAGGTTAACGTCACCACTCCAGGCAACCTCTTGATTGAAGCCCTCCGGCAGGCGCTCGATAATGCTCGAGAGGCCCAGATAAGAGGCCTGCTGATAAAGTTCTTCCTGAGACGTGCTATTGAAATGTTCAAACAGCGGTCCCGGCTTGAATATCGGGCTGGAGGTCAATAACTGAACGTCTTCGGCATGTGGCCGTGTCAGATACCCGATAGTGCCACCCAGCGTCGATACCTGACCTTGACTTGGCAGCAGGCTGCCCACTACCAGACTGGCGAAGGTTGATTTACCGACACCGCTTGCCCCCATGATCACCACGACATCATTCTCGTGAAACGCATGGTCGAAATCTTCTAGCACCGTTATTCCGCTGTGAGGGTTAACGAATGTGACGTTTGAAAACGATACCAATGGCGCACCATTTTGAACGTATTGGCATCTCGGCGCTGCCGTTGGCAAGAGGCCAGCCACGACCAGGCGATCGGCACTGTCGAGGACTTGTCGCAACTCCACCACGCACCTTCCCAAGCGCGCGAAAATCGCAATCAGGCTGTATGAAAGACTCACAGCCAGAACGTTCGCCATCGTGGCTACGCCGATGGCGTGAAAGTAAAGGGTTGATGCCACGATGCCGGAAAGAAAGAAAACACCCATCAAATCCAGTTTGTAGCTATACCAACGACGCATCGCAGCATTATCCAGAGAAGCAAACGCTCGAGCGGCCAGGTTGCCGCTCAACCAGTTCAGGATGCTGGAGTTTCTGGCCATGTTTTCAAATCGACCGCCGTCCCAACTCAGTGCTTGAATGCGTGTGAACAATAGGGCGGTGGTGTCGATTTCCCGAGTGTTGGATTTTTTTAGTAACTCGCCGGAGCGTCGTGCTCCCCGCCAATAACACAGGCTGATGAAAACAAACGGAAACAGTACGTAAATGTTATTCAGCACAACATACCCTGCCGTGACCGACAGCAAGGTTGCCGCGCCGATGGTTTCCAGCAACAGAACGGGCAATACTTCATCGACGCGCCGCTGATCCCATGTCAGCTTGTTTTGGCTGTCGTGATTGATTTTCTGGGTCAGACGCTCATCAAGGCCCGGGTTCATTAAATAAGAAAGGTATCGATTACAGTGTGCAGACGCCGCCTCAATACATTTCTTCGCCGTGACCAACGCCCCGGAAATCGACAGCAAAGCACTCACTAGCAAAACGCCGGCCAGCCCGAGCAAAGATGCATTCAGATGCGTACCCAGATAACCGCTAGCGATCAGGTAGTCGCCTGCAATAGTGAGCACTTCTTTGAGTGCCATCAGGGTGAATGCGACCAACGTGATGGCGCCCGTGCCGAACGCTATCAGGCTGCTGGTGATTGATCTGGAAACCCGCTCAGGCTGTTCTGTCGAATCATTTTTACTGTGTACTGCCTTTGGCGGCGAGGACGCAGAGAAAGAGCTTGCCACCGGTGAAGCGAGAGGTCGCGAAGAAGCGCAAGCGTGGTGAGTTTTTATGTCGATAATCCTACCGCCAGAAACAGTCCAGATTTCTTCGGCAGTGTCTCTTTCCTCCGGCTTATCCGTGACGAACATTACGTTTGTATCACGCCATGGGCCATCCAGCAGTGTTCTCAACAATCCCGCAGCCAGCGCGTCATCCAGCCCTGAGGTCGGTTGGTCGATGTAGATCCAGTCTGTGCGTGCCACTAGGGCGCGGACCAGTTCTATTCGTTTTCCCTGGCCTCTGGAAACGTCCCATTGCTTGATTGCGCCGCAATCCCGCTCTCTGATGTAGTCGAGATAAAAGTCCCCGGGCAGGCGTGCGAGCGCAATCGCCTCCTGTACCTCTTCGTCTGAAAATTCACGCCGATAGATACTCAGATTTTCGCCAAGACCGCCAGCGAATATCCACGGTTCGTCCGGAATGAAAATCGCCTGATCGTCAGCCCCGGGAAAGCGTTGCGCACAGTTTCTCAGCATAGATGTCTTGCCACTGCCTGCGGCGCCGACAATGGCAATATGCTTTGCCTTCGTGGAGGGCGGTATTGATGTTGCGCAAGGGGGGTTAACGGGCTCAGGGGCGTCAAGGTATTGCTCGATATGACGGTGGCCTACAAAGCCTTGGGAAATACTTTGCACAATGTCTGGAATATTATTGGCGACTGACTTCAGTCCCCCAATCAACGCGATGGCGGCCAGCACCCCTGGTGTATCGACTTGGCCCAGATAGATTAGTTGTAGCAGCGCCGAGCTTAACAGTGCGGTAATCGGCGTCATGGTCGAGATCAGACTAATGGCCGCGACCAGGCGAGCAGCTTTTTTCAAGGAGCCCTCTTCGAGGTTTCGTTTGGCGGCGTAGTCACGGATCAGTTCGGCATTCCAGTTCTTCAGCCAAGCTTGACGCCGATTTTTCGTTGCGAATACCCCCACCTCTATGCGCTGAGTCGCACTCAACGATAACTGTTCATAGGTTGCGCCCAGTCGTTGAGCAACCCAGAACACGATCATTGAACTGCCAGCGATGACCGCAAGGGCAGCCACCGCACTAGCGCCCAGAGCAAGAAAGAAAAAAGCGGAGGTGAAAAGCACCGTTGCCAGCGCAAGCGCTATCGTAATCAATCCTGACCATGAGGATTCGACACGCGCGGCCTCTCGGTCGAGCAACGTTGTCAGGCTGAGCGCAAAGATGCCGTTTTGCGCAACAGTCCTTTTGATTAATACCCTTTGTTCCACATAGGAGCGACTGCCTACGCCGACTAGCTCAGCCAGAAAGAAAGTGTGGTTGAGCGCCAGCCAGGCACAGTAAATCAGCAGAAGACAGGTGGTGCCTTGGGTAATATTCGAGAGCACGGACGAGTCAGCCCGCATCAGTTGGATCAGCAATGATTTCAAGGTGACTGCGGCACCAAAAGCCGCCGCAGTATGCACCCCGATTGCAACCAGCGCTAACATGACATCCCGTTTGAGGGCTGCAAAAATCTCGATATGAAGCCGTCTGTTTCCGGCTCTACTTGCATCATCGATCGCGGCCTTGCACCAGCGTTGCCAGCGGTAGGCGTGGACCAAATGCGCTCCTCGAGCGCCTTCAGGCGTACGGAAGCAAAGGACGGTTTTCAAGACTTCTGCAATCTTCATAGGAATCAGTTATATACCGGCACAGATTGAAGATCCGTGACGGTCTCACGTCCCAGTGAGTCTTGACAGGCAATATCGGCAAATCGATCGCAAAGCAGTGTGATCATCTCCCAGCCTTCACTTAACGCTACGCGTAAATCCTCGACTTCTCTTGGCGACGCGTCGTTCAGCAGCGCTATGCCCATACTGACGTGATGACCATCATCTTCGCCATGTTCCTGAAAGTGCGGCATGCCAGCGAATACCCGAGCGGCTTCGCTGTGGAAAATTTCACCGCTGCCTTCCAGTACGACGTGCATCAAGAGCGTCTTGACCATATCGCTTTTATAAAGCATCTGGTGCCTGAACCATTCCATAGTGGAATGAAAGGCTGCATCCGAAACCGGGGAAGGGTTGGTGTTGCGCTGAAGACGCAGGTTATTGTTATGACCCAGCTCTTCTATCAAGTGCTCAAGAGCAATTTTTTTGTGAGCCTGATCAAGCGTCATCGCCACTCGGATATGCAGCAAATCCTGAAACATATCTGACCAGGTCTGCAGGCAGTCGAGGAGTTTTTCGCGCACTTGCGGTTGATCAATGGATGGCGAATTGATGAGCGACAACAGCCGACTATTCTTGAAGCTATCCAGGTAAGCCTGATTGTCTCGTAACAGCACATCGGCAGGCTTCGCGGTATCGGATTCCTGTGATTTGAAGACGACGCTCGGTCGCGACGTGTCTTCGTACAGGGCCTTGCCATTGAACTGAATGGAAAGTGCCCAAAAACCATTTTGGGTGCCTTTGAAGCCATGCAGGGCATGAGGTGGCACTAAAACCATGTCACCCGCTTCTATCGCACGCTCGGTCGCCCCCAACGTTTCCCCCGAACCATCACAAATCAGTATCAGGCTTGCTTCGGGATGCTGATGAACCGACAGTTCCTGATCCTTTTCGAGCCGGACCCAA
The DNA here is from genome assembly GCF_032587875.1 of Pseudomonas syringae group sp. 243L2. Lineage (NCBI taxonomy): Bacteria > Pseudomonadati > Pseudomonadota > Gammaproteobacteria > Pseudomonadales > Pseudomonadaceae > Pseudomonas > Pseudomonas syringae group sp. 243L2. The sequence goes on from NZ_JAWHPL010000040.1 coordinate 206,425, forward strand.
CTGATAGCAAGCTCACTGTTGGACGGGATGAATTCAGCCAGCGCAGGGTGCTGGGAGAATATCTTCACAACGCCTAAATCGTGCAAGGCGCCATCAACCACTACGCTGTTGAGGGTCTCGATATCGTTACGAGAGATGACTTCCATATCTGCTATTCCTTTGCGTAATAAACTTAGTTGGCGGAACTCAGTGTGTTGAGACGTTCGATGGCGGCATAGAACTTTTCCCGGTCATGACTAGCGATGACCACCATGCCGACCTTGTCATCATTGGTGTGCGATCTGTTCAATGGCGGATTGGCTTCGCCCATGATCAACCTGATGATATCCACTTCCTGTAAAACATCATTAAGAAGTGCAGTGTCCAGCGGCTCATAAAAAAGATGAGAGCCCGCGAACGTGTAACGGGCCGGCTGTTCGAAACTGTTTTTATCCACCGCACAGCTATGGAACTGCAAAGTCTCCCTGAACAGGTCAACGCCTGTAGTCAGTTCAACCAGCAAGCCAATATAATCGCCGCCGACCCGGTTATTGACCTCTATGAGATGAAACTGTCCATCCGCGATGGTCACCTCAATATGGCAGGGGCCGTGTGTATGATTGAGGGCAGTCAACAACCGCTCGCAATAGCCAGCTAACTGCTCGAACACCGCGGCCTCCAGATTATCTGGCGAGATGATGTGCTGCTCTTCCGCCAGGGAGGTCTTGTACAGTCGCTTGTTGGTGACGGCAAGAACACGATGTTGTGAGTCGATGGTCAACGTTTCGACACTGACCTCTCGACCGTTCAGAAACTCCTCCCCCAACATAACGAAATTTTCCTGAGAAAACCCCTCCAGCGTGCTCTGCAAAGACGTGGCATCTTTGATGATGAATACGTTTTCGCTCCCGGAGCCTGTGGGGTCTTTCAGGACAATCGGGCCATTGCGGGAATTGAAAAAATGCTCAACGTCAGCGCGTGTTCTGCAGATTGCGCTATGGACCGCAAACTCTGTATTTTCCAGCCTGGTGCGCATCAGCGCCTTGTTTATGCAGACTTCGCATGCGTCAAAGTCCATGCCGGGAATAGCATAATGCTGGCTCGCTCGTGCCGCTGCCAGCAGTCCGTCTTCGGTGAACGAAAAAATGAAATCGACTGTCTGCTTTTTAAGGATTTCATCGATTTTGCCGAGTACGATGGCCTCGGAGAAATCGCTGACAAGATGAATTTTGTCTGTGAGTGCGGTGAGGTTAGGACCTACCGAGTCCGGCAATTGCAGCACGGTAAAGTCAAAACCCAAGCCATCATAATGCATAAAAGTTTCATCATGGCCACCGATCATTACGACAGTCTTCATACACTACCTTTCATGGTCGAACCGACCAATAAATTAACGCATAGGGAATAACGCATTGGGCCTCTGCCGTGGTTTATACGCGGCGGTATTGATATTTTTTCAATACCGGTTGCCGTACGTTTCTGCGACAGAAACGTAGCGTGCACGACCGTACAAATAGCAGAACGCTATGCGGTAGAGAGTTTGTATAGTGAGTAGATTTCAGTCAGTCGAAAATCAACCCGCCCCGGTGGCGGAATGATAATAATCGTTGAAAGAGAGACGCACAGAGCCCGACAGTATAAGAGATACTTTCGAGGGCCACTTGAATTGAGGGGAGTGCAAATGAGAACGCAGGGTATAAAGCATGCTATTCCTTTAGATATTTATAATTATTTGCGCTTTCCATACGCGCCATCTATGGTTTCATTGTTCAGTTTGAATGTCAACGCTGTCTGCCAACTGAATGGGCTATCCCTCGGCAAGTATAGAAATGGGCTAATGACAATCGATGCGCCGGGCCTGCGATCCTCGGCGGGCCTTTTACACCCGTCAGAAGTGTAATCAGAATCAACCGCGAGATCAGTCATCTGGCCGAGGCGTTGCAGTATCGGCCCTCAACTAATTGACCGCCCAAACGCAAAAACTCGCCGTCAACGATCAAGTCGACGGCGAGTTTTGGGACAGCTAAAGAAGCTTACATGCTGCTATAGAACGGGAAGATCCCCATCAGCAGCGCGGCAACCAGGATGCACAGGCACACCAGAATCGCCCATTTCAGGGTGAAGCGCTGATGGTCGCCGAACTCGATACCGGCCAGGGCAACCAGCAGGTAGGTCGATGGCACCAGCGGGCTGAGCAAGTGGACCGGCTGACCGACGATGGAGGCGCGGGCCATTTCAACCGGGCTGATGCCGTAGTGGGCAGCGGCTTCGGAGAGCACTGGCAGTACGCCGTAGTAGAACGCGTCGTTGGACATGAAGAAGGTGAACGGCATGCTCACCAGCGCGGTGATCACGGCGAGGTACGGGCCGAGCGCATCCGGGATCACTGCCAGCAGGCTTTTCGACATGGCGTCGACCATACCGGTGCCAGACAGAATGCCGGTAAAGATACCTGCGGCGAAGATCAGGCCGACCACTGCCAAAACACTACCTGCGTGGGCTGATACGCGGTCCTTCTGGTCCTGCAGGTTCGGGTAGTTGATGATCATCGCGATACTGAACGCGATCATGAACAGTACCGGCAGCGGCAGCAGGCCCATGATCAGGGCAACCATCAGTGCGAAGGTCAGCGCGCCGTTGAACCAGATCAGCTTTGGACGACGTGCATCCGGGAATTGCGAGACGCTGATTTCGCTGTGATCGACTTCATCACCCTTAAGGTGCAGTTCACCCAGACGAGCGCGTTCGCGTTTGCCGTAGAAGTAGGCAATTGCCAGGATCGCAACCACGCCAGCCAGCATTGCCGGGATCATCGGTACGAAAATGTCGGATGCATCGACATGCAGGGCACTGGCCGCACGAGCGGTCGGGCCACCCCACGGGGTCATGTTCATCACGCCACCCGCCAGAATGATCAGGCCGGCCATGATGCGCGGGCTCATGCCGACGCGGCTGTACAGCGGCAGCATGGCGGCGACGCAGATCATGTAGGTGGTCGCGCCGTCACCGTCGAGGGACACCACCAGCGCCAGCACGGCGGTGCCGACCGAAATGCGCATCGGGTCGCCCTTGACCATTTTCAGGATCTTGCGCACGGCCGGGTCGAACAGGCCGGAGTCGATCATCAGCGCAAAATAAAGGATGGCGAACATCAGCATCACGCCGGTCGGCGCCAGCTTGGTGATACCTGCCAGCATCATCGGGCCGATCTGGGCCGCGAAGCCACCGAACAGGGCGAAGATGATTGGAACCAGAATCAGGGCGATCAGCGCAGTCAGGCGCTTGCTCATGATCAGGTACATGAACGCAATAACCATGGCAAAGCCAAGGAAAGTCAGCATGGGAATACTCCAGACGTAATACGGCTACAGAACGTGAAATGAACGAGTCAGCTCAGCAGATCGGTACGTGGAGTGGAGGCGCAAGGAGGGTGTGGAACGAGAAGTCAGCAAGCATCGGAATCACCATTATTGTTGTTAATTGGGCCTGAAACACGTTGGAATCCGTTCCTGGCTAGCCGGTCTTTTTGCCGGAAGTGAGGCGATGCTAATTGGCCAAGCTTTCACCGACCTTTCAATCAGCTATTGTGGAAATTTTATTGTCACACGGATTATGGGCATGAAGGAGAAGCATGGATGAGCGAGATACACTCGGGTGGCTGCCATTGCGGCGGGCTGCGTTACCTGTTCGATGCGCCGTTGCGGGACATCGCTCACTGTCATTGCTCCATCTGTCGACGCACCTCGGGTGCAACGGTTGTAACCTGGATAAGTGTGCCGCTGGCTTCGTTCACGTGGCTGACAGGCAGCCCCTGTGCGTATGACTCCTCACCCAGCTGCGTACGCTATTTCTGCGGCAAGTGCGGCGCTCACCTGGCGTTGTTCACGCGCAACAGCCCGGACGAGATCGACGTCACCATTGCGACACTTGACCAACCGGAGCTGGCAACGCCCGCACGACACATCTGGATAGAGAACCGGCTTCCCTGGCTACGCCTGGATGAGCACCTGCCAGGGGTAGAGGGCGAGCCTTTCTGAGGTTTGAGGAGATAAATAGTGCCTGAGCCAGAGCCTTAGGCACTGTTCGCACATTACATCAGCGCATTACTTGCTGAACTGCGAAGCCAGTTCGCGCAGAAGTACCTCGGCCTCCAGCACTTTTTTCACTGACTCGTTGGCTTTTTCGCGACTCAGGCCCAGACGTTCGAACAACTCGTCAGGAATCTCCTGCTCTGGCCCGGCACCGATGCCGTTCACCCGCAACAGACGTACGGCCAGATAAACCAGGTTGGCGTAGACGTGATGTTCGCCCTTGTAGTGCGGGTCGTGCTGGAAGCGCAGCGCGATGGCGAGTTCATCCGGCATGTCCCAATAGCGCATCAGCCAGGCACCGATCTGCTCGCGGCTGATACCCAGCAAATGCTGTTCAATAAAACTGTGGTGCAGGTGCGGGTTAACTTCCAGCTGGCGGCAAATCAGGGTGAAGTGTGGCGGAAACACATGGGCCAGCAGCAGGTAGCCGAAGTTGTGCAGCAAACCGGCGAGGTAGCTCAGGCCAGCTTCCGGGCGACTGGCGCGGGGAATGGCGCGGGTCAGGCCTTCGATCACTGCAGCGGTGTAGATCGATTGCTGCCAATACGGCGTGGTCTGTTGCGGCTGGTCCTTGGGCAGACTCAGGGTTTTGCCCAGAGCGAGGCCCAGTGCCAGGTTGATCACCAGATCAAAGCCCAGCACGCGGACGATTGCATCTTCTACCGAGCGGATCTTGCCGGTCGACGCGTAATAGGGCGATGCCGCCCAGCTCACGACCTGTGCCGCCAGCGCAGGGTCGGTTTCGACTACGCCGGTGATGTCATCGATGGTCGCATCGGGGTCGACCCGCAGCTTGATGATTTTCTGTGCAGTTCCGGCCAGTGGTGGTATTTCCAGGGTCGCTTCCAGACGCTGCTGGATGCGACGCGCCGTGAAAACATGCATGGCCTGGGTGATTTCTGCCGGATCGTCGTCAGGACGATCCAGGTTCGGACGAATGGCTGCGACCGACTGGCCGAAGTGCGCGGCGCTGGCCTTGCTCAGCATGCCTTTGAAGTCGTCACTGCTGATTTCCAGCAACAGGCCCTTTTCGCCCGAGCCCACCAGCAGTGTCGGCTCTTGCAGCAGGCGATCATCGTAAAGGCACGGTGAGCTGGTCAGTGCCGGGAGCCCCGGCAGCACTTGCAGGTTGTGCTTGGTGAGCATGCGCTGCAAACGATCATGCGGCACAGCGGTCAACTGGCGCCCGGTCAGCTCGGTGATTCGGCTGAGGTCGAGCAACTGGCTCTGCGGGAACAGGATAAGCAGCGCACCGACAGCGTCCTCGACCAGCACAGCCTGAACCTTGCGCGCCGGGGGCAAGCTTTTGTTGTCCATGACTTCGTTGTAGCTGATAGCCAATTTTTCAAGCAACTGCCGGATTACCGACGGCGCATGCTGCGGATCATTGACGTGGGCGACTTCTGTCATGAGCTATGTCCAAATTCCTACATTTTTTGAAGTATAACCACGTTATTCGTTTTCGGTCGCACGTGGTGTTCAAAGCGTAGCCTGCATCACACCTGGCCATACTGCTGGCCATGACGCAGCCATCTGTCGAGCAGTGGGCTGACATGTTGGGGCCAGCGCTCCAACAGGGCCTGAGCCGCGTCGCGTACGGCCGGTAGCAGGTCTGCGTCACGCATAAGGTCGGCGACCTTGAATTGCAGAAGGCCCGTTTGTCGGGTTCCCAGCATTTCACCGGGACCACGCAGTTCAAGGTCCTTTTCGGCGATGACAAAGCCATCGTTGGTTTCACGCATGATGCCCAGCCGCTGCCGTCCGATCTGTGAAAGCGGCGGGTGGTAGAGCAGCACACAATGGCTGACCGCACTGCCGCGCCCGACGCGCCCGCGCAACTGGTGCAATTGAGCCAGACCGAGGCGCTCGGGGTTTTCGATGATCATCAGGCTGGAGTTCGGCACGTCGACCCCAACTTCGATCACTGTAGTTGCCACCAGCAATTGCAGCGCACCCTGCTTGAATTCGGCCATGATCGCGGCCTTTTCTGCAGGCTTCATGCGCCCGTGTATCAACCCGACGCGAACCTCACCCAGGGCACTGCTCAGTTCTTCGTAGGTGGTTTCAGCAGCTTTGCAGGTAAGCTCTTCGGATTCTTCGATCAGCGTGCACACCCAATAGGCCTGGCGACCTTCGGCGCAAGCTGCGCGCACACGTTCCACGACTTCCAGGCGGCGGCTGTCGGCAACCAGCACGGTATTGACCGGTGTCCTTCCGGGCGGTAGTTCGTCCAGAATCGACGTGTCCAGATCGGCGTAGGCGCTCATCGCCAGCGTGCGTGGAATCGGTGTGGCGGTCATGATCAATTGATGCGGACACATCAGGCCGCCGACGCCCTTTTTACGCAGCGCCAAACGTTGCTGAACACCGAACCGATGCTGCTCGTCGATGATCACCAGCGCGAGGTTCTTGAACTGCACTTCGTCCTGAAACAGCGCATGGGTGCCCACTACCATAGGGGTGCCACTGGCGATCTGCTCCAGGGACGTCGCGCGCGCCTTGCCCTTGAGCTTGCCCGCCAGCCAGGCCACTCCAACGCCCAGCGGCTCTAACCAGCGCTGGAAGTTGATGTAGTGCTGCTCGGCGAGAATCTCGGTGGGGGCCATCAGCGCCACTTGATAACCTGCTTCCAGCGCTTGCAAGGCAGCCAGAGCGGCGACCACGGTCTTGCCCGAACCAACGTCACCCTGAATCAACCGCAGCATCGGCTCAGGCTGGCTCAGGTCGTAGGCGACTTCCTTGCCGACCCGCTGCTGGGCACCCGTGGGCGCGAAGCCGAGGTTGGCGAGAAATTGTTTCGGCAGTTTTTTCGCAACAGGCAACGCCGGTGCGCGCTGTGAGCGCAGACTTTCGCGCAGGCGCTGCTGGGAAAGCTGGTGGGTAAGCAATTCCTCGAAAGCCAGCCGGTGTTGCGCCCAGTGATGTCCGAGGGCCAGCTCCTCCACATCGGCATCGGCGGGCGGGTGATGCAGATAGCGGATCGCATCATCCAGAGGGGCCAGCTGATAGTCGCGGGCCAGCTCATCCGGCAGCCAGTCCGGCAGGCTTTTGGGGCCGAGCATCGCCAGGCTTTGCTGACATAGCTGACGCAGGCGCTGCTGGGTAAGGCCTTCAGTCGTGGGATAGATCGGCGTGAGGGTCTGTTCGACGGGCGCGGGCTCATCACCGGTGATCGCCCGATATTCCGGGTGATAGATTTCCAGGCCGGAAGCACCGGGACGCGCTTCGCCGAAGCAACGCAGGTGCGTGCCACGCTTCATGCTTTCTTTCTGCGCGTTGCTGAAGTGGTAGAAGCGCAGGCTGACGACACCTGTGCCGTCGCCAAGCCGTACCAGCAAGCTACGGCGCTTGCCCATTACCACATCGGCGCCGCTGACCACGCCTTCGATCACGGCATCCTGGCCAGGGCGCAATGCGCCAATCGGTACGACGCGGGTCCGGTCCTGGTAACGCAACGGCAGATGGAACAGCACGTCCTGCAGGGTTTCCAGCCCGACCTTGGCCAGCTTTTCTGCCATCGCTTCACCGACGCCCTTGAGCGCCGTGACCGAGACCCTGGAAAGCTCGCTCATTTCTTTTCTGCCTAACTTGCGACTGTTTTCGGACGTGCCACCGAGCACAGGCGAGCAGAGTCAGCGAGAATTTCGATGGCTTTGGGTCTCGGGAAGCTTGCGCGCCAGGCGATGGCGACTGTGCGGAAAGGCACAGGCGGCGTCAGCGGGCGGACTTCGATCACGCCGGGCGCGTAGTGGTGGCTGTCAACGGCCGAAAGCGGCAGGATCGAAATACCCAGCCCGGAAGCGACCATGTGCCGAATGGTTTCCAGCGAGCTGGACTCTACTGTCGTGTGCTTGGCGCCTTCATTGCCTTTGCCCAGGGTAGGGCAGGCTTCCAGAACCTGATCACGGAAACAGTGACCCTCGCCCAGCAGTAACAGGCTCTTGTCGTTGAGTGCCGAGGCGTCGATGGTCTCTTTCTGAGTCCAGGGGTGATCGGCCGGCATAAGGACGGAGAACGGCTCGTCGTAAAGCGGCAGGGTCAGCACGTCGGCTTCGTTGAACGGCAAGGCAATGATGACGGCATCCAGCTCACCGTTGCGCAGCTTGTCGCGCAGCACATGCGTGAAGTTTTCTTCGATGTACAACGGCATCTGCGGCGCAACCCGGTGCAGTTGTGGAATCAGGTGAGGAAACAGGTAAGGGCCGACGGTATAAATAGCGCCGACTTTCAGCGGCGCGGTCAGCTGATTCTTGCCTGCCTGGGCCAGCTCACGAATACCTTGAGCCTGCTCCAGCACTTTCTGCGCTTGCGCAACGATGCCTTCACCGACCGGTGTCAGGCGCACGGCGCTCTTGCTGCGCTCGAAAATGAGCACACCGAGTTCGTCTTCTAGTTTCTTGACGCCCACCGACAGCGTTGGCTGGCTGACGTGGCAGCGCTCAGCCGCATGGCCAAAGTGCTGCTCCTGGGCAAGCGTGACGATGTAGCGTAATTCTGTAAGAGTCATAACGTGCGTCCATGAAGTTGCGACCCCAGCATAGCGGGTGCGATCGATAGACGCACGTTATCAGAAGCACTCACAAGTAACAAAAGTACAATTCAGCGTTTATCCAGCGAATAAACGAACGGTGCGAGGATTTCAATGGTGCCGTTGTTGAGGATTTCCTTGGGCGGCTTGGGCAGTGGCTGAGCGCGACGGATCATTTCCATGGTCGCTCGATCCAGCGCCGGGCTGCCTGAACTGTTGGCAATCGAGTAAGACAGCACGTTGCCGTCAGCATCGACAACGAAGCGCAGGCGTGCAACACCCTGCATGCCACGACGACGCGCATCCTCGGGATACTTCTTGTACTTGCCCAGATGACTTAACAGGTCACCCTGCCAGCTTGGCAGCGCATTGCTGGGCGGCGCAGGCGCAGGAGCGGGCTTCGGAGCAGCTGCTTTTTCCGGTTTGGCAGTCGTAGGCGGCGTGTCGACCGGTTTTTCGTCAGCAGGTTTTTCCTGAGGTGGCTCAGGCTTCTTCTGCGGCTTTGGCGGCTGCGGTTTTGGCTTGGGCTTTTCAACCTTTTTGGGCACCACGATTTCCGGCTTCGGCGCTTGCGCGACTTCCGGCATGGGCTCTGGTTCTTCAGGGGCTGGCGGCGGAGGTGGCTGAACGACTTTTGGTGGTGGCGGCGGTGCGGGCTCAGGCAGAGGCGCAAGCTCGACCATCATGGCCGCTGGCGGTAGCTCAATCGCCTGAGAGGCGGGCCAGCGAACGGCGATGATGATCGCGATAGCGTGCACGGCCAGCACCAACAACAGACTACCGCTATAGCGCGTCAGTTTTTGGCGCGTACTGATCATTTCTTACCAGCCGTCTCAAGACCCACCAGACCAACCTTGAGGTAACCCGCACCCCGAAGCGTGTTCATGACTTCCATCAGATCGCCGTAATCCACGCCCTTGTCGGCCTGGAAGAAGATCGTGGTGTCCTTCTTGCCCTTGGTCCGGGCGTCCAGCACCTGACCGATCTGCTCGCGGGCAACCTTCTCTTCACCCAGATACAGGCTCTTGTCGGTCTTGACGCTGAGGAAGATCGGCTTCTCGGGCCTGGGCTGTGGCGTGGCAGTGGATGCCGGCAGGTCGACCTTGATGTCCACGGTCGCCAACGGTGCAGCCACCATGAAGATGATCAGCAGCACCAGCATGACGTCGATGAACGGCGTCACGTTGATTTCATGGTTCTCGGCGAGGTCATCGCCGCCTTCGTTAAGATGCAGGCCCACGTGTTAGCCCACCTTGACCATGTGCGGTTGTTGTTGATTGCGCTCGGTCGGTTCTGGCAGATGATCCAGGTCGCGGCTGACCAGCAGCAGAACGTGCGCCGAAGCATCTGAAACCTGAGCCTTGTAACCGGCGATGGAGCGGGCGAACACGTTGTAGATCACTACCGCAGGAATTGCGGCAACCAGACCCAGTGCCGTGGCCAGCAGGGCCTCGGCGATACCCGGTGCCACGACAGCGAGGTTGGTGGTCTGGGTCTTGGCGATGCCGATGAAGCTGTTCATGATGCCCCATACCGTACCGAACAAACCCACGAACGGTGCGGTAGAGCCGATGGTCGCCAGTACGCCGGTGCCCATGCTCATGTTGCGGCCGCAGGCTGCGACCAGGCGCTCGAGGCGGAAGCTGACACGTTCCTTGATCCCTTCGCGCTCACGGCTGTTGGCCGACAGGCGCATCTCTTCAAGAGCGTCATGCACCAGCAGGTGGGCGAGGGTGCCTTCCTTGCTGGCGGTCGAGCTCGCTTCGTTCAGGGAGCGGGCTTTTTTCAGGTTGACGATTTCACCACGCAACCGGCGTTTGGCACCCAGCAGTTCGAAACCCTTGGAGATCCAGATGGTCCACGTAATGATCGATGCGATGGCCAGACCGATCATGACCGCTTTGACCACGACGTCGGCGTTCTGGTACATGCCCCATGGCGACAGGTCATGTGCCATGCCCAGGCTGTTGTCTTCGGCTGCAGGCTCCAGAGCCTGCACCGGGGCAGCGGCATCAGGCGCGACAGGAGCTGTCGCCGCGGGTGCGGCAGAGGCTGCAGGTGCAGCAGTAGGTGCCGATTGATCTGCAAGCGCCATAGGTACGAACATCAGGCTCAAGACGAGGGCTGCGACACCGCGCCATGCACGAGGCAGGCGAGGCATCCGGGTAGGCGAAGCGATTGATTGAATGCGTGTCATGCTGGCCGGACCTGAGAGAAAAATAGGGGATGGTTCCAGTGCGTCGTTCAGTGCTCTCGACGCTCACGGGGAACAAATGGGCTGCCATTATTGCAAATCGTTCTTGTTAACAAAAGTAATACAGTATCTTTTTTACATATTCGCCCGAATTTTCGCCTGTCGATGATCATTTTGTACGGCGCTGACGCCACCTGTTATGGAGATACCGAATGACTGCCCCTTCGCTTCTAATCGCCGGCTGTGGCGACATCGGTTCGCGACTCGCTAGCCGCCTGCTGCCTCACGGCTGGACCGTGCATGGGCTGCGGCGCACTGTTTCCGAGCTGCCTGCCGGTGTTCACGGTGTGGCGGGCGATTTGTTCGATACCCGCAAGCCTGCCCTGTGGCCCGCTGCGGCACTGGACTATATGGTGTATTGCGCAACTCCTTCGCAGCGTGACGAGGCGGGTTACCGGATGGCCTATGTCGAGGGCTTGCGCAATGTATTGAGTTGGCTTGAGCAGACCGGGCAGCGTCCAAAGCGGTTGATCTTTGTCTCAAGCAGCGGTGTGTACGGTCAGCAGAACGGGGAGTGGGTTGATGAAGACTCCGTCACCGAACCGGCCAACTACACCGGTACTGTGATGCTGGAAGCCGAGCAGCTCGCGCTGAACAGCGGACTGCCAGCCACGGCGGTGAGGCTGACCGGTATCTACGGACCCGGACGCAGTGACCTGTCGAACCGTGTGCGTCAGGGGCACAGTGTCAGAATTGATCCGCCGGTCTATGCCAATCGCATTCATGCCGACGATGCCGCCAGCTTGCTGGAGCATCTGCTGCAGGCGGATCAACGAGGTGTGGCACTGGAGAGCTGCTATCTGGGCGTTGACGACGATCCGGCCGCGCTGGCCGATGTGGTGGCGTGGATACGTGAATATCTGGGGGTGACCGAATGGTCGGAGGAGGTCAGCGTGCAGCGCGTGGGCAGCAAGCGTTGCAGCAATGCCAGGGCGCGCGCACTGGGATGGACGCCAATGTACCCGGATTATCGGGCTGGCTATGCGGCTTTGTTGGGGTAGAAACGTCGCAGTCAGGAGCGCCTTGAAGGGCGCTCCCGAGGCTTGAGTTGCTTACTGCTGTTCGAGCAACCAGCGACGTGGGCCTGGACGCAACTCGGGCATCTGGTCAGCACCGGCATTGTTCATAGCCTGGAATATCTCCAGCTGCTTGCCTTTGCGAGCAAAGATCCACGGGTTGCCTTTTTCGGCTTTCTCCAGCCACATGCTGTCGTATTCGCCGCTCATGGCTGCGCAATCGCCCGCCAGGCATAGTGCGTAGCGATCGTTTTCGGGAAGCCCCTGCACACTGCCGTCAGGCATGAATTGCACGGTGCTGCCTTGGCCGTCGCCTTCTACGATGGTCCATTTGCCGCCCATGTAGGCACCATACAAGGCTTTCTCGAAACTGGTGCCAGGCTGAGCGCCTTCCGGTGCCGGGTTCTCGGGCTTCTGAAAGTGCTGCTCAGGACCTGACTCGCTGGCAGCTTGAACCAGCTCATCACCTTTCACGCTCAGGTCTTCGAAGAAGTTGCCGTAGAAGTCGATGTGCAACTTTCCTTCAGCGGCGCTGACAATCTTGCCTTCACCCAGCTCGAAACCATTGGAATAGATGGCCTGATTGGCTTTGGAGTTGATTTTCCACTCCAGATTGGGGCCGTTGGCGAGCAGGGCTTGACGCAGGTTGCCTTGTTTGACGGCGGCGTCGATGGCGGTCTGGTTGATCCAGGTGCCGTCCGGATTGCGGTCGGCGTGGCTGGCGCAGCCGCCCAGAATGACGGCGAGCAGCGAGATGGCGAGCGCGGAGCGCATAACGGATTCCTTCCTTCAGGGAGAACGGAGCGCAAGGCACGCTCCGTCGGGGGATTATTCGATGACGAGAATCGCGTCCATTTCAACCTGCGCGCCGCGCGGCAATGCCGCAACGCCGATGGCTGCGCGAGCCGGATAAGGCTGGGTGAAATAGGTACCCATGATCTCGTTGACCTTGGCGAAGTGGCCCAGATCGGTCAGAAAGATGTTCAGTTTGACGATGTCCTTGAAGGAACCGCCCGCCGCTTCGGCAACAGACTTCAGGTTTTCGAAGACCTGGGTAATCTGTGCTTCGATGCCTTCGACCAGCTCCATGCTGCTCGGGTCCAGCGGGATCTGTCCGGACATGTAGACGGTATTGCCAGCTTTAATGGCCTGAGAGTACGGGCCGATTGCCGCAGGGGCTTTATCGCTGGTGATGACAGTCTTGGTCATGAGAACTCCTGATGATGGGATGGCCTACGCGCGCATCCGGGTGATGCGTGTGACACCGGTCAGGGCGCGCAGTTTCTTGATCACACGAGCCAGATGCACACGGTCGTGCACGCTGACCACCAGTTGGACCACGCTGATGCGACCATCGCGTTCGTCCATGCTGATTTTTTCGATATTGCCGTCGGCCGCGTTGACGCTGCTGGCCAGCAGGGCGATCAGGCCGCGCTGATGTTCGAGTTCGACACGCAATTCGACGTTGAATTCGCCAGTCACGTCCTTGGCCCAGGACAACTGGATGCATTTTTCCGGGTTGTGACGGATTTCACTGATGTTGCGACAGTTATCCAGATGCACAACCATTCCCTTGCCTGCAGACAGGTGGCCGACAATAGGGTCGCCGGGGATTGGCGTGCAGCATTTGGCGTAGCTGAGCACCAGGCCTTCGGTACCGCGAATCGCCAGCGGACCTTCAGGGCTTGGCAACTGCTCACCCTCGCCCAGCAGACGGCGGGCGACGACATAGGCCATGCGATTGCCCAGCCCGATGTCTTCGAGCAGGTCTTCCAGCACTTCAACCCGGTATTCGTTGAGCACCAGCTGAATGCGTTCCTGGGTGATCTTGTCGAGGCTGCATTCAAAGCCGTTGAGCACCTTGTTCAGCAGGCGCTCGCCGAGGTTGATCGACTCGGAGCGGCGTTGCAGTTTGAGCGCGTGACGAATATGCGTACGCGCCTTGCCGGTGACGACGAAGTTCAGCCATGCCGGGTTCGGACGTGCGCCGGGCGCACTGACAATCTCGACGGTCGAGCCGCTTTGCAGCGGTTCGGACAGCGGCGCCAGCCGGCGGTTGATCCGGCAGGCGATGCAGCTATTGCCGACGTCGGTGTGTACCGCATAGGCGAAATCCACCGCCGTGGAGCCTTTGGGCAGCTCCATGATCCGGCCTTTGGGCGTGAAAACGTAAACCTCGTCCGGGAATAGGTCGATCTTGACGCTTTCAATGAACTCCAGAGAGTTGCCCGCACGCTGCTGCATTTCCAGCACGCCCTTGACCCACTGCCGGGCACGGGCATGAGTGCCTTTTGGCTGCTCGTCGTCGCTGGATTTGTACAGCCAGTGTGCAGCGATGCCGTTGTTGGCCATCTCTTCCATTTCGCGGGTGCGAATCTGGATTTCGATCGGTACGCCATGCATACCGAACAAGGTCGTATGCAGGGACTGGTAGCCGTTGGCCTTGGGGATCGCGATGTAGTCCTTGAAGCGGCCGGGCAGCGGCTTATACAAATTATGTACAGCGCCAAGTACGCGATAACAGGTATCGACCTTGTCGACGATGATGCGGAATGCGTAGACATCCATGATCTCGTTGAAGGCGCGACGCTTGCCGCGCATCTTCTTGTAGATGCCATAAAGATGCTTCTGCCGCCCGCTCACGTCCCCTTCGATGCCGTCAACGGCCAGGCAATGACTAAGGGACTCTTCGATCTTGTTGACCAGTTCCTTGCGATTGCCCCTGGCGCGCTTGACCGCCTGGTTGATTCGCGAGGAGCGCATCGGGTACATCGCCTTGAAACCGAGGTCTTCGAATTCAATGCGCACACTGTGCATACCCAGTCGATTGGCGATGGGTGCATAGATTTCGAGGGTTTCCTTGGCGATGCGCCGACGCTTTTCGCCCGACAGCACTTCCAGCGTGCGCATGTTGTGCAGGCGATCGGCGAGTTTGACCAGGATCACGCGAATGTCGCGCGCCATGGCCATGGCCATTTTCTGGAAGTTCTCCGCCTGGGCTTCGGCCTTGGTCTCGAAGTTCATCTGGGTCAGTTTGCTGACCCCGTCGACCAGTTCCGCGACAGTCTCGCCAAACTGCGCGCTGAGCGCTTCCTTGGCAATCCCGGTGTCTTCGATAACGTCATGCAGCATCGCAGCCATCAGGCTCTGATGGTCCATGTGCATGTCTGCAAGAATGTTCGCCACCGCAAGAGGATGCGTGACGTAGGCTTCACCACTGCGACGGCGCTGGCCATCGTGGGCTTGTTCGGCATAGAAATACGCTCGGCGCACCAGGTTGACCTGGTCCTTGCCGAGGTAGGCCGACAGTCTTTCGGCGAGGGCGTCTATGCTCGGCAAGGCGCTACCCCTTGCCAATGGCTTTTACCCTGCGCCGTACTACGTCGACCTGGCATAGGCTTAGACGGCCTCGTTGGACTCGTCCTCGAACGCTGCGAACAATGGTTCATCTTCAACGATTTCGGCTTCTGCGATTACAGCGTAATCCATCAGGCCAGCCGCGATTTCACGCAGTGCCATAACGGTAGGCTTGTCATTTTCCCAGGCCAGCTTTGGTTCTTTGCCGCCGGTTGCCAGTTGACGGGCACGCTTGGTAGAGAGCATGACCAGCTCAAAGCGGTTATCCACGTGTTCTAGGCAGTCTTCAACGGTTACGCGGGCCATGGGTATTCCTCGTAGCAAATGCGGATGCGCGATGCCCGGATGGGCGAGCGGACTCGATAGTTTACAAGCGGACAGCACCAGGCATCAAGCGGCAAGCCACCAACGGCATGCTTTTAACCTGTTGCCTGATGTCTGGAAACGACTCGATCAAGCCAGCAACTCCTGAAAAAGCTCGCTGTATTGCTCTTGCTGATGCTGCTGAGTCAGGCGATTGGCGCGGAATATTGCCTTGAGGTCTTCCAGTGCACCGGCAAAATCGTCATTGACCACAACGTATTCGTACTCGTTGTAGTGGCTCATTTCGCTGACCGCCTCACGCATCCGCGCTTCAATGATCTCGTCACTGTCCTGGCCACGATTGGTCAGACGCTGACGCAATGCCTGCTGGGTAGGCGGCAGAATGAAGATCGACCGGGCCTGCGGCATTTGTGCACGAACCTGCCGGGCACCCTGCCAGTCGATTTCCAGAATCAGGTCGTGGCCTTCGTCCAGGGTCTGCTGCAGGTGGCTCTGCGAGGTGCCGTACAGATTGCCAAAGACTTCGGCCTGCTCAAGAAAGTCGCCGTGCTCGATCATGCGCACGAACTCGGCACGATCGACGAAGTTGTAGTTCACGCCGTTCACTTCGCCGGGGCGCATGGCCCGGGTGGTGTGCGAGACCGAGACGCGAATCTTCGCCTGCGCGCCGTGCTGAGGCTCTTGCTGGGCGTCCATCAGGGCCTTGACCAGGCTGGTCTTGCCCGCGCCGGACGGGGCGGAAATGATATACAGGGTGCCAGTGATATGGTTCATGTGAGGTTCAGCCTTACTCAATATTCTGCACTTGCTCGCGCATTTGCTCGATCAACACTTTAAGGTTGACGGCAGCCTGCGTGCTGCGTGGGTCAAAGGCCTTGGAGCCCAGTGTATTCGCTTCGCGGTTAAGCTCTTGCATCAGGAAATCAAGGCGCCGGCCTGCCTGACCGCCAGCCTTGAGTACGCGACGCACTTCGGTGACGTGTGTGCTGAGGCGGTCCAGCTCTTCGGCAACATCGCTTTTCTGTGCCAACAGAACCATTTCCTGCTCAAGGCGCTGCGGATCCAGTTCGGCTTTCATGTCGGCAAAGCGATCCAGTACTTTCTGGCGCTGAGTTGCCAGCATCTGCGGCACCAGGGTGCGCAGGGTGGCAACCTCCTCGACGATGGAAGACAACCGGTCATCAAGCAGTCTGGCCAGGTCTGCACCTTCGCGTCCGCGCCCGCTCTTTAATTCAGTCAGTGCATCATTGAACAGCTTCAGCGCCTCGGTGTTCAACACCTGTGGATCGCTGGCGTCGGCCACCAGTACGCCGGGCCATGCCAGAACTTCCAGGGGATTCAGCGCGGCAGGCTGTTTGATCAGGCCGGCAACCGATTCGGCTGCGGCGATCAACTGGCCTGCACGCTCAAGATCCACTTGCAGCGGTTTGCCGGCGGTTTCCTCGACAAAACGCAGTGTGCATTCAACTTTGCCACGCGACAGCCCCTGGCGTAGCGCTTCGCGAATCGCACCTTCCAGATCACGGAATGACTCAGGCAGGCGCAGGTGCGGCTCCAGATAGCGGTGATTGACCGAGCGCAGTTCCCAGCTCAGTGTGCCTTGGGCACCGGCTCGCTCTACGCGGGCAAAGGCAGTCATGCTGTGCACCATGGGAAGTACCTCTTATCGATTCAGGAGCGTGATTCAACCCATGAGTGCACAGGATCGGCGTTCATGGGTGTCGTGAAAGCCGACTGGCTGCAGAGGCGCAGGATTGTAGCGCAGTGCGGCGCAGGCTCCCAATCCGGCAGCGTTACAAGTGACACAAGGCATTCCTTGCGATCACGCCAGAGCGTCGAAAGTATTGATCCAGAGCCTTCTGTTCGTAGCAAATCGGCATTGGCGGCTTTTAGAGATGCCCAGCGGCAGCTGTGACCTCTATAATGCCCAGCAGTTTTCCGTCTCAGTACAGGTATCCCAGATGAAACGTCCAAGTGGTCGCGCCGCCGATCAGCTCCGCTCGATCCGCATCACCCGCAACTACACCAAACACGCCGAGGGTTCTGTACTGGTCGAGTTTGGTGATACCAAGGTGATCTGCACCGTCAGCGTCGAAAACGGCGTACCACGCTTCCTCAAGGGTCAGGGCCAGGGTTGGCTGACTGCCGAGTACGGCATGCTGCCGCGCGCTACCGGCGAGCGTAACCAGCGTGAAGCCAGTCGCGGCAAGCAGGGTGGTCGTACACTCGAAATCCAGCGCCTGATCGGTCGTTCGCTGCGCGCTGCGCTGGACATGTCCAAGCTGGGCGACGTGACCCTGTACGTCGATTGCGATGTCATTCAAGCGGACGGCGGCACTCGCACCGCGTCCATCACCGGCGCAATGGTTGCTCTGGCAGACGCCTTGAAAGTGATCAAGAAGCGTGGCGGCCTGAAGGGCGGTGACCCGCTCAAGCAGATGATCGCAGCCGTTTCGGTCGGCATGTATCAGGGCGAGCCGGTGCTTGACCTCGATTACCTGGAAGATTCCGCTGCGGAGACCGACCTGAACGTGGTCATGACCAGTGCAGGCGGCTTCATTGAAGTACAGGGCACAGCCGAAGGCGCACCGTTCCAGCCTGAAGAGCTGAACGCGATGCTCGCCCTGGCGCAGAAAGGCATGACCGAGCTGTTTGAATTGCAGCGCGCCGCGTTGGCCGACTGATATCCAGAAGGGGTCCGATAATGAGTGACAGCTTGCAACCGTTCAGCAAACCGCCCCAAAGCGCTCGCCAGTGGGCGATGTTCTGTCACTTGTCGGCGTTTGCCGGACTGATGTTTCCGTTCGGCAATCTACTGGGCCCACTGATTATCTGGCAGTTGAAGAAAGACTCCGATCCGTTTATCGACGCGCAAGGCAAGGAGGCGCTGAACTTTCAGATCACAGTCGCCATTGCGGCCACCGTCAGCATGCTGCTGGTGCTGCTGATCATCGGCTTTGCATTACTGACCCTGGTGGGGATCGGAGCCGCAGTGCTTGCGATCATTGCCGGGATAAAAGCCAATGACGGCGTCGATTATCGCTATCCGTTCACTTTGCGCCTGATCAAGTAGCATCACTTCAGGCAACGCAAAAAGCCGACTTGAAGTCGGCTTTTTCGTGTGCACTGTTCGCCTGACGATCAGATAGTCAGGGTCCAGTCGTAGTCCACGATCAATGGCGCGTGCTGCGAGAAGCGCGGCTGACGCGGCAGGCGAGCGCTGCGTACGAAGCGGCGCAAGCCTGGGGTCAGTATCTGATAATCGAAGCGCCAGCCCAGATTCAGCATCTCGGCCTGTTCGTTATCCGGCCACCAGCTGTACTGATCACCTTCGCGGCTGACTTCACGCAGGGCATCGACATAGCCCATGGTGCCGACAATCTCGTCCATCCAGGCGCGTTCAGGCGCCAGGAAGCCAGGAGACTGCTGGCTGTCACGCCAGTTTTTGATGTCGAGCTTCTGCTGCGCGACGTAGAGCGATCCGCAATAGATGTATTCGCGACGCTTGCGGCGTTGCTTGTCCATGTACTTGCCGAAATCGTCCATGAGCTTGAATTTCTGATTCAGGTCTTCATCGCCATTCATCCCTGACGGAAAGAGCAGGGTAGCGATACTGACCTTGTCGAAATCTGCTTGCAGGTAGCGCCCGTAGCGGTCGGCTGTCTCGAAACCGAGACCGCTGATTACCGCCTTCGGTTGCAACCGCGAATAAAGCGCCACACCACCCTGAGCGGGAACCTCGGCTTCGCAGGCATAGAGGAAGTAACCGTCCAGCTGAAAGGCTGGATCATCCAGTTCAAAGGTGGAGGCGCGGGTGTCCTGTAAGCAGATGACGTCGGCATTCTGAGCTTGCAGCCAGCTGAGCAAACCACGCTCGACCGCAGCCTGAATGCCATTTACGTTCACACTGATGATCCGCATAAATGGCCCCAAAAATCACGTGCGTGTATGATACCCGAGCTCTACCTAATTAGCTAAATCCGTGGTATCCGGAGCTTTTTCCATGCAAGCGTATCAGCGCGATTTTATTCGTTTTGCCATCGATCGCGGTGTTCTGCGCTTCGGTGAGTTCACTCTCAAGTCCGGGCGCACCAGCCCGTACTTCTTCAATGCGGGGCTGTTCAACACCGGTTCCGCACTGGCACAACTGGGGCGTTTCTACGCAGCAGCCGTGGTTGAAAGCGGTATTGCCTTCGACGTTCTTTTCGGTCCGGCCTACAAGGGTATTCCGCTCGCCTCGGCAACTGCCGTGGCGCTGGCCGAGCATCATGACCGTGATCTGCCGTGGTGTTTCAACCGCAAGGAAGCCAAAGCGCACGGCGAAGGTGGCAGCCTGGTGGGCTCCCCGCTGGCGGGCAACGTGCTGATTATCGACGACGTCATTACTGCGGGCACGGCGATTCGCGAGGTTATGCAGATCATCAAGGACCAGAACGCGACTGCGGCAGGTGTCCTGATTGCCCTCAATCGCCAGGAGCGCGGCAATGGCGAGCTGTCGGCGATTCAGGAGGTCGAGCGTGACTTCGGCATCCCGGTAGTGAGTATCGTGTCATTGAATCAAGTGCTTGAGTTCCTGGCCGACGATCCGCAGCTCAAGCAGCATCTGCCTGCCGTCGAAGCCTATCGCGCGCAATACGGAATCTGAGGACGAGCCTATGGCAGTCAGCGGCACGGAGGGGGCTTCGGTTTCAGGCGTACTGAGCGTTTTGGGGTTCTGGCTGGCTCTTGGCATGCTTGCGCCCTTGCTCGCTCAAGCGGCTGATGCGCCTGAAGCTCGACTTTATCGCTACGTCGACAGCCGTGGCGTGACCGTGATCGATACGCAAGGCGTGCCGCCCGACTACGTTGCCAAAGGCTATGAAGTGCTCAATGGTCGTGGCCGGGTGATACAGGTCGTACCGCCCGCGCCGACTGCCGAGCAGATTCGTCAGTCCGAAGCAGACAAGCGCCAGGCCGCTGCGGATGCACAGCTGTTAAGCCTTTACAGCAGTGTCGATGAGGTGGACCGCGTCAAGGCCCGTAAACTGGCCGAGCTGGATGCGCTGATTGGCGTTGCTCAGGGCAACATTCAGGGGCTGGCGGCTCAGCAGCGCAATCTGCAAGGCCAGGCAGCCGACCTGGAGCGTGCGGGGCGTCCTGTTCAGCAGGGGCTGGTCGATCAGTTGAATGACTTGCGCGATCAGCAGCAGAAGCTGCAAACCGATATCGCCGGGTATCAGGCCGCACGGGTGAAGGCTGAAGCAGATTTCGCCGTCGATCGTGCACGCGTCCAGCGCCTGACTCAATGACCGGACGCAGAGCGTCCAGAAGCGCATGCCCACGCCTGTTTTTGATTCTGGCCGAAGGCCGTAGGAGCGAACTTGTTCGCGAAAGGGGTCGAAGCCAGACACCTATCGTTCTTCACGCTCCAGCGTGGGAACGATAATCAGCGATCATCATCAGCCAACAAAAAGGCCCCGTCAGCGTCAGCTCACGGGGCCTTTGGGTGTTACGCCTGAATCAGTGCCGCTTGCGGTTGGTGATCTGAGTACCTACACCGCTGTCGGTGAAGATTTCCAGCAGGACCGCATTGGGCACTCGTCCATCGATGATGTGCGAGCTATTGACCCCACCCTGAACCGCTTCCAGCGCGCAACGGATCTTCGGCAGCATGCCGCCGTAGATCGTGCCGTCGGCGATCAGGCCATCGACCTGCTCGGTGGTCAGCCCAGTCAGGACTTCGCCCTGCTTGTTCATCAGGCCGGCGATGTTGGTCAGCAGGATCAGCTTCTCGGCCTTGAGGGCCTCGGCAACCTTGCCCGCTACCAGATCGGCGTTGATGTTATAGGACTCGCCATCAGGACCCACGCCGATAGGCGCGATGACCGGAATGAAATCCCCTTTGACCAGCATGTTGAGCAGCCCGGTGTTGACCCCGACCACTTCACCGACCTGACCGATGTCGATGATTTCAGGCTTGGTCATTTCCGGCGTCTGGCGCGTGACGGTGAGTTTCTTCGCACGAATCAGCTCAGCGTCCTTGCCGGTCAGGCCGATCGCGCTGCCGCCGTGACGGTTGATCAGGTTGACGATGTCCTTGTTGACCTGGCCACCCAGGACCATCTCCACCACATCCATAGTCTGCGCATCGGTCACGCGCATGCCATCGATGAAGTGGCTCTCGATGGACAGGCGCTTGAGCAGATCACCGATCTGCGGCCCGCCGCCGTGAACCACCACCGGGTTGATGCCCACCGCCTTCATCAACACGATGTCGCGCGCAAAGCCGGTTTTCAGCTCTTCGCTCTCCATGGCGTTGCCGCCGTACTTGATAACCAGCGTCTTGCCGACAAAGCGGCGAATGTAAGGCAGCGCTTCGGAAAGGACCTTGGCTACATTAGAGGCGGCATCACGTTCGAGGGTCATTCAGGGCTCCAGTCAAAAGGAAAAACAATCAAAATGGCAGGTCGAGATCCGGTGCAACTTTTTTCAGCTCAGCGTGGAACACGTCCTTGATGCGCTGCAACTCAGCCTCGGTTTCGGCCTCGAAACGCAGCACCAGTACCGGCGTGGTATTGGACGCACGAACCAGACCCCAACCCTTCGGATAGTCCACGCGGACACCGTCGATGGTGGTCAGTTTGGCGTCGCCCCACTGCGCGTCGGTTTCAAGGGCCTTGATGATGCTGAACTTGGTGACATCCGTCACCTTGATGTTGATTTCAGGCGTCGAAATATCGTTCGGGAAGGTTTCGAACAGGTCTTCGGCATTGGCTGACTCCTGGCTGAGGATCTCCAGCAGACGTGCCGCACTGTAGATGCCGTCGTCAAAACCGAACCAGCGCTCCTTGAAGAAGATGTGGCCGCTCATTTCACCTGCGAGCAGCGCTCCGCTCTTTTTCATTTCTTTCTTGATCAGCGAGTGGCCGGTTTTCCACATCACCGGACGACCGCCATGTTCGCTGATCAGCGGAGTCAGGCGACGTGTGCATTTGACGTCGAAAATGATGTCGGCACCCGGGTTGCGCTTGAGCACGTCCAGCGCGAACAGCATCAACAGGCGATCCGGGTAAACCACATTACCCTTGTTGGTCACGACACCGACACGGTCGCCGTCACCGTCGAATGCCAGGCCCAGATCGGCACCGGTTTCCTTGACCTTGGCGATCAGATCCTGCAGGTTTTCCAGCTTGCCCGGGTCCGGGTGGTGGTTGGGGAAGTTGCCGTCCACTTCCGCGAACAGCGAGATCACTTCACAACCCAGCGCTTCGATCAGCTGCGGCGCGATCACGCCTGCCGCGCCGTTGCCGCAGTCGACCACGACCTTCAGCTTGCGGGCCATGACGATGTCGTCCTTGATCTGCTTGAAGTAGCGATCGAGGATGTCGACTTTAGTGATGCTGCCTTTCTGCGAAGTCAGGTTGTTGGTCTTGATACGCTCGTGCAGCGCCTGGATCTGCTCGTTGGCGAGAGTGTCGCCCGCGATGACGATCTTGAAACCGTTGTAGTCCTTGGGGTTGTGGCTGCCGGTCAGCATCACACCGGTCTTGCCTGCCAGCACGTTGGCGGCGTAATACAGTGCAGGCGTCGGCACCAGGCCCACATCGCTGACATGGCAGCCGCTGTCGTGCAGGCCTTGAATCAGTTGCTGCACCAGTTCCGGACCGGAAAGGCGACCATCGCGACCGACGCTGACGTTGGGTTCGTTCTGCGCCAGGCTTTCGGAGCCGATGGCGCGGCCGATCCAGTAAGCCGTTTCAGCGTTGAGGGTGTCCCCGACCACGCCACGGATGTCATAGGCGCGGAAAATAGTCTCGGGAAGGTTGGGTGCCACGGATGCTGGGCTGTTCATAGCGAGGGGATGCTCCGATCTCAGGAAGTCCTGGTTTTCATCGAGAAGGTCGATATCAAGGATATCGGTATCTTGAAACAGTGGACCGGTCCAGTCGGTGCGTGATGCAGCCACTGTGGACGGAGCACTGCCTTTGACAATATCTGCATCGCGCTGCTCACCTGCAACCAACGCAGGCACTGCCTGGGGTTGACTGCGAAGCGAGACACGAGCAAGGGCCTGGGCCAGACCACTCAGGGCCGGGAGGCTCAAACCGAAGGGTTTGACGGCTTTTCCGCGTGAGAGTTCTTGGAGCAACTGATCCAGTTGTCGTGCGTCGGCGCAAATACGCCGTTGCAGAGCTCTCTCGCTGCGATGCAAGCCAAGCAGCACGCCCGCTGCAGCGATAACCAGCGCCAGCAGCAAAAGTACGACGGAAGGCGAAGTTTTCAGGCCGGGGCCGGGCGTGAATTCGAGTTTCCAGCCTGAATAGCCGGTATCGAACACCTGCGGTTTGCCGCCGTCGGCCTGACCGCGCTGCAGGAAAACCTGCGCAGGTCCGTTGCCAAACTGCTGGCTGAGCACCACTTGCCCGGCCTCGGCAGGCAGTGCCGGCAAGGCATTGAGCAAGCGCTGCAGGTCAAAGGCCAGCAGCAATGTGCCCACCACCGGCTGAGTTGGCGCGGCACGTACCGGCGCAGCACTGTAGATCAACCAGCGCTCGCCCACCTTGCGAGCCTCCGGGGCGACGACCTCGCCTTGTGCAGCCTTGTTGAGCATATCCAGCGTGGCAAAACTTACCGGCAACGCGCCCTGCGTATCGACGTCAGCCAGGCCTTTGGGGTAAAGCCGCGCGCCTGTCAGGCCGTCCCAGCGAGTGAAGCGATCCTGTGCTGCCAGCAATGCGGAGGCATCATTGCTCTGAAGCGTCTGTACAAGTGTTGCGCCGGAGGCGGCCGATCGAGTGTCGGCATTGATCTGCCGCAGCGCCAGACCAATGGCTGCCGCCTGACTGCCGCCCCATGCCTGAACAAGCTGATCCTGCTGCTGGGGGCTGGATATCAGCGCAACCCAGACCAGCGCCGCGGCGATTATCAGGCCGATTGTCGCAGGCACAAGGCCTGGAGCAAGCCCTTTCAGGCTCGCTGCAGGGGGAGAGTTATCGGCCGCAATAGCGTGTTTTGGAGCGCTGTGCTGACTGCCTTTCACCGACCTCTCCCTGAGCCTTTTTCCGAACCCGGATTATTTGCCGAATGACGATTAATGGCTGCCGGAGTGGCCGAAGCCGCCTGCGCCACGCTGACTTTCGTCGAATGCTTCAACCAGCTCGAAGTGCGCCTGCACCACAGGCACCAACACCAGTTGCGCAATACGCTCGCCCACCGCGATGTTGAATGCAGTCTGGCCACGGTTCCAGCACGACACCATCAATTCTCCCTGATAATCGGAGTCGATCAGGCCCACCAGGTTACCCAGCACGATGCCATGTTTGTGACCCAGGCCGGAGCGTGGCAGGATCAACGCGGCAAGGCCCGGATCGCCGATGTAAATCGACAGGCCGGTAGGGATCAGCAGGGTCTGGCCGGGCTCGAGGACGGTATCCTCCTTGAGCATGGCACGCAGGTCCAGGCCTGCCGAGCCAACAGTGGCGTAGGCCGGGAGTGGAAATTCGTTGCCAATGCGAGGGTCGAGGATCTTGGCTTGTAGAGCGTGCATTCGTAGTTAAACCTGATTCATGCGGTCGGCGATAAAAGTGATCAGCTGGCGGGCAATCTTGGCCTTGCTGGTCTGGGCAAAAAGCGTTGCGTGCAACGCCCGGTCAATCACGCTGCAAGCGTTCTCTTCACTGTTGAAGCCGATGCTGGGGTTGGCGACATCGTTGGCGACAATCAGGTCCAGGTTCTTGTCCTTGAGCTTGCGGGCAGCATAGTCGAGCAGGTGTTCGGTCTCGGCGGCGAAACCGACGCTGAAAGGGCGATCCGGGCGGGTTGCGATGGTCGCCAGAATATCCGGATTGCGGACCATCTGCAGCAGCAAGCCGTCACCGTTTGAAGGATCTTTCTTCAATTTGTGCGGGGCGACAACTTCCGGACGGTAGTCAGCCACCGCTGCCGAGGCGATGAACAGGTCACAGGGGATGGCAGCCTCGCACGCCGCCAGCATGTCGCGGGCACTGACCACATTGATGCGCGAGACGCGATCCGGCGTCGTCAGATTGACTGGCCCGGTGATCAGCGTGACGCGCGCACCGGCTTCCACAGCCGCTTCGGCCAGGGCAAAGCCCATTTTTCCGGAGCTGTGGTTGGTGATGTAGCGCACCGGATCGATGTTTTCCTGGGTCGGGCCAGCGGTGATCAGCACATGCTTGCCGGTCAGGCTCAGGCGCTGGAAACAGTCCGCTGCGCACTGGGCCAGATCGTCGGCCTCCAGCATGCGCCCGAAGCCGACATCACCGCAGGCCTGACTGCCGGACGCTGGCCCAAACACACGAAAGTCACGCTCTTCAAGCTGCCGGGTATTGGCTTGCACTGAGGCGTCACGCCACATTGCCTGATTCATCGCCGGTGCGATGGCGACGGTGGCATCGGTTGCCAGCACGATGGTGGTCAGCAAGTCGTTGGCGATACCTTGCGCCAGGCGCGCGATCAGGTCGGCGGTGGCCGGAGCGATCAGGATCAGGTCGGCCCATTTGGCCAGTTCGATATGGCCCATCGCGGCCTCTGCGGCCGGGTCGAGAAGGTCCAGGTGCACAGGGTGCCCGGACAGGGCCTGCATGGTCAGCGGCGTAATGAACTCTGCTCCGCCTTTGGTCATGACGACACGCACTTCAGCGCCCTGATCGCGCAGGCGGCGGACCAGCTCGGCGCTCTTGTAGGCCGCGATGCCGCCGCCGACGCCAAGAACGATGCGTTTTCGATACAGCCGCTGCATAGACCTGCCTTTTTGGTCGAGTGAATACGCGACGCCCATGACGCCTCCCCAGGCCAGGCCGTCGCGCAAAAAAGATGGGCTAAGATAGCACAGCGACTGCACCGCAACAGCGGTGCCCAATCACATGGAGGTGCTATGAGTATTCGCAGTTGGCCCGCGGCCGAACGCCCGCGGGAACGCTTGTTGGAGTTGGGGGCGGGGAGCCTTTCCGACGCCGAGTTGCTGGCTATCTTTTTACGCACCGGGGTGGCCGGAAAAAGCGCCGTAGACCTTGCCCGTCATCTTCTGAATCAATTCGACGGGCTCAGATCGTTACTGGATGCTGACCTGTCCACGTTTACCTCCCAACTCGGGCTGGGGCCTGCCAAATTTGCTCAGTTGCAGGCTGTCATGGAGATGGCGCGCCGGCACATGGCCGAGTCCTTGCGCCGTGACTCAGCGCTGGAAAACCCCACTCAGGTGCGCAACTACCTGAAGGCTCAGCTCAGACATGAACAGCATGAAGTATTCGCCTGCCTGTTTCTGGACAACAAACACCGGGTCATGACCTTCGAGATACTGTTTCGCGGGACGATCAACGCCTCCTATGTGCATCCGCGCCAGGTGGTGAAGCGAGCGATGGCTCACAACGCCGCCAGCCTGATCCTCTGCCACAACCATCCTTCCGGCATCACCACGCCCAGCCGTTCCGACATTGACCTGACCAAGCGCCTCAAGGAAGCACTTATGCTGGTGGATGTTCATGTGCTGGACCACGTGATCGTGGGTGACGGCGAGCCACTGTCGATGGTTGAGCGCGGGTTGATGTAGCGCTCACGCAGAGCGGTAGGCCGAGACTCGGGTTATCGTTCCCGCGCTCTGCGTCCGGTCTTGAGGTGGGGCGTGCCAATGCAGGGCATTGGCACGCCAGTTACGCAGACAGGCCTAGGTCTGGCGATTTACTTGACCTGCACCTTGTAGAAATCCTGCCTGCCAAACGGGCTGACCTGATAACCCGTGACGTCCTTGCGTACCAGGGCTGCTGCGGTCGGGTGGGCGAGGGGTATCCACAGTGCCTGCTGTTGGATCTGCTGCTGCGCCTGATGGTACAGCTTGCTGCGTTCGGCCTGGTCACTGACTGATTTACCGTCTGCGATCAGCTTGTTCAGTGTCTTGTCGCAATAACGGGCGAAATTGGTGCCCGACTGCACGGCTGCACACGAGAACTGCGGGGTCAGGAAGTTATCCGGGTCGCCATTGTCGCCTGCCCAGCCCATGAACAGCAGGTCATGCTCGCCAGCCTTGGCGCGGCGAATCAGTTCGCCCCACTCAATAATCTTGATCTCGGCATCAATGCCGACCTGCTTCAAGTCAGCCTGCAACAATTGAGCGCCCAGGCTCGGGTTCGGGTTCAGCAGGCTCCCGGAAGGTCGCGTCCAGATAGTGGTCTTGAAGCCTTCCTTTACACCGGCCTTGGCCAGCAACGCCTTGGCCTTGGCAACATCGTGCTGATAGCCAGGCAGGTCCTTGGCGTAACTCCAGGTATTGGGCGGGTAAGGACCATTGGCTTTTTCAGCGGTGCCTTCGAACACGGCCTTCAGGTAATTGGCCTTGTCGAACGCCAGGTTGATGGCCTGACGAACTTCAGGCTTGTCGAATGGCGGGTGCTGACTGTTGATCGCGACAAACGCGGTCATGAATGCTTCAGTCTTCTCGACCTTGAGCGAGTTATCCTCGCTGGCCGCCTGAATATCCAGAGGCTTTGGCGAAAGCGCTATCTGGCACTCGTTCTGACGGACTTTCTGCAGGCGCACATTGGCGTCCGCTGTGATGGCATACACCAAGGTGTCGACATCAGACTTGCCGGCGAAGTAATCCTTGAACGCCTCATAACGCACCACTGCATCTTTCTGGAAGCGCTTGAACACGAACGGCCCGGTGCCGATCGGCTGGCTGTTGAGTTTTTCCGGTGTGCCGGCTTTCAGGAGTTGCGCGGTATATTCGGCCGAGTAGATCGACGCAAAACCCATGCTCAGCGTGGCCAGGAAGGTCGAGTCCGCCCGATTGAGTGTAAAGCGGACGGAGTGCGCGTCAGGCGCTTCGATGCTCTTGATCAGCGCGGGCAACTGCATGGATTGCGCATGCGGGAAGCCGCTCTGGGCAATCTTGTGCCACGGGTTCTGCGGGTCGAGCATGCGCTGGAAGCTGAACAGCACGTCATCGGCGCTCAGCTCGCGGCTCGGCTTGAAATAGTCTGTGGTATGAAATTTCACTCCGGAGCGCAGCTTGAAGTCGTAAGTCAGGCCGTCTTTGGATACGGTCCAGCTTTCTGCCAGGCTCGGTACCAGCTTGCCGCTCTGGGCATCGAAGTCCACCAGACGGTTCATCAGCACGTCGGCCGATGCGTTGGTGGTGGTCAGTGAGTTGTACTGCACAACGTCGAAGCCTTCGGGACTGGCTTCGGTACAAACCACAAGGCTCGATGCCTGGGCGGCAATCGGAAGCAGCAACGGAACAAGCAAAAAAGGGAGTGCAGCTAGGCGCATGGCGTTATTTCCTGTTCAGAAAGGGCCCCATCTGCCGGCGCAGTCTGGTGAGGGACTAACCCTAGACCATCTACTGGCGTAGAACAATCGTCACGGTGCGACGAGCGGTCGATTTGCCTGTGCCCCCGCATTGCTTGAGCATACCGCCGCGCAGAGCGGATTCATTCGGGTCAAAGTGCTTTGCCTGTTGTTGCGTCCAAGGGTTTCTGGTATAAAGCAGCGCTCTTTTCTAGGGGCCCGGTTCCTTCACTGTAGGTGTAGCCGGTAAGACCCTTAAAGAAACGCGGCGCCTGGCGCCAAATGACTGAGAGATTAAGCGGCCAACCCATGCCGGGTTGGGCATGTGGTTTTAGAGGGCTGAGGCATGTCGAGAGTATGTCAAGTTACCGGTAAGGGTCCGGTGACTGGGAATAACATTTCCCACGCAAACAACAAAACCCGTCGTCGTTTCCTGCCAAACCTGCAGCATCACCGCTTCTGGGTTGAAGGCGAGAAGCGTTTTGTTCGTCTGCGCGTATCTGCTAAAGGCATGCGTATCATCGACAAGCGTGGCATTGAAGTTGTGCTCGCTGAACTGCGTCGCGACGGCAAAATTTAAGGGAGAGAATCATGCGTGAATTGATCCGTTTGGTGTCGAGCGCTGGTACAGGCCATTTCTACACCACCGACAAGAACAAACGTACTACCCCGGATAAAATCGAAATCAAAAAATTCGATCCGGTTGTACGCAAGCACGTGATCTACAAAGAAGGCAAAATCAAGTAATTGATTCTGTCGGCTACAAAAAAACCCGCCTCGGCGGGTTTTTTTGTGTCTGCGCTCCTGGCATAGCTGCAAGAGCAGTACTTATTTATCCGCAGCGGCTTCAAACACCACATAAATCTTGCGGCATGTTTCCAGCACCTCCCAAGTGCCCTTGAAGCCGGCTGGAATCACGAAACGGTCGCCTGCGCGCAGGGTTTTCGCGTTGCCCTGCTCGTCGCGCAGGACTGAAACACCCTGCACAATCTCGCAATACTCATGCTCCGAGTAATTCACCTGCCACTGCCCGGGCTCGCCATTCCAGACCCCCGCGCTCATCTGTCCGCAGGGGCTGTTGTAGTGGTTGTAGAGGGTTTGTGCCGGATCGCCCTTAAAGACTTTTTCCGGTGCAGGGCGATAGTGCTCGGCGGCGGTGCTGGCTTCACTGAAGTCGACGATGCTTTCGATGCTCATGATGGGCCCCTTGTCCTGAATGCGTTGAGGGTTTGACGTGCGTGCTGTGCGTTAGTGCCTCGGCGCGCGTGCGGAGCTGTTTAATAAAATCAACATAAAAGCGCCTTGGCGGCTATTTATGTCAAATATATTGGTTTTGTCGGGCCGCTGGTTTAGGGTAACGGCCTTCCTGAAAAATTTCAGATTGTGTCTTTAATCAATCATGACACACCCACATTCAACAAGAGGAGGACATGCAAATGACCACCCTGACTCGTGCTGACTGGGAGCAACGCGCCCAGCATTTGAAGATTGAAGGCCGTGCCTTCATTCAAGGTGAATACACCGCAGCCTCCTCCGGCGAGACGTTTGATTGCATCAGCCCGGTCGATGGCCGGATGCTTGCCAAGGTCGCCAGTTGCGACACCGCTGACGCGCAACGCGCTGTCGACAGTGCGCGTAGCGCCTTCAACTCAGGTGCCTGGTCGCGACTGGCTCCGGCCAAACGCAAGGAAACCATGATCCGTTTCGCCGGGCTGCTCAAGCAAAATGCCGAAGAGCTGGCCCTGCTTGAGACTCTGGACATGGGCAAACCGATTGGCGACTCGTTCGGTGTCGACATCCCCGGTGCTGCCAGAGCCCTGAGCTGGAGCGGCGAAGCCATCGACAAGCTGTATGACGAGGTCGCCGCAACGCCTCATGACCAATTGGGCCTGGTTACCCGAGAGCCGGTCGGCGTCGTCGCGGCCATCGTGCCGTGGAACTTCCCGTTGATGATGGCTTGCTGGAAGCTTGGTCCTGCACTGTCCACCGGCAATTCCGTGATCCTGAAGCCGTCGGAGAAGTCTCCGCTGACCGCCATTCGTATTGCGCAGCTGGCCATCGAGGCAGGCATTCCTGCGGGCGTGCTCAACGTATTGCCGGGTTACGGTCATACCGTCGGCAAGGCGCTGGCGCTGCATATGGACGTGGATACCGTGGTGTTTACCGGTTCGAGCAAAATCGCCAAACAACTGATGATTTACGCAGGCGAGTCGAACATGAAACGCGTCTGGCTGGAAGCCGGTGGCAAAAGCCCGAATATCGTCTTTGCCGACGCGCCGGATTTGCAGGCCGCCGCCGACGCAGCCGCCAGCGCAATTGCCTTCAATCAAGGCGAAGTCTGCACTGCCGGTTCTCGGCTGCTGGTCGAGCGCTCTATCAAGGAACGCTTCCTGCCGATGGTGCTTGAGGCATTGGCCACCTGGAAGCCCGGCAATCCGCTGGACCCTGCGACCAATGTGGGCGCGCTGGTCGACACCCAGCAGATGAACACAGTGCTGTCTTACATCGAAGCCGGTCACGCCGAGGGTGCCAGACTGGTTGCGGGCGGCAAGCGCATTCTGCAGGAAACCGGCGGCACGTACGTCGAACCGACCATTTTCGACGGCGTGAACAACGCCATGAAGATCGCCCAAGAGGAGATCTTCGGCCCTGTACTTTCAGTGCTGACGTTCGACAGCGACGAAGAAGCGATACAGATAGCCAACGACACGCCTTATGGCCTGGCTGCTGCCGTGTGGACCGCCAATATCTCAAGAGCGCACCTGACCGCCAAGGCACTGCGCGCGGGCAGCGTATGGGTCAATCAGTACGACGGCGGCGATATGACTGCCCCGTTCGGTGGCTTCAAGCAGTCAGGCAACGGTCGTGATAAATCGCTGCATGCCTTCGACAAATACACCGAGCTGAAATCCACCTGGATCAAGCTGTAAGTCAGGAGCGTGACACCTATCGTGCCGACGCTCCAGCGTCGGTACGCCGTTCTGGACGCTCCGCGTCCGGTCTTGCGTCTGCGGCGTGGCGCAGATTTGTGACGCAGAGCGTCACGCACGGCATTCCTACGCTGGAGCGTGAGGAACGATAACCTTAACTATCGTGCGACGCTCCGCGTCCTGGCTTGCGTCTGCGGCGTGGCGCAGATTTGTGACGCGGAGCGTCACGCACGGCATTCCCACGCTGGAGCGTGAGGAGCGATAACCTCAACTATCGTGCGACGCTCCGCGTCGCATGCCGTTCTGGACGCTCTGCGTCCGGTCTTGATTGCGCCGTTAGGGCAGCAGGAGCTTGATAATGCGTTGGGGTACTTATTTTGCCGTGCTGGCGTCCGTGTTGGGCGTCGGGCTGGCAATGGGCGTCAGCATGCCGCTGGTTTCATTGCGTCTGGCAGGCTGGGGCTACGGCTCGTTTGCCATTGGCATCATGGCGGCGATGCCTGCGATGGGTGTGCTGGTGGGTGCGGCGCTGGCCAGTCGTCTCGCCGCGCGCTTCGGTACCGCCAAGCTGATGCGCCTGTGCCTGTGGGGTGGCGCCGTTTCGGTCGGCGCACTGGCGCTGCTGCCGTATTACGGAGTCTGGCTGGTCTTGCGCCTGGCGCTCGGGGTGATTCTGACCATCGTCTTCGTGCTGGGTGAAAGCTGGATCAACCAACTGGTGATCGAGCGTCTGCGCGGACGGCTGGTAGCGCTGTATGGCAGCACTTACGCCTTGAGCCAACTGGCTGGCCCGCTGTTACTGGGCGTTATCGGCCTCAGGCCGACTACGGCTTCTGGATTGGCGTGCTGCTACTGGTCGGCTCCCCGTTCCTGCTGCTGGGTCGCACGGGTGCGCCATCGACTGAATCCTGCAACGTGACCTTCACTGATCTGGCGGGCTTCTGTCGCGGCATGCCCGCTATCGCCTGGGCAGTGGCGCTGTTCGCTGCATTCGAAGCCTTGATCCTCACGCTACTGCCGCTCTACTGCATACGCCACGGGTTCACCCCGGAAATCGCCCTGATCATGGTCAGTGTGGTGGTGATAGGTGACGCGTTACTGCAGCTGCCGATCGGCATGCTCGCTGATCGCGTTTCGCGCCGCGCAATGTTTACCGGATGCGCCGTTTTGTTGCTGGCGTCCAGTCTGCTGGTGCCGTTACTGATCGATACCGTTCTGATCTGGCCGCTCTGGACAGTGTTCGGTGCCAGTGCCGGCGGGCTGTTTACCCTGTCGCTGATCCTGATCGGCGAGCGTTACCGAGATGATTCACTGGTCCGCGCCAATGCGCATGTCGCTCAACTGTGGGGCATCGGTTGTCTGATCGGGCCCCTGATAGCGGGCGCGGGCAGTCAGTGGGTCAGCGGTGAGGCCTTGCCGTTGCTGATGGCGGCAGGTGCCTTTGGCCTGCTGATTCTGATCAGGCGACGTGGAGCGTTCGGGGTTGCCCAGGCTGCGCCCGCCTAAAGCATTCTTTCCAGGCCGATGGCACGGCTCATCCACGCGTTGAAACGCCGCCACCAGTCACCGGGTTCGGTATGCAGCGTGTGGATCTGGCCATTGTCTTCGGTCACCCACACCACTTTGCCATCCTCCAGCTTCGCCTGGTAAGTGAGCGAGGGAGCCATACCCTGAAGCGTCAGTTCGCGTAGCTCTTCGGCCAGTTGCGGACTGTCGACCAGCACGCCGACTTCGGTGTTCCACAGCACAGAACGCGGGTCGAAATTGAATGAGCCGACAAAGACTTTCTGCCGATCGAAGATCATCGCCTTGCTGTGCAGGCTTGATTCCGAACTGGCCAACGAGCTGCTTTTCTTGAACAAATGCGGGCCGCTGCCGCGCATGGTTTCGGTATCGCCAGGCTGGCGGCGCAGTTCGAACAGCTTCACGCCATGCTCCAGCAGCGCCTTGCGGTAAGGCGCGTAGCCGCCATGCACGGCAGGAACGTCGGTGGCTTCCAGTGAATTGGTCAGCAGGCTGACGTTGACGCCGGCATCGGCACGGCCGGTCAGGTACAGCAAACCTTCCTGACCCGGCACAAAGTAAGCCGAAATCAGCATCAGTTCCTTGCGAGTGTTCAGCAGCTCGGGGGCCAGTTGCGTGGTCAGTAGCAGGTGCGGATCCGGATCTCCCTGCGCCAGTACCTTGGTCGGCGCGTCCCACAATGCCTGGTTGTGCGCCCAGACCAGCTCGTTGAGCCAGGTCTTCATGCGTGGCTGAGTCTTGTAGGCCATCAATCGCTCATACAGAGCCTTGTGTTGCTGATGCGCCTGCTCCAGCGAATCGTCCAGCCGCTGCCGGGCCTGGGCCAGATCCTCACCGTCGGGCAGGAAGTACATGAACGCATCGATGGGCTTGCTGAGCGTGCTGTTCCAGTATTGATCGAAGCTCTGGCCGAGCTGTTCGGCGACCGGTCCCACGCTTAGCATGTCGATATCGGTGAAGTTCAGGTTCGGTTCGGCGTCGAAGTATTCATCGCCCAGATTGCGCCCGCCAACGATGGCCACACTGCTGTCGGCCAGCCAAAGTTTGTTGTGCATGCGCCGGTGCTGACGCGACAGGTTCATCAAACGCCCCAAGCTGCGCGTGACGCCGGTCTCGCGCCCCAGATTTTGCGGGTTGAACAGGCGAATCTGAATGTTCGGGTGCGCGGCGAGGGTGGCGATGGCCTGATCCAGCCCGTCGCTGGTGGTGTCGTCCAGCAGGATGCGCACCCGCACGCCACGGTCTGCCGCTTTGAGCAGTTCGTCGATCAGGGCGCGCGTGCTCAGGCCGTCATGGACGATGTAATACTGCAGGTCGAGGCTGCTTTTGGCGTTACGGATCAGCTCGGCGCGCGCCTTGAATGCATCGCTGCTGTCGGGCAGCAGGCGAAAGCCGGAACGCCCGTCGTGGGGCATCGCCATGGCTTGAATAGAGCGGCCGAAAGCAGAACTCGAGGGCGGCATGGCCTGGCTTGGCTCGCTGGCAAGTTGCTGATGTGCGCAACCGCTGACGCACAGTGCAACCAGCAGGCAAAAGGGCAAGGCCCATGAGTTATTCAAATTGATCTTCCGCGTCTGTACATGGCTCGACTTGGCGTTATGACCCGAAAAACCGGGAAAGATTTGCCAGCGTCAGTCAGTTTGCGCATTCAGTAGTGCAATTGTCTCGCCCACGATACGCACAGCGTTCTCGATTTCGCGGCTCGGTTTGGCCGCGAAGTTCATGCGCATGCAGTTACGGTACTTGCCCGAGGCGGAAAAAATACTGCCCACCGCGATCTGTACACCCTTGCCCAGCAGCGCGCGGTTCAGGCGCAGCGTGTCGAAGCCTTCGGCCAGTTCCACCCACAGCATGAAACCGCCTTGCGGGCGGCTGGCGCGGGTGCCTTCGGGAAAGTAGCGCATCACCCAGTCGATCATCTGGTCGCGACTGCGCTGGTATTGGGTTCTCATGCGCCGTACATGCGGCTCGTAATGGCCGCCTTCGATGAAGTCGGCGATGGCCAACTGTGGCTGCGGTGCAGTCGAGCCAGTGCCGATGTATTTCATGTGCAGCACCTGCTCCAGATACCGCCCCGGCGCTACCCAGCCAATTCGCAGGCCGGGTGCCAGGGTCTTGGAAAACGAGCTGCACAGCAGGACACGACCGTCTTCATCGAAGGATTTGATGGTGCGCGGGCGAGGGTAGTTGTAAGCAAGATCGCCATACACATCGTCCTCGATGATCGCCACATCGAAACGTTGCGCCAGCGTCAGCAACGCACGTTTGCGGGCTTCGGGCATGACGTAACCCAGCGGGTTGTTGCAATTGGGCGTCAGCTGAATGACCTTGATCGGCCATTGCTCAAGGGCCAGTTCCAGCGCCTCGAGGCTAATGCCGGTCAATGGGTCGGTGGGGATTTCGAGGGCCTTCATGCCCACACCCTTGAGCGTCTGCATGGCGCCGAAGAAACTGGGCGAGTCCACCGCAACGATATCACCCGGCGAGCAAATGGCACGGACGCTCGCTGACAGCGCTTCATGGCAGCCATTGGTGACGATCAGGTCATTGGCGGTCAGGTTGCAGCCCGAGTCGAGCATCAGTCGGGCGATTTGCTCACGCAGCCTGCGCACGCCGTAGATGTTGTCGTAATACAGCCCCGGCATGTCTTGGTGGCGACTCAACTGACTCAACGCACGCATCAACGGTTTCAGGGTAGGGCTGGTGACATCGGGCATGCCGCGCCCCAGTTGCGTGACCGCTTCGAGAGGTGCCACCCGAATCAGGTCCAGCACCTGATCCCATTGAGAGATATCCACAGGCCGCTGGACGGGTCGCCCGACAGCAGGCAACGCAGGTGCCGCTCGACTGACCGATACGAAATAGCCGGATTTAGGTTTCGGCGCTGCCAGGCCGTTGTCCTCCAGCACCCGATACGCTTGCTGCACGGTGCTCAGGCTGACGCCATGTTCGACACTTAACGCACGCACCGATGGCAGGCGGTCGCCAGGGCGGTAGAAGCCGTTTTCGATCCGCGAGCCGAGCAGTTCGGCGAGGTTGACGTAAAGCGTCATGACGTACTCTCAGGATGGTGAGCATGGTATAGCAATACAGATTGGGCAAAAATATAGCATTCAGTGCTGTTTTTGCCTCATCTGTATGGAAAATATAACCTGTTTTTGAATCTGTAATGGTTTGGCCGTTCGTTTCATCATAGACCCACACCCACCCAGGATGAGGGAAACGGAAATGAACGGGTTCAGCGATGTACGCCTTGCGCTTCACAGCCAGGAATTGAATGACTATCGGCCAACTGCGGTCAGAACGGTCCGCTCAAACAAGGCCGATCTGTTGGCGGGCATGGGTCGCTGGGCGCTGTATCGTCACCGCTGGGCCTCTCGCCGCACCTTGCTGGAGCTGACGGACGATCAGTTGCGCGACATCGGGCTGGATTTCCAGCAGGCGCGGGTCGAAGCGATGAAACCGTTCTGGAGGCCCTGAGCCGTTCAGCGCAGCTCTTTGAGCCGGTGCCAGAGCATGCCCAATGCCAGTAACGGCGAGCGCAAGTGTTTACCGCCCGGAAAGGTCATGTGTGGCACTTTGGCGAATAACTCGAAGCCATCGCTGTGTTGCCCGGCGATGGCTTCGGCCAGCAAGCGACCTGCAAGGTGTGTCGCGTTCAGACCATGCCCCGAATAAGCCTGCGCATAAAAAACGTTGGGGTGCTGCTTGAGCTGGCCAATTTGCGGCAGGCGATTGGCACCGATGCCGATCATCCCACCCCACTGGTAATCGATCTTCACTGAAGCCAGTTGCGCAAACACATCGAGCATCTTCGGCCGCATGTAAGCGGCGATGTCCCGTGGGTCGCGGCCCGAATAGTGACAGGCGCCCCCGAACAGCAAACGCCGATCCGCTGACAGCCGGTAGTAATCTACAGTCACGCGCTGATCACAGACCGCCATGTCCTGCGGCAACACTTCCCGGGCCTGAGCCTCGCTCAAGGGTTCGGTCGCGATGATGTAACTGCCCGCGGGCAATACCTTGCCGCTTATTTCCGGATTCAGATCGTTGAGGTAGGCATTGCAGCCCAGCACCAGAGTTTTCGCCAGCACCGCCCCCTGAGCCGTATGCACTTTGACCTGCGGGCCGTAGTCGATTCTCGTCACCGCAGAATGTTCGAACAGCCGAACGCCCAGTGACTGCGCTACGGCCGCTTCTCCCAAAGCCAGATTCAACGGGTGCAGATGTCCGGAACCCATGTCGATCAAACCGCCGACGTAACGGTCGGAGCCTACGACACTGCGCATCTGATCGGCTTGCAGCAACTTAAGCTCATGACGGTAACCCAGGCTGCGCAGTTCATCGGCATCTTCGGCAAGGCTGTGCAGGTCGCGCGGCTTGTTGGCCAGGTCGCAATAACCCCATTTCAGGTCGCAATCGATAGCGTGCCGCTCGATGCGCTGACGCACGATATCGACCGCCTCGATGCCCAGCAGCTTCAGCTGCCGCACACCTTCGCTGCCGATGACATTGGCGAACTGCTCGACGCCGTGGCCGACCCCGCGAATCAGCTGGCCGCCATTGCGTCCGCTGGCACCCCAGCCAATCCTGCGTGCCTCAAGCAACGCGACACTCAGCCCGCGCTCGGCCAGCTCGATGGCAGTGTTGAGGCCGGAAAATCCGCCGCCCACCACGCACACATCAACCTTCACCTCGCCTTGCAGCGCAGGGTGATCCGGTTGCGGATGGCTGCTGGCGGCGTAGTAGGAGGCAACATGCTGGTCGTCGTGAAGAGTCGGGTGCTGAACGCGGGCGTTCATGAGCGGGTCCTGTCGGTGGCGGTTTGCGTGTGGGGAGGATAAGCCGCTGTCATGAGCCTGCCAACTGGGGCAAACTCAGCGCATTGTGTAGGAATGGTTGATTCAATGAGCTGCAACCGTCAGAAAATAAGTGATCTGCGCCGCCAGATTCCCTCGTTCGAGTGTGTGCCTGGCTGCCACGACTGCTGCGGCCCGGTTACCACGTCGCCCGAAGAAATGTCGCGCTTG
Organism: Pseudomonas syringae group sp. 243L2; assembly: GCF_032587875.1. Classification (NCBI taxonomy): domain Bacteria; kingdom Pseudomonadati; phylum Pseudomonadota; class Gammaproteobacteria; order Pseudomonadales; family Pseudomonadaceae; genus Pseudomonas; species Pseudomonas syringae group sp. 243L2. The sequence goes on from NZ_JAWHPL010000040.1 coordinate 244,742, forward strand.
CCGCGCAAGACTGCCGCCGAACAGGACGCCGCGCTCGATGAGCTCAATTGCGTGCACCTTGGCCCACAGGGCTGCACCGTGTATGACGAACGCCCGTTGATCTGCCGTCTGTTCGGCACCACCGACAGCCTGCCATGCCCGAATGGCCGTCGCCCGGTCGAACTGATTCACCCGCGGGTAGAGAAGCAGATACACGAATATATGGCTTCCACCCGACAAGTGCTGGTCTAGGCTCTGTACGTAAAGTGGCTGCGCTCGGTGATGCTGCGTTAAAAACAGGCTCGGAATGCTCATTTACAACACGTAGACTCCGCTTCCTCGCCTGTTTTTGCCTTGCCTGACCTTCGCTCGCCGACTTTTCGTACAGAACCTAGCGCAATCAGTCGGCAATCGGCAGGTTCAGGCTCTCTTTCACTTCTTCCATCACGATATAGCTCTTGGACTCACGCACGTGCGGCAGCTTGAGCAGGATATCGCCCAGCAGTTTGCGGTAGGACGCCATCTCGGAAATGCGCGCCTTGACCAGATAGTCAAAGTCGCCTGATACCAAGTGGCACTCCAGCACATGCGGAAGCTTCAACACGGCACGGCGGAACTCCTCGAAGGTGTCGCCAGACTTGTAGTCCAGACTGATTTCCACAAATACCAGCAGGCTGGCCTTCAGGCTTTGCGGGTTCAGGCGGGCGTTGTAGCCCATGATGATGCCCTCGCGTTCCAGCCTGCGAACCCGCTCGGTACACGGAGTGGTCGAGAGGCCGACGCGCTCGCCCAGTTCGGTAAACGAGATACGCCCATCTGCCTGGAGGATGCGCAGGATATTGCGGTCGATCTTGTCCAGTTCACGATTTGACTGGTGTTGAGTGCGCATGGGTTATTTCCCCTCTACCAAAGCGTTTATCACCGGGAATAAACGCCAAATATAGATGTTTATACAGTGAGAAGCACTGCCCATTGCTCAATATACTGCGCACATTCTTGCTTAAAACTTCAAAACGTCAGCGGATATCCGCGATGAGGTCATCTACATGCGCGTTCTGGTCCTTGGAAGTGGTGTAATCGGTACAACCAGTGCTTATTATCTGGCGCGTGCCGGTTTTCAAGTGACCGTGGTAGACCGCCAGCCAGCTGCCGCCATGGAGACCAGCTTTGCCAATGCCGGCCAGGTCTCGCCAGGCTATGCCTCGCCATGGGCCGCGCCGGGTGTTCCGCTGAAGGCGATCAAGTGGTTGCTGCAGCGCCACGCGCCATTGGCGATCAAGGCCACGGCAGATATCGATCAATACCTGTGGATGGCGCAAATGCTGCGCAACTGCACCGCCAGCCGCTATGCCGTGAATAAAGAGCGCATGGTGCGCCTGTCCGAATACAGCCGCGATTGTCTCGATGAACTGCGCCTGGAAACAGGTATTGCCTACGAAGGGCGCAGCCTGGGTACTACTCAGCTGTTCCGCACTCAGGCGCAACTGGACAACGCTGCCAAGGATATTGCCGTGCTCGAGCAGTCCGGTGTTCCGTACGAGCTGCTCGATCGCGACGGCATCGCCCGTGTCGAGCCCGCACTAGCCGGTGTGACCAGCATTCTCAGCGGTGCACTGCGCTTGCCGAATGACCAGACCGGCGATTGCCAGTTGTTCACCACGCGCCTTGCAGAAATGGCTGTAGAGCTGGGTGTCGAGTTCCGCTACGGACAGAACATCGAGCGCCTCGACCACGCTGGCGACCGCATCAATGGTGTGTGGATCGACGGTAAGCTGGAAACAGCCGACCGCTACGTGCTGGCGCTGGGCAGCTATTCTCCGCAACTGCTCAAACCGCTGGGTATCAAGGCTCCGGTTTACCCACTGAAGGGCTATTCGCTGACGGTGCCGATCACTGACCCGGCCATGGCTCCGACCTCGACCATTCTCGATGAAACCTACAAGGTCGCCATCACCCGCTTCGACAACCGCATCCGGGTCGGCGGCATGGCGGAAATAGCCGGTTTCGACCTGTCGCTCAATCCGCGTCGACGCGAAACACTGGAGATGATCGTCGGTGACCTCTATCCTCAGGGTGGCGACCTGACCCAGGCCAGTTTCTGGACCGGGTTGCGTCCGACCACTCCCGATGGCACACCGATTGTGGGTGCAACACCGTTCCGCAACCTGTTCCTCAATACCGGCCATGGCACATTGGGCTGGACGATGGCGTGTGGTTCCGGTCGCTTGCTGGCAGACCTCATTGCCCGCAAGACACCCCGTATCAGTGCCGAAGGCCTCGATATCTCTCGTTACGGCAACACTCAGGAGAATGCACAGCATGTCAATCCAGCGCCAGCTCACCAATGAGCGCATGAGTCAGGTCGTTGTCCACAACGGCACCGTCTATCTGTCGGGCCAGGTCGGCGATGACATGACTGCAGGTGTCGAGCAACAGACTCGCGAGGTTCTGAACAGTATCGAGCGCCTGCTCGACCTGGCCGGCACTGACAAGACTCGCATTCTGTCGGTCACGATCTATCTGAAAGACATCGATGCTCATTTTGCCGGCATGAACAGCGTCTGGGACAAATGGCTGCCCAAGGGTGTCGCGCCTGCGCGTGCAACCGTCGAGGCCAAGCTGTGCGAGCCGGAAATCCTCGTCGAACTGTCGGTTGTCGCCGCGCTGCCTTGAGTCTGCTGTCTTCATACTGTTGTGCCCGACGCATCTCTGCGTCGGGGTTTTTCTGACCCTTTTCACCCTTCAGGCAAGAAACGTCATCATGCGTCCAGCCCGCGCCTTAATTGATCTTCAGGCACTGCGTCACAACTACCAACTGGCTCGTGAACACAGCGGCGGCAAAGCGCTCGCGGTGATCAAGGCCGATGCCTATGGTCACGGCGCGGTACGCGTCGCCCAGGCACTGGAAGCCCAGGCCGACGGTTTCGCAGTGGCCTGCATCGAAGAAGCGCTCGAGCTACGCGCGGCAGGCATCCGCGCACCTGTTCTGCTGCTTGAAGGTTTTTTCGAAGCCGATGAACTGGCGCTGATTGTCGAGCACAACTTCTGGACGGTCGTGCATTCGACCTGGCAGCTGGAGGCCATCGAGCAGGCGCAGCTCGCCAAACCTTTAACGGTCTGGCTCAAGATTGACACGGGCATGCACCGCGTCGGCCTGTACCCGCATGAATATCAGTCCGCCTATCAACGCCTGCTGGTAACCGGCAAAGTGGCCAGAATCGTCCTGATGAGCCACTTCGCCCGCGCCGATGAACTGAACAGTGGATGCAGTGATGAACAGTTCGCTGTATTCGAGAGCTTTCGCAAAGGCCTGGTTGCAGAAACCAGCCTGAAAAACTCCCCGGCCGTTCTGGGCTGGCCGCATATTCCAAGCGACTGGTCGCGCCCCGGCATCATGCTCTACGGTGCCACGCCGTTTGGTCAGCCGCACCCGCTGGCTGACCGCCTGCAACCGGTCATGACCCTGGAATCGAAGATCATCAGTGTGCGTGAGCTGCCTGCCGGTGAAGCCGTGGGCTATGGCGCGACGTTTGTCTGTGATCGGCCATTGCGTATTGGCGTGGTGGCGATGGGGTACGCCGACGGCTATCCGCGTCATGCGCCGACCGGCACGCCTGTGCAGATCGACGGTCAGCCCTCCCGGCTGCTCGGGCGAGTGTCCATGGACATGCTTTGCGTAGACTTGACCGGCGTTCCGCAGGCCGGGCTTGGCAGCCGGGTCGAGTTATGGGGCAAGCACGTGCTCGCCAGTGAAGTGGCCACACGGGCAGAAACGATTCCCTACGAAATCTTCTGCAATCTGCGTCGCGTTCCGCGTATCTATTCCCAAGACTGATCGAGCCCCTGTCCGTCAGGCCGCTGTATGTCTGGTCTCTGTCGAAGTGTTGTAAATATTGAACGCTGTTGCCATGATGGCGTTCATCTCGACTAGACCTGACAAAACCTGGGGGAATATCGCATTGGACGTGGGTGAACGACTGCAATCGATCCGCAAGCTCAAGGGCCTGTCCCAGCGTGAACTCGCCAAGCGCGCAGGCGTGACCAACAGCACCATCTCCATGATCGAAAAAAACAGCGTCAGCCCTTCGATCAGCTCGCTGCGCAAGGTGCTCGGCGGCATTCCCATGTCCATGGTCGAGTTTTTCTCGGAAGAAACCGTTCCGGAAAACGCAGCGCAGGTGGTGTACAAGGCCAGCGAGTTGATTGATATCTCGGACGGTGCCGTGACCATGAAGCTGGTCGGCAAGTCGCACCAGGGCCGTGCCATCGCCTTTCTTACCGAAACCTACCCGCCGGGTGCCGATACCGGCGAAGAAATGCTCGTCCACGACGGTGAAGAAACCGGAATCCTCGTCGAGGGGCGACTGGAGCTGGTGGTGGGTCTCGACACCTACGTACTGGAAGCCGGGGACAGCTATTATTTTGAAAGCACCCGGCCGCACCGCTTCCGCAACCCGTTCGACGTCCCGGCACGATTGATCAGTGCGGCAACGCCAGCCAATTTCTGACCCGCCCCTTGCAGTGAGTGACGCGTGAAGCTGACCCGGAAGATTCTGAGCAACGCTGGCGTTCTGACGTTGTGGGTGTTCAATGTGCAAGCCGCCGATACCGCCCGAGCCCCTGACGACATCATCGCCGCCCATTGCGTCGCGTGTCACAGCGTCGGCCTGCTCAACGCGCCGAAAACCGGTGACACGGCCGCCTGGGAAGAGCGGGCCAGACAAAAAGGCGGCCTTGACGGCCTGCTGGCCAGCACCATCAAAGGCATTGGCATCATGCCGCCGAAAGGCACCTGCGGCGATTGCACTAACGACGAACTGAAGAGCGCCATTCAGAGCATGTCCGGGTTGAAGTGAGGTGCACTCCGTTCTCACGCTGGAGCGTGGGAACGATAGTTGCGCAGCGAGCATGCAGCAATTTCAGATTGCCACCGGTCCAAGCTGCACCAATAACAATTCAGGAGAGCTGGGATGCCGTATTCCTGTTCCATCGAGCACGCTGTCGATCACGTTCTGGCGCAGTTGCCCGAGCATATTCACCTCGGCATGCCGCTCGGGCTGGGTAAGCCCAATCGGTTCGTCAATGCGCTGTACCAGCGCATCAGCCAGTTGCCCGAGCGACGGCTGACGATCTACACCGCGCTGACACTCGGGCGGCCAACGCCGGGAGAGGGTTTGCAGGCGCGGTTTCTGGAGCCGTTTCTGGAGCGGGTCTTCGGTGACTATCCGGAGCTGGAGTTTCTAGCCGCGCTGCGTCGCGACAAACTTCCACACAACATTCGCGTGCAGCAATTCTTCATGCAGCCGGGCAGCCTGCTGAATAGCGAGTCAGCCCAGCAAGACTACGTCAGCAGCAATTACAGTCATGCCGCCCGCGATATCAATGCCAACGGCCTGAATCTGGTCGCGCAACTGGTGGCCCGTGACGATCAGCACCCGGGCAAGCTGAGCCTGAGTTGCAACCCTGATGTGACCCTCGACCTGCTGCCCATGATCGCCAAACGCCGCGCCGCCGGAGAAACGATCCTCATGCTGGGTCAGGTCCACGCCGACCTGCCTTACATGCCGGGCGACTCGGAGCTGGATGTCGATGCGTTTGACCTGCTGATCAACGAAGATGAGCGCAGTACGCTGTTTTCCACCCCGAACATGCCGGTGGGTTATCAAGACCATTTGATTGGTCTGCATGCCAGTACACTGGTGCGCGACGGCGGCACGCTACAGATCGGCATCGGCTCGATGGGCGATGCGCTGACCGGCGCACTGCTGGCCAGGCAAGCCGACAATGAAACCTGGCGCAGTCTGCTGGCCGAGTTGAACATGAGTAACTGGCAGACCCTGATCGACCGCGAAGGCGGCGTTCAGCCGTTCGCCAACGGCCTTTACGGTTGCAGCGAAATGTTCGTCAACGGTCTTTTGGTACTGGCCGATGCCGGGATCGTGCGACGCAAGGTGTATGCCGACGCAGAGCTGCAACGGCTGGCCAACCTGGGCACGCTGGATGAAGACGCCCATCCCGAAGGCGTGGTGGTGCACGGCGGCTTTTTCCTTGGCCCGAGTAGTTTCTACGAGCGCTTGCGCGAGCTGCCCGCCGAGCGACTGGCGCAGTTCAACATGACTGCCATCAGCTATATCAACGAGCTTTACGGTCAGGAAGAACTCAAACGCCTGCAACGCCGCGATGCGCGCTTCATCAACAGTGCGTTCACCGTCACCCTGATGGGCGCAGCCGTGGCCGATCAATTGGAAGATGGCCGAGTGCTCAGCGGTGTGGGTGGCCAATACAACTTTGTGGCGCAGGCTCATGCCCTGGAGGGCGCTCGTTCGATCCTGATGCTGCGCAGCTGGCGTGAGTCAGGTGGCGAGGTCAGCTCCAATATCGTCTGGCAGTACGGCCACACCACGATCCCCCGGCACCTGCGCGATATTGTCGTGACCGAATACGGCATTGCCGATCTGCGCGGTCAGACCGACGCCACGGTGATCGAGCGCATCCTCAACATCACTGACTCGCGCTTTCAGCCCGGCTTGATCGAGCAGGCGCAAAAGGCCGGAAAGCTGCCCAGGGAATTCCGCCTTGATCCACGCTTCACAGAAAACACCCCGAAACGCCTCAAGGACACGGCATCGCGCTATCCGTCGCTGTTTACTGAATACCCGCTGGGATGCGATTTTACAGGTGAAGAGCGCGACCTGATGCGTGCGTTGAACTGGCTGAAGAGCAAGCTCAAACTCACCGAAATCCTCGAGTTGGGCAAGGCCACTCTGGACGCTCCCGACCCCGAAGCCTTCCCGGAGCACTTGCAACGAATGCAACTCGACCAGCCTCAGGGCTTGCGCGAAGAGTTGTATCAGCGACTGCTGCTGGCCGGGCTGCACCACACCAGCGGGACCAGCGGACTGACGGGCCAGAGCACGGAGACTGATCGTTAACGGTCGCTACATCGCAGCCTTACGGGTATTGCGCCCCACTGGGCCGGAGCGTTCTTCGATGGCGTGTTGCAGCGGTTTGCGCAAGCCCATCAGGAACGCCAGCTCCGCAATCACGAACAGCGGGCCGATGATCAGGCCGGTCACGTCATCGATAAACGCCGGTTTGCGCCCTTCGTAGTAATGGCCGATGAACTGGATGATCCAGCCGATCACAAAGAGCCCGACGCCCGCGCTCAGCCAGACCATGGTCGCCTGTTGCGCAAGGTTGGCCCCGGCCCAGATGCACAGTGCCAGTAGCACTGCCATGACCACGCCCAGCGGACGGTCCAGACGCAGATAGAAAATCGTCGAACCCAGGGCTAGCAGGGCCGCAGGCGAAACCCACACGCCGCTTACAGTCCAGCCCGGGCGCGACAGAAGTACCGCCACGGCCAGTACAATCAATGGAATGCCCACGAAGTGCGTCACGATATTGCGTGAATCACGGTGATACGCAGCGTATTGGCTGAGATGATCGACAAGGGTTTTCATTATTATTCCTGCCTGAGACGATGATCGGCTTGAGCCAGGATTGTTGTACAACACGCATGCCTGAAATAAAAGGGAGCAAAAATGACAAATGGAGTGTCGTGGCGGTCACGACTGCTATCCGATTACTGGTTTTCTCATTTACCTGCCGGTTTGCAGGATAGCCTGCTGGACGCTGCTCGCCAGCAGCGCAGGACGCCTGGCAGGACGCTGTTCGAGAAAGGCGATCTGCCTTGCGGTCTTTATGTGTTGCTGGAGGGCTGTGTGCGTATCGGCGCTGCCCATGAGCAGCGGCTTTCGGGTGTGGAGCCGATGCGTGCGCCTATGTGGTTTGGCGAAGTCTCGCTGTTCGACGGGTTGCCGCGCCGTTTCGAGGTCTGCTCACTGGAGCAAAGTATCTTTCTGCATGTCCCTCAGCAATTTCTGCTCGAGTTGCTCGACAGGCACCCGGAATATTGGCGCTGGTTTGCCGCGTTACTCAGCCAGAAAATCGGTTTGCCGCTGCAGAACCCCGAGAAAATGCGCCGACTGCCTCCCAGAGCGAGGGTCGCATGGCGTCTGTTGATGCTCAGTGAGGGTTATGGCCCGTTGAGCCATGCACGCCGCCTGATTGTGCTGGAGGACATTCAGGCCGTGGAGTGCCTCGCGCTATCCCCGCCGGCCTTGCTGGAAGTGCTTCAGGATCTGCATGAACGCAAGATCGTGCGCCTGGGGGAAGGGCAGCTGGAAGTGTTCGATGTGGACAAGCTGCGCAGGGTTGCGAACTTTTCCAAAGCCAGGGCCGTTTGTTGATCAGGCTGTCAGCCAGAAACATCCGGTAACGGCTCCGCTGCCTCTTCGATTGAGATAGCAAATGGGATTCACTACCATTTCGCCTCATTTGCGAACGCGAGATACCCCGATGCAGGCAAGCAAGCGTCTTCTGGCTGCTCTGACACTGACTTTACTGGGCAGTACCGCTCAGGCTGCCGATGAAGTGGTGGTGTATTCGTCCCGGATCGACGAGTTGATCAAGCCGGTGTTCGATGCATATACGGCCAAGACCGGGGTGAAGATAAAGTTCATCACCGACAAGGAAGCGCCATTGATGCAGCGCATCAAGGCCGAGGGCGAGAATGCCACTGCCGACCTGTTGCTGACGGTCGATGCCGGTAACCTCTGGCAAGCCGAACAGATGGGCATTCTGCGGCCATTTACCTCACCGGTGATAGAAGCCAACATTCCGCCGCAATACCGCTCATCCACTCACGGCTGGACCGGCCTGAGCCTTCGCGCACGAACCATCGCCTACTCCACTGACCGGGTGAAACCTGTCGAGCTGACCACGTATGAAGCGCTGGCCGACAAGAACTGGGAAGGGCGCCTGTGCCTGCGCACCGCGAAGAAGGTCTACAACCAGTCGCTGACCGCCACATTGATCGAAACCCATGGCGCCGAAGCGTCCGAGAAAATCCTCAAGGGCTGGGTGAACAACCTGTCCACCGATGTTTTTTCCGACGACATCGCAGTGCTTGAGGCGATCAACGCCGGGCAGTGCGATGTGGGCATCGTCAATTCCTACTATTACGGTCGCCTGCACAAGGAAAAACCTGACCTGGCGGTGAAGCTGTTCTGGCCGAATCAGGCGGACCGGGGTGTACATGTAAATCTGTCGGGTATCGGCCTGACCAAATATTCCCCGCACCCTGAGGCTGCCAAGGCGCTGGTCGAGTGGATGACCGGTCCCGATGCACAGAAGATTTTCTCAAGCGTCAATCAGGAGTTCCCGGCCAACCCGAACGTGGCGCCGTCAGAAGAAGTGGCGAGCTGGGGCCGGTTCAAGGCCGACACCATTCCGGTCGAAGTGGCAGGCAAGCGCCAGGCAGAAGCGATCCGCATGATGGATCGCGCGGGCTGGAATTGATTTAATACCCAGTGCCTGACTCTCGTTGATACGCTTCGCGCTCATTACACAAATCTTGAATAGCCCGAAAAGCGTGGCTTTCAGGCTTCTGCCCGCAGGGCGTAGGAGCGGACTTGTCCGCGAAGCCGTCAGTTCAGATAGTGCATTTTCTGAGAATGTACCGGCCTTTTCGCGGACAAGTCCGCTCCTACGGCTTTCAGCCAGAATCAGAAGCAGACCTGTGCGCACGCTCTGCTTACCCTCTTGAACCCCCCTCATTTCGAGAACCTCCTTGGCCCATCCTGTCCAACGCCGCTGGTACCCATTGGTCTTCGCCATCGCTGCGCTGGTGTTATTGCCGCTGAGCGTGCTGCTGCTGTCGTGGGAGACCATTGACCAACAGATATGGTCACATCTGCTGGAAACCCAGATGTACCGCCTGCTGGGCAACACGTTGATTCTGGTGCTGGGTGTCGGTGTGGGTGTGACGCTGCTGGGGGTGAGTCTGGCGTGGCTGACCAGCCTGTGTGAATTTCCCGGGCGGCGCTGGCTGGACTGGGCGTTGATGCTGCCGTTCGCAATCCCTGCCTACGTACTGGCGTTTGTATTTGTCGGGCTGCTGGATTTTTCCGGCCCGGTGCAAACCCTGATGCGTGAATGGTTCGGCTCCGGCCTGCGCCTGCCTCGGGTGCGCTCCACCGGTGGGGTGATCATCGTCCTGGTGCTGGTCTTCTATCCCTATGTCTACCTGTTGGCGCGCACGGCGTTTCTGGCGCAGGGCAAGGGGCTGATGGAAGCTGCACGAGTGTTGGGCAACACGCCCTTGCAGGCGTTCTGGCGTGTGGCGCTGCCAATGGCGCGTCCAGCCATCGGTGCGGGCGTAGCTTTGGCGCTGATGGAGACCCTGGCCGATTTCGGTGCGGTATCGGTGTTCAATTTCGACACGTTCACCACCGCCATCTACAAGACCTGGTACGGCTTCTTCAGTCTGTCCAGCGCCGCGCAACTGGCCAGCCTGCTGCTGTTGGCAGTCCTGGTGCTGCTGTATGGCGAACGTCGTGCCCGCGGTGCAAGCCGACCGACCAATGAACGGCCGCGTGGCGCTGCGCTTTATCCGCTTAGCGGTATCAAGGCTTGGGGAGCCAGTTTATGGTGCGGGCTGGTGTTTCTCTGTGCCTTCGTCGTGCCGGTGCTGCAATTGATTGTCTGGGTCTGGCAGCGCGGCCGATTCGACCTCGACGAGCGCTATACCGGCCTGATTCTGCATACGCTTTATCTGGGCGGTATGGCGGCGTTGATCACTGTCAGCGTGGCGCTGATTCTGGCCTTTGCCCGGCGTATGGCGCCTACACCTGCGATCCGCTCTGGCGTCAGCCTCGCCAACCTCGGTTACGCGCTGCCGGGTTCGGTACTGGCCGTTTCAATCATGCTGGCGTTCAGTTATCTGGACCGTGAGCTGGTCGTTCCGCTTTCCGGCTGGCTGGGCGGTGCAGGCAAGCCGTTGTTGCTGGGCAGCCTTTCGGCGCTGCTGCTGGCTTACCTTGTACGTTTCATCGCGGTCGCCTTCGGCCCGCTGGAGCACAGCCTGTCGCGTATCCGTCCCTCATTGCCTGAAGCCGCACGCAGTCTGGGTGTCAGCGGACTAAAGTTGTTTCTCAACGTGTATCTGCCGCTTTTGGTTCCGGGAGCCTTGAGTGCTGCGTTGCTGGTGTTCGTCGATGTACTCAAAGAGATGCCTGCGACCCTGCTGATGCGCCCGTTTGGCTGGGATACGCTGGCGGTACGCGTGTTTGAAATGACCAGCGAGGGTGAGTGGGCACGAGCGGCATTGCCAGCTTTGTCGCTGGTGCTTGTAGGATTATTACCCGTCATCGGGTTGATTCGTCGCTCTGCCCGTCAGATTGGCTAGGTGCGGGCACTTCACCTTGCCGCTACAATGCGCCGCAATTGGTGCGGTCTGTCAGAAAATTCGGCCAGCTGTAAGTGCTGCAAACTCCGGTTTATTGGGGGCTTGCCGATCTTTTCTGCCCGCACCTTCGCCACGCCCGGAAGGAGAAACCCATGGGACAGCGTACCCCCCTGTTCGACCTGCACCTCGCCCTTGGCGCGAAAATGGTCGATTTTGGTGGCTGGGACATGCCGTTGCATTACGGATCGCAGGTCGAGGAACACCATCAGGTGCGTCGCGACTGTGGGGTCTTCGATGTCTCACACATGAACGTGATTGATGTGGTTGGCCGTCAAGCCAGAACCTGGCTGCGTCACCTGCTGGCCAACGATGTGGAAAAACTGAAGACCCCGGGTCGAGCCTTGTACAGCGCCATGCTGGACGAGAGAGGCGGGGTCATCGATGACATGATCGTCTACCTCACGCCCGAAGGTTATCGGCTGGTGGTCAACGCCGCGACCGGGGTCAAGGATCTTGCCTGGATGCAGTCGCAGCTGGGCGACTTCGATGTACAACTGATCGCGCGCAGCGAAATGGCGATGCTCGCGATTCAAGGGCCAAAGGCCAGAACCCGTATCGCCGAGCTGGTTTCAAGCGCCCGCGTCGAACTGATCCACCAGCTCAAGCCGTTTGAAGGTCTTGATGATGGCGACTGGTTCATCGCGCGCACCGGTTATACCGGTGAAGACGGCCTGGAAATCATGCTGCCTGCCGAAGAGGCCCAGCGTTTTTTCAATGAACTGGTTGGCGCGGGTATCTCCCCGATCGGTCTGGGCGCTCGCGATACGTTGCGTCTGGAGGCAGGCATGAACCTGTATGGTCAGGACATCGGCGAGCATGTTTCACCGCTGGCGTCGAATATGGCCTGGAGCATTGCCTGGGAACCTGCCGACCGTGATTTTATCGGTCGCAAGGCGCTGGAGAGCGAACGGGCTGAAGGTACCGCCTTCAAACTCGTGGGATTGGTGCTCGAAGAGCGCGGCGTTTTACGGGCGCATCAGGTGGTACGTGTCGCAGAAGTTGGCGAAGGAGAGATCACCAGTGGTAGTTTCTCTCCTACGCTGAGCAAATCCATTGCTCTGGCGCGCGTTCCGATGGCAACCGCTGACCGGGCCGAGGTGGAAATCCGCGGCAAGTGGTATCCGGTGCGGGTGGTGCAGCCAGCGTTTGTGCGCCACGGCAAGACCCTGATTTAACCTATGGCGGGTTTTCCGCTGACCCGATGTTGAGGATGACTAAATGAGCAATATTCCCGCCGAGCTGCGCTTCGCCGAAAGTCATGAATGGGCACGTCTTGAAGCAGATGGCACCGTGACCGTCGGCATCTCGGACCATGCACAGGAAGCACTGGGCGATGTGGTCTTCGTCGAGCTGCCGGAAATCGGCAAAGTGTTTGCCGCCCGTGACACCGCCGGTGTTGTGGAGTCGGTCAAGGCTGCTTCGGATATCTACTCGCCGGTTGCTGGCGAGGTGATCGAAGTCAACGCAGCGCTGGGCGATTCGCCCGAGTCGCTCAACAGGGATCCGTACGACGCCTGGATCTTCAAGCTCAAGCCAAGCGACGCCAGCGGCGATCTGGCCAAGCTGCTGGATGCAGCCGGGTACAAGAGCGCTATCGGCGAATAACCGATTGCCGCTCACAAAAATGCCGCTCATGGAGCGGCATTTTTTATGCGCGAAGCTAATCGGCAAGGCTTACTGGTTTTCAGCGACCAGATTCTTATCCAGGATCGCGTTGGCCAGTTCCATGTCGGTGGCTTTCAGGCCTGGATTGTCTTTGCGCACCTGCTCGATGGCCGCTTCCAGAAACGGACCGCGAATGCCACCGTCGCTGGCGACGAAGCTGCCTGCGTCGTCTTGGGCGGCAACGATCAGCTTGTGATCCTTGAAGGTCAGGTAAGTCGAGCCGGTGGTTGCACCTGAAGACAGCACATTACGCCAGAAGGTGTCAGCCATCGCTGAACCCATTGGGATGGAAAGCAAGGCTACGGTGGCGACAGCAAACTTGAGACGCATGATGAGTTACTCCAACTGTGGTTGTTCTGAGGGGTTGGATAGCCAAAGCCACGAACTAGTTCAATCAAGGTGTACCAAGTAGTTCACTTTAGCTGGTTCACCACGATGCACAGCCGTCTGGAACAACGCTTTCAACCCTGATCAGCGTTGCTCGCTCTGCGGTGTCACTCGCAGCACTTCCTCAAGTGTAGTCAGCCCTGTCGAGACTTTCTGGGCACCGGACAGACGCAAACTGCGCGTCCCTTCCTTGAAGGCCTGGCGACGCATGGCGGTCAGGTCCAGGTCCGCAGAAATCAATGCCTTGATGTTGTCGGACATGACCATGATCTCGTAAACCCCGGCCCGTCCCCGATAGCCGGTATCGCGACATTCCACACAACCGACCGCCTGATGCGCACCGGGCGGTACGGGTGCCTGCCACGGGCGGGTCAGGGTTTGCCAGTCGGTTTCGTTCAGATTGATCGGTGCCTTGCAGTGCGGACACAGGGTCCGCACCAGACGTTGGGCCATGACGCCAAGGATGGTCGCCTTGAGCAGGTAATGCGGCACACCCAGCTCGAGCATACGGCTGATGGCGCTGGGTGCGTCGTTGGTGTGCAGCGTCGACAGCACCAAATGCCCGGTGAGTGCCGCCTGAATGGCCATTTCAGCGGTCTCCAGGTCGCGAATCTCGCCGATCATGATGATATCCGGGTCCTGTCGCATCAGCGCGCGCACGCCGGCGGCAAAGCTCAGTTCGATGTTGTGCTGCACCTGCATCTGGTTGAAGGCCGGCTCGACCATCTCGATGGGGTCTTCGATGGTGCACAGGTTGACCTCGGAGGTCGCCAGTTTCTTGAGGGTGGTGTACAGCGTGGTGGTTTTACCCGAACCGGTCGGGCCGGTGACCAGAATGATGCCGTTGGGCTGGCGGGTCATTTCCTGCCAGCGACGCAGGTCATCACTGGAAAAACCCAGCTGGTCGAAGTCCTTGAGCAGCACCTCGGGGTCGAAGATCCGCATCACCATTTTTTCGCCGAACGCCGTCGGCAGCGTCGACAGGCGCAACTCCACTTCGCGATTCTCGGGTGTGGTGGTTTTGACCCGCCCGTCCTGTGGTTTGCGTTTTTCGGCGACGTTCATCCGGCCAAGGCTTTTCAGGCGGCTGACAATCGCCATGATCACCTGCGCCGGAAACTGGTAAACGTTATGCAGCACGCCGTCGATGCGAAACCGCACGGTGCCCTGTTCGCGGCGCGGCTCGATATGAATATCGCTGGCGCGCTGCTGAAATGCGTACTGGAACAGCCAGTCGACGATATTGACGATGTGCGCGTCGTTGGCGTCCGGCTCCTGATCACTGGCGCCTAGCTTGAGCAACTGTTCGAAATTGCCCATGTTGCTCATTTTTTGCTCAGAGGCGCTGGCACCGCTGACCGACTTGGCCAGCCTGAAAAACTCCATCGCCATGCGCTGAATGTCTGTCGGGTTGGCGACCACACGCTTGATCTGCAGCTTGAGCACATGCGCAAGATCGCCTTCCCAGGAGCGCACGTAGGGTTGGGCGCTGGCGATGGTCACCGACTCGCGGTCAACCGCCACAGCCAGAATCTTGTGGCGCTGGGCAAAGGCGTAGGACATCAATGGCGTGACGGCTGCCACGTTGATTTTCAGCGGGTCGATGCGCATGTAGGGCTGGCCACAGGCTTTGGCCAGCCAAGCGGTCAGGGTTTCCAGGTCCAGCTTCTTGCCAGGCCGCTTCAAGTCGTCAAACTGAAGTGAAGCGAGAAATTCGAGAGGATGCAGCTGGATGTTCACCGCACTGCGACGCTGGGTGAGTGCCGTTTCTGCGTCGTCCTGGCCGAGATAGCCTTCGGCAACCAGATCTCGCAGCACATCATTCAGGTCAAGCCAGCGATCCTGTGAAGAGGGGGCCAGGGCTGCCATGTGCGCTCCTTGAGGCAATTCGTCATTGGGCGATGAACAAGAGTAGACGCCAAGCGTGACAGCGTTACTCGTTCTATGCGACCGGGAATTGCCGAAGCGGCTAAATTGATTCAGCCGGTCGCCAGGGCCACGTGCGTTTGTGGGCTGTTCTGCGCGTCGATCTGTTCGACTTCCACGGAGCATACATCGATCAGGTTACGCATTTTTTCGCCGATCACCTGCGCTCTGTGCCAGCTCAGGCTGGCAACTTGCAGACCGATGAGCAGCGTCTTCTCTTGTCGCGCCACACTGAGCTGGTCGGGAATCAGGTACTGCATTGCAAACAGGTTCAGCACCTGACAAAGCAATGCAGGCTCGGCTGCAGCAACAATTTGGTAGCGCGCACAGCATGCCGCCTTACTGGATGACCAGTTGTCGGGACGCTGCAAAGGGGCGGTAACGGCTTCAAGGTCAGGCATGTGGATACTCCAGAACAGTGGGAGAATCTTTACATGCCAAAAAAGAAATTTCTGGTCCATCATCATCTGGATTAGGCTTGATTGGACTTGTTAATGCGTAAAAAGCCAATGCGGAAAATTAATTATGCAAACCGAGCTGGACGTTTACGACCGCAAGATTCTGGCGCTGCTGCAAGAGGACGCGTCGCTCTCCAGCGCGCAGATTGCCGAGCAGGTCGGCCTCTCGCAATCGCCTTGTTGGCGGCGCATTCAGCGGCTCAAGGATGAAGGGGTCATTCGTCGTCAGGTTGCGTTGCTGGATCGCAAGAAAATCGGCCTGAACACACAGATTTTCGCCGAGGTGAAACTCAACGCCCACGGGCGCTCCAACTTCACCGAGTTCACCGACTCGATTCGTGGCTTCCCGGAAGTGCTGGAGTGCTATGTGCTGATGGGGTCAGTGGATTTTCTGCTGCGTATCGTGACGCCGGATATCGAGGCATACGAGCGGTTCTTCTTCGAAAAACTGTCGCTGGTGCCCGGCATTCAGGAAGTGAACTCGACAGTGGCGCTGTCCGAGATCAAATCCACCACCAGCCTGCCGCTGCTGCGCCAGGGTGGCTGAACGTGCGCTTTTGACCATCCCGCATGCTCAAGATCGGACGCAGAGCGTCCAGAACCGCGTCCCCACGCGGAGCGTGGGAACGATAGTTAACTGACGTATCAAGATGACTATCGTGCCAATGCTCCGCGTTGGCATGCAGTTCGTGACGCTCTGCGTCACAAATTTGCGCCGCACCGAATACTCAAGATCGGACGCAGAGCGTCCAGAACGGCGTCTCCACGCGGAGCGTGGGAACGATAGTTAACCTAAGCACCAAGATGACTATCGTGCCAATGCTCCGCGTTGGCATGCAGTTCGTGACGCTGTGCGTCACAAGTTTGCGCCGCACCGAATACTCAAGATCGGACGCGGAGCGTCCAGAACGGCATTCCCACGCTGGAGCGTGGAACGATAGTTAACTGACGTATCAAGATGACTATCGTGCCAATGCTCCGCGTTGGCATGCAGTTCGTGACGCTCTGCGTCACAAGTTTGCGCCGCGCCGCATACTCAAGATCGGACGCAGAGCGTCCAGAACGGCGTCCCCACGCGGAGCGTGGGAACGATAGTTAACCTACGCATCAAGATGACTATCGTGCCAATGCTCCGCGTTGGCATGCAGTTCGTGACGCTCTGCGTCACAAATTTGCGCCGCACCGAATACTCAAGATCGGACGCAAAGCGTCCAGAACGGCGTCTCCACGCGGAGCGTGGGAACGATAGTTAACCTACGCATCAAGATGACTATCGTGCCAATGCTCCGCGTTGGCATGCAGTTCGTGACGCTGTGCGTCACAAGTTTGCGCCGCACCGAATACTCAAGATCGGACGCGGAGCGTCCAGAACGGCGTCTCCACGCGGAGTGTGGGAACGATAGTTAACCTACGCATCAAGATGACTATCGTGCCAATGCTCCGCGTTGGCATGCAGTTCGTGACGCTCTGCGTCACAAATTTGCGCCGCACCACATGTTCAAGATCGGACGCGGAGCGTGGGGACGATAATCAACGCCACGAAATCCAGCCGTTACAAACGCAACAGGGTTTTCCACGCGCGGCTCTGGAATACGGTGATTGCCTGTTGCACGCGTGCATCAAGGACTTCATCGCTGATATCCAGATTGGCCAGCTCTTCCAGCTTGCGTAGTTCGCCGTACAGGCGGTCCAGCTCCGGCAGGTCCAGTGCGCCGCGTGCCCAGTGCAGCCAGGCCTGAATGCGCTCGATGCGCGGTAGTTGTTCGGCCAGGTCTTCTGGCTGCTGCTGATAGCGGCTCAGTTGCAGCGACGTCGCTTCTTCACCCAGCAGGCGTGGCAGCCAGCTGCTCAACAGCGCAGCGCCCTGACGATTGCCACGGGTGTTGCGCTCTGTGGTCCAGCTGCGCGCCAGCAACCAACGGGAAGTGTTCAGCGAGAACTCGCCCCAGCGGGTGTCCTGCAACTCTTCCAGAAACTGCTCGTGGGCGGCACCGCGTACATCGGCATCTTCCTGCCCGGCCTGAACCAGCGGGCGCCAGTCTTCCAGCAAGGCGTCCAGCGAGGTACGCAGTTGCGCGGTCGAGGCCCGTGGGGCGGCCTGGCCAAGGCTGCTGGTCAGGGCACGCAACTCGGCGAGCATCTCGACCCAGTCCTGCAACAGACGCCAGTGGCCGTTGAAACGGTATTGCTCGGCCAGACGCTGGCTGCTGCCCAGCAGATGCCAGGCCAGCGCGGAGTAGGCTTCGTCGAGCGGCGTTTCTGCATTCAGTGCGGGTGCTGGCAGGCTCAGCGAGTAGCTGCCGGCATCAAGCAGGCGATAACCACGCTCTGCCTTGCTGATATCACACGGCATCAACGGCAGCGTTGCAGCCAGCTCGGCGGCCAGTTCCAGCAGCGCGGCAGGTTCGCCTTCGCGCAGCTCAAGCTCCAGCTCGCAGATTTCTTCCTTTTGCTTGCCTGCAACCACCTGGCCCAGGTCCAGCGCGGCTTCGATCACCACTTTGGTCTTGCCACGACCCCAGGCAATTTCGGCCTTTTCACGGATGAAATCGGTGGTGAACAACGGCTTGATGGTTTTCTTGTCCAGCCCGGCCAGTTGCTCGGGCCAGCAATCGCCTTCGAGCTTTTTCAGGTCGAGCTTGGCTTTGCTCAGGTCCCAGTTGTATTCATTGCGCTCGGACAGGCCGGCAACACTTTGCCCGCGCGTCTTCATGGTCTGGATGATCTGATCGCCATCGCGACGGATGCGCAGGGCGACTTTGGCCTGTGCCAGCTCGCCCTCTGGGGTATCGAAATACTGGTTCGACAGTTCAAGGCGCTCCCAGCCACTCTTGTTGCGCTTCTTGAGCAACGGGTGTTCGCGCAGTGCAGCGAGGGTCTCGCGGCTGACGCGGAGTTTGATTTCTGTTTCTTTTTGCATGGCCGGGGGAATCCAAACGCTGATACTGATAAACGGGAGCGCAGCCCATGACTGAACGGCTGCTAAGGCCGTCAGTGTACAGGACATGGCCCGAAACGGTTTATTCCTGGGTTGCTATGGCCCTATGATGGGCCGTGTTTCGTCTTGATTACAGGAAGCGCCCATGCCGTTGCCGTCCATGAAAGACCAGTTCGCCGCCTTGATCGCTGCGCCATCGGTGAGCTGCACGCAGCCTTCTCTGGACCAGACCAACCGGCCTGTCATTGATCTGCTCGCCGGATGGCTCGGGGAGCTGGGTTTTGCCTGCGACATCCAGCAGGTTTCCCCCGGCAAATTCAATCTGCTGGCAACTTATGGCACAGGCCCGGGCGGCCTGGTGCTGGCGGGCCACAGCGACACCGTACCTTTCGACGAGGCGCTGTGGAAAACCGACCCGTTGAAGCTCACCGAAGTCGATGGCCGCTGGGTCGGGCTGGGCAGCTGCGACATGAAGGGCTTCTTTGCGCTGATCATCGAGGCGGTGCGTGGGCTTATTGGTCAACCCTTCAAACAGCCGCTGCTGATCCTCGCCACCTGCGATGAAGAAAGCTCGATGGCCGGGGCTCGCGCACTGGCAGAGGCCGGACGTCCGCTGGGCCGCGCAGCAGTTATCGGAGAGCCGACCGGGCTCAAGCCGATTCGCCTGCACAAAGGCGTAATGATGGAACGCATCCACATCCTCGGGCGCAGCGGACATTCGTCCGACCCGAGCCTTGGCCACAGCGCGCTGGAGGCCATGCACGACGCGATCAGCGAACTCAAGGGCCTGCGTGCGCAATGGCAGGCGCAATACCGCAACCCGCAGTTCACTGTGCCGCAACCGACCCTGAATCTGGGCTGCATTCATGGTGGCGACAACCCGAACCGGATTTGTGGCCAGTGCTCGCTGGAATTTGACCTGCGCCCATTGCCGGGCATGGACCCTGAGGTGCTGCGGGCAGCCATTCGCCACAAGCTTGAGCCGCTGGCCGAGCTGCACCAGGTAAAGATCGACTATGCTCCGCTGTTCCCCGAGTGTGCACCCTTCGAACAGGCTGCTGACGCTGAACTTGTGCGCGTTGCTGAACGACTGACCGGTCATACGGCTGCAGCAGTAGCATTCGGCACCGAAGCGCCTTATCTTCAGCGCCTTGGCTGTGAAACGCTGGTGCTCGGCCCGGGCGATATCGCCTGTGCGCATCAGCCGGGGGAATACCTCGAAATGTCACGTCTGGACCCTACAGTGCGTCTGTTACGTCAATTGATCGAACATTACTGCCTGACTCCCCAGTGAGCCCGGTACTACCAACGTTGAATAAAAGGAGATTGCGCGTGTTGCCAAGCCTGTTCCGACGATAACCACCACACCGTTGTGCGTGCTTTTTCTCTTCGTCCATTTTCTCTACAGGCTCTTGTTGTCATGCCCGAATACGTCAACTGGCTTCGCCACGCGTCTCCGTACATCAATGCTCACCGTGATTGCACCTTCGTCGTCATGCTGCCCGGCGACGGCGTTGCGCACCCTAACTTCGGCAATATCGTCCATGACCTGGTGCTGCTGCACAGCCTGGGCGTGCGTCTGGTGCTGGTGCACGGCTCGCGTCCACAGATCGAAAGCCGCCTGGCCCAGCGCGGCATTACGCCGCGTTACCATCGCGACATGCGCATCACCGATACCGAGACGCTGGAGTGCGTGATCGATGCTGTGGGTCAGCTGCGCATCTCGATCGAGGCGCGCCTGTCGATGGACATGGCTGCTTCACCGATGCAGGGCTCGCGGCTGCGGGTGACCAGTGGCAATGTGGTGACTGCACGGCCTATCGGCGTGCTGGAAGGTGTCGATTATCAGCACACCGGCGAAGTGCGTCGGGTTGACCGCAAGGGCATCAATCGCCTGCTGGATGAGCGTCATATCGTGCTGCTGTCGCCGCTGGGTTATTCACCGACCGGCGAGATTTTCAATCTGGCCTGTGAAGACGTTGCCACGCGTGCGGCCATTGATCTGGCTGCCGACAAACTGCTGCTGTTCGGTGCCGAAACCGGGTTGCTGGACGAGCAGGGCCGACTGGTGCGCGAGCTGCGTCCGCAACAGGTACCTGCGCACTTGCAGCGTCTGGGTGCCAACTATCAGGCTGAATTGCTCGATGCAGCGGCCGAGGCCTGCCGCGGTGGTGTGGCGCGCAGCCATATCGTCAGCTATGCCGAGAATGGCGCACTGCTGACCGAGCTGTTCACCCGCGACGGTGGCGGTACGCTGGTTGCGCAGGAGCAGTTCGAGCTGGTGCGCGAAGCGGCCATTGAGGATGTCGGCGGCTTGATGGACCTGATCACGCCGCTGGAAGAGCAGGGCATTCTGGTACGTCGTTCCCGCGAAGTGCTGGAGCGCGAGATCACTCAGTTCAGCGTGGTCGAGCGGGAAGGGCTGATCATTGCCTGCGCGGCGCTGTACCCGATTGCGGACTCGGAGTCAGGCGAATTGGCATGTCTGGCCGTCAATCCGGAATATCGCCACGGTGGGCGCGGGGACGAATTGCTGGAGCGCATTGAAAACCGCGCCAGAGCGCTGGGTATCAAGACCCTGTTCGTCCTTACCACCCGTACCGCGCACTGGTTCCGTGAGCGTGGCTTCGAGCCCAGCAGCGTCGACCGCCTGCCAAGCGCCCGTGCGTCGCTGTACAACTACCAGCGTAATTCGAAGATCTTCGAAAAGGCGATTTAAGCCTGAGGTTGGACGCAGAGCATCCAGAACGGCATGCGACGCGGAGCGTCGCACGATAAGTATTTTGTGGGAGTGAGCTTGCTCACTCCCATAGTAATTGCGCGTATCAATTGCTGATCGACAGAATGCTCGCCTGATACGACCCCACGAATGTGTCGAAATCCACCACTTCCTCGGTCGCTTCCAGCTCGGCCTGTTCTTCGATCGAGGTTTTGGCCTGGGCTTCGAAGTCTGCCTGTTCCCGAGCGCTCAGCGGGTGAGTGCGGAAGTATTCGGCGTGTGCCTGACTCTGGCGCAAAGAGAAAGCGGTAAAGCCCTCGTTATGCGCTTTCATGCTGGCCAGCACCTGGGCGGAAGGTGTAAGCGACGCATCGTCGATCTTTGCCTGTTGCACGGCAATCGACTTGATGTGCTCATCGATGCCCTGGGCCTGATCCAGCAGTCGGGCAATTGGTGTGATTTTTTCCAGCAGCTCGGTTGCCCAGGTCTTGAGATCAACAGGGCTGTTGTTGCGCTGCAGGCTCAGGCCCGGACGGCGACCTTCCTTGACCACTGCCAGGAAGTTCGAGCTTGCATTGGAACACTCATGGCTTGCCAGTTGCTGGCTTTCCTCAAGCGCGCAGTACAGCACGAACGCATCGATGAAGCGTGATTGCTCCAGGCTGATGCCGGTAGGCAGGAACGGGTTGATGTCCAGGCAGCGCACTTCAACGTACTGCACACCACGGGCCACAAGCGCCTGAATAGGGCGCTCGCCGCTATAGGTCACACGCTTGGGGCGAATGTTGGAGTAGTACTCGTTCTCGATCTGCAACACGTTGGTGTTCAGCTGAACCCACTCGCCGTTCTGGTCATGAGTGCCGACATCGACGTAAGGCTTATAAGGCGTGGCCACGGCCTTGCGCAGGCTGTCGGTGTAGCTGACCAAGTCGTTGTAGCAAGGGGTCAGGTCGGCCTGGGCGTCGCTTTGATAGCCCAGATCGCTCATGCGCAGGCTGGTGGCGTACGGCAGATACAGGGTGTCGGCGTCGAAATGTTGTTCCAACTGATGTTTGCGGCCGCGCAGGAAGCCCGCATCCAGCGCTGGTGAAGCACCGAACAGGTACATCAGCAGCCAGCTGTAGCGGCGGAAGTTGCGGATCAGCGCGATGTAGGAATGCGATTGGTAGTCGCGCGCGTCGCCAGCGAAGTCTTCGGTCTGCTTGAGCAGTGCCCAGGCGTCTTCCGGCAACGAGAAATTGTAATGAATGCCAGCGATGCACTGCATGGTCTTGCCATACCGCAGCGCCAGGCCTTTGCGGTACACGTATTTGAGCTTGCCGATGTTCGACGTGCCGTAATAGGCAATCGGTATGTGCTCTTCATCGGGCAGCGGGCATGGCATCGACGGGCTCCAGAGCAACTCGTCGCCCAGCTTGCTGTAGGCGAAGCGATGGATCTTGTCCAGGCTATCGATGGTCTCGGCCGGGTTCTTCAGCGCAGGCGTGATGAACTCCAGCAGCGATTCGGAATAGTCGGTCGTGACCTGACCGTTGGTCAGTGCAGCACCCAGAGCTTGCGGGTGAGGCGTCTGTGCCAGTTCTGCGGTTGCGGTAACGCGCAGGCACTCGCGCTCGATACCGTGCAGGCACTGCTCCAGCAGAGAGAGGTTGTTGCGCTCGCCGAGCAATGCAAGACGACGGTTTAAAAGTTCGCTCAAGGTGTAATCCTTCACGCATCGGTCGCCCCGATATGGGGGTGGACTTGACGGTCTACAAGGGTGAAGAAAGGAACTGGCGTAGTCGCCTGGTTGGTCTGTAGCGCCTGTTCACAATCACTGCTCTATGTCGTACCACCCAAATGGACTCGGCACCACGCTAATGGTGCCGAAATTAACCTAAATGATGTCGATACGGCTAGGTTCTGTTCACAGTGATTGCTTTCATCAGCCTTTATTGCAGTCTAGATGACTGCGAATGTGCCCTGGGCTTTGGCGACGAGTTTGTCGCCCTGAACGACTTCAGCCTCGACCACCAGCGTGCGGCGACCCGCGTGCAGCACCTTGGCGATGCACAGGACTTCTCCCTCGGAGACGCCGCGCACATAGTTGATCTTGCACTCGATGGTGACACTGCGCTGGTCGAAACCGTGGGAGCTGGAGCAGGCCAGCCCCATGGCGATATCGACCAGACTGAAGATTGCCCCGCCGTGCATCACGTTGCCGCGATTGCGCAGATGCGCCTCCAGCGGCAACGCAACCTCCGCCACGCCCTCGTCCAGACGCCGCAGTTCGCAGCCGAGCATCTTGAAATAGGCACTTTGGGTCAGATCTTCAGGAATATCCATCAGCGCTTCTTCAACTGCTTGGCATTGGCAAACAGCGAAGCCATTGCGTTGTTGATGGGCGCGGGTGCCGTGGTTTCCTTGCGTGGAGCGCTGTTCTGCTGGCGAGGCGAGGAGCCTGGGCGTGCACCGCGTGCGCCGTCGACCTTCTCGCCAGGCGTGTCACTCATGCGCATCGACAGGCCGACGCGTTTGCGCGGAATGTCGACTTCCATGACCTTCACTTTCACCACATCACCGGCCTTGACCGCCTCACGCGGGTCCTTGATGAACTTCTCGGACAATGCCGAGATGTGCACCAGACCGTCCTGATGCACGCCGATATCGACGAACGCACCGAAATTGGTGACGTTGGTGACCACGCCTTCGAGAATCATGCCCGGTTGCAGGTCCTTGAGTTCTTCGACACCGTCCTGAAACTCTGCCGTCTTGAACTCCGGACGCGGGTCGCGACCCGGTTTTTCGAGTTCCTGCAGAATGTCGGTCACGGTCGGCAGACCAAAGGTCTCGTCGGTGAATTTCTTCGGGTCCAGGCGTTTGAGAAAGCTCGCATCGCCAATCAACGAGCGAATATCGCGGTCGGTTTCTGCCGCAATACGCTGCACCAGTGGATAGGCTTCCGGGTGAACGGCAGAAGAGTCCAGTGGGTTGTCACCGGTCATCACGCGCAGGAAGCCTGCGGCCTGTTCAAAGGTCTTTTCGCCCAGACGGCTGACTTTCTTCAGCGCTGCACGCGTCTTGAACGCGCCGTTTTCATCGCGATGCGCAACGATGTTCTGCGCCAGTGTGGTGTTAAGGCCGGAAATCCGCGCCAGCAACGCCACCGAAGCGGTGTTCACGTCCACGCCAACAGCGTTCACGCAGTCTTCAACCACCGCGTCCAGGCCGCGCGCCAGTTTGAGCTGCGAGACGTCATGCTGATACTGACCGACACCGATGGACTTGGGATCGATTTTCACCAGTTCGGCGAGCGGGTCCTGCAAGCGACGGGCGATGGAGACCGCGCCACGGATCGATACGTCGAGGTCCGGGAATTCCTTGGCGGCCAGTTCCGACGCGGAATAAACCGATGCGCCTGCTTCGGAAACCATGACCTTGGTCATTTTCAGACCTGGGTATTTTTTGATCAGGTCGGCGGCCAGCTTGTCGGTTTCGCGGCTGGCGGTGCCGTTGCCGATAGCGATCAGGTCGACCGAGTGCTTGGCGCACAGGGCAGCCAGCACAGCAATGGTCTGATCCCACTGGTTCTTCGGCACATGCGGGTAAACGGTCGCGTAGTCGAGCAGCTTGCCGGTTGCGTCCACCACAGCGACCTTGCAGCCGGTGCGCAGGCCCGGGTCCAGACCCAGTGTGGCGCGCTGGCCAGCCGGGGCGGCGAGCAGCAGGTCGTGCAGGTTGTGGGCGAAAACGTTGATGGCTTCGGTCTCCGCGCCGTCGCGCAGCTCGCCCAGCAGGTCGGTTTCCAGGTGGCTGTACAACTTGACCTTCCAGGTCCAGCGCACCACCTCTGCCAGCCATTTGTCTGCAGGGCGGTTCTGGTTCTGGATGCCGAAGCGTTCACCGATCATCAGTTCGCAAGGGTGCATGGCACCCGGCAGTTCTTCACCGACTTTCAGTGCGGAGCTGAGAAAACCTTCGTTGCGGCCGCGGAAAATCGCCAGTGCGCGGTGCGAAGGCATGCTCTTGAGCGGCTCGTCGTGTTCGAAATAATCGCGGAACTTGGCACCTTCCTCTTCCTTGCCCGGCACCACGCGTGCGCTGATTACTGCTTCCTGTTTGAGGAAGCTGCGCAACTTGTCGAGCAACGATGCGTCTTCGGCGAAGCGCTCCATCAGGATGTACTTGGCGCCTTCCAGCGCAGCCTTGACATCGGCCACGCCTTTCTCGGCGTCGACAAAACGGGCTGCTTCGGTTTCAGGAGCGAGGCTCGGGTCGTTGAACAGGCCGTCAGCCAGCTCGCCCAGACCGGCTTCAAGGGCGATCTGGCCCTTGGTGCGACGTTTCTGCTTATAAGGCAGGTACAAATCTTCAAGGCGGGTCTTGGTGTCGGCCAGCTTGATGTCGCGAGCCAGCTCCGGGGTCAGCTTGCCTTGCTCTTCAATGCTGGCAAGAATGCTGACGCGCCGGTCATCCAGCTCACGCAGATAGCGCAGGCGTTCTTCCAGATGGCGCAATTGCGTGTCATCAAGACTGCCGGTCACTTCCTTGCGGTAGCGGGAAATGAAGGGCACGGTCGAGCCTTCATCCAGTAGTGCTACGGCCGCTGCGACCTGTTGTGGGCGTACGCCGAGTTCTTCGGCGATGCGGCTGTTGATGCTGTCCATAAAACCACCTGGAGTTGTGAGCAAAAAACTGGGCTATGTACGAATTGCCTTGCCTGAATATCGTCCGCCAGCATTTATTTTCAGCGCTGGCGAACCGCCACAAGGCCAGCGTTGCCTGACTTTGAGGGCGGCGCATTATACCCGGCGAAGGCGGATTAGGGGATCGGCCGACAAATGTGGTCTTTTTTCGGCGAAAAAGCCTGCACAAGTGCCGCCTTCAGTAAAATCTGCTAACAATGCACAAGGTGCGCATCACCGCAGCTACGCCATAATGCGCCCCGAGATCAGAGGAGCATCCGATGAGCAGCACCGCACAAAATGCTGAAGGCGAAAAAATCCTTATTGTCGATGACGATCCGGGGCTGAGCAGTCTCCTGGAACGTTTTTTCACCAGCAAGGGCTACCGGGCCCGCGCCGTGGCAAACGTGGAGCAAATGGACCGACTATTGGCCCGCGAGGTGTTCAACCTTGTGGTGCTGGACTTGATGCTGCCCGGAGAAGACGGCCTTTCAGCCTGCCGTCGTCTGCGGGCCGCGAACAATCAGGTGCCGATCATCATGCTGACCGCCAAGGGCGATGAGCTGAGCCGCATCAAGGGGCTCGAACTGGGTGCTGACGATTACCTGGCCAAGCCGTTCAACCCGGACGAGTTGATGGCGCGGGTCAAGGCTGTTCTGCGTCGTCAGGCTGCGCCTGTACCCGGCGCGCCCGGCAGTGAAGACGAGTCGGTCAGTTTCGGCGACTACGAGCTGTCCCTGGCAACCCGCGAACTCAAGCGTGGCGACGTGGTGCATATGCTGACCACGGGTGAATTCGCGGTACTCAAGGCTCTGGTCATGCACGCTCGCGAGCCGCTGACCCGTGACAAACTGATGAACCTGGCCCGCGGCCGGGAGTGGGATGCGCTGGAGCGATCCATCGACGTACAGATTTCCCGTCTGCGTCGCCTGATCGAGCCGGATCCTTCCAAGCCCCGCTATATCCAGACCGTCTGGGGCGTAGGCTATGTATTCGTTCCGGATGGTGCCGGTAATCGCTGATAAGCCGGTTGTCAGCACAGAAGTCCGTCATTCCCGCCAGTTACGTCGATAATCTCTTTCAAGGTTATCGGCGTACTGGTTTTTTGCGTTCGTCCATCGGGTCCGGCCCGCGTTCGGCAAACCTGCGAGCCTCGCTCGCCTTGCAAAGTGTATGGCTGCAGTTATGAAGACTCCGCTCTGGTTTCCGCAAAGCTTTTTCTCTCGCACGCTTTGGCTGGTGCTCATCGTCGTGCTGTTTTCCAAGGCCCTGACGCTGGTTTATCTGCTGATGAACGAGGACGTGCTGGTCGACAGGCAGTACAGCCACGGCGTTGCGCTGACGCTGCGCGCGTATTGGGCTGCCGATGAAAACGATCGTGAAGCGATTGCCGAAGCGGCCGGTCTGATTCGGGTCGTAGGCGGTGGCGTGCCGGAAGGTGAGCAGCACTGGCCGTACAGTGAGATCTACCAGCGGCAGATGCAGGCCGAGCTGGGTGCCGATACGGAAGTGCGTTTGCGTGTGCACGCACCGCCCGCGCTCTGGGTAAGGGCGCCGAGCCTTGGGGATGGCTGGCTGAAAGTACCGCTTTATCCGCACCCGTTACGCGGCCAGAAAATCTGGAGTGTGCTGGGCTGGTTCCTGGCCATCGGGTTGCTCTCCACGGCGTCGGCTTGGATTTTTGTGCGTCAATTGAATCAGCCGCTCAAGCGCCTGGTCTTTGCGGCTCGACAGCTGGGGCAGGGGCGCAGCGTACGCTTGCCGGTCAGTGACACACCCAGTGAGATGACCGAAGTCTATCGGGCCTTCAATCAGATGGCCGAAGACGTCGAGCAGGCAGGGCAGGAGCGCGAACTGATGCTGGCTGGCGTCTCCCATGACTTGCGTACACCACTGACGCGTCTGCGCCTGTCTCTGGAACTCATGAACGACAATGAGTTCTCCGAAGGCATGGTGCGCGATATCGAGGACATGGATGCCATTCTTGACCAGTTCCTGGCGTTCATTCGCGATGGGCGTGACGAAGAGATTGAAGAAGTCGATCTGGGGCATCTGGTGCGCGACGTGGTTGCACCCTTCAATAACGATGAAGACAGTATCCGTCTGTGTCTGGAACCGATCCCGCCCTTCCCGCTAAGGCGCGTATCGATGAAGCGTCTGCTGACCAACCTTATCGGCAACGCCAGGCATCATGCCGGTAACGGTATCGAAGTGGCCGCTTATGTATCCGGTGACAGAAATGCGCCGTACGTAGTGTTGAGCGTACTGGACAGAGGCGCAGGTATCGATCCTTCCGAGCTTGATACCATCTTCAACCCGTTCATTCGCGGTGATCGCGCACGCAGTGGCAAGGGGACCGGCCTGGGGCTGGCTATCGTCAAGCGCATCGCTGCCATGCACGGCGGCAACGTCGAGTTGAGAAATCGTTCGGGGGGTGGCCTGGAGGCGCGAGTGCGTCTGCCTTTAGGGCTGATGCTGCCGAGGGATGCTATCTAGAAAGAATCGTAAAGGGAATAAAGCGCCGTGCGGGTCATGGAGGATGTTCGACAGGTCGACGCATTCTTGAGGACTTGCACGGCAGCTTGCCTGACCCGGCCCTTGGCGGAGGTACTCCCTGTACCCCTAGGTCACGCCGATCCATTCGATCAACGCATCCCGGCCCCTTGGTCATGCGCGCACCTTCCTCAGGCCGCACAAACAAGAGAGGTATCGGCTTCTGAAGCCGATACCTTCTTCTGAATCAATACCAGTTCGGGTCTTTGCGCAGCTCTTCATTCAAGAGCTTTTGCATACCCTCGTCAGGCTTACCCAGGTAGCGGTAAGTCGCGTGACGAGTTGGTGATTTATCCGCAGGCAAGCCCGCAGGTACTTCAACCAACATGGCGTAAGCATCTTCCTTGTCGAGGCTGAAAGCCACGATCAGGCGTTTGCTTTTGCACGTATCGGCAGTTTCGCAAAGCGGCCCGACAAGATACTTGTCACCGTCTTCGGTGGCCGCTGTCATCTGCTGCTCGGAAGCCCCGGACAGGTTAATCACCCAATCCGGCAACCGCTCTTCCTTCTTGACGACCTTCGCCCAGGTTGTGCGGTACTCGGGAGCGGAGCTTAAAAGCTCGTTGACCCGAGACTGTCCATCATTGGCTGCCATGACCATGGCGCTGCCGCCCATCAACAGGGCGGCGGCCAGTGTGCGAAATGACGTGTGCATTATCAGCCTCGACCGCGACGACCGAAGAAGAACGACACAACGAACATCACCAGGAAGACGACGAACAGGATCTTGGCGATACCGGTAGCCGTGCCCGCGATACCACCGAAGCCCAGTACTGCAGCGACAATGGCGATGATCAGAAACGTGATTGCCCAACTCAACATGGTGATACTCCTTTTTGGTGCCGTTTTAATGTGAATACTGCGATTTTTCAGGTCGGGTCAGAAAACCCATTTTTGCTGCGGTGCGACTTCATCTACAGACACCAGGCCATCGACAGGGCGAAGGCTCGAGGAGGCATCCTTGACCGCTGGGGCGCTTACGCCGCGATAAGAAATGCTGCTGGTCTGGATGAATTGCTGTCTGGCTTGAGTTGCTTCGTTGGCTTGATTCCAACGCTGGAACTGCTGAATGGCGATCAGAGTGACAAGCAGTGCAAGGAGTAGAAAAAGACCTTGCTGAATGTGCAGGGGGGAGATACGCAATTGTGCAATACGCTGGCTGTTCATCTGCAAACTCCCCTGGCCTGAGTGGGCATTCAATCTGATGGGTCGTTGTATATCGACCTTGTTGAATGGGTTATTGCAGACTGCATGCCAGTTTGTTGGTGTAATTTAAGTCCTTTAAAATCAATGTCTTGCGTAGTTTTGCAGAGACGTCCTACCAGCAAGCTGCACGATTACACCTTTGTAATCGTGCGTTCTGCACGAAGCGTTCAGCGTTGTGCGCCTGTGCGATCAGCCTGCGCTACGCGCCATGACCTTCAGAGCGTCGCCATTCACTCCCTTGACGCCACGAATGTTGCGCGCGATTTCCACAGCCAGTTCCTTCTCTGCAAAGTTGGCAACCACGCCGTTCAGGCTTACCACACCGGCTTTGGTATCCACTTTGATGTTGAGTCCGTCCAGCGTCCGGCTGTAAATCAGGCTCGCCTTCACCTTGCTGGTAATCCAGGCGTCGCTCATTTCCTCGGTTGGGGTCAATGTCTGGGGCTGGGTCTTGGCAGCGATCGAGTCGGCTGCGCTCAGGCTGATCAGGTTGTTGACGCTGATCACCCCGTCAGTATTGCTTGCCAGGCTGCCCGCCAGCTCTTTGGCCTCGGGGCTTTGCGCGCGGCCTTTGAGGGTGACCACGCCATCTTTGCTATCAACATCGATGGTCAGCGCTTCAGTCACGCTGCTCCACAACAATTTGGATTTCACCGTCGCGACCAGCGTGGCATCTTCGAAACGCTGGGCCATGTTGGTTCGCGTACCAGGCTCGCTGGCAACGGCAGGGTCTACCTCCAGCTGGTTGTCGACCTTTTCGATGCCTTTGGTATCCAGCGCAATGCGTTCGGCCAGCTCACGATCAACCTCGTTTTCAACCTTGCCCTTCAGAGTCGCAGTGCCCTGGTCGACGTTTACATCGATCTTGAACGGGCTCAGATGTTTGTTCAGCGCGAAAGCTGTCCAGATCGAACCTTCCTGACGCGCCTCGGCGAGTTGGGTGGGCAAATCAGGTTGGGCGAGTACCGGGCCGCTGCCAAGCAGCGCAGCGGCGGCGGTGATCAGAGCAATCTTTTTCAGTGAAAACATATGAGCGTTCCTTTTGAGATGGGATTTCGTCTCCGAGTGGACGGCTTTAACGACATAAACGCGGATTAATCAGGCTGTTCGCCATTGGGCGTTCAGAAAGCTACCATGCATGCCGAAGAATCAATCAGAATTGACCATGCAACTTGCCCGATGATTCCGAGACTAACTGAGACAATTCATTAAGGAGCGTAGGAAAAATGGAAGCAGCCACTGAGAATCAGGGCCGTATTCTGCTTGTGGACGATGAGTCCGCCATCCTCCGCACTTTCCGGTACTGTCTGGAAGACGAAGGTTACAGTGTCGCCACTGCCAACAGCGCAGCCCAGGCTGACACGCTCATGCAGCGCCAGGTTTTCGACCTGTGCTTTCTCGATTTGCGTCTGGGTGAAGATAACGGCCTGGATGTACTGGCGCAGATGCGTATTCAGGCACCGTGGATGCGTGTGGTCATCGTGACCGCACACTCTGCGGTCGATACGGCTGTTGATGCCATTCAGGCGGGCGCAGCCGACTATCTGGTAAAGCCGTGCAGCCCCGATCAGCTGCGTCTTGCTACCGCCAAACAGCTTGAAGTGCGCCAACTGTCTGCTCGCCTTGAGGCACTGGAAGGCGAGGTTCGCAAGCCCAAAGACGGACTGGATTCCCACAGTCCTTCGATGATGGCCATTCTGGAAACTGCCCGCCAGGTTGCTGTGACCGATGCCAACATCCTGATTCTGGGTGAATCGGGGACCGGTAAAGGCGAGCTGGCACGGGCGATTCACGGCTGGAGCAAGCGGGCAAAGAAGTCCTGCGTCACGATCAACTGCCCATCGCTCACCGCAGAACTGATGGAAAGCGAACTGTTCGGCCACAGTCGCGGGGCCTTCACGGGTGCCAGTGAGAGCACGCTGGGCCGTGTGAATCAGGCGGACGGCGGCACACTGTTCCTCGACGAGATCGGCGATTTCCCGCTGACGCTGCAACCCAAGCTGCTGCGCTTCATTCAGGACAAGGAATACGAGCGTGTGGGTGACCCGGTTACCCGACGTGCCGATGTACGTATTCTGGCCGCCACCAACCTGAATCTGGAAGACATGGTGCGCAGCGGGCGCTTCCGTGAGGATTTGCTGTACCGCCTGAACGTGATCACTCTGCATCTGCCAGCCCTGCGTGAGCGCAGCGAAGACATCCTGACCCTGGCGGACCGGTTTTTGGCGCGCTTCGTCAAGGAGTACGCTCGCCCGGCTCGAGGGTTCAGTGAAGAGGCCCGTGCAGCGCTGCTCAACTACCGCTGGCCTGGCAACATTCGTGAACTGCGCAACGTCATCGAGCGTGCCAGCATCATTTGTCCGCAGGAACGTGTGGAGATCAGCCACTTGGGTATGGCCGAGCAACCGGCGAACAATGCGCCGCGTGTCGGCGCCGCCTTGAGCCTGGACGAGCTTGAAAAAGCACACATCGGAGCCGTGCTGGCGACCAGCGAAACACTTGACCAGGCCGCCAAGACGCTGGGTATCGATGCGTCGACGCTTTACCGCAAACGTAAACAGTACAACCTGTGAAAGGCCTCAAATGAAGCTGGCCATGAAACTGCGCACCCGCCTCTTTCTGAGTATCTCGGCACTGATCACCGTTGCTTTGCTCGGACTGCTGCTGGGGCTCGTCAGCGTCATGCAAATGGCCCGGACCCAGGAATCACTGATCCAGCATAACTTCGCCATTCTGGATCTGGGCTTGAAGCTGCGCCAGAACCTGGGTGATCAACTGGTGTTGATGACAGGTGCCAAGCGCGATCAGGCTGAGCTGGAAAGAATCCAGAGTCAGTTTGAAGAGCTGCTGGAGGAGGGCTCGGTACAGGATACCCAGCAAAACGTACGCAATGGTTTCGAAAAGACCAAGGGCGATTACCGGCAATTCATCGATACCTGGAAGCAATACGGCAACGATGCGCGAGGCATACGCGGCGTACCGCAGCTGAGTGACAGCTTCGACAACCTGCGTAACGGCTTGCTGGCTGTACATCGCAAGGCGCTGGAGAACATCAGCAGCGCCGAAATCAACTCCCGTGATCGTGCACTATGGATCGCGGGCTTGCTGGGGCTGGTCGGGCTGGCGGTGCTGTGTATCGGCTTTGTGACTGCGCACGGTATCGCCCGGCGTTTCGGTGCGCCGATCGAGGCGCTGGCCAAGGCTGCCGATCGCATCGGAGAAGGGGACTACGAAGTCACGCTGCCCATTTCGTCGGCCGCCGAGATGAACCTGTTGACCCGGCGATTCGGCATCATGGCCGAAGCCCTGCGTCAGCATCAGGCGACCAATATTGATGAGTTACTGGCTGGCCAGCAGCGTCTGCAAGCGGTTCTCGACAGTATCGACGATGGCCTGCTGATGATTGACCGCCAAGGGCATCTGGAGCACTTGAACCCTGTGGCTCAGCGTCAGCTCGGCTGGGACGAGAGTCGCCTCGGGCAGAGCCTTGGAGATGCGTTGGGCCGACCTGAGCTGGATGAGCAATTGCATCTGGTACTGCGTGGCGGGACGCTGGAGCGTGCTCCGGAAGACCTGGCCATCGAAATCGACGGTGAATCGCGCCTGCTGACCTACAGCATGACGCCGGTCAGTCATACTAAAGGCCATATCCTCGGCGCGGTGATGGTGCTGCATGACGTCACCGAACAGCGTGCTTTCGAGAGGGTGCGCAGTGAGTTCGTCCTGCGCGCGTCGCATGAGCTGCGTACGCCTGTCACGGGTATGCACATGGCATTCGGTCTTCTCCAGGAGCGCCTGCATTTCGCCCCCGAAACCCGTGAGGCCGATCTGCTCAATACGGTCACCGAAGAAATGCAGCGCCTTATGCAGCTCATCAATGACCTGCTGAATTTCTCGCGTTATCAGAACGGTCTGCAGAAACTCAAACTGGCACCGTGCTCCATCGAAACCTTGCTCGAAGAAGCCAGAGCGCGATTTGAGGACAAGGCCCTTGAGCAGGACATCGTACTGATGCTGGATATGCAGGAACCCATGCCGCGCCTGCATGCCGATCAGTCCCAGCTGGAGCGGGTGCTGGACAACCTGCTGGACAATGCGCTGCGGCACACGCCGCAGAACGGTCTGATTCGTCTGCAGGCCAGGCGCCATGGCGAGCGGGCGATCATCAGCGTTGAAGACAACGGTGAGGGCATTGCCTACGGGCAGCAGGGACGAATCTTCGAACCCTTCGTGCAGGTCGGTCGCAAAAAAGGCGGTGCCGGACTCGGGCTGGCGCTGTGCAAGGAGATCGTCCAGCTGCACGGCGGGCGCATGGGGGTCTACTCAAGGCCGGGGCAGGGCACGCAGTTTTATATGGCGTTGCCGCTTTGACGGCACGGCCTTGAAAGCGCTGCCTGTATACCCTTCATAAGAGCATCAAATATCAGGTTGTGCCCTGATTAATTGACGCGGTTAAGCACCTGCAAGATGGCTGCGCTCTGTGCATCGGGTTCGCCGTCGAAGCGCGCGGGGCGGTAGTGCATCTGGAATGCCGCCAGCACCTGACGCGTGGCGGTGTCAAGCTCTCCGGTCTGCGGGGTGCTGTAACCCAGACGTGCCAGTTGTTGCTGGAACCAGCTAATACTTGGCAGGTTGGTTGCCAGCAATGCCTGATGCTGGGCAACGAGACGTTCGTCAGGCCAGATGCCGAGCCCTTCGGCAGCAAGGCGCTTCCAGGGGAACAGCGGGCCAGGGTCCTGTTTGCGCGTCGGCGCTATGTCGCTGTGGCCGATGATGTGTTTTGGATCGATTTTGTTGCGTTTGACAATGTCTTTGAGCAGTACTGTGATCGACTGGATCTGTGCTTCGGTGTAGGGGTACCACAACCGGCCTGCCGGTGTGTCCTTGAAGCCGGGGTTGACGATCTCGATGCCGATCGAGCTGGAATTAAGCCAGGTACGGCCTTCCCATTCGCTTTCGCCAGCATGCCAGGCGCGGGCGCTTTCATCGACCAGCTTGTAGATAGTGGCGTTGCTGTCATCGCCAATCAGATAGTGGCTGCTGACCTCTCCATGGGTCAGAAGCTGGAGGGATTTTTCCATCGAGGTCGAGGTGTAATGCATGACCACGTACTGAACCCGGCCATCGAAATTCACCGATGGATGGCTGGTGTCCAGCCTGGGACCACTGGCGCAGGCAGTGAGGATGAGCAGCAGAAAGGCAGAGAAATACAGTTTCATGGGATCGGCAGCGTCAGCGGGAAATGCAATATCATAACAACATGCGTGCAAATAGCTTCGGCATTGACGTGCTCGTTCAGGTCAAAATGTTTCAGTCAGCCTTGTTCGACCCTGTTTCGGCCATTTTCCTTGGCCTTGTACAGCGCCTGATCGGCGCGCTTGATCGCAGTGTCACTGCGTTCAGCCGTTCGAAAAGCCGTCACTCCAATGGACACGGTAATCGTCACGCGTTCGCCCTTGAAGTGAAACGGACATGACTCCACCGCCGCGCGCAGTTCGTCGAGCAGTGTCAGACCGGTGCCGGGAGGTGTAGCAGGCAACAGCATGACAAATTCCTCGCCGCCAAACCGGGCGAGGAAATCGTCGCTGCGCAGGCGTTTCCTGAAAACGTTGGCGACGATCTTCAGCACTTTATCGCCTGCCAGGTGGCCATATCCGTCATTGATGCGCTTGAAGTGGTCCAGGTCCAGAATGCACACCAGCAGGCTGTTTTTCTCGTGTTGCCACTTGCTCATCTCCTGTTCGAGGCGCTCGCCCCAGGCTGCGCGATTGGGCAGGCCGGTGAGCGGGTCGATCAAGGCCTTTTGGCGCTGTTCTTCCAGGTGAGTCCTGAAACCCAGCGCTTCCTGCTCCATGCTCGCAACGCGGGCCGAAAGGCCTTGCAGCCGCGAGGCAACTTCCCGCTCGCGTGCGTCACGCTTGAGCTGGTAGTGGTCCATGGTGCTGAGCAAGCCTTCAAAGCGGTTGTCGAGCACCTGCTTGAGACTGGTCAGGTCGGAAGCGTCCTGAACGCTGATTTGCAGGCCGCCTACCTGTTCGCGCAACTGCTCGTTCAGGTCGCGGGCTGTGGACTGATCCTCGGCATGATCTTCACTGGCAGCCTGCAAATGGCTCTGAAACGATTCGAGCCGCTCATTGAGTTGTTTGAGGTAGGTGCTGAATTCCTGTTGGCCGCCGTTGTTGATTGCCAGCATCAGAACTGCCAGATCGTCGAGGATCGGTAGCAGTTCGTACCAGTTGAGCCCATGTTTCAAGCGTAACTGCATGTCCTCGACCTGCGGGCGGAAGTGCTCCGACAAGGTCAGGTCATCGAGCAGGCCCAGCAGGGTTTCCTCAATGTGTGCCGCCACCGAGCTGTAGCTGGGTTCTGGCGAGGAGGGCAGCGAATAACCCTCTTCGCCTTCCACCGTCTCGGTTTCTGATTCGGCATCCTCTTGCGGCTGTTCCAGTGCCTGGATGATTGGAGCAGGCCGTTGCTGGTAGTGCACTGACGGAACGGGGCCCAGCAGGTCAGTGAAATCGATAGGCTCGACAGGGACAACCGCAGGTTCGGTGACTGTTTCGGCCAGGGCTGGAGCAAGGGCTGCTGCGGCTGGCGATGGCACAGGTGTTTCAGGTGCCGTAACGATAGCGGTTTCGGCTTCTGAAACCTGTGGCGGCAGTGTGTGTGCGTCCTTTGTCTTCTGGTTGACGATGTCGGGGGCAATGGCAGCTTCTACTTCCGCTGCGGCAACGTCTATCGGCGCTTGAGCGTTCGCGGCCTCAGGTTGCACGTGCGTCTCATGCGTTTCCTGAGCAGAAGGGGCGTTTTCGGGGTGGGCAGCCTCGGGAGGGCGCTCATTGCCATGTTCGTCCCGCGAACCGAACAAACGCTGCAGAAGCCCTTGGCGTGGGCCCTCTTCGTGCTTTTCGAGCAGGGTCAGGGCCTGGCCCTGCAAACCACTCAACTCGCTGAGCAGCAAAGGCAGCTCGCGCGCCTGCGATGCACGTTCTTCAAGGTCCTTGGCAAAGCGCTTGAGTGGCTTGCGTACCTCTCGTGGCAACGGTAGCGCTTGCAGTTGTGCAACCAGTGCGGTCAGTGCCGAGCCAATTTGCCCGACCCGTACTTCACGGCGATGCTCGGAGTCCAGTACGGCTTTTTCGAGGCGCGGAATCAAGGCTGCCAGACCGGCGTCCATATCGTCCTTGCGGACAATTTCGCGCATTTCCTTCATGCATTCATCGACGGCGCGGTCAGAGCCTTCTGCTGCCAGGCTGCTGCGCACCAGACCGCGGCGCAGCAAGTCGAGCCGCGCATCCCAGCGCTTTTCGAGCTTGTCCTGTTGCTCGATTCCCTTGAGGTACTTCTCTTTCCAACGCTCCGCGTCGTCGCTCATGCAAGGCTTCCGCCGGAGGGCACAGGCAGTGAGTCCCCACGCAGTGAGTCTGGCAGGCGAATCTCGACAGCAACCGGCAGGTGATCGGAAATGGGCTGCGCCAGTACCTGTACGCGTTCAAGCGTGAGGGTCGGGCTGAGCAGAATGTGGTCAAGGCAGCGTTGTGGTCGCCAGCTTGGAAAGGTCGCTTCGATTTGCGGTGCCAAAAGGCCCAGATCGCGTAGCGGCGAGTGTTCCAGCAGGTCATTGGCGTGGGTATTCATGTCGCCCATCAGCACCTGATGGCGATAACCACCGATCAGGTCGCGAATGTAAGCCAGTTGCCGGGTTCTGGTACGAGTGCCCAGAGCCAGGTGCATCATGACCACCACCAGCGCATCCTCGCCTTCGCCGAAGCGGACAAGAATTGCCCCGCGCCCGGCCGGACCTGGCAGCGGATGATCCTCGATCTTGGTCGGGCGCAAGCGACTCAGCACACCATTGCTGTGTTGGGCGAGGCGACCGAGATTGCGATTGAGCTGTTGATACCAGTACGGAAAGCCACCCAGTTGAGCGAGGTGCTCGACCTGATTGACGAAGCCGGAGCGCATGCTGCCGCCATCGACTTCCTGCAACGCCACCAGATCGAAATCGTTGATCAGATCGCCGATTTTCTGCAGGTTGCCTGCCCTGCCGCCATGTGGCAGCAGATGCTGCCAGCTGCGCGTCAGGTAGTGGTGGTAGCGTTGGGTACTGATACCCACCTGGATATTGAAACTGAGCAAACGCAGCCTGCCGTCTTCCGGCAGGCCGTTTTGCGTCAGATGATGTTCGTTGACCTGCGGATCATGCAGGCCAACGATACGGGTGCTGCCCTTGCCCCAGCGGCGCATGGCGGGCGCTTACTTGGCGGCTGTAGCAGCCGCTCGCTCTTTGGCAATCAATTGATCGGCAACTTCCAGAGTCTTTTCCGGACCGCCGGCAGAACCCAGGTCAAAGCGGTATTTGCCATTGACGATCATGGTCGGAACGCCAGTCACCTCATACTTCTTGGCCAGTTCCTTGTACTGGGCGATCTTGCCCTTGACTGCGAAAGAGTCGAACGTTTTCAGGAAGTCTTCCTTGTTCACGCCCTGTGTGGCGACGAAGTCAGCCATGTCATTCTTGTCGGTCAGACGCTTGCCGCCTTTCTGGATGGCTTCGAATACGGCCGCGTGAACCTTGTGCTCGACGCCCATGGTGTCGAGGGTGATGAACAGCTGGCCGTGTGCATCCCACGGGCCGCCGAACATGGCAGGGATGCGTACGAACTTGACGTCGGACGGCAGTTTTTCAATCCACGGATTGATGGTTGGCTCGAACGCGTAGCAGTGCGGGCAGCCATACCAGAACAGCTCGACGACTTCGATCTTGCCTGGCTCGGCAACAGGCACAGCGCTCGCCAGCTCGACGTATTGCTTGCCTGCCTCGATGGGCGTGGCAGCCTGGGCGGACATACCGAACAGACTGGCGGCAACCAGAGCGGCGCTGATGATCAGATTACGCATGCTTTACTCCTGAGCAGATTGAATCGCCTTCAAGCGACGGTGGTTTCGACCGAACGCGAAAGCCTGAGTTCGTTAGTGTAACGCTGAGGTTGTAAAAATGGGCGACCACGGACGGCCTTTTTGCATAAGGAGTGAAGCAGGTCATGTCTGAATGTTCCAGCCGCCAGCCAGAGCGGCCCGATACAGTGCCAGTGTGGGCCGGGGGACAGGTGTGTCATTATATGCCTACGCATCCAAACGAAACCGACACCTCTTGCCGCTCCCTTTGCAGGCAGGGCCTTCACCGGAAATCACATGCAACTCAAAAACCCCATCCTCGGTCTGTGCCAACAGGCCACGTTCATGCTCAGCGCCGCCAAGGTCGACCAATGCCCCGACGACGAAGGGTTTGAAGTCGCTTTTGCCGGTCGTTCCAATGCAGGCAAATCGAGCGCGCTGAACACGCTGACCCATGCCAGCCTGGCGCGCACCTCCAAGACGCCGGGGCGCACTCAACTGCTGAACTTCTTCGGGCTGGATGAAGATCGACGTCTGGTCGACTTGCCGGGCTACGGCTACGCCAAAGTGCCTATCCCGCTCAAACTGCACTGGCAGCGCCACCTTGAAGCCTATCTGGGCAGCCGCGAAAGCCTGAAGGGTCTGATCCTGATGATGGATATCCGTCATCCAATGACCGATTTCGACCTGTTGATGCTGGACTGGGCCATCGCCAGCAACATGCCGATGCACATTCTGCTGACCAAGACCGACAAGCTGACCTATGGCGCTGCGAAGAACACGCTGCTCAAGGTTCAGGCCGAAATTCGCAAAGGCTGGGGCGATGCAGTGAGCATCCAGTTGTTCTCGGCTCCCAAGCGCATGGGGCTGGAAGAGGCTTACACCGTGCTGGCCGACTGGATGGAACTGGAAGACAAGGCGCCTGCGGAGTAAATCGCAGGCAAAAAAGACCCCGGACTTCGCATGGGGAGGGGGAAGTTCCGGGGCTTAAGGTCCAGACCTTAGGGTGGGATCTGGATAACTGCCAACACTTAACACAACTAGGAGCACGATCGATTTTTCAACCAATCGAGACCTCTGACTCCTGTCCAAACGGTTAAGTTCCAGCAATGAAGAAAAGTTCACATTTCCTACAATGTTTGACGAACCTGCTGACAGGTTCGCCCTTTCAGAATCAGTGCGCCTCGTCCCAGTTGTTGCCGACCCCGACTTCCACCAGCAGTGGCACTGCCAATTCTGCTGCGCCACTCATGTGTGGGCGGATCTGTTCACTGATCTGATCGACCAGGTCTTCGCGCACCTCCAGCACCAGTTCGTCATGCACCTGCAGAATGACCCGCGCATCCAGACCGGATTCTTCCAGCCAGCCATTCACGGCCACCATGGCTTTCTTGATGATGTCCGCCGCAGTGCCTTGCATCGGCGCGTTGATCGCCATGCGTTCCGCACCTTTGCGCAGGGACTGGTTCTTGGCGTTGATGTCGGGCAAGTACAGGCGACGGCCGAAAATGGTCTCGACAAAACCCTGCTCGGCGGCCTGCGCACGTGTGCGCTCCATGTAATCCAGCACGCCTGGGTAGCGGGCGAAGTAACGGTCGACATAAGCCTGTGACTGCTTGCGGTCCACGCCAATCTGTTTGGCCAGGCCAAACGCGCTCATGCCGTAGATCAGGCCGAAGTTGATCGCCTTGGCGCTGCGGCGCATGTCCGTGGTGACGTTATCCAGCTCGACGCCGAAGACTTCCGCTGCCGTCGCGCGGTGAACGTCCAGGTCGTTGCGGAAGGCATGCAGCAAGCCTTCGTCCTGTGCCAGATGCGCCATGATGCGCAGTTCGATCTGCGAATAGTCTGCCGCCAGCAGCTTGTAGCCCTTGGGGGCCACGAACGCCTGACGGATGCGTCGGCCTTCAGCAGTACGGATCGGGATGTTCTGCAGGTTCGGATCGCTGGATGACAAGCGCCCGGTCACCGCCACTGCCTGGTGATAGGAGGTGTGAATGCGTCCGGTGCGCGGGTTGATCTGCTCCGGCAGGCGGTCGGTGTAAGTGCTCTTGAGCTTGCTCATCGAGCGGTATTGCATCAGTACCTTGGGCAGCGGGAAGTCCTGCTCGGCGAGTTCGGCCAGCACGGCCTCGGCAGTCGATGCCTGGCCGGTGGCGGTCTTGCTGAGGATCGGCATACCGAGCTTTTCGTAGAGAATCACGCCGAGCTGCTTGGGCGAGCCCAGGTTGAACTCTTCACCGGCAATAGCAAAGGCTTCGCGCTCCAGCGCGGTCATCTTGTCGCCCAGTTCGACGCTCTGGATGCCCAGCAGGTTGGCATCGACCAGTGCGCCCTGGCGTTCGATGCCTGCCAGGACGGGCACCAGCGGCATCTCGATGTCGTTCAAGACCGGCTGCAAGGTTGGAATTGCGGCCAGACGCGCTTCGAAGACTTCATGCAGGCGCAGGGTCAGGTCGGCTTCTTCGGCAGCATAATTACCAGCCTGCTCGATGGCGATCTGGTCGAAGGTCAGCTGCTTGGCACCTTTGCCGGCGATCTCCTGGAAGTTGATCGGCGTGTGCGTCAGGTACTTGGCCACCAGGCTGTCACGGTCGTGGCGGGTGGCAGTGGAATCCAGAACGTAGGATTCCAGAATGGTGTCGAACCTGACGCCCTGCAGGTCGATGCCTTGGGTCTGATCGCCGTCGAGCGCGCAGTTGGCAAGCAGGTTGATAGCGAACTTGGCGTGTTGACCGACCTTGGTTTTATCCGGGTCTTCAAGCAGCGGCTTGAGCGCCTTGAGTACTGTGTCGCGGTCCAGTTGCTGCGGCACCCCCATGTAGGAGTGGGTCAGCGGAATGTAGGCGGCTTCATGGGTTTGAATGGCAAAAGACAAACCTACCAGTTGCGCGCGCTGGGCGTCGGTGCCGTTGCTCTGGGTCACGAAGGCGAACAGCGGTGCGGCGTTGAGCTTCTTCAGCCACGCGTCGAACTGGCTCTGCTCGAGAATGACTTCATAGGCGGCTTCTTTTGCCTCGACGGTTGGCTCTTCGACGGCCAGCTCCTGCCCGGCGCGTTTGGCATCACGTTGCAGGTCTTCGATCCAGCTTTTGAATTCCAGCTCGGCGTACAGCTCCATCAATTTGTCGCGGTCCGGCTCGCCGCAATGCAGCTGGTCCAGTTCGATGTCCAGTGGCACGTCGATCTTGATAGTTGCCAGTTCATAGGACAGGAAGGCCATCGCACGATGCTCTTCAAGCTTGGCCGCCAGGGTCTTGGCCCCGCGAATAGGCAGGGTCGCGACCGTTTCGAGGCGTTCGTAAAGCTCCTTGATTCCGCCGCCCACGCCAACCAGCAAGCCGACGGCAGTCTTTTCGCCGACGCCGGGGACGCCAGGTATGTTGTCGACCTTGTCGCCCATCAGTGCGAGGTAGTCGATGATGTGCTCCGGACCGACGCCGAACTTCTCTTTCACGCCAGCCACGTCCAGCACGCTGCCGGTCATGGTGTTGACCAAGGTGATGTGTCCGTCGACCAGTTGCGCCATGTCCTTGTCACCGGTGGAGATGATCACCGGACGGTCCGCTGCTGCGCTGCTGCGCGCCAGGGTGCCGATCACGTCGTCTGCCTCAACGCCTTCCACGCACAGCAGCGGATAACCCATGCCCTTGACGCAGGCATGCAGCAGATCGACCTGCACGCGCAGGTCATCCGGCATGCTGGGCCGATTGGCTTTGTAATCGGTATACAGCGCGTCGCGGAAAGTCCCGCCCTTGGCATCGAAGACCACCGCAAACGGGCTGTCCGGGTACTGGCGACGCAGGCTTTTGAGCATGTTGAGCACGCCTTTGACGGCGCCGGTCGGCAATCCTTTGGACGTGGTCAGTGGTGGCAGTGCGTGGAAGGCGCGATAGAGGTAAGAGGAACCGTCTATCAGGACGAGCGGCGCTTGGGTCATGAGCAGAATCAACCTTTTCGGCGGGGCCGGCGCTAGAATGCGCGGACCATTGACGACAAAGGGACAAGGTTATCATGTGCAAGGTAAATCGACTGATATTGACCGGCCTGTTGGCATTTTGTCCTTTGCTCGCAGTTTCAGCAGAGGACCCACCTTCGGCTGCACCGGACGTTACTATCCGCACCGACGGGGACAAAACCATTCAGGAATACCGCCAGAACGGCTTTCTGTATGCTGTAAAGATTACCCCCAAGCACGGCAAGCCCTATTTTCTGGTGCGATCCGATGGTACAAGTCCCAATTTTATCCGTTCGGACCAACCGGACATGCTGATCCCGGAGTGGAAAATATTCGAATGGTAGCCACCTACATTCACTTTAATTGCTGGCAGTTCTGATATGTCCGTTTTTACCCCGTTGGCCCGGCCCGAGCTGGAAGCATTTCTCGCCCCTTACGGGCTCGGCCGTTTGCTTGACTATCAGGGCATTGCCGCCGGTAGCGAAAACACCAACTACTTCATCAGTCTGGAGCAGGGCGAATTCGTTCTGACGCTGGTCGAACGCGGCCCGGTGCAGGAGATGCCATTCTTCATCGAGCTGCTCGACGTGCTGCACGATGCCGATTTGCCGGTGCCGTACGCATTGCGCACCACCGACGGTGAGGCCCTGCGGCAATTGGCGGACAAACCGGCGCTTCTGCAGCCACGTTTGCCAGGCAAGCACATCAGCGAGCCCAATACCCAGCACTGCGTGCAGATTGGCGAGCTGTTGGCCAACCTGCATCTGGCGACCCGTGAGCAGTTGCTGGAGCGCAAGACCGATCGAGGTCTGGACTGGATGCTGAGTGAGGGGCGCAATTTTCTGTCGCATCTGGGCGAAACCCAGCGAGCCTTGCTGGAAAAGAGCCTTCAAGAGATCGAAGACTTCAAGCCACAGATCATGGCGTTGCCGCGCGCCAACCTGCACGCGGACCTGTTTCGTGACAACGTGTTGTTTGAAGGCACGCACCTGACCGGGCTGATCGACTTCTATAACGCCTGTTCCGGTCCGATGCTCTACGACCTGGCGATTGCCCTCAATGACTGGTGCTCGCGTGAAAACGGCCAGCTCGATGCCGTCCGTGCTCGTGCGCTGCTGGGGGCTTATGCAGGTTTGCGACCATTCACTGCGGCGGAGTCGAAGCTCTGGACGACCATGTTGCGCATCGCCTGCGTGCGTTTCTGGCTGTCACGCCT
Organism: Pseudomonas syringae group sp. 243L2; assembly: GCF_032587875.1. Classification (NCBI taxonomy): domain Bacteria; kingdom Pseudomonadati; phylum Pseudomonadota; class Gammaproteobacteria; order Pseudomonadales; family Pseudomonadaceae; genus Pseudomonas; species Pseudomonas syringae group sp. 243L2. Next base: position 288,620 of record NZ_JAWHPL010000040.1, read on the forward strand.
GATCGCCGCCGAAACCTTCGCCGGTCAGGACGTGCTGATTCATGATCCCGCGGAGTTCGAGCGCCGTCTGGCTGAGCGCCAGGAAGCGCACATAGCCTTGCCGTTTGCGCTCTGAGACCAGACCTGTCTCCGCGCGTCTGAACCAGTCGGACGGTTGACTCTCGTTCCCATGCTCCGCGTGGGAATGCAGTGCGTGACGCTCCGCGTCGCAAGAGGACGCGAAGCGTCCAGACCGGCATGCCCACGCGGAGCATGGGCACGATAGTGTTATCCCTGACGACTATCGTTCCTCACGCTCCAGCGTGGGAATGCAGTTCGTGACGCTCAGCGTCACACAGCAGTGCTGCGATGTGGGCGGTGGCAGTCAGAGACTGCTCAGGCAACCTGCCAGGTCATCAGCCAGCTTCTGCAATACCTGCTCGTAACCCTGCGCGGTGGCCGGGGTGTAGCCGCCCAGTCCATCCAGCTCCGCCAGCTTGACCGGCAGGCCTGCGCTCAAGGTTTCAGCCAGACGCGGGCGCAGTGGTGGTTCACTGAATACACAGGTTTTGCCCGCAGCCTTCAGGCGTTCACGCATGGCGGCGACATGCTGCGCGCCGGGCTGGATCTCGGCGGCGATGGCGAATACCCCGGCGTGTTTGAGCCCATAGGCCTCTTCGAAATAATCGAAGGCCTCGTGGAAGACGAAGTAAGGCTTGCCTGCCACTGCACTGACCCGACCCTTGATACGAGCATCCAGCGCGTCAAGGCGTTTGCTGAATGCGGCAGCGTTACTCGCATAACGAGCTGCATTGGCAGGGTCGGCAGCGCTCAGGTCAGTGGCCATTTTTGCGGCGATCACCCGCGCGTTGACGGTCGACAGCCACAGGTGTGAATCCAGGCTGCCGGGCCGGTGATCATGATCATGTTCGTCTGAATCGTTGTCGTGATCATGTTCGTGGTCATCATGCGAGGCATTGTCTTCGCCAAAGTGACGCAAGTGCATGCCCGGCAGCGTCTGTACGGCAACTTCAGGCAGTTTGCGGCCCTGAAGGACGCGCGGCAGGAAGGTTTCCATGTCCGGGCCGATCCAGTAGAGCAACTCTACTTCCTGTACACGCCGTACGTCGGATGGACGCAGCGCGTAGTTATGCGGTGAGGCACCCGGTGGCAGAAGCACTTCCGGTGTACCAACGCCATCCTGCACAGCCGCTGCAATCAGCTGCAATGGCTTGATACTGGTCAGCACCCGGACCTCGGCCTGAACAGGAGAAATGACCAGCAGACTGACCCACAAAACAGCAACAAGATTTAAAAGACGGCGCACTCGAATCACTCATATAAGCCAGGAACAGGTAACATAATAACGTCTCTAGCCAATATCGTCGCTGCTCATGCCCAATACTCCCCTGGCCAGTCGCCCCCATGACCACTCTCACTGCGTGCATTCGGCCCTCGCTGAAGCCGATGCGCTGTGCGCCAAACAGGGTCTGCGCCTGACCACCTTGCGCCGTCGCGTGCTGGAACTGGTCTGGCAGAGCCACAAGCCGCTGGGTGCCTACGACATCCTCGCGGTGTTGAGTGATGAAGACGGTCGCCGCGCTGCGCCGCCAACCGTTTATCGTGCACTGGATTTCCTGCTGGAAAACGGTCTGGTGCACCGCATCGCCTCACTCAACGCGTTCACCGGCTGCAATCACCCCACTCATGCGCATCAGGGGCAGTTTCTGATTTGCCGCCTGTGTCACGCGGCGATCGAGCTGCAGCACCCGGCCATCAGCAATGCCGTCATCGATGCCGCTGCAGGCGTTGGCTTCGCGGTCGAAGGCCAGACGGTCGAGATTGTGGGTGTATGCGCCGGCTGCAAGGCGGCTTGATGACGGATGCATTGATACGTCTGGAGCAGGTCGCTGTAACGCTGTCCGGGCAAAGCGTTCTGGACAACATCCAGTTGAGCGTAAAGCCGGGCGAAATCGTTACGCTGATCGGCCCTAACGGCGCTGGCAAAACCACGCTGGTGCGTGCAGTGCTGGGGCTGCTCAAGCCCGACTCCGGAACCGTCTGGCGCAAGCCGAAGCTGCGTGTCGGTTACATGCCGCAAAAACTGCATGTGGATCAGACGCTGCCGCTGTCGGTGCTGCGCTTTTTGCGTCTGGTGCCCGGTGTGGACCGCATGGCTGCAGAGTCTGCCCTGGAAGAAGTCGGGGCCGAGAAGGTCATCGATAGCCCGATTCAAGGTATTTCCGGTGGCGAGATGCAGCGCGTTCTGCTGGCCCGAGCCTTGTTGCGCAAGCCTGAATTGCTGGTGCTCGATGAGCCGGTGCAGGGTGTCGACGTGGCAGGTCAGGCCGAGCTGTACGGCCTTATTACCCGGTTGCGCGACCGCCACCAGTGCGGCGTGCTGATGGTGTCTCATGATTTGCATCTGGTCATGAGCACGACCGATCAGGTGGTCTGTCTGAACCGCCATGTTTGCTGCTCCGGGCATCCCGAGCAGGTCAGCCATGATCCGGCGTTTGTCGAGCTGTTCGGCAAAAATGCGCAAAGCCTGGCGATCTATCACCACCATCACGACCACGCCCACGATCTGCATGGCGCTGTGGTGAATGATGCACCGGCGACTTCCTCACATACTCACACTCATGTTCACGGAGACCACTGCAAGCATGGCTGATTTTTTACTGTATGCCTTGCTCGCAGGCGTTGCTCTGGCTGTCGTCGCCGGCCCGCTGGGGTCGTTCGTGGTCTGGCGGCGCATGGCGTACTTCGGCGATACGCTTTCCCACGCAGCATTGCTCGGTGTGGCGCTTGGCTTCCTGCTGGATATCAGCCCGACCATTGCAGTGACGGTCGGCTGCCTGCTGCTGGCGGTGCTGCTGGTCACGCTGCAACAGCGCCAGCCGCTGGCCTCGGACACACTGCTGGGGATCCTCGCACCGAGCACGCTGTCGCTCGGCCTGGTGGTGCTCAGCTTCATGCATGAAGTGCGTATCGACCTGATGGCTTATCTGTTTGGCGACCTGCTTGCCATCAGCCCGGCTGATCTGACCTGGATCCTGGGCGGCAGCGCGCTGGTGCTGGTATTGATTGTTGCGCTGTGGCGCCCGCTGCTGGCAATCACCGTGCATGAAGAGCTGGCGCGGGTCGAAGGTCTGCCCGTCGCGGCATTGCGCATGGCGCTGATGCTGCTGATCGCCGTGGTAATCGCTGTGGCGATGAAGATCGTCGGCGTTCTGCTGATCACGTCGCTGCTGATCATTCCCGCCGCTGCGGCGCAGCGTCACGCCCGCTCGCCGGAGCAGATGGCGCTGGGTGCAAGTCTGTTAGGCGTGATAGCCGTGTGTGTCGGGCTATCATTGTCATGGTTCAAGGACACCCCGGCAGGACCGTCTATAGTGGTATCCGCTGCAGCGTTGTTTTTGCTCAGCTTTGTTCTACCCAGGCGAGCGGTGTAGACTTGCTCGTTTTTTGCGCAAACTAGAGAATCGCAGGAATGAAGCCGTTCGCCCCACGCTATCTGCTGCTTGTCGCATTTTCCATCCTGCTGGGTGCCTGCCAGAGTGCGCCCACTGCCGAGACGCCTGCCTCCGACGTTCAGCCTGACGCGTTCGCTCAGCTTGAGCAGAACATCGTCAGCAATGAGCTGGCGACGGCCGAGGATCAACTGGCCGCATTGCAGGCCGCCAATCCTGCCGATATCCGCCTCGAGCCTTTTCAGCGTCGTCTGGCCGAAGCCTATCTGAGTCGCAGCCAGATCAGCCTGCAGAAGGGTGATATGAATGCGGCGGCCAACGCACTCACTCGTGCGCGCGCGCTGATGCCCAAGGCACCGGCACTGACCAGTGGTGTCAACGGCGCTATTGCTCATGCGCGCAAGGCCGAGCTGGAGAAAGCCGAAGCTGATTTGAAGGCGGCCGAAGCCAGAAGGGTTGCCAAGCTCATCGATCCGTCGGCAGAAAGCACGACAATTGTACTCAAGATCGGCGATATGCGTGCATTGCGTCGTCAACTGGACGATATCGCAGCGGATACCGTAGCGTTCAACTGTGAAGTGCTGCTGGTGGTGCCGCGCACCGAAGACTATCCGTGGCTGGCCACGTTGCTGACCAAACGGGTGGTCAAGGCCAATCCGGATTTCGAGCTGCAATTGCGTCGCCAGATCGAGCGCAATGAAAAAGCGCAGATCATCCTGACGCCAGCGAAGTCCTGAGTCGATCCTTCAAAGCGGACGCAGAGCGTCCAGAACTGCATTCCCACGCGGAACGTGAGGAACGAGAAGTGTTGGGGAGTCTATGTGGGGGGGCGAGAAGGTTCAGAAAGGCGCTCCCACGCCGGAGCGCGGGAGCGATCTAGCACGTCAGATCAAGCCGGAACGGCCTTGGCTTTCACTTCACGATCCCATACACGGTGCTGAGCAATCGCGTTGAAGAACGCTTTGAACGATTTGCTATCGGATACCTCCAGCAGGCCCGCATCTTCTTCCAGGCGTAGCAGGCTCAACAGCTCCTTGGCCTCCCCGGCAAAGGAGATAGCCTTGAGGTGCTTGTAGGCTTCCAGGATGAAGTGCAGTGCCACGCCGTCGCCTTTCAGCGCTTCGATCGAAGCCTTGCCACCCGGCACGAAGACTGCGTCGAACGCTACCGAAGGCAGGCCTTCAGCCGATGCGTCCACTGGCAGGCTCTGGCCGTCAGCGGTCTTGACCGGTGCGGAGGTCGGGCCCAATACCTTGGCGTGTGCACCTTCGGCAGTCAGTGCAGCTTTCATGGCTTCGACCGCTTTGCCGTCCACGCCGTCTGCCACAAGAATGGCAACCTTGCGTGAAACGATATCGCCAGAAAGCAGGTTGACCTGGCTCAGCGCCGGCGACTCTTTTACCGAAGTCTGGCGCACTGGCACGGTCCCGGCAGTCGGTGCTGGCAAGCCCAGATTGGCGGCTACGCGGCTGGCCAGTTCCAGGTCGATATTGGCCAGAATCTCGTCGACCTGACGGGCACGAATGTACTCGCGCTCGACCTTGCCCAACTCGAAGCTATAGGCCGCGATGATGTGCTCTTTCTCGTGATGGCTCATGCTCTGGAAGAACAGGGTGGCCTGCGAGAAGTGGTCGCCAAACGATTCGCTGCGCTCACGAACCTTGTGCGCTTCAACGCGCTCAGGGTAGGTCTCGAAGCCGCCATCTACCGGGCCGGCAGGGGTTTCTTTCGGCCAGCCGCCATCGATCGAGTTCGGCTCGTAAGAAGCGCGGCCCTTGTCGATGGTGGTGCGGTGCTGCGCATCGCGCTGACCGTTATGGTTAGGCGCAATCGGACGGTTGATCGGGATCTCGTGGAAGTTCGGCCCACCCAGACGGCTGATCTGCGTGTCGGTGTAGGAGAACAGGCGACCTTGCAGCAGCGGGTCATTGGAGAAGTCGATACCTGGCACGATGTGGCCCGGGCAGAAGGCAACCTGCTCGGTCTCGGCGAAATAATTGTCCGGGTTACGGTTCAAGACCATCTTGCCCAGCGGAGTGACCGGTACCAGTTCTTCGGGAATGATCTTGGTCGGATCGAGCAGGTCGAAGTCGAACTTGTGCTCGTCTTCCTCGGCAACGATCTGCACGCCCAGTTCCCATTCCGGGTAGTCGCCCATCTCGATGGATTCCCACAGGTCGCGGCGGTGGAAATCGGTGTCCTTGCCAGCGAGCTTCTGCGCTTCGTCCCAGACCAGCGAGCACACGCCGAACTTGGGCTTCCAGTGAAACTTCACGAAGCTCGACTTACCTTCGGTGTTGATAAAGCGGAAGGTGTGGATACCAAAGCCCTGCATGGTGCGCAGGCTTTTCGGAATGGCACGGTCGGACATGGTCCACAGCACCATGTGTGCAGATTCCGGCACCAGCGAAACGAAGTCCCAGAAGGTGTCGTGAGCCGAGCCCCCGGTCGGGATTTCGTTATGCGGCTCTGGTTTTACCGCGTGCACGAAGTCAGGAAACTTGATGGCGTCCTGAATGAAAAAGATCGGCATGTTGTTGCCGACCAGATCGAAGTTGCCTTCTTCGGTGTAGAGCTTGACCGCAAAGCCACGCACGTCGCGCACGGTATCGCCCGAGCCGCGCGGGCCCTGAACGGTAGAGAAGCGCACGAACACCGGGGTCTTCTTGCCCGGATCACGCAGGAAGCCTGCTTTACTCAGCGCGCCATGGTCTTCATAGGTCTGGAAATAACCATGTGCCGCGGTGCCGCGGGCGTGAACGATACGCTCCGGAATACGCTCATGGTCAAAGTGCGTGATCTTTTCACGCATGATGAAGTCTTCGAGCAGCGATGGGCCGCGGCTGCCGACTTTCAGTGTGTTCTGGTTATCGGAAATCTTGACACCGTGATTGGTGCGCAGTGCCTGCTGGGTCGCGTCCGAGCGGAACTGCTCAAGGCTTTCCAGCTTGTCGTTGGTATTGCCACGGTCCAGGGTGTCGGTACCTGCCAATTCGCTCTTGGGCGTTGCGGTTACAGGTGGTGCGTTCTTGCTAGCCATCAGAGACTCCTTATCTCGCCCCAATCATTGAGTTGGGTTCGCTGAATACGACTTCCCTGGCGTAAGCGGGAAATCACGGTATCCAAGAAGTGACCGAGGCCTAAAACAGCCGTTCCCTTTATTTGTCGCACATCTTTACCAACGGTCGCGTTATGCCCGTTGCGCAGGGCAGCCTGCAAATAAATGCTAAGCACAGCGGGCCGGACAGGCTAAAATGCGCGCCCGGCTTTACCCGGCCGAGGTAACGAAGCAGGTGGCGTCCTGCCACTGCGCTGATTTTTTAACGCGCCCCACAAGGTTCGCTCCGTGATCGAGTTTCATAACGTCCACAAAACCTATCGGGTGGCAGGCAAGGAAATACCGGCCCTGCACCCTACCAGCCTGCGCGTCGACGGCGGCCAGGTGTTCGGCATCATCGGCCATTCCGGCGCTGGCAAAAGTACCTTGCTGCGCCTGATCAACCGTCTGGAGACCCCGAGCGGTGGACAGATCGTGGTTGACGGTGAAGACGTCACGGCGCTTGATGCCAATGGCCTGCGCCGCTTCCGCCAACAAGTCGGGATGATCTTCCAGCACTTCAATCTGCTGGCCTCCAAAACCGTGGCCGACAATGTTGCGATGCCGCTGACGCTGGCGGGTGACATGCCCCGCAAGCAGATCGACCAGCGCGTGGCTGAGCTGTTGGAGCGGGTTGGATTGTCCGATCATGCGAAAAAATACCCGGCGCAATTGTCCGGCGGCCAAAAGCAGCGCGTCGGCATCGCCCGCGCCCTGGCCACCAAGCCGAAAATCCTGCTGTGCGATGAAGCCACCAGCGCGCTGGACCCGCAGACCACTGCGTCGGTTTTGCAATTGTTGGCCGAGATCAATCGCGAACTGAAGCTGACCATCGTGCTCATCACCCATGAAATGGACGTGATTCGTCGCGTCTGTGACCAGGTGGCGGTCATGGACGCTGGCGTGATTGTCGAGCAAGGCAAGGTCGCCGATGTGTTTCTGCATCCGCAGCACCCGACGACCAAGCGTTTTGTGCAGGAAGATGACCAGATCGATGAAAATGAACAGCGTGACGATTTCGCTCATGTTCAAGGCCGTATCGTGCGCCTGACCTTTCAGGGCGATGCGACGTATGCGCCTCTGCTGGGCACCGTGGCCCGCGAAACCGGCGTCGACTACAGCATCCTTGCCGGACGCATCGACCGCATCAAGGACACCCCTTACGGGCAGTTGACGCTGGCCATCACCGGCGGCGATATGGACGCTGCTTTTGCGCGCTTCACCGCCGCCGACGTTCATATGGAGGTGCTGCGCTGATGGACGCTTTTCTGAACCTGTTTTCCAATGTCGACTGGTACGAGATCTGGGTCGCCACCGGCGACACGTTGATCATGCTCGGTGTTTCGCTGGGCTTCACCATCCTGCTTGGCCTGCCGCTGGGTGTGCTGATGTTCCTCACTTCGCCGCGGCAGTTGCTGGAACACAAGCAGCTGTACGCCACGGTCGGGTTGATTGTGAACATGCTGCGTGCGTTGCCGTTCATCATCCTGCTGATCGTGATGATGCCGCTCACCGAAATCATTACCGGCACGTCACTGGGCATTCTCGGCACGTTGCCGCCGCTGATCGCTGGCGCCACGCCGTTCTTTGCGCGTCTGGTAGAGACAGCATTGCGCGAAGTGGATCGCGGCATCATCGAAGCCACGCAGGCCATGGGCGCGACGACTCGGCAGATCATCGTCAAGGCGCTGCTGCCTGAAGCGCGCCCCGGCATTCTGGCTGCAATCACTGTTACCGCCATTGCGCTGGTGTCGTTCACCGCCATGGCCGGTGCCGTGGGTGCTGGCGGGCTGGGCGATCTGGCCATCCGATATGGTTATCAACGCTTCCAGAACGATGTGATGTTCGTGACGGTCGTATTGTTGCTGGTGCTGGTGCAGATTCTGCAAACCATCGGCGACAGACTGGTCGCGCATTTCACACATCGTTGATCGAACCGTTGGTATCGGCCCGCCTGTGCGGGCCCAAAGGAGTTGTTGCATGAAAAAACTATTGGCCATATTCGCCGCTGTTACTGCCTTGTCCGCGCAGGCCAACGAAACCCTGACCGTCGCGGCCTCTGCCGTGCCGCACGCCGAGATTCTCGAGTTCGTCAAACCGACGCTGGCCAAAGAAGGCGTGGACTTGAACATCAAGGTGTTCAACGACTACATCCAGCCGAACGTACAGGTGTCGCAGAACCGTATGGACGCGAACTTCTTCCAGCACCAGCCGTATCTGGATGAGTTCAACAAGGGCAAGGGCACAGATCTGGTCGCAGTGGCCAAGGTTCACGTAGAGCCGTTCGGCGCGTACTCGGACAAGTTCAAGACGATGGAAGAACTGCCCAACGGTGCCAACGTCGCCCTGCCAAACGACGCCACCAATGAAGGCCGTGCCTTGCTGCTGCTGGCCAAGGCAGGTCTGATTACCTTGAAGGATCCGACCAATATCCTGTCCAAGCCTTCGGATGTCGTGAATAACCCGAAAGACCTCAAGTTCCGTGAGCTGGAAGCAGCTACGTTGCCGCGCGTACTGACTCAGGTCGATCTGGCGCTGATCAATACCAATTATGCCTTGAGCGCCAAGCTTGAGCCGACCAAGGACGCACTGATCATCGAAGGTGCCGATTCGCCATACGCGAACATTCTGGTTGCCCGCCCGGACAACAAGGATTCAGACGCGATGAAAAAGCTGGTAGCGGCCCTGCAGAGTCCTGAAGTGAAAACCTTCCTGGCCGAGAAATACAAAGGCGCTGTGGTTCCGGCGTTCTGATCTGATCGCACCTTGTGGTTCTCGAGCCTATGCTCTGTGTCCCTTGCGACGCAGAGCATTGGGGGCTGCATTCCCGCGCCAGACACAACCCTACCGCGTGGTAGCGCCCTTCAGGACGCTCCGCGTCCTCGGCGACTTCGTGTCAGTGCACTGACTAATCCCTCTCCAGCAACCCAGGCAATTGCTTCACCAGCTTCTGGTTGTTCAGCGGCGCGCGGATAAAGCCTCGCTGGGTGCCGTCCGGCCCGATCAAAGCCAGGTTGCCGCTGTGGTCGACAAAGTAGTTCGGTTTTCTGGTATCGGCCGGAATGAACGGGATGCTCACTGCGTTGGCCAGCTTCTGGATATCAGCGACAGGTGCCGTGAGGCCGATGTACTGCTTGTCGAAATAACCCAGGTATTGCTTGAGCTGCTGCGGCGTGTCGCGGTCAGGGTCGACGCTGACTAGCACCACACGCATGCGCTCGACCACCTTTTCAGGCAGCTCGGTCCTGATCTGCTTTATCTGCGCCAGGGTAGTGGGGCAGATGTCCGGGCAGAAGGTGTAGCCGAAAAACATCAGCGTCCATTTGCCTTTCAAGCCATCAAGGGCCACCGCTGCGCCGTTCTGGTCCGACATGCTCAAGGCTGGCAACGGGCGACTTTTCGGTAGCAGCACAATACCTGCATCGTTAAGTGCCGCCTGATCCTCTGACCCGCTGCCCGGCAGCAACTGGCTGAGGATCACGCCCAGAACGAGGGCAACAATGGCGGCAGCGATAAAAACTGTTTTCTGGGTACGGGTGGTCATGGCATCAACGCGAGTAGTGATCGGCATGCGGCCAGGGATGATGGCCTATATGGCTTCGAGCGCCTAGGGCGCAGTGACATCGAACAGCGTATAGGCCAGCGTCAGGCGTTTCACCTCTGCGGGCAGGTCGCGATCAACGATGAAGCGCACGGGCATCTCGATACGCTCACCCGGCTGTAAGGTCTGTTGGGTGAAGCAGAAACATTCGGTCTTGTGAAACCACTCTGCCGCCTTCCCCGGCGAAATGCCCGGTACAGCCTGGGCTTTCATCGGTTTGTCAGTAGGGTTCTGCGCCACGAAAATCATCTCGTTGACCGCACCAGGGTTGATTTGCATCTGGCTGGCGCGCGGGTAGAACGCCCAGACCATCCCGGCAGAGTTTGTCGCGGTGAACTGCACCTCGATCTGCCGCGAAGCGTCCTGGTCGCGGTTTCTGTCATACCCGGTCAGCAAAGCATAGAGCGACGGCAATGCAAATCCGCAGATGAACATGATCACCAGCAAACAGATCAAACGCAGAGCAAGCCGCTTGGATAAAAGAGGCTGAGTCATGCCGGGCTCACTTTTTATGTCAGACAGCGTGTCGAAAGGGCTGCGGGCGGCTTCAGAGTAGCCTGCTTACATCAGCGTAAGGTGCCGTATTTATGCGCCAATGTAGGCAAATGGTCAGAAACTGAGCAAAAAGCGCTTTGATATAGCCAATGCATATAAATGCGTTTCGGTTATAGCAAAAATGTCTTAGGCATTTAGTTAACCGAGCTAACGTATGACTTTCCATAACCGAACCACGGGGTTTAATGCCCTCAGGAGTCCCCACTGCCATGAACACCGCCGCATTGCGCGAGCAGATACAACTAGCCCATCAACATGAAGCCGAGACCGGCCACTTGCTGCAACAGTTGGAACAAAAGCTCCCACATCTTCATCCCGCCATTCACCTCCCGGATGTCGACGCGAAGGACGTGTTGACGCGTTTCGTCACTGCTTACATCGACTTGGTCCCCGACCTGCTGGACGCTGCTCACGAGGTCGCCGTAGAAGCCGGTATCGAAGGGCAGATTAAACCGGTACTGAAAATCGCAGAGCATTTTTTCGCAGCACCCCCTTCCATCATGGACGGACATGAAGGGCTGGAAAGCCTGCTGGACGAGGCCTATCTGGCACACAGACTGGTCGAGGAGGTGAACGATCTGTACATCAAGCATTTTGGTCAGCCGCTGATACCGTCAAATACCACGGTTGCCAGCGTGATTGCCCACCAGTTGATCGGCGAGCAATTTGCCAACCAGCTGGACGAGGCGGTTCACCATGCCGTCGACAAGCTGCTTGATGATGAAAGTTTCGCGCTGGACTCTGTCGAGGCCTACCGCGAAAAACTGACCAGTCCTGATACAGGTGCAGCGTGGAAGCGCTGGCCAAGCCTGTCACGACAATTGGGTATCGGCCTAGAGCTGGAACGCTCCGTCATCTGATTCAGAGGCCCGAATCAATGTCTTCGCCCGCAATGGAAGGAGCCGGATATCGCTCCGCTGCTACGCGAAGACCCATCCGGCTCCTATCGTCATTCCAGGCTTCAGCCCCAACGCTTTGACTATCAGGCGGCGCCCGAGCCTATACCCGTTGTTGTGTAGATCCGCCCTTCAAGACGACGCTTCAACCCATGCGGCTCAATGAGCAGTCGGGTGCCGTGAGCGGCATTGGAACGTCCCCACTCTTCCAGCAGTTCCAGGCACGAGTGGTCTATGTAGGACAGATTGCCCAGCGGCACATGCACGGTACTGCCCTGCGGGATGGTGCCCAGAGCCTGAGTCAGCGCAGGCACCTTGAGGAACGTCGCGGCACCGACCAGACGCAGCTCGAATTCCTTCTCGCCCGCCAGTTCGACCACGTTGATCTTCAGGCGCGAAGCCTTGAACGCCAGCTTCACCAGGGTCAGACCGAACCCGACCAGTACACCGGTCAGCAGGTCGGTGAAGATGATCGCCACGGCAGTCGCCGCATACGTGAACATCGGCATCCGGCCATAGCGGCCCAGACCACGAAATGCCTTCAGATCGACCAGCTTCAGGCCGGTGTAGACCAGCACACCAGCCAGACTCGCGACCGGAATGCTCTGCAGTACGCTCGACAGCAGCAACACGAACGCCAGCAGCCACAGACCGTGGAAGATCGTCGAGAAGCGCGTGGTGGCACCGGCCTGGACATTGGCCGAGCTGCGCACGATAACGCCAGTCATCGGCAATGCACCGAGCACGCCGCAGAGCATATTGCCCACGCCTTGCGCGCTGAGTTCCTTGTCGAAGTCCGAACGCTGGCCACTGTGCATGCGGTCAACCGCCGAGGCGGAAAGCAGGGTTTCGGCACTGGCAATGAATGCTACGACGATAGCGGCAACCAGAATGGCCGGGTCGGCCAGATTCATCAGGTCGGTCGGACGCAGCCAGTCGATGGCGTCGGCCAGGTTGTCAGGCACTTCGACACGCTTGACCTGCAAGGCCATGAACAGGCTGATGCCGGTTGCGATACCCACGCCCAGCAGCGCGCCGGGTACGAAGCGCAAAGACTGCGGACGAAGTTTTTCCCAGCCCCACATGATCAGCATGGTGCCCAGGCCGAGCATACCGGCCTGCATGCCGGTGCCTGGTCCGAAGGCCTGGATCAGTGTGGAAGGGAAGGCGATCAGATTGTCCAGCCCGGAAGGTTTGGGACCGCTGTCGAACATCACGTGTGCCTGTGACAGTACGATCAACACGCCGATACCGGCGAGCATGCCATAGACCACCGCAGGTGCCGTGACCCGGAACCAGCAGCCAAGCTTGAATCGACCTGCCAGCAACTGAAGCAACCCGGCGAGTACCAGAATAGGACCCAGCATAGCCATGCCGTGCTCGCGTACCACTTCAAAAACCAGTACTGCCAGACCGGCTGCGGGACCGCTGACCTGCAACGGCGAACCGGCTATCCAGCCGACTATCAGCCCGCCCACGATGCCGGTGATCAGACCTTTGGCCGGAGGCATGCCGGATGCAATGGCGATCCCCATGCACAGCGGCAGGGCGACCAGAAACACGACCACGGAAGCGAGCAGCTCCCGTGGTAAAGCGGTTTTCAATGCTGTAATACCCATGACGCTTCTCCGGGATTCTTCAGACGAGGCAAGACGGGCGACGCGCATCCTGCGCAGCCGCCATCAGCTGATATAGAAGGGCTTGCCGTCAGTCGGACTGGTGATCAGTCGGCTGAAAAGCGTGCTTTCGGTGAAGCCATCGGCGTCGGTCCCGAACCGTCGAGCGGTATGAAACGATCTAGCTCGGCGTCATAAGCCAGGATTTCGCTGGTTTCGATGCTGTAGACCCAGCCATGAATGAACAATTGGCCGCTGGCCATTTTCGCTGCGACCGAAGGGTGGGTACGCAGGTGATGCAACTGGGAAATCACGTTTTCCTGAGTCAGGACCTGCATGGTTTCCAGCTCGCCGCTGCAACTGCAGTTCTGCTCGACCACTGTGCGGGCGACCTCGGCATGCCGCAACCAGGCTTTTACCGTAGGCATCTTGTCCAGGCTGTCAGGGTTGAGCACTGCACGCATGGCGCCGCAGTCGGAATGTCCGCAGACAATGATGTGTTGCACGCCCAGCGCGACAACTGCGTACTCCAGAGCTGTGGACACACCACCGTTCATCTGGCCATACGGAGGCACAACGTTACCGACGTTACGCGTCACGAACAGGTCGCCTGGCGAGCTTTGGGTAATCAGTTCAGGCACGATGCGCGAGTCGGCGCAGGTGATGAACATGGCCCGTGGCGACTGGGCGGTCGCCAGCTTCTTGAACAGTTCTTCCTGCTGGGGGAAGACCTCGTTACGAAAATGTACAAAGCCATCGACAATATGTTTCAACGCTACGTCGGCGCTGTCTGAATGGCTCGATGTGCTGGACGACGTAGCCGAATGCTGTTTACCGATGTCTGTCATGTCTTCATCCTCTCTGACGGATTGATGTGGATTCTTCATGCCTGTTTGACCAGAGCCGGATGTGATCCCTGTAAGTGGTATCACGAACAAATCCCTTGAGCGCTATCGCTGGTGACACTCCGAATTACAGACTAATCGCCCAAGCTTAAGCGAAACTGAATGCGATGGCTCTGGGACGCGGGTTTGCACGATAGTACCAAGTTCGTCACAGCAGTGACATTTGTCCTCCTGGCGGACAAAACGCATCGCAATCGAGTGTGAAGCCACCACGTTTGTTCAATCCAAGCCGTTTGATTGCCAAGGCATAGCGTTGAGCCAGTAGATCAGCAAACGGTCCTTCGCCGCGCATCCGCGAGCCAAACTGACTGTCGTACAGCGCTCCGCCGCGGCTTTGACGAATCAGGCTCATCACATGTTCGGCGCGTTGCGGGTAATGCGTCTTCAGCCATTCGTCGAACAACGGGGCGACCTCCAGCGGCAGGCGCAGCATCACGTAACTTGCGCTTAGCGCGCCTGCCGCTTTCGCCTCGCTCAGCAGCGCCTCCAGTTCGCTGTCATTGATCATCGGAATCATGGGCGCGCACAGCACCCCGACGGGAACGCCCGCCTGACGCAACACCCGAATGGCCCGCAAGCGAGCCTTGGGCGCTGCCGCCCTGGGTTCGAGGATGCATTTGAGCTCGTCATCCAGTGTAGTCAGGCTGATGAATACTGACACCAGCCGAAGTCTGGCCATCTCTGCGAGCAGGTCCAGGTCGCGCAGGATCAGCGAGCCCTTGGTAATGATGCTGACCGGGTGCCGATAGCGCAACAACACCTCAAGCGTGGCGCGAGTGATGCGGTATTCACGTTCGATAGGTTGATACGGGTCGGTATTGGCCCCTAATGTAATGGGCGCACAGCGGTAGCCTGGTTTGGAGAGCTGTTGCTCCAACAGCGCCGCTGCGTTGGTCTTGGCGATCAGCTTTGTTTCGAAATCAAGCCCCGGCGACATGTCCCAGTAGGCATGGCTGGGCCTGGCGAAACAATAGATGCAGCCATGTTCGCAGCCCCGGTAAGGGTTGATCGAGCGATCAAAGGGAATATCCGGCGAGCTGTTGCGGGTAATGATGCTTTTGGCGGTCTCGCTGGTAACCTGAGTGCCTTGGGTCAGTGGCACTTCCTGATACCAGCCGTCGTCCTCGGCCACGGACTGGCTGGGTGCGAAGCGATTATGCGGGTTGCTGGCAGTACCGCGGCCACGAACCGGATAGGGGCTGGACATCTGGCAATACTCAAATACTGTTTATGCATACAGTAAAGCATAAGGCCGTGATCTATCACTATGGCTGGCTTGTAAAACACCGCTCGTCTGACGGGCGGTGCATTGGATTTGTCCCTCGGCAGGTCAGGCATCGCCCTCGTGCGTCAGCTCCAGCACGCGGTCAACCAGCTTGTTAATGCCCGATGCAGCCTCACTGATGCTTTTGGCAACCATGTAGGCGGGCGTGCAGACCAGTTTTCGTGCTTCGTCTTCGACGATGTCATCGACAGCGCATGGCGCGTGACTGCCGCCCATTTTGGTAATGGCCGCAGCGGTATCAGGGTCGTTGCCGATGGTGCAGGTAACGCCGGGACCGTAGATCTTCGCTGCAAGTGCCGGGGTGATGCAGATCAGCCCGACCGGTTTGCCTGCTTCTGCGAACGCCTCTGCGAGTTCCAGCAGCCCGGCTTCCACCTGGCAGGCAGGGCCTTGCAGGGCAAGGTCGGAAAGGTTCTTCGCCGAGCCGAAACCGCCCGGGATGATCAGGGCGTCAAAGTCTTCTGCGTTTGCATCGCGGATGTCCTTCACGTCACCCCGTGCAATGCGCGCAGATTCGATCAGCACATTGCGCGACTCGGGCATTTCCTCGCCAGTCAGGTGGTTGATGACGTGATGCTGGGCGATGTTCGGCGCAAAGCACTGGACCTGCGCACCACGTTGATCCAGACGAAGCAGGGTGAGGACGCTTTCATGGATTTCGGCACCGTCATAGACGCCACAACCGGACAGGATTACAGCCACTTTTTTCTGCATCGATTCGGCTCCTTGTACTTGAGCAATCTAAGGCTTCTTTTAATTCGTCCATTAATTGATCGCTTTATGGGCCGAGTGTTCAGTTGACGCGTTACAGACTACGCAAAAATGCGTGGGGAAGGGTGATGCTCGCAAGGTCAGGCAGCGGCGGCGCACTGCCGCCGAGTGAGGCCTGTCAGCCTGCACTCGGGGAAGGAAACGGAGAAATTACTCGTCTGATTTTTTCGTCAGGTCGACGGGCACGGGGACAGGTGTATCCAGATCGGACGCCGCTGCAGATGCACAGAAGCGGCTCTTTTCTTCACGCTCTTCACGGGCAATACGCGCGTTCTTGATGCGTCGGCGCAGCCACAGACCAAGGCCGAGCAATATCAGCGCACCCAGCACCCAGAGTTCGTATTTCTTGACGTTGCCCAGCAAGCCCTCGAGAACCGCGCCGAAATGGTAGGCCGCCGAACCCAGTGCAGCCGCCCAGACAGCCGCGCCGATACCGTTGAGTAGCAGGTAACGCCCCGGTGGGTAGCCTGACAGGCCGATGGCCACCGGCATGACCGTTCGCAGGCCATACACGAAGCGGAAGCTCAATACCCATATATCCGGGTGCTTGCGCACCAGCCGCAGGGCCTTGTCGCCCATGAGTTGCCAGCGGGGCTTGCGCGCCAGGAGCTTGCGGCCGTGTTTGCGCCCCATGAAATACCACAACTGGTCACCCGCATAGCTGCCGCAGAAGGCAACGAGGATGACGATATTGAGGTCCATGTATCCGCGAAACGCCAGAAAGCCGGCGAGAACCAGAATGGTCTCGCCTTCAAAAAAGGTGCCGAGGAACAGGGCAAAGTAGCCGAATTCGTTCAAGAAATTCTGGAGCATTGTCTGGATGCTGGCGAAATGAACGCGCAGCCTAACGCGCCCAAGACAATGATGAAAGTGTCGATATGTGTCTCGACGTTAAAGATTCTTACAACCACAATGGTTGGATCCTCATAAGGGCCATGACCGCGACGTGCAGTCGCAGGTCGAACCATGACTGTCACACATTGGTCATAATGGCGGCTTATAACTGTCGCGCTTGCCCGCGTAAGCGGGCTCAGGAGTCTCGCCGTGAGCTTTACCCCCGCAAACCGCCTGTTTCCTCTCACTCGTCTGCGCCGTAATCGCCGCGACGACTTTTCCCGTAGGCTGGTGCGTGAAAACGTTGTCACCGTTGATGATCTGATTCTCCCCGTATTCGTCCTCGATGGTGAAAACCGTCGTGAATCCATTGCCTCAATGCCTGGCGTCGAGCGTCTCAGTGTCGATCTGTTGCTTGAGGAAGCCGAGCACTGGGTCGCACTGGGCATTCCAGCGCTGGCCTTGTTCCCGGTAACGCCGGCCGAGAAAAAATCTCTGGACGGCGCTGAAGCCTGGAACCCGGATGGCATTGCGCAACGCGCCACCCGCGCGTTGCGTGACCGTTTCCCGGAGCTGGGCGTCATCACTGATGTGGCGCTGGACCCGTTTACCACCCATGGTCAGGACGGCATCCTTGACGAAGAGGGCTATGTGCAGAACGACATCACTGTCGATGCACTGGTGAAGCAGGCCTTGTCGCACGCCGATGCAGGCGCTCAGGTGATCGCACCTTCGGACATGATGGACGGTCGCATCCAGGCCATCCGTGAGTCGCTGGAGCTGGCCGGGCACGTCAATGTGCGGATCATGGCCTACTCGGCCAAATACGCCAGTGCCTATTACGGCCCGTTCCGTGATGCGGTGGGTTCTTCGCTGAATCTGGGCAAGGCCAACAAGGCGTCCTATCAGATGGACCCGGCCAACAGCAACGAGGCACTGCACGAAGTCGCAGCTGACCTGGCTGAAGGTGCCGACATGGTGATGGTCAAGCCGGGCATGCCTTATCTGGACATCCTGCACAGGGTCAAGGATGAGTTCAAAGTGCCGACCTTTGTCTATCAGGTCAGTGGTGAATACGCGATGCACATGGCAGCAATCCAGAATGGTTGGCTGAGTGAAGGGGTTATTCTCGAGTCCCTCACGGCCTTCAAACGCGCCGGTGCCGACGGCATCCTTACCTACTTCGCTGTTCGCGCCGCTCAACTGTTGAAGGGGCAATAGCCTCACAGGATCATTCATGAATACCGAAGCACTCATCGAAGCCGCTGTTGAAGTCGATGTTCCGCAGGCGACGCCCGCGGTTGAACCTGACATCGAAGTAATCCCGGCCATTGAGGCACCTGCCGCTACAGTGCCTGCTATCGTCGCTCCGAACCTGGACGACAGCAGCCTGTATATCCACCGTGAACTGTCCCAATTGCAGTTCAACATCCGGGTACTGGAACAGGCGCTCGATGAGTCCTACCCGTTGCTGGAGCGGCTGAAGTTCCTGCTGATCTTCTCCAGCAACCTCGATGAGTTCTTCGAGATTCGTGTCGCAGGTCTGAAGAAACAGATCACCTTTGCCCGTGAACAGGCCGGGGCCGACGGTTTGCAGCCGCATCAGGCGTTGGCCAGAATCAGCGAGCTGGTGCATGGTCATGTTGATCGCCAGTACGCGATCCTCAACGACATTCTGCTCCCTGAGCTGGAAAAGCATCAGGTCCGCTTCATTCGTCGTCGTCACTGGACGGCCAAGCTCAAGGCCTGGGTACGTCGCTACTTCCGTGACGAGATCGCGCCGATCATCACCCCGATCGGTCTGGACCCGACCCACCCGTTCCCGTTGCTGGTCAACAAGAGCCTGAACTTCATTGTCGAGCTCGAAGGTATCGACGCCTTCGGTCGCGACTCGGGCCTTGCGATCATTCCGGCACCGCGTTTGCTGCCGCGTGTCATCAAGGTGCCGGAAGAGGTCTGTGGCCCTGGCGACAACTTCGTTTTCCTGTCGTCGATGATCCACGCTCACGCTGACGATCTGTTTCAGGGCATGAAGGTCAAGGGCTGCTACCAGTTCCGTCTGACCCGAAACGCCGATCTGGCGCTGGACTCGGAAGACGTGGAAGACCTGGCACGTGCCCTTCGCGGTGAGCTGTTCTCGCGTCGCTACGGCGATGCGGTACGTCTGGAGGTAGCGGATACCTGCCCCAAACACCTGTCGGACTACCTGCTCAAACAGTTCAACCTGAACGAGTCCGAGCTGTATCAGGTCAACGGGCCGGTCAACCTGACGCGCCTGTTCAGTATTACTGGCCTGGACAGCCACCCTGAATTGCAATACCCGCCGTTCACGCCAGCGATCCCCAAACTGCTGCAGAACAGCGAAAACATTTTCAGCGTGATCAGCAAGCAGGACATTCTGCTGCTGCACCCTTTCGAGTCGTTCACCCCGGTTGTCGACCTGCTGCGTCAGGCGGCAAAGGATCCACACGTTCTGGCTGTGCGCCAGACGCTGTACCGCAGCGGTGCGAACTCGGAAATCGTCGATGCGCTGGTCGATGCGGCGCGTAACGGCAAAGAGGTCACCGCGGTGATCGAACTGCGCGCCCGTTTTGACGAAGAGTCCAACCTGCAACTGGCCAGCCGTCTTCAGGCTGCCGGTGCGGTGGTGATCTACGGTGTGGTTGGCTTCAAGACCCACGCCAAGATGATGCTGATCCTGCGTCGCGAAGCTGGCGAGATCGTGCGTTACGCCCACCTCGGGACCGGTAACTATCACGCCGGTAACGCGCGTCTTTACACCGACTACAGCCTGCTGACCTCTGACGACGCATTGTGCGAAGACGTCGGCAAACTGTTCAGTCAGCTGATCGGCATGGGTAAAACGCTGCGCATGAAGAAACTGCTGCATGCGCCGTTCACGCTCAAGAAAGGCATGCTCGACATGATTGCCCGCGAGACGCAGTTTGCGCTCGACGGCAAGCCAGCGCACATCATCGCCAAGTTCAACTCGCTGACCGATCCGAAGATCATTCGCGCGTTGTACAAGGCCAGTCAGTCCGGTGTGCGCATCGATCTGGTGGTGCGCGGCATGTGCTGTTTGCGTCCGGGCATCGCCGGGGTTTCGCACAACATCCATGTGCGCTCGATCATCGGCCGATTCCTGGAGCACACGCGGGTGTTCTACTTCCTCAACGGCGGCGACGAGCAAATGTTCCTGTCGAGTGCCGACTGGATGGAGCGCAACCTCGACAAGCGTGTCGAGACCTGCTTCCCGGTGGAAGGCAAGAAATTGATTCTGCGTGTGAAGAAAGAGCTGGAAAGCTACCTGACCGACAACACCCACAGCTGGCTGTTGCAGCCAGACGGGCGTTACGTGCGTAGCATGCCGACCGGCAATCAGAACGCCCGAAGCGCCCAGGCGACCCTGCTGGAGCGCCTGAGCAACCCGGTTCTCAGCGTACGCTGAAGACGATGCCGACTCGGGTCAGCCACTCCGCTTCCAGCGCGAAGTCGGCCTGAGTCAGCTGGTTGTTTTCCAGCCAGCCTGTGGGGAACTCGGCGTCCAGATTCGGGCCGTCGGCACGCAGGATCACACGCGGCATCTCCTGGGTGCCACGAATGTGGTGAAACAGAATCGCAAAGCGCAACAACACGCACAGGCGAATCAGCTTGATGCCTTCTGCGCCGAAATCGGCGAACTTGTCCTTGGGAATATTACGGCGATGACCGCGCACCAGCAGAGCGAGCATTTGCTGGTCTTCGCGGGAGAAACCGGCAAGGTCAGAGTGCTCGATCAGGTACGCGCCGTGCTTGTGGTAGTGATAGTGAGCAATGTCCAGGCCGATCTCATGCACCTTGGCGGCCCAGCTCAGCAGTTCGGCGTAGCTCTCGTGTTGCAATTCCCAGCTTTCGGCAACCTGCTCCAGCGCATGCAGCGCCTTGGCTTCGACGCGTGCGGCCTGTTCCAGATCAACATGGTAGCGCTCCATCAGCGAGCTGAGCGTGCGCTCACGCACGTCTTCGTGATGGTGGCGGCCCATCAGGTCGTACAGCACGCCTTCACGCAGGGCACCTTCGCAGTGATCCATGCGCTTGAGCTCAAGCGCATCGAAGATCGCTTCAAGAATCGCCAGGCCTGCGGGGAAAATCGCGCGGCGGTCGGGCTTGATGCCGTCGAAGTCGATCTTTTCGACGTCACCCAGCTTGAACAGCTTGCGCTTGAGCCAGGCCAGCCCTTCGGCATTAACCTCGCCAGCGCCGTAACCGTTGGCTTTGAGTGCAAGGCCGATAGCGCGAATGGTGCCTGACGAACCGATGGCTTCATCCCACTTCAGGCGATGCAGCGCATGTTCGATGCTCATGATTTCCAGGCGGGCAGCGGTGTAGGCCTGTGCGTAACGCGCGGGTGTCACCTTGCCGTCGCGGAAGTAGCGCTGAGTAAAACTCACGCAGCCCATCTGCAGGCTTTCACGCAGCAGCGGCTCAAAGCGCTGGCCGATGATGAATTCGGTACTGCCGCCGCCGATGTCGGCGACCAGTCGCTTGCCGGGGGTGTCGGCCAGCGTGTGCGAAACGCCCAGATAAATGAGGCGCGCTTCTTCGCGGCCGGAGATCACTTCCACCGGATGGCCGAGAATCTCTTCGGCGCGATGAATGAAGTCGTTGCGGTTGCGGGCTTCGCGTAGCGCGTTGGTCCCCACGATGCGTACGGCACCGGGCGGCAGGCCATTGATCAGCTGGGCAAAACGTTTCAGGCAGTCGAGACCGCGCTGCATGGATTCTTCAGTCAACTGGCGTTCTTCGTCGATGCCAGCGGCCAACTGCACCTTCTCGCCCAGGCGCTCAAGAATGCGAATTTCGCCCCGATTGGCTTTTGCCACAACCATATGAAAGCTGTTGGAGCCCAGGTCGATGGCGGCGATCAGTGAAAAATTCTTGGGTGTTGAGTGCGGCATGGTCAGGAAATCCAGTTCGATAACCGGACCATCGTGCCACGATCCATGCCTGCCGCCAACGCGAAGCTGTCCAGGCAGCGGAAATACCCGGTATTACTCTTGTGAGATGGCGGATGGCTAGCTAATCAATGTGATAGTTATGTCATTGTCGTGCCGATGCTTTGCGTTCCCTCGTTGGAGTGCTCGGCGTTATACACAGTCCGGACAATTGAGCTTACAGGCTTCTGGCCGAAGGCCGTGGGAGCGAACTTGTTCGCGAAGGCGGTGTGCCAGGCGACGCATCTTCGGCGGATGTACCGGCCCTTTCGCGAACAAGTTCGCTCCCACAGGGGCGTCCACTACTGCGTTCCTACACTGGAGGAACGATGACCCCACCTATCGTGCGACGCTCTGCGTCGGCTCTTGTCAGGCGTGCTCCACGGTGCCGATGAAGTTCGCCAGTTCCGGGGTTTTCGGGTTGGCGAAGAGTACTTTCGGGTCGCCCACTTCATGCACTTTGCCCTGGTGCATGAACACCAGCTTGTCGCCCACTTCACGGGCGAAGCGCATTTCGTGGGTCACCATGATCAGGGTCATGCCGTCGGCAGCCAGCTGGCGCACCACGCTGAGCACTTCGTTGACCAGCTCCGGGTCCAGCGCCGAGGTGATTTCGTCGCACAGCAACACCTTGGGCGACATCGCCAGTGCGCGGGCAATCGCCACGCGTTGCTGCTGGCCACCGGACAGGCGATCCGGGAAGGCGTCGAACTTCTCGCCCAGCCCGACGCGCTCCAGCATCTTTCTCGCCAGCTTCGCGGCTTCGGCCTTGGGCACCTTCTGCACGACCTGCGGCGCGAGCATCACGTTCTCGCCCACGCTCAGATGCGGGAACAGGTTGAACTGCTGAAACACCATGCCGACCTTCTGACGCAGGGTGCGCAGATCGGCGCGTGCGGCGTCCAGATATTCGCCATCGACCTCGATCACACCATCGTTGATCGACTCCAGGCCGTTGAGCGTGCGCAACAGGGTACTTTTGCCCGAGCCGCTGCGACCAATGATTGCCACGACCTGGCCCTCTTCGACCGACAGATCGATGCCTTTGAGTACGTGATGATCGCCATAGTATTTATGCAGGGCGGAAATTCTAAGCAGAGGCATGCAGTCTCCTTTCCAGATGGCGCGCGCACAGCGACAAGGGGTAGCACAGGATGAAGTAGCCCAGAGCAACGAAGCCATAGACCATGAAAGGTTCGAACGTAGCGTTGGCCAGCATACTGCCGGTCTTGGTCAATTCGGTGAAGCCGATGATCGACGTCACCGCGGTGCCTTTGACCACCTGCACGGAAAAGCCGACCGTTGGCGCAACTGCGATACGCAGCGCCTGAGGCAATATCACGTAGCGCATCTGCTCGAACGGGGTCATCGCCAGGCTGGCAGACGCTTCCCACTGGCCCTTGGAGATCGACTCCACGCAGCCGCGCCAGATCTCGGCGAGGTAGGCGCTGGTAAACAGCGTCAAGGCCAGCGCTGCCGCTGCCCAGGGCGAAATGTTCATGCCCATCAGGGCAACACCGAAGAACACCAGAAACAGTTGCATCAGCAATGGTGTGCCTTGAAACAATTCTATATAGAGCTTGGCGGTCACACGCGGGCCGGTTTTTTCCGAGGTACGCATGCCCATCACCAGCAAGCCGATCAAGCCACCGCCAATGAAGGCCACCAGCGACAGGGCAACGGTCCATTGCAGGCCGATCAGCAGATTGCGCAGGATGTCCCAGAGGGTGAAATCCATCAGCTGTTCCTCGATATGTAGCGACGCCCGATCCAGGCCAGCAGTTGCCTGATCAGCAGCGCCATGGCCAGGTAAATCAGCGTGGTCACAATGTAGGTTTCGAACGAGCGGAAGTTGCGCGACTGAATGAAGTTGGCAAAGAAGCTCAGTTCTTCAGTGGCAATCTGCGAGCAGACCGCCGAGCCCAGCATCACAATGATGATCTGGCTGCTCAGTGCCGGCCAGACCTTGCCCAGCGCCGGAACCAGCACCACGTAGCGAAACGCTTCATAACGATTCATCGCCAGCGCTGCCGACGCTTCAAGCTGTCCCTTGGGAATCGCCTGGATGCCTGCCCGAATGATTTCTGTCGAGTAGGCGCCCAGGTTGATTACCATCGCCAGCACCGCTGCCTGCCATTCCGAGATCTGCACGCCCAGCGACGGCAGGCCGAAGAAAATGAAGAACAGCTGGACCAGAAACGGTGTGTTGCGGATCAGCTCGACATAGATCGCAAAGATCGTCGCAAAGGGCTGGATCTTCCAGGCCCTCACGACGGCACCGACAATGCCGAGGCTGACGCCCAGCAGGGTGCCAATGGCCGTCAGTTCCAGCGTGAACAAAGCCCCGCGCAACAGCACATCAATGTTCTGCAGGACCGGTGTAAAGTCGAAATGATAAGCCATTGGTGAATCCTGTTACCGGAAAGCAGTGATCAGAGATCGGCAGGCAGCGGTTGCTTCAGCCATTTCTGCGACGCTTTTTCCAGCGCGCCGTCAGCCTTGGCGGCGTTGAGGATCTCGTCGACCTTGCCCAGCAGTTCCGGCTGGCCTTTGTTTACGCCGACATAAACAGGCGAATCCTTGAGTTTCACTTTCAGCGCTGGAATGCGCTTGGGGTTGCGCTCGCTGATAGCGACCATCACCACGTTGCCGCTGGCGATCAGGTCGGTCTGGCCAGCCAGGTAGGCGGCGATGGTCGAGTTGTTATCTTCAAAGCGCTTGATGGTTGCGCCTTCCGGTGCAACTTTCGACAGCTCGATGTCTTCGATCGCGCCACGGGTAACACTGATGGTCTTGCCTTTCAGGTCAGCGATGTCCTTGACCGGAGAATCAGGTGGGCCGAATACCGCCAGGTAGAACGGCGCGTACGCGCGGGAGAAATCGATGACTTTCTCGCGATCCGGGTTCTTGCCCAGGCTGGAGATCACCAGATCAACCTTGCCGGTGGTCAGGAACGGGATGCGGTTGGTGCTGTTGACCGGCGTCAGTTCCAGCTTGACCTTCAATTGGTCGGCCAGCAGTTGCGCGGTGTCGATGTCCAGGCCGCGAGGCTTCATGTCCGGACCGACCGAACCGAATGGCGGGAAGTCCTGCGGAACGGCCACCTTCAAGGTGCCACGCGCTACAACGTCGTCCAGGCCGTTGGCGTGGGCGGGTGTCTGGCTCAGCATCAGGCTGGCAAACAGTGCAGCAAGCAGGGCGCTGTAACGCTTGGTCATAGAAATCTCCGGGCGAAACGTAGGATGTTGGTCCGTCTCCAGTGCACAGCGCATGCCATCAGGCGATGACGTGCCATAACTCAAGCTTTTCAGCGTGTTTATGGTCTTACTGGTCTGACCAGTAAAGGTGTGGCTCGCCCTGCTTTGGCGCGTTGAAAAGTGCTGCCGCCCCAGCACTGGGCGTCGCTTGCCGAATCTTCGGGATGGCGATAAAAGGGATTTTTACTGGACTGACTGGCCTGAACAGTGATGCCCCACACCTCACTCGCAGTACCCGAATCAGCCCTCCGGGCCATTCGCAAGTTGATTGCCGAGCAAGGCTACAAGCCCGGCGAAAGCCTGCCATCGCAGCGCGATCTGGCTGTTTTGCTGGGAGTCAGTCGTGCTTCATTGCGTGAGGCCTTGTCATCGCTCAGCGCATTGGGAGTGGTCAGCGTCCAGCCGGGTAAAGGCGTGTTCGTGCAGTCCATTTCTGAACCAGAACAGCGCACGAGTGGTTTTTCCTGGCCTTTTGAGGCACAGGTTTCTCCGGCCGACACGTTTCAACTGCGTTACGCGCTGGAAGGCTTCGCCGCGGGCCTGGCAGCCGTCACCCTCACCGCTGATGAACGAGACGTGCTTGAAGACAATGTCGAGGCCATGCGTCTGGAATTGCGTGCCGGCGACTTCGAGGCCGCAGCCCGGCTGGACTTCGAGTTTCACCGGCATATTCTGGTCGCCAGTGGCAATCAGGCCATGCTGGGGATCGTGACCGCAGGTGCCGACATCTTCCTTGAGAGCCAGAAAATGCCGTTCATACGTGCGGCAAGGGTCATGGAAACCTGGCAGGAGCACCGCAAGATCCTTCGCGCGCTGGCCCGGCATGCGTCGGGGCCCGCGCAAAAGGCCATGCAGGATCACATCCGTGGCGCAGCGCTTCGTACTGGGATTGTGTTCGTTTCGCCTTCCAGCTGAGGCTCTGCCATAACTCCAGTCATGCACCACCATAGCCAGACTCAATGAACCTTCGCTTCCTGAATGACTTGCGGCCCGCTATGATGAGCGTCGTTTTTCGCCTATGACCTCGGAGACTTCCATGAGCAACGAAAAGATCAAACACGTCACCGACGCTAACTTCGAAGCCGAAGTACTCAAGGCTGAGGGTGCTGTGCTTGTAGATTACTGGGCTGAGTGGTGCGGTCCGTGCAAGATGATTGCCCCGGTGCTGGACGAAATCGCCGACACCTATGCCGGCAAGCTGACAATTGCCAAGCTGAATATTGACGAGAATCAGGAAACCCCTGCCAAGCATGGCGTGCGCGGTATCCCGACGTTGATGCTGTTCAAGGATGGCAACGTAGAAGCTACCAAAGTGGGCGCTCTGTCGAAGTCGCAGTTGGCCGCGTTTCTCGACGCCAACATCTGAAGCACTTCAAAGCCCCGCAAATAGCGGGGTTTTTTTCGGGTGTCGTACTAGACGCCTGGAAAATCAGGTGGTACATTCGGCCCCGCAACGGCTTCTCCGTTGCCCCCTGCTAGCCGTCGCCGACGCTCTCCTTTCGATTTAGTACGCGATCCTGTCGCCTTTTCTGCGGCGCGGCCTCATTAAGCCAAAAGCTTAATTTTCCCCTCCATACATGATTACGTCATTCCCCATATGAACCTGACTGAACTCAAGCAAAAGCCGATTACCGAATTGCTCGAAATGGCCGAACAGGCTGGCATAGAAAATATGGCCCGTTCGCGCAAGCAGGACGTCATTTTTTCCCTGCTCAAACGGCACGCCAAAAGTGGCGAGGAAATATCCGGTGATGGCGTGCTGGAGATTCTCCAGGACGGCTTCGGTTTCCTGCGCTCTGCAGACGCTTCCTACCTGGCCGGCCCGGATGACATCTATGTCTCCCCTAGCCAGATCCGCCGCTTCAACCTGCGTACCGGCGACACCATCGTTGGCAAGATCCGTCCACCAAAGGAAGGTGAGCGTTATTTCGCTCTGCTCAAGGTCGACACGATCAACTACGACCGTCCGGAAAACGCCAAGAACAAGATTCTGTTCGAAAACCTGACGCCGTTGTTCCCGACTATTCGCATGAAGATGGAAGCCGGTAACGGTTCCACCGAAGACCTGACCGGTCGTGTGATCGATCTGTGCGCACCGATCGGTAAAGGTCAGCGTGGTCTGATCGTTGCTCCGCCGAAAGCGGGCAAGACCATCATGCTGCAGAACATCGCGTCGAACATCACGCGTAACAACCCGGAAGTGCACCTGATCGTTCTGCTGATCGATGAGCGTCCGGAAGAAGTAACCGAAATGCAGCGCACCGTGCGCGGCGAAGTGGTTGCCTCGACATTCGACGAACCGCCAACCCGTCACGTACAGGTTGCCGAAATGGTGATCGAGAAGGCCAAGCGCCTGGTCGAGCACAAGAAAGACGTCGTCATCCTGCTTGACTCCATCACCCGCCTGGCTCGCGCCTACAACACCGTCATCCCGAGCTCCGGCAAGGTACTGACCGGTGGCGTCGATGCTCATGCGCTCGAGAAGCCAAAGCGTTTCTTCGGTGCTGCGCGAAACATCGAAGAAGGCGGCTCGTTGACTATCATCGCCACCGCACTGGTTGAAACCGGTTCGAAGATGGATGAAGTCATCTACGAAGAGTTCAAGGGTACTGGCAACATGGAGCTGCCTCTGGATCGCAAGATCGCAGAGAAGCGTGTGTTCCCGGCCATCAACATCAACCGCTCCGGCACACGCCGTGAAGAGCTGTTGACCGCTGATGACGAGTTGCAGCGCATGTGGATCCTGCGCAAGCTGCTGCACCCGATGGACGAAGTCGCGGCTATCGAGTTCCTGATCGACAAGCTCAAGCAGACCAAGACCAACGATGAGTTCTTCCTGTCCATGAAACGCAAGTAACTGGCAGGCTGAAACAAAGAATGGTGTCCTTCGGGGCACCATTTTTTTTGCCCGCGCGCCGCCGATTAGCTGCCTTGAAGGGCTGGAGCAGGTACGATGTGCGTCTATTTGGATAAATGGCCGGGTTAATGAAATTCAAAGATCTTAGGGATTTCGTGCAGCAGCTTGAGCAGCGCGGAGAGTTGAAACGCATCCAGATGCCGATCTCGCCTGTGCTGGAAATGACTGAAATCTGTGACCGTACCTTGCGTGCCAAGGGCCCGGCCCTGCTGTTCGAAAAACCGGTCGGTTTTGATATCCCGGTGCTGGGCAACCTGTTCGGCACGCCAGAGCGCGTAGCCATGGGCATGGGCGCCGAAGCGGTCAGTGAGCTGCGTGAAATCGGCAAGCTGCTGGCGTTTCTCAAAGAGCCTGAGCCACCCAAGGGTTTGAAGGACGCCTGGTCCAAGCTGCCCATCTTCCGCAAAGTCATCGCCATGGCCCCCAAGGTGGTCAAGGATGCACCCTGCCAGGAGATTGTCATCGAAGGCGATGACGTCGATCTCGGCATGCTGCCCGTTCAAACCTGCTGGCCGGGCGACGTCGCACCGCTGATTACCTGGGGCCTGACGGTCACCAAGGGCCCGAACAAGGAGCGGCAGAACCTCGGCATTTACCGTCAGCAGGTCATTGGCCGCAACAAGATCATCATGCGTTGGCTCAGTCATCGTGGCGGCGCGCTGGATTTTCGCGACTGGTGCGCCAAGCATCCCGGCGAACCTTATCCGGTTGCCGTCGCACTGGGCGCTGACCCGGCGACCATTCTCGGTGCCGTGACGCCAGTACCGGACAGCCTGTCCGAATATGCCTTCGCCGGGCTGTTGCGTGGCTCGCGCACCGAGCTGATCAAGTGCCGTGGCAGCAATCTGCAAGTGCCGGCCAGCGCCGAGATCGTGCTGGAGGGTGTGATTCATCCGGGCGAGATGGCCGACGAAGGGCCTTATGGCGACCACACCGGCTATTACAACGAAGTCGACAGCTTTCCGGTGTTGACCGTCGAGCGCATCACGCACCGTATCAAGCCGATCTACCACAGCACCTACACCGGCCGTCCACCGGATGAGCCCGCCATTCTGGGCGTCGCGCTGAACGAAGTGTTCGTGCCGATTCTGCAAAAGCAGTTTCCGGAGATCGTCGATTTTTACCTGCCGCCCGAAGGTTGCTCGTATCGCATGGCGGTGGTGACCATCAAGAAACAGTACCCCGGTCATGCCAAGCGCGTGATGCTGGGGGTCTGGTCGTTCCTGCGCCAGTTCATGTACACCAAGTTCGTGATCGTCACCGACGACGACATCAATGCTCGTGACTGGAATGACGTGATCTGGGCCATCACCACCCGCATGGACCCCAAGCGCGACACGGTCATGATCGATAACACGCCTATCGATTACCTCGATTTTGCCTCTCCGGTGTCCGGGTTGGGATCGAAAATGGGCCTGGACGCCACTAACAAATGGCCAGGCGAGACCACGCGTGAATGGGGCAGGGCTATCGTCAAGGACGAAGCCACCACACGCCGCGTGGACGAGATCTGGACTCAGTTGGGAATAGACTGATGCGCGTAACCTTGCAGCCGTCAGGTGCGGTGCTGGACACCCTGCCGGGCGAGCGGATTCTCGATGCTGCGCAGCGTCTGGGCTATGAATGCCCGCAGAGCTGTCGTAACGGTAACTGTCATATCTGCTCGGCCTTGCTGGTCGAGGGGCGGGTGATGCAGTCGGGTCAGGAGCTTGATCACGGCGAGATTCATACGTGTGTAGCAGAGCCGCTTGAAGATTGTGTTGTGCTCTGGGATGGCGTGCTGGCCAAGGGTGAACTGCCGGTGCGCAGCTTTGCCTGCCAGTTGAGCGAGTGTGTCGAAATCGGTGGCGATGTCTGGCGGGTAGGCTTGCGCGCCCCGGCAGGCAAACCACCGCGTTATCACGCCGGACAGTACCTGATGATCGAGCGGGAGAATGGCGAGAAGTCGGCATTCTCCATCGCATCGGCACCGCACAGTGGCCGTGATCTGGAGCTGCATGTACTGGCTCGTGAAGACAGTGCGCGCAGCCTGATCGAGCAACTGCAACGCAACAAAATGGCGCGGGTCGAGCTGCCGTTTGGCGATACCCACCTTGCCGAGCTGCCGGACGGGCCGTTGGTACTGATCGCAGCCGGTACAGGTATGGCGCAAATGAACAGTTTGCTTGAGCACTGTCGCTCAGCAGGCTTCAGTCATCCGGTGCATTTGTACTGGGGCGTGCGTCGGCCCGAGGATTTTTACCAGGTCAGCCACTGGGATGAGTGGACGGCACTGCCGAACCTGTTCCTGCACAAGGTCGTCAGTGACCTGTGTGGCTGGGAAGGGCGCTGTGGTCTGCTGCACGAGGCAGTTTGCGAAGACATCATGGACCTGTCGGCGGTTTACGTCTACGCCAGCGGCTCGCCTGCCATGGTTTACGGAACGCTGGACGCTCTTGTCAGTGCCGGAATGGACGCTCACCAGATGCGCGCAGACGTATTCGCCTACGCACCGCGTCCGTAACGCCGGACTGACGGCTGCATAGCTGGAGTGTAAATTGCTTCAGCTGCTTATAGCTTACGGCGATGTCAATTCGCCGCCAGACAACTTTTTGTAGAGGCAGGCCTTTGGTCTGTGGCAACAACCGAACCACGACACCCTGATGCCGCTCACCCACGAGCGAGTCAGCGGGGCTCGGTAAAAACTGACAGCCAGACTGTCAGGGGGGCAAATGGAGAATCCAATCAACGAGTTGGCCGCTGCAGTGCATGACGGCCTTGGGCTGACGTACCCGCCCGTTATCGATCTGGGTCCGCAGCTTACCCGCGAGCAACTGCTCGCATCCATGGACGCCACCATGCGTCTTCACAAAGGCGGCCCGGTCTGGCTGTTCGCCTACGGCTCGCTAATCTGGCGTCCCGAGTGCACTGCGGTAGAGAGCCAGCGCGGTCGAGTGCACGGTTATCACCGTGGGCTTTACCTGTGGTCGCACGAACATCGCGGTACGCCTGAGGTGCCAGGCCTGGTATTCGGGCTGGATCGCGGTGGTTCATGCACCGGCTTTGCCTATCGCCTGCCGGATGAATGCCTGGAGAAATCGCTGCTGGCCTTGTGGGAGCGTGAGATGCCGTATCCGTCGTATCGCCCGCACTGGCTCAATTGCCGCCTTGAAGACGGCAGGAAAGTACAGGCGCTGGGCTTCGTGCTGGAACGGCATTTGCCCAGCTACGCTGGCAACCTGCCCGACAGCGTGCTGAGCCAGGTGCTGGCCAGCGCCAGCGGGCGCTATGGAACCACTCGCGAGTACGTGGAACAGACGGCCAAGGCCCTGCGTAGCCACGCCATGCCAGACCTGAATCTGGAGGCGCGGCTCAAGCGCTGCAAGTCAGAGACCGCCTGACCGGCCTTTGGGTCAGTCCTTGGTATCGCGCGAGGTGCTGGCGACCTGTTTGTGCCGCAGCGTCGGCGCAAGGAATGCCATCGCCAGAATGCACGCGCCGATCAGCAGCACAAAGCCGCCGTCCCAGCCGAAGTGGTCGACCGTGTAGCCCATCGCAGCACTCGCCGCGACCGACCCGCCCAGGTAGCCGAACAGCCCGGTAAAGCCGGCTGCCGTACCCGCTGCCTTCTTCGGTGCCAGTTCCAGCGCCTGCAGGCCGATCAGCATGACCGGGCCGTAGATCAGGAAACCGATAGACACCAGCGCGATCATGTCGACGGTCGGGTTGCCTTCAGGGTTCAGCCAATACACCAGCGTGGCAATGGTCACCAGGAACATGAACACCATGCCGGTCAGGCCGCGATTACCCTTGAAAATCCTGTCCGACATCCAGCCGCACAGCAGCGTGCCCGGAATACCTGCCCACTCGTAAAGAAAATAGGCCCATGAGGTCTTGTCGACCGTGAAGTGCTTGGCTTCTTTCAGGTAGGTCGGGGCCCAGTCCAGCACGCCGTAGCGCAGCAGATAAACGAACACGTTGGCCATCGCGATGTACCACAGGAACTTGTTGCGCAGCACGTATTTGACGAAGATTTCCCGGGCGCTGAATTCCTCTTCGTGGCTGGCATCGTAGCCTTCCGGGTAATCGTTCTTGTAGTGCTCGATAGGCGGCAGGCCCACCGATTGCGGGGTGTCGCGCATGGTGGCGAAAGCAAAGACCGCCACCAGCAGCGCAACGGCCGCCGGCACATAGAATGCTGCGTGCCAGTCGTTGGTCCAGCCCATGCCAAGCAGGAACAGCGGGCCAATCAGGCCGCCGCCAACGTTGTGCGCCACGTTCCACACCGACACCACGCCGCCGCGCTCTTTCTGCGACCACCAGTGGACCATCGTCCGCCCGCTTGGCGGCCAGCCCATGCCCTGTGCCCAGCCATTGATGAACAGCAGCACGAACATGATCGTGACACTGGACGTCGCCCACGGCGCGAAGCCGAAGATGAACATGATCCCGGCAGATACCAGCAGGCCGAAGGGCAGGAAGTACCGCGGGTTGGAGCGGTCCGAAACGATCCCCATGAGGAATTTCGACAAGCCGTAGGCAATCGCGATGGCCGACATCGCCACGCCCAGCTGGCCACGCGTATAGCCTTCGTCGATCAGATACGGCATCGCCAGCGAGAAATTCTTGCGCAGCAGGTAGTAACCGGCATAACCGATAAAGATGCCTGCGAAGATCTGCCAGCGCAGACGCCGATAAGTGCTATCGACCTTTTCTTCGGGAAGGGGTGCCTGATGCCTGGCAGGGCGGAAAAACCCAAACATGGAGAAGCTCCTGATTATTGTTTTTTTGCGAATGCGAATATTACATTTTCATTACAGAAAAAAGCAGTGCCTTTGGACTGATTTTTTGTAGGAGATACGGACGTTTTCCTGTTCTTTTATGAACATTTGGCGAGCGTTTGTATGTGTTTCAAAAGTTTGGGATGGATCCTACAGGCGTATCGGAAGACGCGTGCTTACTGGCCTTTCGGCAGGCTTTTACCATCGTCGTCATTGCGCCGCAGCGGCGCACCACGACGATGAGCCCTTACAACAATGAGAATTTCCGCCTTTATGATTGCCGTCGCACTGGCCCCGCACGTTGGCGCGACGGAGTCATTTCTGGTGCCGGTGTACACGCCAGCACCGGTGTTTCCTCCTGAACTGGTCAAGACCCGCTACGCAGGCAAGGTCCGGGCACAGCTGTGGATAAAGTCCGACGGTCAGGTCCGCGAAGTCAGGGCCGTAGAGAGCGGCCACCCGCAACTCGCCGAAGCGGTGGAGCAGGCGCTCCGCCAGTGGCGTTACAAACCCTGGGTCGGAACAGTCGGCGCGCCGCCCATGACCACGATCACCGTGCCGGTGATTTTCGGCTCCCATGGCTATAGGCGTTTCAATACCGAAGTCACCGTCGGCTTGGGCAATATCCGTTGCGGTTACCTCAACCACGAAGTGAAATCCGCCCGCCAGGACTATCCCAAAGAGCCGCTGAGTAAAGTCGACGTGTTCTGGTACACCGGGCAGGCGCTGTTCGGCAGTCATGTTGCCCACCAGCGCAGCGAGCCCCAGCGCAAGGCGTTGCTTGAATTGCTCGGAGCGTCGATACCTGCGGTAGTGAGCAACTGCAGAAGCAATCCGGATCATCTATATGGGGATTACCTGCCTGGGCCGGTCAAGGTATTGATGGTCGGGTTGGCCGAGCAAGCGGAGGGCAGCGAATGAGCCGCGTGCTGAGTGTGATCGTGTTGGCGGGGTTACTCTCGGCGGGGACAGCACAGGCGTTGCCGTCGTATCCGGTACCGTTGTATATGCCGGAGCCGGACTATCCGGCGTCGATGCGTTATGCCTTGGTAAAAAACAGTGTCACCGTCAGGATTTTCATTCAGGCCGATGGCGGCGTGCGCTTTCTTGAAGTGCGGGGGGCAACTGATCCGAGGTTCATCAGCCTGACCCGAAGTGCTGTTGAACTATGGACCTTTGAACCCTGGGACCCACCGGCCTCTCATCCCGAGGGCGAAGCAGTCACAGTCACGTTTACCTTCACAGGGCGACCACACAGCAACCCGCCGCTGACAGCCAATGCCGAGCTGAAGCAGGAGTTGTGCTGGCAGTTGAACAGGGAAATGTTCGAGGGTCGCAAATGGCGCAAGGACGTCAAGCCGGATGCGCTAATGCGGACAGAGCTGTACCTGTCGAGCGGTCCGGTCATAGAGCAATTTCTCACCCTGGACGAGCGTCAGGCATTGGTTGTTGAGCTGCTGGAGGCGGCGCCGGGCATTATCGCCCAATGTCAAAAGAATCCGATGCGTAAGTATGTGGATTATTTGCCGGAGAATGTGAGGAAGGTGTTGTAGGAAGGGCGGGGCATCAGCGAAGTGCCAGTATCAAAGCAGTTTCAGAATGCAGCCCTGTGGTTGACGACGACCCTGTGTTTCATCAGAATGCTCGCGAGGGCTCAATAAGAGCAGGGCCTGCTCGATTCAATGACGATACCGGCGAGCAGGTGTGGATTGTGCGAGGCGTCACTCGTGCGGTAGCGGCAACTGGCGACAACGGTTGGCTTTCGACCCCTTTCAGGCCTCGTGTCTGGACGTGCTAAGCAAGCGCTGCGACTACCAGCCCTCTCGTACTCTGAAAAAGGCGCCTATGGCGCTTTTTTTGGTTTCAGAGTCCCTACTTTGATCGCCGGTCGCCTCCTAAGTATTTTGTAGGCGGTGACCACCGAGTAGAAAAATCCTCGTTCAGCTTCTTCTTGTGGCGACAAAATTGCGCACCCTCTGGCATTGCGTATGACCGTAAGTCGATGCCCATCACGCGTCTGATAACCCTCGCAATAAATCTGTGCACCTGCACTTAAAATTCCGGCAACAAATGCAGATACATCCTGAATGGTTTTGCAGCCAGACTTGGCCAGTTCATGACCGTGCCCCTGCCAAATGTGGTTGACTCCAAAACCGCTACTGAAGCCGAAATGCTTACCTACACGCAAATAAATTTCTCCGCCTGGCAAGGTCAGGTTGCGGCTTTCGTACATAGAAATGTAACCGAAGCTCAACTCTCCTGAGGTCGGGTGAGGGATGCAATAATCTTTGTCTAGAGTGGAAAAGTCATAAGCTGTCGGCATATCCGCCGTGGCCAAAACAGTCTGCGTTACCTGGTAAGCCAAGTCAGGCTCGGTCGGCGGCGTTAATGCTGACAAAATCAAGTCGTCCGTAACAAGCAAGGCCCGAGTCGGGAAAGCGGCTATTTTCTCACAGCTTTAATCGTGTTAACGGCGAAGTTGCTATCAGTTATTTCAAGGAGGCGGAGGTCAGGGTCGAGCATGATTTGAGTAGCGATCAGGTCTGTTTTGATGCCTTGTGTCAGTTCCACTTGATGCACAGTGCCGGGACCAAAGCGTCATCGCCTTGGTCCCGGCCTTGTCGCGAAAGATTAGTGAGTGGCGTTCATATGTTGAATTGTTTCAAGCTGGCTCAGTCCGAGCGCGCCGTGAGCGTTGATCGCGTTCGAGAAGTCTGTGATCGCGATTTCGATAGTGCCTCTCAGTACCTTGATTGCATTATCGATTTCTCGCGATGCTTCAGGTCCAAATGTCACCTCGACCGCATGGCGGGATTCGGCCTCTTTAGCGCGAGCTTCCTCGGCGTTGCGCAAGGCCAAAGCGTGCTTGGCTTCTTCGACCTGACGCTGTGCAAGTTGTAACGCGGCCTCTATGGCCCGCTGCTGCGCTGCTTGTTCCTCCGCGAGTCGTCGAGCTGCCGCTTCAGCCTCGGCTCTTGCGCGCGCTGCTTCTTCGGCTTGGCGGTGTGCGGCTTCTTGGGCCATGCGCTCGTTATACTCGCGTTCCTGTTCTATTAGCCGAGCATGCAGCGACTCGAGATTGCCTTTGAGTTCGTTTAGAAAGCGGATGCTCTCCATATGAAAGCGGGCGTCTCCCGTCATATAGTAAAAATCAGTGGGCACTCCGCTTGGCATACCCCGCATCTGTGCGTTTAACTCAAGAGACGATTTATCCCAGGGGGCAGTGCCCCACAAAAAATACGAATTGTCGATGTGGTCCTGTCGCAAGGGCGCACGTTTGCTGGCAACCAGATGATTGATAGCGTGTATGTGTTTATCGGTTATATCGATGTAACGTGTTCCGTTCCAGTCGCCGACGTGAGCCGCAAGCTCGGCTTGCAGAAAGCCAGGTAATTGCTGAAGGTGATGATGTAATTCTTCCATGGATGATTTCCTTTTTATAGTGTTTGAGCTGTTAGTTTATGGAGGGCTTAACTTTTGAATCCAGGCTTGCCATTTTTAGCTCGCCATTCTTTGATTACTTTCAGAACTCCTTCGGGGCTGTCCTCTTGGCCTTCCTCAGGATAAAATATTACGTCCGACTGTGCGGGGTGTTCGGTCACTTTAATGAAATGCTGCAACAATACGTCGACATATGCCCCATATTCTTTCCCTTCAAGCTTGTTGCGCTCGGGAGAGAACTCCCTCAAAAAATCAAGAAACTCTTCTTCAGTGTAATCTTCAAATTTTTCTTTCATGATCATTGTGAACGGTTCCTATGATGCTCTATATGTTGTTTTGGTGTCATGATGACTAGATTGTCTACGTCATACACCGCCCCGCCGTTTGCAATTTCTTCCTTGTGGTGAATCTCGAATTTTGTACGCCGTCCTACCTGATCTTCTAATTTTGGATGCGGTGCGTTACCGGCCCTCATTAATTGCAGGTTCCGCTGACTAAACTGTTGACTGATTTCTGAGTCATTTGCCACAGCTTTCCAGATGGATTCTCTCTGACGGCCGAAATTGCTGAAGCGTACCCCACGCAATTGATCTGCAACTTGAGAAGGAATTGGAGCCCCCTCAGCCCGAGTCCTAGCGTCTAACCAAGTGTTTGTTATGCGCTCACCAAACCCACTCGCAACCCCCGGAATCGACCTCGGGTCCTTGAACAGCAGGTAGCTATTCGGCAGCCCTGAATCAATCGGCGATATGAGAATGTAATCATCAGGATCATCTCGATCAATCGCCGGGTAAGCTTCAAGCTCGGGTACAAAAGGTGTCACCACGTTGCCTGGATCTTTCGGCAACGCGGGTGGCCCTGCGGGTGAGCTTGTCGAACTGTCCGCCGGTTGTGCTATTGGCGTCCATATAAGGGCCGGTGTCGATTCCCCGTCTCGGATAAACTCGTAGGAATTGTTCAGTGCGTTATAGGTGAAAGTTCTTACGCGAACCTTGGTACCTACTTTCACACCATCCGCAGCTACCCAGCGTGCAGCGCCGCTTGCGCCAGCTCCATCGGACGTCAGTCGATGAGGCACATCCAGCGTGCCTTTGACGCTGGCAAGGTACTGCAGATCGATATGCGGTGGCAGGTTGAGCTGCGACAGAGGTGTGGCGATCACAGCAGGCGGCAGCTCTGAGTCGCCCAACGGTTGTGGATACATCGCCAGCAAGGTGACCAGATTGCTGCCAAGCGTTCTGGTCGCGATCCTGATGAGCTGGTCTTTCGCGATGTTGGTCGCAACGGTCCTGATGCCCGGTGCTGCGGTGGTGGTTGACGCGGGGGCAATAGCTGACCACAGCTTGTTGATGCCAGCGGCCTGTCGGGATGATGTCCGATCTGCATCCTGACTCGCCGTTTTATCGGCTAGCGACAGTTCAGCATGGCGCATGGAAAGTGCTGCTGATTGTTCATTGAGCAGCGTGACCGACTCGGCAAGAAGCTTTGCTTGGTAGGTTTGAGATAACGCGTTTACCCACGCTTCATGGGCCTGCTGCACACGTAGAGGATCACCCTGGCTGAAGTACACCAAATAGTTGAGGTGGTCCTTTTGTGTGGCATGGTCAAGTTCTTGACCGGTCAGACTAATAGCCTGAGTGCGACGCTCTTCCAGTAAAGGCTGTTTGGTTGCGAGTAAGTAGTTAACGCTGGTTTTTTTCTGAAGTATCAGCTCAAGAGCCTGCTTGTCGCCTGGGTAATCAACATTCAGGTCATGACCCGGCGCTATTTCTTTTTGAAGAGTATTCGGCAGCGACGCAGAAGCCAGTAAATAGTTTTGTGCAAATCCAGATTGTAACGACGGGTAGGCATTCGTCAGCGCTTCAAGAGCCAGTCGATGAGCCTGATCCTTTTC
The DNA here is from genome assembly GCF_032587875.1 of Pseudomonas syringae group sp. 243L2. Taxonomy (NCBI): domain Bacteria; kingdom Pseudomonadati; phylum Pseudomonadota; class Gammaproteobacteria; order Pseudomonadales; family Pseudomonadaceae; genus Pseudomonas; species Pseudomonas syringae group sp. 243L2. The sequence goes on from NZ_JAWHPL010000040.1 coordinate 326,874, forward strand.
GGCCTGTGCACGTACTTGCGCTTCAATACGTTCTCGCTCGGCGGCTTCTGCCATTGCCTGGGCATGTGCCTCAGCGTCTACTCTTGCGAGGTGGGCCGCGTGTTCTTCCGCTTGCCGCTGGGCCGAAGCCTGAGCTTCTGATCTGGCTTGAGCGCGAGCGCGGGCGCGTTTTTTGGCTCTTTTACTACTTGAGCCACCAAAGCCGCCGCTGAGTCCTCCATTGAAGCCACCACCAGTTCCACTGTTGAAGCCGAACGACCAATCGCCACCCTGGCGTGTTCTGGATCCGTGAGTAGCATCAGGGGCGCCGGTATGCTGAGGGCTGACCTTTACTTCAATTCCGCCGCCCGTGTTACTTCCAGGTCCAGTAATACTGGTATTTACGCTTTTGTTACCTCCCATGTTAGGTACTACGTATAGATGCTTTTGTTCTTGTTCATTAGGGTTTTGGTCTGCCATACATTAAGTCCTTGTTTGTGTATGGCGATACAGTATTTCCTCAAGAGTGGTTAGGTGGTGTAGATATATATTTTTCTTAACAGTTTCGACTTGATACTAACGATTTACTTAATAGTACAGGCTCAAGGTATCAATTCACCAAAACCACCACCTTCCCCACAGCCCTGCGCTCACCCAACAAATCAATCGCCTCCCCGGCCTTTTCCAGCGGATAAACCGTTGACACCAGCGGCTTCAATTTCTCTTCTTCAAACCACGCAAACAGCTGCTTGAAGTTCGCCGCATTGTCCTGCGGTTGTCTCTGCGCAAACGAGCCCCAGAACACGCCGACCACCGATGCGCCCTTAAGCAGGGTCAGGTTGACGGGCAGGTCCGGGATGCGGCCGCTGGCGAAGCCGACGACCAGCAGGCGGCCGTTCCAGGCGATGGCGCGGATGGCCTGGTCGAAGAGGTCGCCGCCGACCGGGTCGTAGATGACGTCGGCGCCGTTGCCGTTGGTGAGACGTTTTACTTCGTCCTTGAGGCTGGTTTCGCTGTAATTGATCAGTTCGTCTGCGCCTGCGTTTTTGGCGACTTCAAGTTTTTCCGCGCTACTGGCGGCGGCGATGACGCGGGCGCCGAGGGCTTTACCAATTTCCACGGCGGCCAGGCCCACGCCGCCGGATGCGCCGAGCACCAGCAGGGTTTCGCCGGCTTGCAGGTTGGCGCGTTGTTTGAGCGCGTGCATGGAGGTGCCGTAGGTCATGCTGAACGCCGCAGCGCTGGTGAAGTCCATGCTCGTCGGTATCGGCAGTACGTTGTAACCGGGTACAGCGACCTGCTCGGCAAAACTGCCCCAGCCGGTGAGGGCCATCACGCGGTCGCCGGGTTTGAGATGGGACACCTTTTCACCGACGGCCGCTATCACGCCGGCGGCCTCGCCACCCGGCGAGAAAGGGAAGGGTGGCTTGAACTGGTATTTGCCCTCGATGATCAACGTGTCGGGAAAGTTGACCCCGGCGGCGTGTACGTCGAGGAGGATTTCGTTCTTTTTGATCTCGGGGCCAGGCACGTCTTCAAGCACCAGCGTGCTGGCCGGACCGAAGGCTTTGCATAACAGGGCTTTCATTAGGCTATTCCTTTTTCGGTAATGGCCGATAAAGTGAGTTAAGTGGGTTCTCGGGTCAACAAGCATGGCCCGGCCTGATAAGCACACATAAGCTGTAAGCTACGTGGCAAACCGTATTAAGGAGTGGACTGTGAAAGCGTGGATTCTGGTATTGCTGGCCTTGTCATTGCCTGTCATGGCGCAAGAGGAAGCCAAGGAAGAAGGCGGCCCGCCCAAAGCGGCCTATGTCTCGCTGACGCCACCGTTCGTGGGCAACTACGCGCTGGATGGCGGCCCCAAGCTGCGCGTCTACAAGGCTGACATCGCGTTGCGTGTAACGGGTGCCGATGCCGAGGCGGCGGTGAAGCGCAATGACGCCTTGATCCGTAATCAACTGGTGTCGCTGTTCACTCAGCAGACGGTTGATTCCATGAGCAGTGCTGAAGCGAAGGAAAACATTCGTCAGGAAGCGCTCAAGCAGGTGCAACGCGTCATGAACGATGAAGAAGGCAAGCCGATTGTCGAAGACTTGCTGTTCAATAACTTCATCGTTCAATAACGCGTGTCAGCGCAGTGCCAGGATCGCCGCCCACTGTTCGGCGGTGACGGGCATCACTGAAAGCCGACTGCCTTTTTGCACCAGAGGCAGTTGCTCCAGCTGGCTTTGTTGTTTCAGATAACCGAGCCCCAGCACGCTCTTGAAGACATCCACAAACTCGACGTCTATGGCACTCCACGGGTTTTTATCCGCGGTGGCCTTGGCGTCGTGATAGTGGCTGTCGGGGTCCAGCGCAGTGGGGTCTGGATAAGCGGCTTTGGCGATTTTGCCGATGCCGGCGATTCCCGGCTCCGGGCAACTGGAGTGGTAGAAAAAGAATTCGTCACCCTCTGCCATGGTTCTCAAAAAATTACGCGCCTGATAGTTGCGCACCCCGTCCCAGCGAGCGTTACCCCGGTTTTGCAGGTCGCTGATCGAGAATTCGTCAGGCTCGGACTTCATCAGCCAATAGGCCATTGCTCTCTCTCCAGAGACAAAAGTTCACGGTATTACCGACAGTTTGATCACAAACCGACAGTCGGCTTGCGCCACTATTTGCGTACTGGTTCACGTTACCGCAAAATGCCGCCCTTTAAAGCTCCACGCTGTTGCACGGCCTATACAAAAACCGATGCTGACATCGTATTGATTTGCCTAAGGAGGGCAGTCAATGAAACGCAAGCCTGATTTACTCTGGATTCTGGTTATTCTGTTTGGCTTGGGTGTCGTGACAACCGGTTATGCGCAAAGCTTGTGGACCAGCAAGGATGACGCTCCAGTCGAGATCACTCAACAACAGCAAAAAGTCCCCGGCAGGCATTAAGCCCTGCTTCTGCTCTGATCGTTGATTGCCCTGTTGGCTGAACGATCAGAGTATCTGTGTCAGATACCAGCCTTTATCAGATACCGTGCCTTGTAGCGGTACATCCCAACTGGCCTGCGCCAGTCGATCCACTTTCTGACATTCGTGAGCCAGCCCGAGCAGAACCGGTTTGCGCCAGGCCTTCCTGCGCGCCAGATACGCCAGGCTTCGGTCATAAAACCCTCCGCCCATGCCCAGGCGACCGCCTTCGTTATCGAACCCTACCAATGGCATAAGCACCAGATCGAGTGCCCACACATGGCGTTGTTTCGCGCGGTTGATGAGAGGCTCGGGAATGCGGAAGCGATTGGGGATGAATTTCTCGCCTGGACGCACGCGCTGAAAAACCATGCGCGTGCGCGGCCATGCATTGAGCACTGGCAGGTAAGTGGCCTTGCCGCGTCGTTGTGCTTCACGCAGCAGCAGCCGCGGGTCGATCTCGCCATCCATCGGCAGGTATAGCGAAACATGCCGGGCACGTCGAAACAGCGGGTGCTGCGCCAATTGTCGGTAAACATCGCGGGCGGCTTCGCGTTGCTGGCTGCGAGTCAGCGCCCTGCGTGCCTTGCGTAGCTGGCGGCGCAGTTGCGGACGGGTGAGCGATTGGGCGCTGGTCATGAGCAGAAGGTCATGCAGGCTGATCCGGGAAGGGAGTTGAAACCAGAGCAGAATCGTCGTTGCCAGACAGCAGGGCTGGCAACGAACTGAATGTGGACTCCCCGACGAACCGCTGTCGGTTTAGCCCTTGAACCCGAAAGTTCAAGGTGGAGATTGCAGGAGGTTTTAAGGCTTTCCGTCGAGCGGACATGCACACCAACCCCAACGTGCAACCCCCGTGGTTGTGCGTATCGGCTCAGGGACATGACCGACTGGCAAGCACTCCAGGGAGCAGCGCGAGTATACAGAAATGCCTCGCAATAATCAGCCCCGAGTTGAATCCGGTGTGCCGGGCGTGTCTGTGGCCAGCACCAGATCGACCTTGTCGAGCAGATCGCGGACCTGTTCGCGAGTCGAACCGCTAGTCTGTACGTCAGGCAAATGTTCCTTGTGCAGCAGGTCGTGAGTGATGTTGAGCGCGGCCATCACGGCGATGCGATCGGCGCCGATGACTTTGCCGCTGCTGCGGATTTCACGCATCTTGCCGTCCAGATAACGGGCGGCACTGACCAGGTTGGTGCGCTCTTCCTGAGGGCAGATGATCGAGTATTCCTTGTCGAGGATCTGAACGGTAACGCTGTTGCCATTGCTCATGAGTCTTGCTCCAGGGCTTTGAGGCGCGAAATCATTGACTCGACCTTCTGCCGGGCGATTTCGTTTTTTTCAATGAGTTGGGCGCGTTCCTCGCGCCAGGTCTTTTCCTGAGCTAATAGGATTGCATTTTGGCCTTTAAGTTGCTCGGCATACTTCAGGAGCAGCTCCACACGTTTCATCAGCGCTTGCAGGTCGGTGTCTTCCATTGTTTTCCACTGAATACTTTCTGATGAATGGCAGGGGAGGCGATGCTTGTGCTCAAGCTCGAACCGCCGTCCGGGTGATCTTGTCGCGCGGATAGTCTAGGATACAAGGCCTTCATTCTAGACATTGCGCCGTTTGGCGACTAGCTACCCATGCCCATTCAGAATTCTCCGTACAAAGCGTTCGCCACTCTGCTTAACAGTGGCGGTCACCAGGTATCCCCTGCCGAGCTGCATGGCCTGCTGCTGGGGCGCAGTTGCGCAGGTGCCGGTTTCGATAACGAAGGCTGGTTTGCCGATGCTTCGGTGCTGCTGGAAACCGAGCCGCAAGACAATATCCGCCAGGCGCTTATCGGCTTGCAAGAGATGGTCAAGGGCGAACTCACCGGTGACGACATGACCGTCGTGCTGTTGCTGCCGGGCGACGATGAGCCGCTGACCGAGCGTGCTGCCGCGCTGGGCCAATGGTGTCAGGGGTTTCTGGCAGGCTTCGGTCTGGCCATTGGCGACAAGACGCTCGGCACTGAAGCCAAGGATGTTCTTGAGGATCTGGCGGCCATTGCCCAGGTTCAGGACGCACTGGACGAGTCCGAAGACGGCGAGACCGACTATATGGAAGTCATGGAATACATGCGCGTAGCGCCATTGTTGCTGTTCACCGAATTCAATGAGCCTGCTGCGCCGCAACCCAAGCCTTCTCTGCACTGATTGCCCATCACTGCGACACCGGCCCGCGCTGACGACAGTGCGGCCCGGTAGACTCCATCAGGACTCCTGCTGCCCATGATTCAGATCCCGAAGTCCGAATACGCCCGCCGCCGCAAGGCTCTGATGGCTCAGATGGAGCCTGACAGCATTGCCATCCTGCCTGCTGCGGCGGTTGCCATTCGCAATCGTGATGTCGAGCATGTCTACCGGCAGGACAGTGACTTTCAGTACCTGAGCGGCTTTCCCGAGCCGGAAGCGGTGGTGGTGCTGATTCCCGGACGCGAATATGGCGAGTACGTTTTGTTCTGCCGTGAACGCAACCCCGAGCGCGAATTGTGGGAAGGTCTGCGCGCCGGACAGGAAGGCGCGATCCGCGATTTCGGTGCGGACGATGCATTCCCGATCAACGACATCGACGAAATTCTGCCGGGCCTCATCGAGGGCCGTGACCGGGTCTATTCGGCGATGGGCAGCAACCCTGAATTCGACCGGCATCTGATGGACTGGATCAACGTGATCCGCTCCAAGGCGCACCTCGGTGCTCAGCCGCCCAAGGAATTTGTCGCGCTGGATCATCTGTTGCACGACATGCGCCTGTACAAATCGGCGGCGGAAATCAAAGTCATGCGCAGCGCGGCGGACATCTCTGCGCGTGCCCATGTGCGAGCAATGCAGGCCTGTCGCGCAGGACTGCACGAGTTCAGCCTGGAAGCCGAGCTGGATTACGAATTTCGCAAGGGCGGTTCGAAGATGCCGGCCTACGGCTCAATCGTCGCCTCGGGGCGCAACGGTTGCATCCTGCATTACCAGCAGAACGATGCGGTTCTCAAGGATGGCGATCTGGTGCTGATCGATGCGGGCTGCGAAATCGACTGCTATGCCAGTGACATCACCCGGACGTTTCCGGTGAGCGGCAAGTTTTCTCCCGAGCAAAAAGCGATCTACGAGCTGGTGCTCAAGTCTCAGTATGCGGCTTTCGAGGCCATCGGCCCCGACAAGCACTGGAACCAGGCGCACGAAGCGACGGTCAAGGTGATTACCGCAGGGCTGGTCGAGCTGGGTTTGCTGCGAGGCGACGTCGATCAGTTGATCGAGAGCGAGGCCTACAAGATGTTTTACATGCACCGTGCCGGGCATTGGCTGGGCATGGATGTACACGACGTCGGCGAATACAAGGTCGGCGGCGAGTGGCGTGTACTGGAGGTCGGCATGACGCTGACTGTTGAACCCGGGATCTACATATCCCCCGACAATCTGGACGTCGCGAAGAAATGGCGAGGTATTGGTGTGCGAATCGAAGACGACGTGGTTGTAACCAGGCAGGGCTGTGAAATTCTGTCCGGTGGCGTGCCCAAGACCGTCGCCGAGATCGAGGCGCTGATGGCGGCTGCAAAGGCACAGGTCGCATGAGCCGCTTTAATATCGCCATCGTCGGCGGCGGATTGGTGGGTGCAAGTCTCGCGCTTTCACTTCAGGCCGGTGCCAGGGCACGTGGCTGGAAGATCGTGCTCATCGAACCCTTTGCGCCGGGTGAAGCCTGGCAGCCCAGCTACGATGCGCGTTCTTCGGCACTGTCGTTCGGCTCGCGACGCATCTATGAGCGGCTTGGCCTCTGGCAGCAGATATCCCGCCGCGCCGAGCCGATTCTGCAAATTCAGGTCTCGGACCGTGGCCGCTTCGGCGCGACCCGTTTGTCTGCGATTGAAGAGGGTGTTCCGGCGCTCGGCTACGTGGTCGAGAACGCCTGGCTCGGTCAGGCACTGTGGGCGGCGCTGGATCGGGATGTCGTCAGTTGGCGTGTGCCGGCCGAGGTCAGGCACATGCAGCCGCTGGCCGATGGTTATCGCCTGAGCCTGAGTGACGAAACCGAGCTGGATTGTGATCTGGCCGTGCTGGCCGATGGCGGTCGCTCCAGCCTGCGCGAGCAGCTGGGTATTGGAGTGCGGCAACGGCCCTACGACCAGCATGCGCTGATTGCCAATATCACGCCGAGCGAAGCTCACTGCGGGCAGGCGTTCGAACGTTTTACCGAGGACGGGCCGATGGCGCTGCTGCCATTGCCGGAAAACCGCTGTGCGCTGGTCTGGACGCGTCCGGGCAACGATACCCAGCGCCTGGCCGAGCTGGACGACCGCAGTTTTCTGGAAGAGCTGCAGGGCGTGTTTGGCTATCGTCTGGGCACGCTGCGTCAGGTCGGTGCACGGCATGTCTACCCCCTGGCGCTGATCGAGGCCGAAGAGCAGGTGCGTTCGCATCTGGTGATTCTGGGTAATGCGGCGCACAGCCTGCATCCGGTTGCCGGGCAGGGGTTCAATCTGTCCTTGCGTGACGCCGATGCACTGGCCGAGACGCTGCTGGACAGCGCCGCGCCGCCCGGTGAGTTGTCTACTCTGCAGCTCTACCGTGAGCGTCAGCGTCATGATCAGCAATTGACCGTGGGTTTCTCCGACAAGGTGACACGCCTGTTCGGCAGCTCCCGGTCGGCGGTTGCCACCGGGCGTAACGTCGGGTTGCTGGGCCTGGACCTGTTGCCAGCCGCCAAGCGCTGGTTTGCCCGCCAGGCGATGGGCCTGGGGACCCGATCCGATGTGTGAATCACACACTTTAAACACACGGCTGCGGCCGCAAGCGAGAACGGTTTGACCATGGAAACGCGCGCAGATGTGCTGATTGTCGGAGCCGGAATGGTCGGCAGCGCCCTTGCTCTTGCATTGGAGGGCAGCGGTCTTGATGTTCTGGTGGTCGACGGTGGGCCGCTGAGCGTCAAACCCTTTGACCAACAGTCGGCTTTCGAGCCACGGGTCAGTGCCTTGTCGACAGCCAGTCAGCGAATTCTTCAGCGGCTGGGCGTATGGGAAGGCATCGCGGCCCGTCGCATCAGCCCGTACGCGCACATGCAGGTCTGGGATGGCAGCGGCACCGGGCAGATTCACTTCTCTGCCTCCAGCGTGCATGCTGATGTGCTGGGCCATATCGTCGAGAACCGCGTGGTGCAGGATGCGTTGCTCGATCGCCTGCATGAAAGCGACATCGGCTTGCTGGCCAATGCGCGGCTGGAGCAGATGCGCCACTCCGGAGATGACTGGCTGCTGACCCTGGCCGACGGTCGCCAGTTGCGCGCACCGCTGGTGGTTGCCGCCGATGGTGCCAATTCTGCGGTGCGCCGCCTGACCGAAACGCCGACCCGTGAGTGGGATTACCTGCATCACGCTATCGTCACCAGTGTGCGCACCGCTGATTCCCACAGGAAAACTGCCTGGCAGCGTTTTACCGACGACGGTCCCTTGGCTTTTCTGCCACTGGAGCGCGAGGGCGAGCACTGGTGCTCTATTGTCTGGTCAGTCACACCGGCTGAAGCCGAGCGCCTGATGGTGCTGGAAGATGACCTGTTCTGTCGTGAACTGGAACAGGCATTCGAAGGGCGTCTGGGCCAGGTAGTGTCTGCCGATGAGCGCGTTTGTGTGCCACTGCGTCAGCGTCATGCCAAGCGTTACGTTGCCAGGGGGTTGGCGCTGATTGGCGATGCGGCACATACCATTCACCCGCTGGCCGGGCAGGGCGTGAACCTGGGCTTTCTCGACGCAGCCGTGCTGGCGCAAGTCCTGACCCACGCTGCCGGGCGTGGTGAACGCTGGTCTGACCTGCGCGTGCTGGGCCGCTACGAGCGTCGTCGCATGCCGCACAACCTGGCGCTGATGGCCGCAATGGAAGGCTTCGAGCGGCTGTTTCAGGCCAACCAATTGCCACTGCGCTGGTTGCGTAATACCGGTTTGAAAATGGTCAACCGGATGCCCGAAGCCAAGGCACTGTTCGTGCGCGAAGCGTTGGGGTTGTCGGGAGATTTGCCTGAGCTGGCGCGGCTTGAGCCCGCCACTATCCTATAGGGTCGGATGCGGAGCGTCGCACGATAGTTGAAGATCGTTCCTCATGCTCCAGCGTAGGAATCCCTTGCGTGTGCGCCGCACCGCTTAATCAAGGGAGGACGCAGAGCGTCCAGAACGGCATGCGACGCGGAGCGTCGCACGATAGTTGATGATCGTTCCTCATACTCAGCGCACCAATCCGTTGCGATACTGCCCTGGTGTCAGTCCGGTCCAGCGTTTAAAGGCGCGGCTCAGGCTGGTGGTGTCGGTAAAGCCCAGCAGGTAGGCGATTTCGCTCAGCGAGCTTTGCGGATCGTTCATGTGCAGCAATGCCAGGTTCTGGCGGCATTGATTGAGCAGCAGGTCGTAACAGCAGCCCTCGTCGGCCAGATGACGTTGCAAACTGCGGGTGCTCAGGTGCAGGGCTTCGGCGATGGTTCTGACGGTGGGTTCGCCATCCGGCAGAAGGGTTTCGATGGCCGAGCGCACGCGCTGCTCCCAGATCAGCGAAGGTAACGGATCGCCCCTGGATTCCTGCCCGTTTACCTGTACCGGGCCGTCATCCAGGTGGCTGTCGAACTGATCACCGCCAAATTCCAGCAAGTTCTCTTGCGCCGCGAACATCACCGGCGAGCGGAACAGATCCTGCCAGGGCTGCGGATTATCAGGTGCGGGACGTTGCAGATGCACCGCCAGCGGCGCGTAGCCCCTGCCTAACCGGTTGCGGCAGGTGCGCACATAAATGGCGGCGAATGCATCCAGCAACTCATGCGCGGGTAGCTGACACGATTTCGGCGTGCCGAAGCGGAATTCATAGCGCTCGCCCACCGTTCTGAAGTCCAGCTCCAGAGAGTCCTCAGCCATTGAGCGGTAACGTACGATGCGTTCGAAAACCTCACGCAGTGAACCGCTGGCCACCAGCGTATAGCCCAGCGCGTGGAACGACGTGGGGCTGACAAAGCGCGAGACACGCAAACCCAGGGTTGGATCGAGGCAGGCCTGTACCGCTCGCTGCCAGAGGTCGGCGGTGATGTCTGAGGGAAACTGTGCGCCGGGATCACCCAGCATACTCGGGTCTATGCCAGCGCTCTGGCACAACGCGTTGCTATCCAAGCCCAAGGCATCGAGCTGCTTGCGCAATGCAGGGGTCCAGCTGGCGAGACTGCTTGGCTCAGGCATGTGGACGCCTCTCCCTGACATGAGGTGATTCAGCGTCGGGCTGTGCCGACATGGTTTCGCGGGGCATTTCCGTTGCCTGACGCCGTGACCAAGAATGAAAGCTTTTGTGACAGTTGTACAAGTCTTTAGACACGTTTCTTGCCATCGGGCGGCAGTCGTCACGTGTCAGGGGCGTCGGGCAGCGTTGAATAGGTCAAAGCGGCCTATGAATATGCTTCGATCAAGCAGTTGTCGTATAACAAAAAAACCGAGCCTTTTCAGTAAACCTCCGCGGGCCCTTTTCTTGAGGAAGCCGAGCGATGATGTCATTTGACACTGGCACGGCAAATGACTATAAATGCGCCATGTTGTACGACAACCTAAGACTTGCAGAAAATTACAACCACAAAAATAATTCAAAGAGTAACAAGTCCATGACCAGTCTGATTTCTCAGGCAATAAAAAAGTTTATATCCCCCGTTTTTTCGACTTTTTCGCACGATTGTCGGCGAATTACCTCGATAGCCCTGCCTGGAACGCCCGTAACCTGAAGTTACATAAAACCAGCCGCCTCACGGTCATGGCCGCGGGACGCTCATCGCCAATCTAAAAATAAACAGGGTGAAGAGATGAAAATAAAAGGCATTCGGTGGTGGATGGTGGGGCTGGTAACAGCTGGCCTGGTCGTCAACTACCTTGCACGCAACACGCTGTCCGTCGCAGCGCCGACGCTCATGAGCGAACTGAGCATTTCCACCGAGCAGTACGCGCACATCGTCGTCGCCTGGCAGCTGTGCTACGCCATCATGCAGCCGGTGGCGGGCTACATTATCGACGCCATCGGCACCAAAATGGGTTTTGCGATTTTTGCCATTGCCTGGTCGGCTGCCTGCGCTGCCGCAGCGTTCGCAACCGGCTGGCAGAGCCTGGCCATCTTCCGTGGCATGCTCGGGCTGACCGAAGCAGCGGGCCTGCCGGCAGGCGTCAAGGCCACGACCGAATGGTTTCCGGCCAAGGAGCGTTCGGTTGCCATCGGCTGGTTCAACATTGGCTCGTCGTTCGGCGCATTGCTTGCGCCCCCGCTGGTGGTCTGGGCCATCCTGCAAAGTGGCTGGGAGCTGGCGTTTCTGATTGTCGGTGGTCTGGGTATCGTGTGGAGCGGGCTATGGCTGCTGTTGTACAAGCACCCGCGTGACCAGAAGCGTCTGGGCGATGCCGAGCGTGACTATATTCTCAACGGCCAGGAATCGCGTCTCAAGGATGCACCTGCCCAGAAAGGCAGTTGGAAACGCCTGTTCAAGAACCGCAATTTCTACGCTATCGCTTCGGCGCGCATCCTGTCCGAGCCGGCCTGGCAAACCTTCAACGCATGGATCCCACTGTACCTGATGACCGAGCGGCACATGAACATCAAGGAAGTCGCGATGTTCGCCTGGCTGCCGTTTCTGGCGGCTGACATCGGCTGTGTACTGGGTGGCTATCTGAGCCCGCTGTTTCACAAATACTGCAAGGTTTCGCTGTTCACATCCCGCAAGATGGTCATGCTGTTCGGCTGCTCATGCATGATCGGCCCGGCCTGTATCGGGCTGGTCGAAAGCCCTTACACCGCTATCGCATTGCTGTGCATCGGTGGTTTCGCGCACCAGACACTGTCGGGCGCACTGTACTCGATCACCTCGGATTCGTTCGGCAAAAACGAGGTGGCCACGGCGACTGGCATGGGCGGGATGTTCGGTTTTCTGGGCGCTGCAGCGTTCACCATGGTGTTCGGTGTGCTGGTCACCAAAATCGGCTACAGCCCACTGTTTGTGGTACTGGCGATTTTCGATATCGTCGCCGCCATTGTGGTGTGGACCGTCGCCCGCGAAGTGCCGCAGAACGACGAGGCCGTGGCGCTGAGCGTTGATGAATCGGGTTCTCGAACTGTTCCCGCAACGTGAGGCCGTCGTAATCCTGTAACGAACTGCGGATATTCTCTGCTCTGAAAGTGATTTTTTATTAGAGGCCGTTCCTCGAAGGCAGGGGACGGCTTCTTTTTTTGCCTGATAGCTGATATTCGTTTTAGGAATTAATAAATAGCTTCTTATTCCTTAGCGAATATAACTTCCATCCCTATACTCGTCTCATGAACGCATACATGCAGGAGGCGAATCCATGCATAACGAGTCGATCCGGTATCTGATCGTGCCAGGCTGGCAAGGGTCTCCTGATGATCATTGGCAGACCCACTGGCAAAACAGCCTGCCCAACAGTACGCGCGTGGAACAGGCCGACTGGCTCAAACCACGCCGTGAGGATTGGGTGGGCGAGTTGCAACGCACGATTGCAGCGCACAGCACGCCGGTGATCCTGATCGCTCACAGCCTGGGTTGCGTGACAGTCGCGCATTGGGCACAACTCGCACCGCTGGAGACCCTGCGTCAGGTGCAAGGTGCGTTGCTGGTAGCACCTGCCGACGTCGAGCGTCCGAATTGCCCGCCTGCATTGCGTAATTTTGCGCCGATCCCTAATGATCTACTGCCGTTTCCGACACAGATTGTCAGCTCTGACAACGACCCTGCGGTCAGCTCTCAGCGCGCTATGGAAATGGCCCGTCACTGGGGGGCGGAAGTCGGATTTCTGAGTCAGGCCGGGCATATCAACGTCAAGTCCGGTCATCAGCGCTGGGAGCAGGGGTTTGCCTACCTGTACCGGCTGCAAAACCGTCTGGAGCAGCATGCGCGTCGTCGCGCATGAGCGGCAGCTTGTTTATCGACCCAACGGGTCCTGTCTTTTAAACGCTTGAGCCGTCGCAAGGGCTCAGGCGGGAGTGTGTCATGAGCCTTCACGAAAATTTCGGTCAGCCGCTGCTGACTTTCCCCGATGCAGAAAAAAGCCCGCTGAGCATTCGTGCCAAGGCGCTGGTATTCATCGACCCGCGCTCGCGCCGTTTACGAGAAGAAATGGAACAGCTGGCGCCTCGTTCGCTGCCGGTCTTGATCCGTGGCGAGTCCGGGACCGGCAAGGAATTACTGGCGCGGCATATTCATCGCGGCAGTGATCGCTCGGGCTTGTTCGTTTCAGTCAACTGCGGTGCCATCAGCCCGACTTACGCCGATGCGGAGTTGTTCGGTTATGCCGCCGGAGCGCACAGCGGTTCGGTCAGCAGTCGGGCCGGCTGGTTTGGCTCGGCCAACGGCGGCACTTTGTATCTGGATGAGATCGGCGACTTGCCGCTGCCCATTCAGGTCAAGCTGCTCGCCGCTCTGGAAAACCACGAAGTCACACGAGTGGGCGCGCACCAGCCGAGCCCGGTCGATGTGCGTCTGGTAGCCGCCACCAGTATCGATCTGGCACAGGCGGTGGCTGCCGGAAAATTTCACGAGCGGCTTTATCACTACCTGAGCGAGGGCCGTCTTGACCTGCCGGCGTTGCGCGAGCAACCGGGCAATATCCTGCCGCTGGCCGAATATTTTGTCGGTATCTACAGCCAGCGCCTCAGCCTGCCTGTGCAACTGATCAGCGAAGACGCGCAGCGCACGCTTGAAGCCCACAGCTGGCCCGGCAACACCCGTGAGCTGGAGAACGTCATTCACTTTGCCTTGCTGGTCAGCAGTGGCGACGAAATTCGGGCTGAAGATATCAATCTGCCGGATATTGCCGCGCCGCTGACGCTGATCGAGCGTCAGGCCAGGTTGTTGGTCAGCAGCGGGGATCACGAGCAGCTTCGCGCGCTGCGGCGATTGCTCGAAACGGTGACGTCGCAGCTTGAGCAGAACCCTGCGTGAAGGCGTGAGACAAAAAGATATAAGTACTCGATTAAAAAGTCTTTTATCGGAATATAAAATCTCGGTAATGTCAGCATGATGTCGCAGGGTTTGGATCGCGCGACGGCAAACCATTGAGTAATAAAGCGTCATTTTCTGATGACGCTCCCGGATTTCGCTAAGGACATTGCATGAAAAAGACGTTTCTGATGACCGCTCTGGCGGCTGCGTTCTCGATTGGCCTGGCTCACGCAGGCGAAAAACTGGTGGTCGGTGCAACGCCCGTGCCGCATGCGGAAATCCTGAAGCTGATCCAGCCGACCCTGGCCAAAGAAGGCGTGGACCTGGAAATCAAGGTCTTCACTGACTACGTGCAGCCAAACGTTCAATTGAGCGAAAAGCGTCTGGATGCCAACTATTTTCAAACCAAGCCTTATCTGGATGGCTTCAACAAGGGCAAAGGCACCAATCTGGTGACTGGCGTGGGCGTACACGTTGAACCGTTCGGCGGCTACTCCAGCAAGTACAAGAAACTGGCTGATTTGCCTGAAGGCGCAACCATCGCCATTCCAAACGAAGGCAGCAACGCAGGCCGCGCACTGCTGCTGTTGCAAAAAGGTGGCCTGATCACCCTGAAGGATCCGACCAACGCCCTGTCCACGCCGAAAGACATCGCGAGCAACCCGAAGAAATTCAAATTCCGCGAACTCGAATCAGCTGTACTGCCACGTGCGTTGAGCCAGGTTGACCTTGCCCTGATCAACACCAATTACGCGCTGGAAGCCAAGCTCAATCCGAAGAAAGACGCGCTGATCATCGAAGGTGCCGATTCGCCGTACGTGAACTTCCTCGTCACCCGCGAAGACAACGCTCACACCGACGCCATCGAAAAGCTGTCGAAAGCGTTGACCAGCCAGGAAGTCAAAGACTTCATCAACAAGAAGTACGACGGCGCGGTACTGCCTGCGTTCTGACCCACTGAGTGTCGTGCGTAATCCAACTATCGTGCGACGCTCCGCGTCGCATGCCGTTCTGGACGCTCTGCGTCCTCTTTCGAGCATGTGGCGCGGCACAGATCTGTGACGCAGTCACGCAAGGCACTCCGACGCTGGAGCGTACCGAACGATAATCTCGTCTATCGTGCGTCGCTCCGCATCGCCCCACAATTCCCCGCCATAAACGCCCCCGAAAACGCTTTCTCGACAAAACGTGTCGAGTCCGGCAGCGAGCCATTCACCGCTCCCGAGTGATCCAGCTGCGGGTAGTAATGCCACTCGATGCGGTCGCCGGCCTTACACGCGTCTTTCACCAGCGCGATCTGGCTGCGAACAGGTGAAATGACATCCTTGCCCCCCGTGCCGATAAAAACCGGAATGTCAGACTTCAACGTCGGGTAGTCCGATTGGCGATTGACCTGATCAAGCGCCTTATCGGGTGAGCGTTTGAAACTGTTGTTGAATGTCAGTCCATCCGCGACCACCTTGCGCTCGATGGCTTGCAGGCATTCACGCTGACTGGTTTCGAACGCGGGCTTCGCGCGGTCGCTCAGGTAGTCGGCAGGATGCAGCGACGGGTCGATCAGTGCGGCAGTGCTCAGTCGCAACAGGTTATAGGCCAGCGACTGCGTGACCTGATCGCGGAAGGTGTCCGGTCCGGCATGTTTCTCACGCGATTGAGCCATCGGATACGGCGTCCCGGTCGCGACTACACCGACAATGTTCAATTCGGGCGCATAAGTCTTCTGGTAGACGGCCGTTGCGAAAGCGGCACGGCCACCTTGCGACTGGCCAAACACAACGACCCGCGAAGACAGATTGAAGTCCGCTTTCTGAACCGCCCGAATGCTGTCGAGAACGCCATACGCCAGCGGACTGCTCAGCCCGAACGGGTGCAGCCCCGGCGTGCCCAAACCCTGGTAATCAGTAGCCACAATCGCATAGCCACGCCCGAGCCATTCATTCAGATAGCGCGTGTCGCGATCACTGCGCCCGGCAAAGGAAGGCGCACAGATGTCCGCGCTACCAACCGTGCCATGTGCCCACGCCATCAGCGGCCATCCGCCCTTTGGCGGCGTGCCCTTGGGCATGAACAAGGCTCCTGACACTGCGACTGGCTGGTTGTTGAGCCCGTCTGTTGAGGTGTACAGGATGCGAACATTCTGTCCGGCATTCTCAAGGCTTTGCGTAGCCGTCAGCGGTTCCGAGCGCAGCAGTTGGCCCGGTGTCGACGGCACTTTATCCGGCCATATGTAAAATGCGGGAACACCGCCTTCGCCCGGGTCTGACTGGGCAGCGGCGACAGTTTTCATGGAAGTGCCTGGCACTGCGCTGCAAGCTGCGAGCAGGACCATCAACAGGGTGGCCAGAACGGCCGAATACCTTGGCGATGAGTTCATCGGTATTTCTCCACAAGCTGACAGGAGAGCGCGCATCAGCATCGATGTATCAAGCCGATTATGACCTGAGCGATGATAACTGACGCACGCGCTGCCAGTGCTGAACGGAGTTCTTCATGCGCAAGGATTACCTCGCTTTCTTCATCTCGCTTTTCCTGTCCAGGCTGGCGGATCAGATCCTGTTGTTCATAGTGCCGCTGGTGGTGTTCCAGACCACTAACAGCGCTTCATGGGCCGGGCTGGCGTTTTTCGTCGAATCGTTACCGAGGTTTCTCGCGTTTCCGTTATGCGGCGCGCTGTGCGACAAGTATTCGCCTATCAGAATTCTGCATATCAGCCAGGTGTACCGGGCATTGCTCTGCGGGCTGGCGATGGTGCTCTACGCTATCTTTGGTGGCATTGGATGGCTCGTGGTGCTCTCGGCATTATGCGGGGTGCTGACCACGCAAGGCATCATGGCGCGCGAAGTGCTCATGCCGCGTATCTTTCAGCACTACAGCTACACCAAAACGTTGTCCTATTCCCAGATCGCCGACCAGTCAGGGCTGGTCCTCGGGCCGCTGGTGGCGGCACTGATGCTTGAAGTGTGGGCCTGGCACTGGGTAGTGCTCTGGATCGCCGGACTATTCCTCCTGGCAGACCTCTGCATGTTGGCGTGGCAACGTTTTGGCCGTTTTAAGCTGGAAGTGTTCGAGCAGCATCAAGACATCTGGCTGCAGCCCTTGCGGATTGCGTTCGGGCATATCCGTGGCCTCACCGAATTGAAAAAGATCATCACGCTGGCAGTAGGGGTCAACCTGATCGTCGGCGTCACGCTGGCGACCTCGGCAGCCATGGTCATCGGCGAGTACAGCGCAGGCAAGGATAACTACGCAGGGCTGCAGGCGGCGGGGGCAGTGACCACTATCGTGATCCTGTTCTTCCTGGCCCGTGTGGTGCTGCCTTTGCGGGTGCTGGGCGGTGTCGGGTATTCAATGATCGCGATCGGGGCATTTATCAGCGCCCTGAGCCCGAACCTGATGGGCTATGTATTGGGTTTTTTGTTGATCGTCGGCTTCGACAAGATGTTCAACGTCTACATGCGCACCCTCCGGCAGCGGGTGATACCGCCCCAGGACTTCGGCAAGACGGTGGGCGTGATCACGTTGCTCAACAACCTGTCGCAGCCTCTGGCAGGTTTGCTGGTGGCCCTGCTCGCAGCGCCTTTGGGCATTCGCCAGGTCATCCTGAGTTTGGCCGTGCTGACGAGCGTTATCGGAGCGGGTGCCCTGTGGTGGTTTGCAAAGGCACGCAGCCCATTCCCGACCTCGATTGTTGAGGCTGATCGAGAGGCCGGGAAATGAAAACGAGAGGGTTGGAGCTGGATGGAATTGAAGGTCAACGCAAGAGCGCTCAGACCCCCTGATAACTTTGGCAGGCTGCTCTCCGTCCCTACAGAGAGCAGCCGCCACTTCAGCCTTAAAACGCCAATGTCACCCGGGCATTCAGTGACTGATCCGAAGCATCGTTACTCACCTGACCGTCGTAACTCAGGCCCACGCTCAGCGTATCGCTCAACCCCAGGTCGACACCTGCGCCGAGCACTGCGGCGCTGCGGGCAATCGGTGCGCCGGAGAGTTCGAAGGTGCTGCCGCCGCTGAAGGCTGAGCGGCTTTCCGGGGTGACGTCGCCGTAGGCGCGACGCCAGCCCAGTGTGGCGTTGGGCTTGATCACGACGCTGCCAGCGCTCAGGCGGGTCGCTGCACGCAGGCCCAGGGTGCTGAAGGTGATGTGGTTGTCCTGGGATTTGTTCTGCAGGCTGATGGCGTTGCTGTTCTCGTCGAAGGCGTCGGTGTCCAGCCGCACGTGGGCGAGGTTGGCGAAGGGTTCGAGCAGCGCATTGCCCATTTCGATGGAGTAGCCCAGTTCGCCGAAGACCTGATTGGTCGCTGCTTTGTAGTCTTCCTTGAAGTGTTCGGACGAGCCCGGCAGGTCCAGCGTGCGCTTGGCGGTCAGTTCATGCCAGGTGCGTACCGCGCCGAGGCGCAGGCCCAGTTGGCCCCATTTCGCGCCGCCATAAACGCCCAGGTGGTAGTTGTCGCTGTCGGTGGAACCGGACGCATGGCGCAGGTCGAAGCTGCTGTTGCTGAAGCCTGCCAGCGCGCCTATGCGCCAAGTGTCGTCGAGCGGTACGTCGGCGCCGAACAACAGGCCGCTGGTGCGGGTTTCCAGGCCCGAGGCGTCGCGGCTGCTGTCGGTCTGGCCGGTCGCGCCGATGGCTTGTGTCCACACCACGCCACGCGAGGCATCACCGGCCAGGGTTTGTGTTGTGCTGCCGAATGACTGTGCGGATTGCGCTTGTTGCATGCGATCGTTCATGGCATTGCGCACCAGCCGGCTGTCTTCGATCAGCGCAGATTGAGTCGATGCGTGCAGCTCGTTGGACAGCGCCTTGAAGGTCGCCTGTGCGGTTGCTGCGTCGTCCTGCACCACCTGACGCCATAGCGCATTGCCTGCGCCCGCGCTGTCGAGCCCCTGAGCGACGGCGCTGGCATTGCGCGTGGTCGCCAGGCTGGCGAAGGTTTGTGCGTTGCGATCCAGCGTCAGCCCTACGTCGGTCGCGGTGTAGTTCAGCGTCGGGGTAAGGAACGCGAAGTTGGTTTGCACGGCGGCAAATGCACCGCTCACGCCACCGGCTGCGGAAATGATCGAGTAACGGCTGGCGGCCAGCCAGTTACCGCCTTCGACCAGCGACAGCGTGCTGTTATTGATCGTCGCGCGGCCGCTGGCGACGATGCGGTCGGCATTGCCATTGGCGTCCGATTCCACTTGATAAACCGAACCCTGAGCCAGGTTGACGTCACCATTGACGTTCAGCTGCCCGACTGAATTACCCGGTGCGACCACGCCGCCCTGAGCGACGTTGATGCCGCCAACGGTGCCGTTGCCACCCAGCGTCGCGCCTTGCTGCACGCTGACGATGGAGTTGCCGAGGTTGCCATTCACTGCGAGGCGACCGGCCTGCACGGTGGTCGCGCCGGACAGGCTGCTGTTGCCGGTCAGGTTCAGTGAACCGCCGCCGCGTTTGATCAACGCGCCGTTGCCGGTCAGGGTGTTGGCGAGGGTGTCGTTGGTGGACTGATCGACCACCAGCGTTGCGTTGTCGGTGATCGTGCCGCTGCCGAAGGCCTGGGCATGACCGGTCAAGGTGCCGCCGTTGATCACGGTGCCGCCCGAGTAGGTGTTGTTGCCTGTCAGTATCAGGTTGCCGGTGCCGTTTTTGATCAGTGCGCCACTGCCGCTGATGTCGTTGCGCCAGGCGTCGATGGCGTTATAGCCGCCGAGGCTGGCGTTCATGTTGACGGTGACGTTGGAATTGAACGCGCCGTAGCCATCTCCTGCGGCATACAGGTTCAAGCGACCGTAGCCACCTGACTGGTCGATTACCGCGTAGCCCGAAGATATTTCAGTGGTCCCCAGAACCTCGCGGCGTTGGCTGGCGTCGAGGTATGGAAAGCGGGTTTCCAGCAGCACTTCTGCGTTGGTCGGCACCACCGGAGCCAGGTTGGTGGGGCCGACCGGATCGAAACCGTAGGTCATGCGTGAGGTATACAGCGCTTTGTCCTGGGCATGCTGGGAAGTGCGGTCAGTGGCCGGGTCAATGCTCGCTATGCAGTTGTTGATGTTGCCACCGCATTGCGCCGTGAAGTAAGTCAGTGCCTGGGCGCGGGCGTCGGCGCGCAACTGTGCGTTGGCTGAATTGGACAGGTTGTCGATGGCGAAATAGGTCGCCGTGATACGCCCGCCGATCACGTCGAGGGGCGAGTGCATGCCTGCTTCGATGCGGTTGTCGCCAATCTCCGAAGCACGCAGCATCAACTCGCTGAACCGCTCTGGGATTGCATAGGCCAAGGCGTAGGCAGACAGGTAGGCAGCATTGGTATGGCCGCTGGGGAACCCCGAGTCACTGGCCGGCGTGGTGCTTTCGGCCGGGCGCAAAGACGGCGCGACGACGAATGCCAGGTTTTGTCCGTCGAGGCTCTGCCGCCATGGCCGTGGATACAGATAGTGGGACTTGGCCGGGGTCGTGGAGGCGTCATTGCGCACGGCGCCGACCAGATCGACCACTTTGCCCAGCGCTGAAGACGAACTGCCTGCGCCATTGCCCTTGTCGTCGTACTTGACGGTTTTGTTGCTGTCGTCAAATTGCGTGATGGTAGTGAAGGCCCCCGCGCCTGCTTTATAGGCATCACTCAATGAGCCCAGACCGCTGATGGCGCTGTAGCTCTGATCGCGACGGTCATCGAAGTAAGCGGCGGTTTCCTGGGCAAGCGTGCGCGAGTTGGCACGGTCAACGACAATTTGCAGGTTGCGTCGGAGCAGGCTCTGCCCCAGCGCAGTCGGTGTGCCAGTATCCCAGGTCGCGCCGGTCGTCCACAGCGTGTTGAACCCGGAAAGCAGATCGACCCCGTTGATCCGGTTGTCATTTGCACGGCTCGCTGCCTGTACCGATACCGCAAGCAGTGAAAGTATCAACGACGACATCATTACGTGGGCAACCGGTTTATTACATCGCATGGCGAGCGCCTGTACTCAATCTGGATAAGGCGCCGACCCTAGCAAGGCGTTCTTACACTTGGATGTATCTGCCGTGACACATTTATGTGGGCGAGTGCGCTCAAAAAATCCTCAGGAAGCATTCAGAACTATCGATATTCCTCAACGGTATTTAAATTCTCTTTCTTATATCTATACAGTTCCGCCTTTCAGTCACACTGTTCTGGAGTCGGAGTTCTCATGCCAGCAGCCTCCCTCGCTTCATCGTCCGCTCAATCTGCTTCGCAATCGTTCGACGTGCGTCCATTCACCGGAAAGGTGGGCGCGGAAATCGTCGGGCTGGATCTGTCCAGGCCGTTGAATGACGCGGATTTCGCGCGAGTGCATCAGGCGCATCTGGATCACCACGTCGTGGTGTTCCGCGATCAGCAGATCACGCCACAGCAGCAAGTCGATTTCAGCCGTCGTTTTGGTGTGTTGCAGATCCATGTGCTCAAGCAGTTTCTGCTGGCCAACCATCCGGAAATCCTGATCGTCTCCAACATTGTCGAGAACGAGAAGCCTGTGGGGCTGGGCGATGCCGGTAAATACTGGCATTCGGACCTGTCTTACAAAGAGCTGCCAAGCCTGGGTTCGATGCTTTACGCACAAGAGTTGCCGAGCGGAGGTGGCGACACGCTGTTCGCCGACATGCATCAGGCGTGGGACACCTTGCCGCAACACCTGCGTGATGCCGTCGAAGGGCGCTCGGCGGTTCACAGCTACACTGCGCGCTACGCCGAGGGCCATAACGCCGCCAACTGGCGTCCGACCCTGACCGCCGAGCAACTGGCCCAAGTGGTCGAAGTCAGCCACCCGATTGTTCGCTCGCATCCTGAAACCGGTCGCAAGGCGTTGTTTGTCAGCGAAGGTTTCACCACCCGGATTCTTGACCTGCCGGAAGACGAGAGCCGCCAGATTCTCAACGAGATCTACGCCCACAGCGTGAAGCCCGAGCATATTTACCGGCACCAATGGCAAGCCAACGACATGGTGTTCTGGGACAACCGTTCCCTGATTCACCTGGCTGCCGGCTGCCCGGCCCATCTGCGACGCAAACTGCATCGCACGACCATTCAAGGCACCGCGCCATTTTGATTCAGGAGAGCCGTTCATGAATGCTGTCGCGCAAGGCCACACGGCCAGCACGAGCGCCCAACCGCAACCGACTGTTCAGCACACCACTGAAGCCTTGTTGCAAGTTCGCGGTGTAAGCCTTGAATACCGCACGCCAGAGCGCGTGGTCCGGGCGACGCATCAGGTCAGTTTCGAGGTCGACCCGGCCGATCGTTTTGTGCTGCTCGGCCCATCCGGTTGCGGCAAGTCCACATTGCTCAAAGCCGTAGCCGGGTTCATCCGGCCCAGCGAGGGCGAGATTCGTCTGGCAGGTCATCAGGTCACCGAACCTGGCCCGGACCGCATCGTGGTGTTTCAGGAATTCGACCAGTTACCGCCGTGGAAAACCGTGATCGAGAACGTCATGTTTCCGCTGCTGGCGTCACGCACCCTGAAGCGTCCCGAGGCGCTGGAGCGCGCTCGTTATTACCTGGAAAAAGTCGGCCTCAGCGCGTTTGCCGAAGCCTATCCGCATACCTTGTCCGGAGGCATGAAAGCCCGCGTGGCGATTGCCCGCGCCCTGGCCATGCAGCCGAAAATTCTCCTGATGGACGAGCCGTTCGCCGCGCTCGATGCACTGACCCGGCGCAAGATGCAGGAAGAACTGCTGGAGCTGTGGGACGAGGTGCGTTTCACGCTGCTGTTCGTTACCCATTCCATTGAAGAAGCGCTGGTGGTGGGCAACCGCATCCTGCTGTTGTCACCGCATCCGGGCCGTGTGCGAGCGGAAATCAACAGCCATCAATACGACCTGAAAAGCCTCGGCGGCGTTGGTTTCCAGCAAACCGCGCAGCGTATTCATCGTTTGTTGTTCGATGAGGGCGAGGCCGGGCCAGTGGAGCAGGATCTGAATTTTCAGGACATCCGGATTGCTTACTAGACGACTGCCTTGATCGTTCCCACGCTCCGCGTGGTAATGCCTTTCAGGACGCTCCGCGTCCTATCTACACGATTACCGGGAAACCCGAACCATGAGCCTCGCACCTCCCGCTCGCGAAGAATATGAAATCACGCTGGAGCCTTTCACTCAGGAAGACCTGGCCCGCGATCTGCCTCTGGCACAGCGCATCTGGCAACTGGGCTGGGTGCGCAAATGCGTCATCATGATCGCTCTGGCGGTGATCTGGGAACTGGCTGCACGTCTGCAGAACAACGACCTGCTGTTGCCGAGCTTTCTGCAAACGGCGGCCGCCTTTTATGACGGGCTGATCTCCGGCGAGCTTCCAGGCAAGGTGTGGATTTCCCTGACCGTACTGATTCAGGGCTACCTGATCGGCATCGTGCTGGCGTTCGCCCTGACCACCCTGGCAGTGTCCACCCAACTGGGCCGCGACCTGCTCGGCACGCTGACTGCGATGTTCAATCCGCTGCCGGCCATTGCCCTGTTGCCGCTGGCGCTGCTGTGGTTCGGGCTGGGCCAGAACAGCCTGATCTTCGTGCTGGTGCATTCGGTACTGTGGGCGCTGGCGCTCAATACCTACGCAGGTTTTCTCGGCGTTTCGGAAACCCAGCGTATGGCCGGGCGCAACTATGGCCTTAAGGGCTTGCGCTTTGTCTGGCACATCCTGATTCCCGCTGCGCTGCCGTCGATCCTTGCCGGCTTGAAAATCGGCTGGGCTTTCGCCTGGCGCACGCTGATCGCCGCCGAGCTGGTGTTTGGTGCGTCGTCCGGCAAGGGCGGGTTGGGCTGGTACATCTTCCAGAATCGTAACGAGCTGTATACCGACAAGGTTTTTGCAGGTCTGGCGGCAGTCATTCTCATCGGCCTGCTGGTCGAGAACCTGCTGTTCGCCAATATCGAGCGCCTGACCGTCAAGCGCTGGGGCATGCAGCGTTGAAGTACCGTCTTTTTTTGAATAATCAGGGTGGGAACCACATGACAACAACATTTCATCGTCCGGCGCTGACTGTATTGGCGGCGACACTTGGCCTGTTCGGTGCCCTGCTCAGCAGCGGCGTGCAGGCGGAAGGCAAGATCAGCATTGCTCAGCAATTCGGTATCGGCTACCTGATCCTCGACGTGGTGCGCGATCAGAAACTGATCGAGAAACATGGCAAGGAACAGGGGCTGGACATCAAGGTCGACTGGAACAGCATCTCCGGTGCCACGGCGATGAACGAAGCGCTGCTGGCCGGTGCGCTGGACGTGGTGTCGGCAGGTGTGCCACCGATGCTGACCGTCTGGGATCGCACCAAGGGCAAGCAGAACGTCAAGGCCATTGCTTCGCTGGGTTCCATGCCCAACTACCTGCTGACCAACAATCCCAACGTGAAAACCATCAAGGACTTCACCGACAAGGACCGCATCGCTGTACCGGCTGCCGGTGTGGGCTTTCAGTCGCGTACTTTGCAGATCGAGACCGCCAAGGTATTCGGTAACGACAACTACAAGAAATTCGACAACATCTCGGTGAGCCTGGCGCACCCGGATGCCACCGCAGCGCTGCTGGCGGGCGGTTCGGAAATCAACTCGCACTTCTCCAGCCCGCCGTTCCAGTACCAGGCGCTGGAAAACCCCAACGTCCACAAAGTGCTCAGTTCCTATGACGTGTTGGGCGGTCAGGCGACGTTCAACGTGCTCTACACCACCGAGAAATTCCACGACGAGAACCCCAAGACCTACAAGGCGTTCTACGACGCGCTGGCCGAAGCCGAGAAGATCATCAAGGCCGACAAGCCCGCTGCCGCGCAGACCTACATCCGTGTCGAGCAATCGAAACTGCCGTTGCCGCTGGTAGAGAAAATCGTCGCTGACCCGGAAATCGACTTCACCGTCACCCCGCAGCGCACCTTCATCTACGCCGAAAAACTGCATGAACTGGGCGTACTTAAAAACAAGGCGGCGAGCTGGAAGGACTACTTCTTCGAAGAGGCGCACGGCACAGA
The DNA here is from genome assembly GCF_032587875.1 of Pseudomonas syringae group sp. 243L2. Classification (NCBI taxonomy): domain Bacteria; kingdom Pseudomonadati; phylum Pseudomonadota; class Gammaproteobacteria; order Pseudomonadales; family Pseudomonadaceae; genus Pseudomonas; species Pseudomonas syringae group sp. 243L2. The sequence goes on from NZ_JAWHPL010000040.1 coordinate 351,721, forward strand.
GGGCAGTTGATCCGGGCGGTTTGAAGATGACGCGGAGCGTCATGAAGGGCATTCCCACGCTGGAGCGTGCGGAACGATAATCTCAACTATCGTGCGACGCTCCGCGTCCTCTTGGCGACGCAGAGCGTCACGAACGGTAGGTTGTCCGGAGGATCACTTATCGTTCCAACGCTCCGCGTGGGAATGCCGTTCTGGACGCTCTGCGTCCTCTTCTGAACAAATCAGGTTACTTCCGCTCACGAAAAACCTGTCCTGCGGGACATTTCTTTCAGTCTTTTCTCTTTCCTGCGTATGACCTTTCCTAGAAAATCCCGGGCCCTTGTGCCTGCCAACTCTGCGCACTAGGCTGCGTCGGTCGCTGATTTTTCAGCGATCGGGTTTAGCAGCCTGTCCAGAGACACGCAGCGCAATTACCGTTTTATGGCGGCTTTGCGTGGGGCACTTTCGAGTGCGCCGGGTCTGTGTTCTCTACCGGTCTGCTAACCCGCGTCAAAGTCGCCACCTTGTTTGTTTAGCAGCGAACATCTGATGGCCCTACTTGCAGAGGCACGCATGATGATCAACTCGACCCCGTCTCCACCGCTCCCCAACTCTCTTGAAGATTCCCTGATACAGGTCAGCGAAATACTGCGCTGTGCCTCTGCCACCGCTTCTGAAACCGGTGACAACCTCGAGGGCCTGAAACGTGATCTTGCGTTCTCGGTGGTGCATCTGATCAACATGGCCAAGGCCGAGCTGGAGCGCTCGCTGGAATGTGTTCAGAGCCACTGACAGCCCCTGACGCAACCTAGCAGTTCTACGAGTAGCCGCTGCGGTCCCCGCAATGCATTGTGTGCCTGAAGAGGCCTACCTCGCCGATCAAGACCACTCCGGTTACTCACCATGCGCCAGCAAACTACCCTGTGCCGTTACCGCTACGACGCGCTTGACCGGCTTGCGGCTCGCACGCCTGTGGCAGGGACCATTGCCCGCTCGTTCTATCAGTCCGACACCCTGGTCAGCGAGATTCAGGGGGCAGAACACGTTCGGTTCCTGCATCGCGACCGTCAGTTGCTGGCCACGCAGTCAGCGCTCGCTACGCTGTTGATCGGCTCGGACCAACAGCACAGCGTGCTCCACACCGTATCGGCCGGCTTGTCTGACCCTATCGCCTACACCCCCTACGGGCATCGGCAAGCGTTGAGCCAGCTGCCAGGCTTCAACGATGAGCGACCCGACCCATTGACCGGTCATTATCTGTTGGGCAATGGTTATCGCGCCTACAACCCCGTTCTGATGCGCTTCAACAGCCCGGACAGCCTGAGCCCGTTTGGCAAGGGCGGTATGAATGCCTATGCGTACTGCGCGGGTGATCCGGTTAATCGGTCTGATCCGACCGGGCATAAGATAGATGAGAGTCAGATACTTTCATTTGTGTGGATAGGGCTCGGTTTGTTCGGTGCTTACCTGGGTGTAAAGGCGGCTGTTCCTGCGATAAAGGCTGTCGCCAAGGGCAATGCTCCGCTATCAACGAAACTGACAGCTTCCTCGGCACTCGGCCAGATCGCAGCGAGCACCGTGTTTACCGTAAGCCGTGTAATCAACGCGGTCGACCCTGACGGCCCTGCCAAGGATGTTTTGCTCGCGACTGCAATAGGCATGGTGATTCCAGTGCTGGCCGTTCGGACATTCAACCCGCGCATCAAGCGTTGGGAGGATGCAGGGGCAGATATAAAACTGCTCAATGATAGGCGTTCAAGTTTAAAAAGTGAGTTCGCTGATACCGCTAGCGCCATTCGAGAAACACGCCCTTGGGGTGATCCGGCAGACGAATTGAGTCGCATGATGTACTGATACATTTATCTGTACATGATTTCTCCAGCCTGATTCACCTGAACGCTTACTCCATCATCAAGGATCGATCATGGCTCTCCTCTGCACGTACACCTACGACCCGCTGGACCGTGTCTCCACATTGAACCCGCTGGCTCAGGTCCTCTCCAGTCGGTTCTATAACGGCGAGCAACTGATGACCGAGTTACTGGGCGACAGGCAACGGACCTGTATCCGCGCAGGCGGCCAGTTACTGGCGCAGCAGAGTCGCGAGGGCGAAGAGGTCATGACGACGATGGTCGCCAGTGACCTGCACAACAGCGTTCTGCACGCGAGCGAAGACGGGAGGCAGGTTGATATCGCGTATACGCCGTTCGGGCATCGTCAAGCCGAGCAGACAGTCGCAGCACTACCCGGTTTCAACGGCGAGCAGCCTGACCTGGTAACCGGCCATTACCTGCTCGGCAATGGCTATCGCGCCTACAACCCGGTGCTGATGCGCTTTAACAGCCCGGACAGTTTTAGCCCGTTTGGTGACGGTGGGTTGAATGCGTATGCGTATGGGCTAAACAATCCGATCAAATACATAGACCCGACCGGGCATTTTTCGTCTTTCTTAAGTGGGGTTTTGGCGGCTGGGTTATTGCTCACTGGAGGTGGGTCAATTTATGTGTCTACGCACGTAAAAGAATCGAATCCAACGCTCAGTGGGGTGCTTATGGGCGTGGGCAGTGTGTTAGCTGTTGCGGGCGTTGGTTTTGCTCTGAGTTCAATTGTAAAGAAGGCTGCTGGAGTGGGGCGTTCAATCCCTAACCTGGAGAGTATCGAGCTTGCTAGCTGGGCCCATGATTTTCCAATCAGAAACTCGATAACATTGACACCTCAATCACCTTGGCAAACCGCTGCTGGGTTGCAGGCTGCACCCTTTACATTGCCACGAGCACAACTATCATCATCAAACCTTGCACCGGCAAGGTCGTCTGTTCGCAGAAGAGTTGACCCTACATACAAAAATATAAGAGAGCTTAAGTTTAAAAAGGCTTTATCTCGTGTCCACAAGATGCCAACGATTACTGAAGAGTTGCCGACTACCATTCGCCAGGGTACTGAATCGTTGGCTTAATCGATAAGCTACGCTTAATTCCGGCAGTGACGCTCAAGGCAATGTCCCCGCCGAAATTCGAACCGGCAAAACTTAAAAAATGCGCTGAGTTCCTTTAGGCCAATCACTCATTTGAAGGTCTTTCTTGTCTACCCACTTTCTGCCCAGTTAATGAACCCTCCCTCTCGCGCACAGTCGCATAGTCACGCTATTCTCTCGCCCTATCGCGCCCACATCCGGCAGCCGCACAAGGAGTCTGCATGCCCGTTCTTCCTTCTAGACTGGTTACATTCGGTCTCGCTGCTGCCTTGGCGATGTTAACGGGGTGTGGCGAGGAAAAACCGGCGGCGCCCGAACTGCCCAGGGTTTATGTGCAAACGGTAAAAAGTGCCGACTTCGCCGCCAGTGTCGCCCTGACCGGTGATGTTCAGGCGCGGGTGCAGACCCGGCTTTCATTCCGGGTCAATGGCAAGATCATTCAGCGTAATGTCGATGTGGGCGACCGGGTCACTGCCCGGCAGGTGCTGGCCCGGCTTGATCCGAAGGATTTGCAGATCAATGTCGATTCGGCCGCAGCCTCTGTGGCCGCCGAGCAGGCCCGCGTGAATCAGGCCCGCGCCGCTTTTGTCCGGCAACAAAAGCTGTTGCCCAAAGGCTATACCAGCCGTAGTGAATATGACTCGGCCCAGGCCGCCTTGCGCGGCAGCGAAAGCTCGTTGAAGGCTGCGCAAGCGCAACTGGCCAATGCCCGTGAGCAATTGGGGTATACCGCACTGGTCGCGGATGCGCCGGGTGTGATCACCGCGCGTCAGGCTGAAGTCGGGCAGGTGGTGCAGGCCACGATGCCGATTTTCGATCTGGCACGCGACGGTGATCGGGATGCGGTGTTCAATGTCTACGAGTCCCTGTTCGTTCAGCCGCCGACCAATCAGCCTGTGCAGGTCACGCTGCTCGACAACCCGGACATCAAGGTCAGCGGCAAAGTACGCGAAGTGACCCCGGCAGTCTCGGCGCAAACCGGCACTTTACAGGTCAAGATCGCGCTCGATCCGCTGCCTGAAGGCATGGACCTGGGCTCGGTAGTCAGCGTGGCGCTGAGCGCACCGGCCAATGCCAGTGTCGAGCTACCTTGGGCGGCGCTGACCAAGGACCTTGGCGAGCAGTTGGGCAAGCCTGCCGTGTGGGTGGTGGACGAGCAGGGCAAAGTCAATTTGCGCAGGGTCACCGTTACTCGTTATCTGACTGCCAAAGTCATCATCGGCGACGGGCTTAAAAGTGGAGAGAAAGTCGTGGTGGCAGGCGGACAGTTGTTACACCCGGACATGCAGGTCGAGATTGCCGAACAGCCCAAACAGCAGAACGCGCAGGTGCAGCCATGAAGCGTTTGTCGTCATGCCTGTTGCTGGGTGGCCTTCTGTCCAGTGGCTTTCTGTTGAGTGGCTGCGGCAAGGACGAGGCCCCTCCGGAGCCGGTGCGTCCTGTCGTGTTCGTCGAAGCCAGGCCTGAGTCAAATCAGGATTTCGGGCGTTTTGCCGGCAATATTCAGGCGCGTTATCAGAGCGTGTTGGGTTTTCGTGTGGCGGGACGTATTGCCCGGCGCAACGTCGACGTAGGCGCTGAAGTGAAGAAAGGCGATTTGCTCGCCACCCTTGATCCGACCGATCAGCAGAATACAGTGCGTGCCCGGCAGGGCGACCTGGCCAATGTGCAGGCGCAGTTGATCAACGCTCAGGCCAATGCTCGCCGCCAGCAGGAACTGTTTGATCGCGGTGTGGGTGCCCAGGCGCAACTGGACATCGCCCTGACCGATCTGAAGACCGCCCGCTCGTCGCAGGAACAGGCCAAAGCCGCTGCACAACAGGCCCGCGATCAATTGAGCTACAGCGAGCTGCGCAGTGATCACGATGCTGTGGTCACTGAATGGAAAGTTGAAGCCGGTCAGGTTGTTACGGCCGGGCAGGAAGTCGTGACCCTGGCGCGGCCGGACATCAAGGAAGCGGTGATCGACCTCCCTGACACACTGGCCGACCAGCTGCCGTCCGACGTGGTATTCACCGTCGCCAGTCAGTTGAACCCGGAAGTGAACACCACCGCCACCATTCGTGAAATCGAACCTCAGGCCGACCGTACCACACGTACCCGCCGTGCACGTCTGACGCTGGCGCAAACGCCAGCGGCCTTCCGGCTGGGCACGGCCATCAGCGTGACGCTCAGCTCGACCATCACGCCGCGCATGCGTTTGCCGATCAATGCCTTGCAGCAGGCCGATGGCAAAAGCCAGATATGGATCGTCGACCCGCAAAACCAGACGGTGAACCCGAGGGCTGTGAACATTGTCAGCCGTGACAGCAACAGTTTCGTGCTGGCCGACGGCGTCAAGGCAGGTGAAAAAGTGGTAAGCGCGGGCGTCAACAGCCTCAAGCCGGGCCAGAAAGTCAAAGTCGATGAGGAAAGCCCGCGATGAAAGGGAATTTCAATTTATCCGAGTGGGCCATCAAGCATCAGTCGTTCGTCTGGTACCTGATGTTTGTCGCGCTGCTGATGGGCGTGTTTTCCTACATGAAGCTTGGGCGCGAGGAAGATCCGTCCTTCACCATCAAGACCATGATTATCCAGACCCGCTGGCCGGGCGCGACGGTGGATGAGACTCTCGAGCAAGTCACCGACCGCATCGAGAAGAAGCTCGAAGAGCTGGACTCGCTGGACTACGTGAAGAGCTATACCCGACCGGGCGAGTCCACGGTCTTCGTGTACCTGCGTGACACCACCAGCGCCAAGGCGATACCGGAAATCTGGTATCAGGTGCGCAAGAAAGTCGATGACATCCGTGGCCAGTTCCCGCAGGGGCTGCAAGGCCCGTCGTTCAACGACGAGTTCGGCGATGTGTACGGCTCGATCTATGCGTTTACCGCAGACGGTTTCTCGATGCGTCAGTTGCGTGACTACGTCGAGAAGGTCCGCGCCGACATCCGCGACGTGCCCGGGCTGGGCAAGGTCGAGATGATCGGTCAGCAGGACGAGGTGGTGTACCTGAACTTCTCGACACGCAAGCTCGCAGCATTGGGCATCGACCAGAGCCAGGTGGTGCAAAGCCTGCAATCGCAGAACGCGGTGACGCCTGCCGGGGTGATAGAAGCCGGGCCGGAGCGGATCTCGGTGCGTACCTCCGGCCAGTTCGCGTCCGAGAAGGATCTGGCTGCAGTCAATCTGCGCATCAATGACCGTTTTTATCGTCTGAGCGACATTGCTGACATAACCCGTGGCTACACCGATCCGCCCAAGCCGCTGTTCCGCTTCGACGGCAAACCGGCGATAGGCCTGGCCATCGCGATGCAGAAGGGCGGCAACATCCAGTCCTTCGGCAAGGCGCTGCACGAACGTATGGACGCTACAACAGCGGAGCTGCCAGTCGGCATTGGCGTGCACAAGGTGTCGGATCAGGCCGAGGTGGTGAACAAGGCTGTGGGCGGCTTCACCAGCGCGTTGTTCGAGGCAGTGATTATCGTGCTGTTGGTCAGCTTCGTCAGCCTCGGGTTTCGCGCAGGGTTGGTGGTCGCGTGTTCGATTCCGCTGGTGTTGGCGATGGTGTTCGTGTTCATGGAATACAGCGGCATCACCATGCAACGGATTTCCCTCGGCGCGCTGATCATCGCCCTCGGCCTGCTGGTGGACGACGCCATGATTACCGTGGAAATGATGGTCACACGTTTGGAAATGGGTGAATCCAAGGAGCAGGCCGCGACGTACGCCTATACCTCGACAGCGTTCCCGATGCTCACCGGTACGCTGGTGACCGTGGCCGGCTTTGTGCCGATCGGGCTGAACAACAGCTCTGCGGGGGAATACACATTCACGCTGTTTGCCGTGATTGCCGTGGCGATGCTGGTGTCGTGGCTGGTCGCCGTTCTGTTCGCACCGGTGATCGGCGTGCACATTCTGAGCGCCAACATCAAACCGAAATCCGAAGAGCCGGGCCGCATCGGCCGGGCATTCAACGGCAGCATGCTCTGGGCCATGCGCCATCGCTGGCTGGCGATTGCCATCACGGTAGGGTTGTTCGCCGCGTCGCTGTTCTCCATGCAGTTCGTGCAGAATCAGTTCTTCCCGTCTTCGGACCGCCCGGAAATTCTGGTCGACCTGAACCTGCCGCAGAACGCCTCAATCAACGAAACGCGCAAGGTGGTGGATCGTTTTGAAGCGAGCCTCAAGGACGATCCGGACATCGAGCGCTGGAGCACCTACATCGGCCAGGGCGCGTTGCGTTTCTACCTGCCACTCGATCAGCAGCTGGAAAATCCGTTCTACGCCCAGCTGGTGATTGTCAGCAAAGGCCTGGAGGAGCGGAGCGCGTTGACTGCCCGTCTGCAAAAACGCTTGCGTGATGACTTCGTCGGCATCGGTTCGTATGTGCAGGCGCTGGAGATGGGCCCTCCGGTGGGTCGTCCGTTGCAGTATCGCGTCAGCGGCGAGAACATCGACAAGGTGCGCCAGCACGCCATCGAGCTGGCCAAACTGCTCGATCACAACTCGCATGTGGGCGAAGTGATCTACGACTGGAACGAGCCGGGCAAGGTGCTGCGCATCGATATCAATCAGGACAAGGCCCGGCAGTTGGGCCTGTCGTCGGAAGACGTCGCCAAGCTGATGAACAGCGTGGTCAGCGGTTCAACCGTGACCCAGGTGCGTGATGATATCTATCTGATCAATGTGATCGGACGTGCTGAAGACGCAGAACGCGGCACGCCGGAAACCCTGCAGAACCTGCAAATCGTGACCCAGACTGGAACATCCATTCCGCTGCTGGCGTTCGCCACCGTTGGTTACGAGCTGGAGCAGCCGTTGGTCTGGCGCCGCGATCGCATGCCGACCATCACCGTCAAGGGCGCGGTACGGGACGCGATTCAGCCAACTGATCTGGTCAAACAGCTGCAACCTGAAATCGACAAGTTCGCCGCTGGTCTGCCGGTCGGCTACAAGGTTGCAACGGGCGGCACGGTCGAAGAAAGCAGCAAGGCGCAGGGGCCGATTGCCAGCGTTGCGCCCCTGATGCTGTTCCTCATGGCGACGTTCCTGATGATTCAGTTGCACAGCATTCAGAAGATGTTTCTGGTGGCCAGTGTCGCGCCTCTGGGGCTAATCGGTGTGGTGCTGGCGCTGATCCCGACGGGGACGCCACTGGGGTTCGTGGCGATTCTCGGGGTGCTGGCGCTGATCGGCATCATCATCCGCAACTCGGTGATTCTGGTGACCCAGATCGATGCCTATGAGCGCAGTGGGTATCTGCCTTGGGACGCTGTGGTCGAAGCCACCGAGCATCGCCGTCGTCCGATTTTGCTGACCGCGGCCGCGGCGAGCCTGGGCATGATCCCCATTGCGCGGGAAGTGTTCTGGGGCCCGATGGCCTACGCCATGATCGGTGGCATCATCATCGCCACGTTGCTGACCCTGCTGTTCCTGCCTGCGTTGTACGTGGCCTGGTACCGCATCAAGGAACCAACCGACGAACAGCGTCGCGAAGCGGCTGACAAGGGTGACGGCGAGCACGCACAGCCAGCGCATTGAGGTCGGCGTGCCCTGCCGCCTGTAACGCGGGGCAGGGCTGACGACCCGGCAATCAGTCGGTCTCGCCTGCGTCCTTGACGTCGATCGTGGACAGGCTGAGGTTGGCGAACCGTACCGGGCCGAACGGCGAGGCCTTTGTCAGGCCTGAAGGCGAAAAGCTGGAGGTCTCCGCCGGGGCAGATATATTCAAGAAGCATTTCTTGAGCTGCACCTGGAAATCGAAGTCGCCAGAATAATGCACCCATTCCTGAGTTGCGAAGTTTACGACCTGCGTCAGATTAATCTCATCCTTAATGTTGTAGCCACCCACGACCACGACGAAGAACACGTCGTCTACATCCTCTGCGTTAAGAACGTCGAACTCGAGATGCAGACGCTGGGCGGGCAGTTCAATAATAGACTGGCTTACGGTCACGCCCGTATTCAGCTTGATGCTTTGACCTTCGCCTTCCATGGGCTTGAAGTCTGGCTCAAAGCCCACTGGGGCTGTCCAGTGAGTAAGATTGTCGCTGAAATCGCCATTTTCCAGATATTCGTTCGCCATGATCAGTTCCTTTGATCGATTCGGATGGATGCAAGCCGCCTGTTTAAGTGGCTGAATCTATCCTAAGACGCACAGGTTGCTGAGCGATACTGTCAGAAGTACCAGCACACGAACTGCACAGCGCCGCACATCACTGCCGCCGCCAGACACTCGCCAACCAAGGCTGCTGCTCTCTCGGCAACCCGGCGGGGCGGTAGTAGTGTTCCAGCTCGCTAAACCCGGCTTCGGTCAGCAGTTCGCGCCATGTTTCGAGGTCGTGGTACGCGCCGTAACGCTCGCCGTTCCAGCCTTCCTGATTCTCACCACGCGGGTTGGAGCTGAACAGCACGCCGCCCGGTTTGAGTGTGGCATACAGTTCGCGCAGCACGCGTGGCAGTTCCTGTCTTGGGATGTGGAAAAGCACTGCGTTGGCGAAGAGGCCATCGAAGCGGCCTTGCGGCAGGTCGAGTTCGAGGAAGTTCTGCTGTAGCACTTCGCAACCGGTCTCGGCGCGTGCCATTTCGGCGAAACGTTCTGAGCCGTCTAGCCCGACCGCAACATGGCCCATCGCTGTGAACGTCTTCAAATCACGCCCCGGCCCGCAGCCGAAGTCGAGAATCTGCCACGGTGCCGGGCCTTCGATATGCCGCAACAGGGCATCGATATTCTGGCTGACGTCGTGGTCGCGTGTGCCTTCGCGAAATTCGTCGGCCACGCTGTTGTAATGGCTGACGGTGGTCGAGGTAATCTGCGCAAGCGTCTGAGGGTCGAGTTTCATCAGGGGCGGTCCGGTAAAGGAAGACCGCCAATATACCCTCGCTGCGTTGCGGCTGCTCAGCGCCTGTCGAAGCTGCGCGCCAGCCGGTCACCGCCCAGTTGCACCAGCGCTACGACCGCCACCAGCAAGACGATCACGGTCAGCATCACCTGCGTATCGAAGCGCTGATAGCCGTAGCGATAGGCAATGTCGCCCAGCCCGCCTGCGCCGATGGCACCGGCCATGGCTGATGAGTTGATCATCGTCACCAGCGTGATGGTAAAGCCGCCGACGATGCCGGGGCGCGCTTCTGGCAGCAATACGTGCCAGATGATGTGCCAGCGCCGACAGCCCATCGCTTGCGCCGCTTCGACCAGGCCGTGATCGACCTCGCGCAGGCTCACTTCGGCGATCCGTGCAAAGAACGGCGTGGCAGCAATGGTCAGCGGCACAACGGCTGCCCAGACACCATACGTGGTGCCGACGATCATCCGCGTGAACGGGATCAGCGCGACCATCAGAATCAGGAAGGGAATAGAGCGAAACAGGTTCACGAAGGCACCCAGCACGCGGTTGATCCCCGGTGCCTCATAGATGCCGCCTTTGGAACTGGTGACCAGAATCACCGCCAGCGGGATGCCCAGCAGCAGTGCGATCAATGACGACACACCGACCATCAGAAACGTGTCGAGGGTGCCTTGCAGCAAACGATCAACCCACATAACCCAATACCTCCGCGCGTGGCGCCAGTTGACGGGCGCGTGCCAGCAACTCGTCGCGTGTATGCACTGAGCCGGCGACCGACAGAATCAAGTGGCCGATGGCCCGCTCCTGAATGCGCTCGACCCCGCCCTGCAGCAATTGCACCTTGCCGCCCAGCGCGGCAAACAGCGCGGCCAGATCAGGCCCCTGGTCACTGGCACCGGTAAAATGCACATCCAGTAACAGGGCTGCATCAGGCCGTTGCGGCTGATCGCTCAGACGCTCGGCCCACTCCTTCGGCAGCCCGGTTTGCAGCGGTGCCAGCAGGGTTTTGCTGACGTCGTGCTGTGGGTCGCCAAACACTTGCCAGACCGGCCCTTGCTCGACTATCCGGCCTTGCTCCAGCACCACAACGCGGTGGCAGATATCACGAATAACCGCCATTTCATGGGTGATCAGCACGATGGTCAGGCCCAGGCGCTGATTGATTTCGCGCAACAGGCCCAAGATCGACTGAGTGGTTTCCGGGTCCAGTGCTGAAGTGGCCTCGTCGCACAACAGGATTGCGGGATCATGCACCAGTGCGCGGGCAATGCCGACGCGCTGTTTCTGCCCGCCGGACAGTTGCGCGGGGTATGCGTTGTGCTTGTCCTGCAAACCCACCAGTTCCAGCAACTGCGCGACCTTGCGCGCGCGTTGCTCCCTGGGCACGCCTGCGACCTTGAGCGGCAGCTCGACGTTCTGCCAGACGGTCTTGGCCGACATCAGGTTGAAGTGCTGGAAGATCATGCCGATGCGTCGGCGCAGCTCCACCAGTTTGTCTTCGTCGAACTCGCCGATGTCCACCTGATCGATCAGCACCCGGCCGCTGCTGGGTTGTTCCAGGCGATTGATGGTGCGGATCAGCGAGGACTTGCCTGCGCCGCTGCGGCCGATAATGCCGAAGATCTCGCCGCGCTGGACAGCCAGGTCGATATTGCCCAGCGCTTCAACGGGGCCTTGCTTGCCGTGATAGGTCTTGCCCAGGTTGATGAACCGCACATGGGCGCGATTCAGCTCCGGGTGCAGCTCGGCCTGTTGCGCCAGTGTGCTTGCGATCGGGGTATCGAGTGGCAGTTGGCGTTGCGCGGTTGCGGTCATTCTTTCCATCCCGCCTGGTAAAGCTTGCCGTTGACCTTGTCGAGCGAAGCGCGGACGACGGGCGAGTGCTGATAGATATCGACGAATTTAGCCAGACGCGGATCATCTTTATGATCAGGTTTGATCACGAACTGAATGACGTATTCCGGGTGGTCCAGGCCATCGAACAGGATGGCCGAGTCGGCGGGAAAGGTTTTGGCCAGACGGATATAGGCAGGGTAGCCCTGCACCAGGTCGGCGTCATCGTAGGCGCGCACCAGCTGTACGGCTTCAACCTGAATGATCTTGAGCTTTTTCGGGTTGGCGGTGATGTCTTCCTCGGTCGCCTTGTAGCCGACGCCTTGCTTGAGCGTGATCAGCCCGGCCTTGGCCAGCAGTTGCAGGCCGCGTCCACTGTTGATCGGGTCATTGGCAATGGCCACGGTTGCGCCGGTCGGCAGCTCATCGAAGCTTTTGTACTTTTTCGAGTACAGACCCACGTTGTTGATGATTCCCGGCGCGTAGGGCACCAGGCCGAAACCGGCGGCTTCATTGGCGTTGGTCAGGAAAGGGATGTGCTGGAAGTAGTTCACGTCGATATCGCCTGCGGCGAGGGTGACGTTGGGGGCGATCCAGTCGGTGAATTCGACCAGCTCGACTTTCAGGCCCTGCTTGCCAGCTTCTTCGACAGCGGCTTCAAGCGGTATGGCGAAGGCTGCCGTGGTGCCGACTTTCAAGGGTTTGTCGTCAGCGTAAGCGGTCAGGGTCAACAGCCCGAGGGCCAGTGCAGCGAGGGTTTTGCTCATGGTGCGGTCCTTTAAGAAATTATTGCTCCTGCGTTCTGCACAAAGTCCTGAGATTCCTTGAATATGGAGCTTTGTGGGAGCGGACTTGTCCGCGAAGACGGTATCTCAGTAGATGCATTTTTAGAGAATATACCGGCCCTTTCGCGGACAAGCCCGCTCCCACGGCCTTCGGCCAGAATCAAGAGCAGACTTATGTATAACGCCGAGCATTCTGCGTGGTAATGCCGTTCTGGACGCTCTGCGTCCGTTTGAAAATCAAATACGCCGGTGTGCCGCTCCCGCGTGCCGTTCCGGCAATCGATCCGTACCTTCCGGAAACAGTTTTTTGCGCAGGCTGCCGTCTTCGTAAGCGGTCTTGTAGGACCCGCGGCGTTGCAACTCCGGGATCACCAGATCGATGAAGTCCTCGTAACTCTCTGGCGTGACGATGCGGGTCAGGTTGAAACCGTCCAGGCCGGTTTCTGCAATCCACGATTCCAGCTCATCAGCGACCTGTTCAGGCGAGCCGACCAGGGTGATATAACGGCCGCCCAGCGCGTGCTGATCGAGCAGTTTCTGGCGGGTCCAGTCGTTGTTTTTCAGGTTTCTGGTCGCGGACTGAATGGCGTTGCTCTTCACGTACTGAATGGGTTCGTCCAGTTCGTACTCTGCAAAGTCGATACCGGTCGACGCCGCAAAGTGCGCCACGCCTGCTTCGGCGCTGGCATGGTGGCGGTACTCGGCGTGTTTCTCCCGAGCCAGCGCCTCGGTCGCGGCGACAATGACGTTAAGGCCCATGAACACCTTGATGTCCTCCGGGTTGCGCCCGGCCTTCACTGCGCTGGCGCGCACCTTGTCTACCTGCTCGCGGGTCGCGGTCTTGTTCTGGCCGCTGATGAACACGCATTCTGCGTTTTGCCCGGCAAATTGCAGGCCGCGCTCCGAACTGCCGGCCTGAAACAGCACTGGCGTGCGTTGCGGTGACGGCTCGCACAGGTGGTAGCCCTCGACCTGATAGAACTCGCCCTGGTGCCGTACCTTGTGCACCTTGCCCGGCTGGGCATAGACGCGCTGCTCGCGGTCATTGATGACGGCATCGTCTTCCCAGCTGCCTTCCCAGAGCTTGTAGAGCACCTCCAGGTATTCATCGGCCTGATCGTAACGGCGGTCGTGCTCGTTCTGCTCGGTGAGACCCATCGCCCGCGCCGCGCTGTCGAGGTAGCCGGTCACGATGTTCCAGCCCACCCGGCCACGGCTCAGATGATCGAGCGTCGACATGCGCCTGGCGAACAGATAGGGCGCGTCGTAGGTCAGGTTGGCCGTCAGGCCAAAGCCCAGGTGTCTGGTCACGCCAGCCATTGCCGAAACCAGCAGCAGCGGGTCGTTGACCGGTAACTGGATGGCTTCCTTGAGGGTGACGTCCACCGAGTTTTGATAGACGTCGTACACGCCCACGATGTCGGCGATGAACAAACCGTCAAACAGACCACGTTCCAGCAGTTTCGCCAGCTCGGTCCAGTATTCCAGGCTGTTGAATTGCGTTGAGGTATCACGCGGATGCGTCCACAGACCATGATTGATATGGCCGATGCAGTTCATGTTGAACGCGTTGAGGAGGATCTTTTTACGCGCCATCAGATCGTCCCCCGCAACGGAGGGTTGGTGTCGTTGAGGTAGTAATTGCCGATGGCGTGAAACTTCCAGCGCACCGGATCGTGCAGCGTATGAACGCGCGCATTGCGCCAGTGGCGATCCAGGCCGTGTTCAGCCAGTGTCGATTGACTGCCAGCCAGTTCGAACAACGTGCAGCCGGCCGCCAGGGAAATCTCTGTGCTGATGGCGCGGGCTTCGGCAACGGCTATCGAGGCGGCGGCCACGGTTTCGGCATTGCTGTCTGCCTGGGCAACGTCGAGAAACTCCCCGGCGCGCTCGAGCAGTGCTTCGGCGGCGTGCAGGCGAATACCGAGTTTGCCGAAGCTGTGCAGCGTCAGTGGGTCGTCCACGGCCTTTTCGATACCCGAGTCGATCCACGGCCGGGTGCGCGTCTGCACGAAGGTCAGGGCGTCCTCAAAGGCTGCGCGGGCGATGCCGGTGTCGATCGCCGCATGAAGAATCTGCGCCAGCGGCCCGACCGTAGTGGGGCGCTGGAAAGCGCTCTGGAACGGCACGACGTCGTTGGCGCGGACGTACACGTTGTCGAACAGCACCGAGCCGCTGCCCGTGGTGCGCTGCCCGAAACCGCTCCAGTCGTCGATGACGGTCAGGCCCTCGCTGTCATGCGCGACGAAAACCAGTTGCTGCACACCCTCGTCGTCGATCACCGAGGTGGGAATACGTTGCGCGTACAGCGCGCCGGTCGCGTAGAACTTGCGGCCATTGATGCGATAACCGTCGCCGTCACGGGTCAGGCGAGTGGTGCGGTCATGTGCCGTTTTGGTTCCCAGTTCGGCCAGCGCGTTGCCGAACCGCACGCCAGCCAGCGCCTCGGCATACAGTTGCGCCTGTTGCTGCGGGTTGCCGTTCACGCGCAACACCTCGAGGGCATAGAAATGGTTTTGCGGAATCTGGCCCAGCGAGCCATCGGCTTCGGAAATCAGCTGTATCACCTTGGCCAGCGTCACGTTTGAAACACCCGCGCCGCCAAAGGCCTTCGGGACACTGATGCCCCACAGACCGGACTGACTGAACAGGTCGAGTTCGGCATGAGGCAAACGACGCTCGCGGTCGCGTTGTGCGCTGTCGGTCTTGAAGTGCAGGGCCAGTTCGCGGGCTGTTTGCAGGGCCTGAGCGTCACTGGTAATCAGCGCTGCGTTGTCGCGCGCCTGAAGGTTGGAACTCATCAAAGGTGTTCTCCAGTGGTCTGGTTCAGATCCAGGAATGGCGAGCAGGCAGGGTGCCGTTCAAATGCCAGGTGCCGACTGCGTGGTATTTCCAGCGCACCGGGTCGTGGAGGGTATGGACGCGTGCGTTACGCCAGTGGCGGTCGAGATTGAACTCGGCCAGGGTCGCGCGGCTGCCCGCCAGTTCGAACAGCTTTTCGCTGGCCAACAAGGAGATTTCGGTGGTCAGCACCTTGGCACGCGCCACGGCAATGGAAGCGCGCGCTGCCGAGTGCTCGTCTATGGGCGCAGCGTTGATTTCGTCGAGTTCCTGACCCGCCTTGCGCAGTAACGCTTCGGCGGCGTGCAGCTCAAGTTTCAGCTTGCCGATGTCGGCGATCACATAGAGATCGTCGCTGGCACGCTCGACATTGGCGTCGATCCACGGACGGGATTTCTCGCGAACGAACGCAATCGCATCATCAATTGCACCGCGAGCAATGCCCGCGTCTATCGCAGCCTGGATCAACTGCGATACCGCACCCTGAATATTGGGCGTCAGGGCCAGACGCCAGTTGTCGACCACCTGCCCGGCGTCGACCGCAACATTGTCGAGCAGCACGGTACCGCTTGCGGTGGTGCGCTGGCCAAAGCCCGACCAATCATCGACGATGCGCAGCCCCGGTGTGCCGCGTTTGACGAAGGCCATGATCTGCCGGCCCTGATCATCCAGCGCCTTGACCGCGACCCAATGCGCAAACAACGCGCCGGTGGAATAGAATTTTTGTCCGGTGATGGTCAGGCGGTCGCCATTGGCGGTGATCCGTGCCTTGAGTTCCAGCGTGTTTTTGGTGCCACGCTCCGGCCCGGCGTTGCCGATGCGCCAGCCGTCCAGCACGCTCTGAAACAGTGTTTTTTTCTGCTGTTCGGTGGCGCTGCCCTGCAGCAGGTGCAGGATGCCAAACTGATTTTGCGGAATTTGTCCCAATGCGGGGTCGGCAGCAGAAATAATCCTGAACACCTCGGCCACCGTGACGAACGATACTTGCGGCCCGCCGTACGCGCGCGGGATGGATATGCTGCCCAGTCCGCTACGGGTGAATTGTTCGATTTCAGCCCACGGCAAAGCGCGTTGCCGGTCGCGGTTTGCAGCGTTGATCCTGGCTGCCGCTGCCAGTTCATGAGCGGCTGCAATGGCCTCGGCGTCGTTTTGCAACACCTTGGCCGCAAGCAGTCGGGGAGCTACGTCAGGCTCTTGTGAAGCCTCGACGTGGTGGGCTGCTACCGCCGTCGGATCAGACTCGCGTCGCTCACCGTCAGTAGGTACAGCCCTGGGTTTATCCACAGGGGTAGTTGTGAAAGGGACCATCGGAACCTCGTAGCAGTAGACCGCATCAAGTGCGGCTGGAAAACATCACGATGTCCGGTGGTCCGGTATATATACCCTAAGCGTGTATAAAATTTTTTAAAACGTGCTTTTTGGAATAAGCATAGACAGTAATTGTCAGTCGTCTGCGTCCGTTCAGCGCCTCAACCGACGTCACCCCACGTGCCAGACCGAGGTGCAGAATCAAATGCGAAATGAACACCGCTGACGCCTGCGCGATTTCGCCGTTTATTGCATGCGCGGCATAGGTTTAAAAAGTAGCGGACATAAGTTACCAATGTTTATTTTATTGATGACTGCTATTACCGCGCCGGCTATTTTGCAGGTGATTTTTTCAGGAGCCTCGATTATTCGATTCGTCGTATTCAATCAGTGTAATGGCCCAGTGGCTGAACCCGTATTACCCGTGGCGGAGCCCAGAGCGAGTTGTTACCCACTCGGTCTATAACACAGTAAGTCACTTCCAGTTGTTGTTCCTCTCCGCCTTCCAGTATCAGCGCGGGCGGCACGACCAGATCGACAGGCTCACCGACGTCTTCGGCAACAAGCGGCGGCAGGTCCATACGCAAATCGCCCCAGCGCACAGTGATCTCGTCGTGGACAGCCATGTTCAGGTACGGCTCGATGGTCATCGGTAAACCGCCTTCCAGGTGCCTGCGCGACAGTCCTCGACGTATTACCGATGGCACAACATACAGGGGTGCCAGCCCCTGGTTTTCTTCCGTGTTGGTGCTGACCAATTGCCCGCCTGGTGCGTTCAGCTTCACCCATAGCTTGCGGCAGGGCGAGGTTATGGGCAAACCGCCTATTTTCATGACCCGGTAGTAAGTTCTTGCTTTGCCGTTCTGTAGAAAGCTTTCCGGCACGCGTAGGACAACGGGTTTGCCGACGTCGGATGCCTTCAATATTTTTGACGCGACGTAACAGCCGTCCCAGAACAGTTCGATCAGGTCTCCCTCGTCCATGCTGTCATAGGGGGCCACATGAACAAGCAGTTGAGAGGCACCTCTCACGCCTATGCCATGTCGGCTGGCCAGCGGTATGGAAGGGGCTGACAGGCCCAGAGGGGTCGGTTTGCAAATGATTTGGCTCATGTACGGGTGCTCCTGATAATCAATAGTTTAAGTAACGATTCGTCATAAATTGTCATGTTGAAGTAATAAGAGGTGCGCTTAAGGCGGTGGGATAAGTACCTTAAATATCCAACTTATGGCAAACATTACAAATGGTATGAAAAGAGGGCTTGAAACTTTAGTGTCTCACTAACTGAGTGATATGTATGAGCTAATGGGCTTTGCAGGCACTTGTCAATATGTGGGTGGCGTTTGCTAGTGTTTTACTTGAAAACCGGAGACTTCCTACACGGTTTATTTGGAACTGTTTACTTCGCGATAAACAACCGTCCTACCACAAAGTACCAATAGCAACAGGCAGTGACCGACGGAGGAGGGCTCAGAAGAGTGTGTTCGGCAAGGGGCGTGTGTCTCAGGCCAGCCGACTACGAATCAGGTATGAGAGCTGACGTAGGCCGATTTTATTATTTCGATGATTTTTCGGAAAATTACGCGGGAATTGAGCAAGGATCTTGAACGATTAACGCCTTCTGAAATGTAAGAAAAAAGCAGCGCCGTTGATGGACGCTGCTTTTTTGGGGACCTACCGGCATGATCAGTGACGAGTGCGCTCAAGAAACTGCCGTGTGCGCTCTTCCTTAGGGTCGGCGAACAGTGCTTTGGCTTCGCCTTGCTCCACGATCACCCCCTTGTCGATGAAGATCACCCGGTTGGCGACCTCCCGTGCAAAGCTCATCTCGTGGGTGACGATCACCATCGTGCGCTTTTCTTCGGCCAGGGCGCGAATAGTGGTCAGCACCTCGCCAACCAGTTCCGGGTCCAGTGCCGAGGTTGGCTCGTCGAACAGAATCACTTGCGGCTCCATCGCCAGCGCCCGTGCAATCGCCACGCGCTGCTGCTGCCCGCCCGAGAGACGACGCGGGTAGGCGTCTTCCTTGCCGGTCAGACCGACCTTGGCGAGCAGTTTCCTGCCCAGCGCCTCGGCGGCTTCCCGCGCGACCTTCTTGACCACTACCGGGCCTTCAATGACGTTTTCCAGCGCTGTGCGATGCGGAAACAGATTGAAGTTCTGAAACACGAACCCTACCTGCTGGCGCAACTGGCGAATCAACCCCTGTTGCTGGTTCATGGAACGTGTGCCATCGATCTCGATGTCGCCCACCTTGATCCTGCCGCTATCCGGTGTCTCCAGCAGGTTCAGGCAGCGCAGCAGGGTGGTCTTGCCCGAGCCACTGGGACCGATGATGGCGACGACTTCCCCGGCTTCGATACGCAGATCGATGCCCTTGAGCACCTGATTGCCCTTGAATTTCTTGGTGAGTTTTTCAACGACTATCATGCGTCAGGTCTCCAGATCATGCCGGTTGACCCTGGCTTCCAGCTTGTTTTGCAGGTGCGAGAGCGCCGTGGCAAGGATCCAGTAGATCAGTGCGGCGGCCAGGTACATGGTGAAAATTTCAAAGGTGCGTGCGGTGATCAACTGCGCCTGGCGGAACAGCTCCGGCACCTGAATGGTGGCGGCCAGCGCGGTGTCCTTGACCAGCGAAATGAAGCTGTTGCCCAGCGGCGGCAAGGCCGTGCGTGCTGCTTGCGGCAGTATGGCCCGGCGCATGGTCTGCCAGCGGGTCATGCCGATGCTTGCGGCAGCCTCCCACTGACCGCGTTCCACAGAGCTGATGGCCGCACGCAGAATTTCACAAGCATAAGCGGCCATGTTCAACGAAAAGCCGATCAGTGCCGCGCTCAGGGGTTCAAGCTGGATACCCAGTTCCGGCAGGCCGTAATAAATCACGAACAGCTGAACCAGCAAGGGCGTACCGCGAAAGAACGACACGTAGATGCGTGCAATCCAGTTCACCAGTTTGAGGCGCGACAGGCGCATCAATGCCAGGCCGAAGCCCAGCAGCAATCCGAAAAACATCCCGCCCAGGCTGAGGAAGACGGTGTAATACGCGCCCTTGAGCAGAAAGGGCGCGGAGTCCAGCGCGAGCTGAAGGCTCTCTTCGATCATTTGGTGACGTCAGCGTTGAAGTATTTCTTCGACAGTTTTTCCAGGGTGCCGTCGGCGCGCAGTTTGTCGATCGCCTTGTCGATAGCTGCCTGCAACTCGGGTTCGCCTTTGCGCAGGGCAATGCCGGACTCCTGACGGGAAAACGCGTCACCTGCGGGCACCAGTTTGTTTTTGGTCTTGGTGGCCATTTCCAGAGCTGCCAGACGGTCAACGAGAATCGCGTCGATACGGCCTACACTCAGGTCCTGAATTTTGCTCGGGTCATCGTCATAGGTTTTGACGATTGCGCCCGGGACGTTTTCCTTCAACCATTGTTCGTAGTTGGTGCCCAGCCCCACGCCAACCTTCTTGCCGGTCAGGTCCTTGGCTGTCTTGATGGTGTCTGCGTTCTTCTTCAGAACCAGCGCCTGAATGCCGGACACGGTGTAGGGCTCGGAGAAGTCGTACTTCTTCTTGCGCTCCTCGGAGATGGTCACCTGATTGATCACCACATCCAGACGCTTGGAATCCAGAGCGGCCAGAATGCCGTCCCATTTCGATGGCTGGATCTTGGCTTTCACACCCAGTTCCTTGGCCAGCGCTTCGGAAAACTCTACTTCGAAGCCGGTGAGCTTGCCGTTTTCATCGACGAAGCTGAACGGCGGGTAAGTGCCTTCAAGGCCCACATTAAGCGTGCCGCTATCCTTGATTTTCTGCAGTTGCTCGCCAGCCATGGCTTGCCCGGCGATACCGGTACCGAGCATCAAGCCCAGTGCCGAGAAAAGAAACGTGCGACGAATAGCGGAAATGTTCATGCGAGCCCCTTGTTGGTATGGAAGTGTCTGGCCATTTTCTGACCCGACTCAAGCAACATCGTGCTGATTATTCAGCTTTTTTTCAGGCAGTTACGTCAGGTGTTGCGTCAGAGTTGTTGCCTGCCGGGCGCGACTATATAGCCATCTGCTTATGAGGAAAAATAACAAAAAAAGTTATTTTTCCTATCAAAAGGCATAAAAGCTGCGCCGGCTGAAAAGTTACTGATCAAACGCATCCGGGTAGGCAAACAGCGCCGGAGCACCGCCAGTGTGCAGAAAGATCAGCGGGCCGTCGTTGAAGCGTTGACGGCCAATGCCATCCAGCAAGCCGGACATGGCCTTGCCGGTATAAACCGGGTCCAGCAACAGCCCTTCGTGGCTGGCCACCAGCTTGATCGCCGCCAGCGTACCGGCGTTCGGTTCGCCATAACGCGGAGCGAAATATTCGTCCCACAGTTCAACCTTGAAATGCTCCGGCAGGGCTATATCCAGCAATTGTGCCGTGCGCTCGGCCAAGCCCTGCACTTTGGGCAGTTGTGCTTCTTCACTGCGCGAAACGGTCACGCCGATAACCGGCAATTGCGGCAACTCGTGAGCCAGTGCCAACGCCAGGCCGCTGTGGGTGCCCGCGCTGCCGGAGGCCAGAACAACCGCCGCAAAGTCGATGCCGGTTTGCTTGATCTGCTCAGCCAGTTCCAGCCCGGCGCGAACATAACCCAGCGCACCGACCGGGCTTGAGCCACCGATGGGTACCAGATAAGGCTTCTTGCCGCTGGAGCGCAGACGCGCAGCCAGCGCGTGCAGTTGTTCGTCAGCATTGTCGAGGTTTTCGACCAGCTCGACCTTGGCATCGAACAGCTCCAGCAGCAGGCGATTGCCGTTTTTCAGGTAACTCGGGTCTTCAGTGCCGATGGGGTTTTCCAGCAGCGCCACGCAGCCAAGGCCCAGGCGCGCCGCCAGGGCAGCAGTCTGGCGAACATGGTTGGACTGGATAGCGCCCGCAGTGATCAGCGTGTCGGCACCTTGGGCCAGCGCGTCTGCGGCGAGGTATTCAAGTTTGCGAACCTTGTTGCCGCCCAGCGCCAGGGTGGTGGTGTCATCACGCTTGATGTAGATATCGCGATCTGCCCAGATCGACAGGCGCTCAAGCTTTTCCAGAGCCGTCGGCGCGCTGATCAAGTCCAGGCGATTGAAACAGGCAAGCTGATTTTTGATCATGGTGGTCGGTAAGCCGTGTAGAGAGTCACCGGACTATAGGCAGACGTTTCCCGCACGGCAACTTATCTGTGCTCACTGCTCTGTTGGCGTATTCCTACAGAAATTGTTGTTTTTTTCGTCTGAATGTTTGCCGTAGAGTGGCAACAGCAGCGGCCAGCACTGTCGGTCGCCACCCTTCACATCAAGGAGAGTCAAGCGTGAGCGATATTCCAGAAGCATCCGCCGACGGCAGTTCCAGCCACTGGCAGTTGCAGCGGATCGTCAGCCAGTTGCGCGGCGCGCGTGAAGACTGGCGGGCTCGTAACCGTCGCGTAAGCGGCGAGCACGGCGGGCGCGAACTGCCTTCGCGTGCAGCCATGGGCGAAATTCTTGAAGCGCTGAGCGGGGCGTTGTTCCCGATGCGGCTTGGCCCGGTGGACCTGCGTGAAGAAAGCGAAGATTTTTACGTGGGGCATACGCTGGATGTGGCACTCAATGCGCTGCTGGCCCAGGCCCGCCTGGAGCTGCGCTACGTCGCTCATCAGCAGGGCGGTGACCTGAAGAGCATCGATGCGCGAGCGCTCGAGCTGATTCAGGGCTTCGCCATGGCCCTGCCGGGTATTCGTCTGTTACTGGACACTGACGTGCTGGCCGCCTACCACGGCGACCCGGCTGCACGCAGCGTTGATGAAGTGCTGCTGTGCTACCCCGGCATTCTGGCGGTGATCCACCATCGTCTGGCGCACCATTTGTATCGCGCCGGTCTGCCATTACTGGCGCGCATCAGCTCGGAGATCGCCCATTCGGCGACCGGTATCGATATTCATCCGGGCGCGCAGATCGGCCCGAGCTTCTTTATCGACCATGGAACAGGCGTGGTAATTGGCGAAACCGCGATCATCGGCGAGCGGGTGCGGATCTATCAGGCCGTGACCCTGGGCGCCAAGCGCTTCCCGTCGGACGAGGACGGCCAGTTGCAGAAAGGCCATGCACGGCATCCAATCGTTGAAGACGACGTGGTGATCTACGCGGGTGCGACCATTCTGGGGCGCATCACCATCGGTAAGGGCTCGACCATCGGCGGCAATGTCTGGCTGACCCGCAGCGTACCGGCGGGCTGCAACCTGACCCAGGCCAATTTGCTGCAACAGGATGATTGCAGCAAGAAGTGAGATCGCTCCGTTATCAGATCACCTTCACTGCCCGGCCGATGAACTGGATCGGCCCGGTAGGCTTGCCTATTGGCGAACCGGTGGATTTCTCCAGAGTCAGTTCGAACAGCTGATTGGGTTGCAGTGGCGGCAGTTTGTCCAGCGGAACATGCAGGCTCTGACCCGGCTTGACCAGCCCGAGTGAGACCGGGCCTTGCCAGTCGTCACCCTTGGTCCAGAACTCCAGCGCCTTGTCGTTCGGAACCTCGAACACGCCAAGCGGAATAAGCTGGATTTCCTGCGAGTTGCTGGCTTGCACAACCCAGCCGGGAGCCTTGTCCTGCGGCCCGACCAATACCACGAGGTAGGACGGTTGCGCCGGCGCGCGGGTCAGCAACGTCATGCCCAGCACCAGCGACGCCGCTAATCCGGCACCCGCCAGCCCCCGCCAGACCGACAGGTTGTCCCACCAGCGCACTCGCTGTCTATGCAGCGCTTTGGCGGGTGCTGCCAGCTCCAGCAAGTTACGTTCGATGCGATCCCACAGGCCGGGCGATGGCGTAACCGGTTCGGCCAACTCTGTCAGGGGCAGCAGGCGCTGCTCCCAAGCGTCGATGGCCGCCTGCAGATCAGGCTCGTGGGGCAGGCGACGCTCTACGTTGAGCCTTTCCTGTGCCGACAGGGTGCCGAGCACATACTCGCCCGCCAGGTCATGAATGTTGTCGTCTAAAGGCCGGTTCATCCCATGCACTCCCGCAAAGCCGTCAGGCTGCGCTTGATCCAGGCTTTGACCGTACCCAATGGCGCGCCGATCTTCTGCGCGATTTCCTGATGCGAATAGCCGTCTACGTAAGCGTGAAAGATACAGTTTCGGCGTACCGGCTCGAGTTGCTCCATGCATGAAGTCATCCGTCCTGGATTGACCCGCCAATCGAAAGCATCCCCGGTTTCCTGCCAGCCTTCCAGGGTTGCCTGTTCGTGATGATCGTCGCTGCCGTCATCCTCGACACGTACCTCGCGCGCCGTGTTGCGCAGCGTGTTCAGCGCAAGATGCCGGGTCACGCTGAATATCCAGCCACGCGCCGAACCGCGCGCCGCGTCGAAGCTGGCCGCGTGGCTCCAGATTTTCAGGAATGCGTCATGCACGATGTCTTCAGCCAGCGCCCGGTCACGCACCAGCCGCTGAGCGACGCCGAGCAGCCGCGCGCTTTCCTGTTGATAAAGACGCTGCAAGGCCTGCTTGTCACCGCGAGCGCAGGCCTGCAACGTTGCTTCGTAATCAAAGAGAGATTCGTGCGAGGACAAGATGATCCGCCATCAAAGGAAGACTACTGCCTCGCTGACATCACGAGGCTCCCGTGCAGCAGCATAGCCTACTGTTGCACGGTCACCTGATTAAGCGCATTGATCAGCTGGCGGTCCAGAACAGGTAGTCGGCCTGATACTTGACCACTTCCTTCGCGCCCTTGTTGCTCTCTGCACAGGCTTTGGCCGGGGCTACGCCGCCTTTCAAGGCCACGCGCTGAATGTAAGTGACGCCCGTCATTGCGCCCTTGCCTTCAGCCGGGTTGGCCTTGACCAGTTGGTACGGCAGGTTGCCTGCGCTCGACGGGGCCACAGCAACCTGAGTACCGGTCAGTTTCGAGCCGTCTTTGGCTTCCCAGGTGGCCGGTGGGCCGTAGTAGGTGCCGACCTGTTTGCCGCTCTTGTCATTGAGCACGGCCTTGGGACCGACGAATGCCCACTCCATCTCGTTGGGCATGTTGGCTTTGGCGCGGCACTCGTAAGTGATCTCGCCGACCCCGGTGGTGGTCATGCTGACTTTGTTGCCGGCCGGTACCCGGACGCTTTCGGGCAGGTCAGTCTGAGCCATGGCAATGGATGACAGGCAAGTGAAAGCCAGGGTGCTACCAGCAAGGCAGAGCAAGCGTTTTGCGTTCATGCAGAAATCTCCAGATTGTTTAACCGCGCTCAGCAACTCGAAGTGGCTGCTGAATGTACTACCCGCGAGAAACCCATCCGGATGCAGTGATTTGAAAATATTTTTTCAGTGCCGGCTGAAACGGCTGCGCAGCAGCAAAATACCGGCAATTGCCGCGAGGCCCGAGCCGATCAGCACACCGACTTTTACTTCATCGATCAGGTGCTGCGAACCAGGAAACGCCAGGTTGCCGATGAACAGGCTCATGGTAAAGCCGATGCCGCACAAAATAGCGACGCCGTACAACTGCACCCAGTTGCTGCCTTCCGGCAATGTCGCCAGCCCGGCACGAATCGCCAGCACTGCGGCAAGGAGCACTCCGATCTGCTTGCCGACGAACAGGCCCAATGCGACACCCATAGGCACCGGGTCGATCAGGTTTGCCAGGGTGATGCCGGAAAGCGATACACCCGCATTGGCAAAGCCGAAGATCGGCACCACAGCGAACGCCACCCAGTAATGCATTTTTTCTTCAAGAAACAGCAGCGGCGAGCGTGCTTCCTCCTCGGGCTTGCCCATCGGGATGCACAGCGCCAGCGCCACGCCGGCCAGCGTGGCGTGTACGCCCGATTGCAGGACGAAGAACCATAGCAGCGCGCCGAGCAGCAAATAGGGCAGCAGACGGCGGACGTTCAGGCGATTCAGCGCGATCAGTACGGCGAGGGTCGCGAATGCGGCGGCCAGCATCGGCAGGTTAAGCCCCGAGCTGTAGAAAAACGCGATGATGGTTACAGCACCCAAGTCATCGAGAATCGCCAGCGCGGCCAGAAAGACCTTCAGCGAGGTCGGCACCCGACTGCCCAGCAGCGACAGCACGCCGAGGGCGAAGGCGATGTCGGTGGCCGCTGGAATCGCCCAGCCGCTGAGGGTTTGCGGATTGCCCCAGTTAATCGCGATGTAGATCAGCGCAGGCACCAGCATGCCGCCCGCCGCTGCAAAGCCGGGCAGGGCGCGTTGTCCCCAGGTTGCCAGGCCGCCGGCCAGCACTTCGCGTTTGATCTCCAGGCCGACCATCAGAAAAAAGATGGCCATCAGCCCGTCGTTGATCCACAGCTCCACCGACAGGCCCAGCCAGACGCTGTGCAGAATCGAGAAGTAGCTCGCTGAGAGAGAAGAGTTGGCGACGATAAGGGCGGCCAGCGCCGCCGCCATCAAGACGATGCCGCCTGCTGATTCGGAGGCGAGGAAACGGGTGAGGACGGCAACGCCTCTGGACGTTTCCCGGTTGGAAACTTGAGTCATGGTCATCCTTGAGTGCAAGGCTATTTTTGTTATGAGGTGCCAGGAATGCGTCTACAGGCCCGTGGCGGTGAGTTCGATCAGGCAGCAACGACTGGCGAGAGGTGATTGCAGTTCAATTTCCAGCAAACCGCCAGAATTATCCACTTGAGCGCAATCAAGTTTACCGAGAATTTCCCACGGCTGGCCGTTCACGCTTATCGTTACTTGCTCGGCCATGCTGAACAGCACAAAGATGCCGGCTGAACTGAACAGCCGTTGCGGATGACGCACGTCTATCCAGTGCAGGCGTGCTGTGTAACGGTGAGGAGCATAGATCAGATTGAAGTCGCGAATCGGCCCGTCCAGCAGTGTGCAACTGACTTCACTGTCGCCGCTGAACGCAAACGGGTCCGATGGCAGCAACGGGCGGCTGGTAACGCCGTCCACGTCCAGTGTCATGCCCGCGCCCTGCAAGACGGTAATGATGCGTTGATAACCGGCGAACACCGAGAAGCCGCCCGAGGTTTCAATATCGGCGATCGACAGCCGCCAGCCGAAACCGTCGAGGTCCTGGCCTGCATCGCGAGCGATTTCTTCAGTGCTGCCACCGCCGTTTTTCCACGGCATGCGCGGGTAGTCGACGGCACGCAGGAGGCGAGTCTGGCTCATTTGGTAAAGCGTCCTTCCAGGCGATGGCGGGAGCCGGGGTGGATCAGGCGCGCAGCGGTGACGGGCTGGCGGCCTGACCAGGTACGGCGACGAATCAGCAGGCAGGGCTCTCCGGCATCGATCTGCAACAACGTGCATTCATCGGCTTCGGCGAGGATCGCCTCGACCACATGCTCGCCTTCGGTGAGCGGTGCAACCTGCGACAGATAGGCATAAGGCGTCTGTAGGGTGAAGTCCTGCCTGAGGTAGTCCGGGGCGACCTGGGCGTTGACGAAGCGGTCTTCGATCTGTACCGGAATGTCGTTCTCGTAGTGCACGATCAGTGAATGGAACACCCGCTGGCCTTCGCGCATGTCCAGCGCCAGAGCGCGCTCGGAGCCTGCGGCTTCTTCCTTTAGCACCATGACCTTGCAGGTATGGCGATGGCCGCGCGCGGCGATCTCGTCAGCAATGTTATGCACTTCGAACAGCGCCGACTGGCTTTTGGGTTCGGCGACAAAAGTGCCAACACCCTGCATGCGCACCAGCAAACCTTCAACGGTCAGCTCACGCAGGGCGCGGTTGATCGTCATGCGGCTGAAACCCAGTTGCGTCACCAGCTCGCTTTCCGACGGTACGCGATGGTGCGGCGGCCAGGTGCCATTCTGGATCTGCAGGGCGATCATGTGTTTGACGCGGGCGTACAAGGGTGCGGGACTTTCGCCCATCTGGGCTGCCAGGGAAGAAGAGGCGGGCGGAGTCGACACGTGTGAGTCCTTGTTTTCAAAATGACGTTTTGACGATGATTCAGACGCCTGAGAGCGCCACGCTAACCATTAACCTGCTGCTCGGCAAGCGTGCCGAAGGTTTACCGGTCGCTTAAACGTCTGTATATGTATATACAAATTACAGTGATGAGGTGTGAAGTCAATGTCAGCCTTCTTTGCCGAGCGCGCGTTACTCCCCGACGGCTGGGCCAACAATGTGCGTCTGGAGGTCAGCCAGGAAGGCGTTTTGACCCGCATCGAGGCCAATGCGGATCGGCAGGGTGCCGAAATCGTCAGTGGCCCGTTGCTGCCTGGCATGCCGAACCTGCACTCTCATGCGTTTCAGCGGGCGATGGCCGGGCTGGCGGAAGTGGCGGGCAACCCCAACGATAGTTTCTGGACCTGGCGCGACCTCATGTATCGCCTGGTAGGGCGCATCAGTCCGCAGCAACTGGGCGTTATCGCTCGCCAGCTGTACATCGAAATGCTCAAGGGCGGTTACACCTCGGTTGCCGAATTTCATTACGTGCATCAGGACCTGGACGGCAAACCCTATGCAGATCCTGCCGAACTGGCCGTGCAGATCAGTCAGGCGGCAAGTTCGGTCGGCATCGGCCTGACCCTGCTGCCGGTGCTTTACAGCCACTCGGGGTTTGGCGGGCAGGCACCCAACGAAGGGCAGCGGCGGTTTATCCACAGCACTGACAGCTATCTGGATTTGCAGGCTCGTCTACGCCCGCTTCTGGCGGCTCAGCCCACGCAGCAGTTGGGTCTGTGCTTCCACTCGCTGCGTGCGGTGACGCCACAGCAAATCAGTGAAGTGCTTACGGCCAGCGACCAGCAGTGCCCTGTGCATATCCATATTGCGGAACAGCAGAAGGAAGTCGATGACTGCCTGAGCTGGAGCGGTCGGCGTCCGCTGCAATGGCTGTATGAAAATGCCCCTGTGGATAACCGCTGGTGCTTGGT
This sequence comes from Pseudomonas syringae group sp. 243L2, assembly GCF_032587875.1. Lineage (NCBI taxonomy): Bacteria > Pseudomonadati > Pseudomonadota > Gammaproteobacteria > Pseudomonadales > Pseudomonadaceae > Pseudomonas > Pseudomonas syringae group sp. 243L2. Next base: position 380,101 of record NZ_JAWHPL010000040.1, read on the forward strand.
GCATGCGACCCACGCCGAGGCAGATGAGGTGCAACTGATGGCGCAAAGTGGCGCGGTGGCCGGGTTATGCCTGACCACCGAGGCCAATCTGGGCGACGGTATCTTTCCGGCGGTGGACTACATTGCCCAGGGTGGCCGATGGGGAATTGGCTCGGACAGTCACGTTTCGCTCAGCGTGGTCGAGGAGTTGCGCTGGCTGGAGTACGGCCAGCGTCTACGCGATCAGCGTCGTAACCGGCTGTATCGCAGTGATCAGCCGATGGTTGGCCGCACCTTGTACGACGCCGCGCTCGCGGGTGGCGCGCAAGCGCTGGGGCAGCAGGTTGGTACGCTGCAAGTGGGGCAACGCGCCGACTGGCTGGTGCTGGATGGCAACGACCCGTACATCGCCACGGCTTCGGGCGACGCCATCCTCAACCGCTGGCTGTTCGCCGGCAGCGACCGACAGATTCGCGACGTAGCCGTGAATGGACGCTGGGTCATACGCGAAGGGCGACATGCCGCAGAGGAGCAAAGCAGTCGAGCGTTTGCACAGGTGCTGAGGGAATTGCTGGGCTGATGCGAGGGAGGACGCAGAGCGTCCAGAACGGCATGCCCACGCGGAGCATGGGCACGATAGTGTTCTTGCGGACGCCTGGCGTTCTTCACTTTCCAGCCACGACGCTTATCGTTCCTCACGCTCCAGCGTGGGAATGCCGTGGGTGACGCTCCGCGTCACAAATCTGCGCCGCGCCGCCCATCGAAAATCGGACGCAGAGCGTCCAGAACGGCATGCCCACGCGGAGCATGGGCACGATAGTGTTCTTGCGGACGCCTGGCGTTCCTCACTTTCCAGCCAAGACGCTTATCGTTCCTCACGCTCCAGCGTGGGAATGCCGTGGGTGACGCTCCGCGTCACAAATCTACGCCGCGCCGCCCATCGAAAATCGGACGCAGAGCGTCCAGAACGGCATGCCCACGCGGAGCATGGGCACGATAGTGTTCTTGCGGACGCTTGGCGTTCCTCACTTTCCAGCCATGACGCTTATCGTTCCTCACGCTCCAGCGTGGGAATGCCGTGGGTGACGCTCCGCGTCACAAATCTGCGCCGCGCCGCCCATCGAAAATCGGACGCGGAGCGTCCAGAACGGCATGCCCACGCGGAGCATGGGCACGATAGTGTTCTTGCGGACGCTTGGCGTTCCTCACTTTTCAGCCACGACGCTTATCGTTCCTCACGCTCCAGCGTGGGAATGCCGTGGGTGACGCTCCGCGTCACAAATCTGCGCCGCGCCGCCCATCGAAAATCGGACGCGGAGCGTCCAGAAAGGCATGCGACGCAGAGCGTCGCACGATGATCAAGCGTGAGTACAATAAGTGGAGTCCGCTTACTTCTCGCCCTTGCCGATCTTCGAATCATCTTCGCGCCAGATCAGGCGGGAGGTGTCGTAGCCTTGCTGACGAGCCTTGCTCAGCATGTTTTCCTTGACCGATGCAGACACTGTCGGCGTGCGCGACAGCAGCCACAGGTATTTGCGGTCCGGGTTGCCGACCACGGCGGTCCGGTAGCCTTCGCTGACGTCCAGAATCCAGTAGTCACCTTTGGCAACGCCCGGCAGCAGGCGTGAGAACCAGTTATCGAACACCACCCACAGCTTGTCGGTCTTGCCCGGCACTTGCGGCGAAGCGGTGCCTTTGGCTTCTTCCCACTTGCCCTCGATAGTGCGGCAGCGGTTGGTCACAGCGATGTTGCCGTCGTCCTTGAGCGCGTAAAGCGCCTCGGACTGGGCGCATTTGCGCTGGAAAAACATTGGCAGGCGGGCGATCTCGTACCAGGTGCCCTGATATTGCTTGAGGTCGACGCTGTCGACTGTCCTTGGCTCGAGGTTGTCAGCCGAGTGGGCAAAACCGATGGCTAGAAAGCTGGCCATGACAAAAATTCCGAAACGTACCAGTACCTTGATCATGTTTTATTTCAGACCCTGACCCGAGAACAGCACAACCTTGTCTGCCGCATACTGCACGCTGATAAAGGTGTTCTGGTCACCCCATGTGCAACTGGACATGCCCAGTGCGCCGGAGCATTCCGTCGGGCTGCCCAGCAAGGATTCGACCTGTGCCTTGGGCATGCCGGCTGAAATTTTCGAGTAGTTTTCCTGGGTGATCTTGCTGCAGGCAGCCAGAAATACGCAGAACGAGAGTAACGCGACAGTGCGCAAGGACATGGGTGTAGCTCCTGAACGGAAGGGGGTCGCGTCGCAGTGCAAGCGGAGGCAGGCTGGCGCAGTACCGCAAGCTTAGAAGAGAAAAAGGGAATCTGGTTCCCGGACGGCGCAAGGATTTATGCCGTAGATCAGATGGTTGGCCCGCAGGCCTGTGCCGAACGCAGCATTGAATGTTCGTTTGCCTGTCGCCAGGTGGTGATTCAGACGGGCCGAATCACCACTGGCGCACAGCAAGCCTTCTTACTCTTTGTGATACGCAGTAGCGCGCTCGACTTCTTCTTTCGAACCCAGGTACACCGCTACGCGCTGGTGCAGGCCTTCCGGCTGAATGTCGAGAATGCGCTGATGACCGTCGGTGGATGCGCCGCCAGCCTGCTCGACCAGGAAGGACATCGGGTTGGCTTCATACATCAGACGCAGTTTGCCCGGCTTGGAAGGCTCGCGGCTGTCGCGCGGGTACATGAACAGACCGCCACGGGTGAGGATACGGTGCACGTCGGCCACCATCGCAGCGACCCAGCGCATGTTGTAGTTCTTTTTCAACGGGCCTTCTTCGCCGGCCAGCAACTCATTCACGTAGCGCTGTACCGGGGCTTCCCAGTGGCGCTGGTTGGACATGTTGATCGCGAATTCCTGGGTGGACTCCGGGATTTTGATGTCTTCGTGAGTGAGCACGAAGCTGCCCATTTCGCGGTCCAGCGTGAAGCCTTTCACGCCGTCGCCCAGAGTCAGCACCAGCATGGTCTGCGGGCCGTAGATGGCGTAACCGGCGGCGACCTGTTCGGTGCCCGGCTGCAGGAAGGCCTTTTCATTCAGCGCTTCGTTCTGGCTGAGGTATTCGTTCGGGCAACGCAGTACCGAAAAGATGGTGCCGACCGGAGCGTTGATGTCGATGTTCGACGAGCCGTCCAGCGGGTCGAAAACCAGCAGGTACGCGCCCTTCGGGTATTTGCCCGGGATCTGGTAGGCGTTGTCCATTTCTTCGGACGCCATGCCGGCCAGGTGACCGCCCCATTCGTTGGCCTCGAGCAGGATCTCGTTGGAGATCACATCGAGCTTTTTCTGCACTTCGCCCTGAACGTTTTCGGTGCCCATGCTGCCAAGTACGCCGCCCAGCGCGCCTTTGGAGACGGCGTGGCTGATTTCCTTGCATGCGCGCGCCACAACTTCGATCAGGAAGCGCAGATCGGCAGGGGTGTTGTTGCTGCGAGTCTGCTCAATCAAGTAACGACTTAGTGTAACGCGGGACATGGATAGCTCCGAAAATAGGGGGTATGAAAACCCGCGCAGTTTAACGCGAGTGGCGACGTAATACTGCTATCAGACTGGCTTATGACTGTTTCAGTTCAGATGTCGGGCAAAGCGCACCCGACAGCCTGTGTGTTTCAGCGTTTTGATGCGCGCAGGGTGCTGAACGCCATCCAGCCCAGAAACAGTACCCCGAGCAGCAGAACAGCCCAAAGCCCGAGGCGTTTGAAGTCCATGCTCTGCGGCACCGCTATCGGCGCAGCTGCCATGTTGGCAACAGATGCCGTAGCGGGTTCCGCTGTCCCGAGCGAGGCCAGTTTTTCCGGACTCAAGTCGGGGATCAGGGTGGCCAGCGACAGGTTCGCCGCCTTGACGTTCGGGTTGCCGATGGCCAGCGTGAAGGGTCCTTTACCGCGTGCCAGGAATACGATTTCCGTGGCAGGCACGGCCACGCTCAACTGCGGCGCTTCACTGCCCAGCCCGCCGCCGCGATCATCCACCACCAGTTTTAGCTGTTGAACGATGCGTCCGGACAATTGCAGCTGGTCCTGCAAGATATCGCTGTTGTTCTGCGATAACCGGTACAACAGGCCACTGCTGATCGGCTGCCAGGGTTGTTTCGCGTCCATCCGACCGTAAAGCGTCGCCGGAGCGAGGCTGTTTGGCTGGGCAATATCGACCTTGACGCGCCCTACCGGCAAGCCGCTCGGCAGTTGCCAGACATATTCGTTGGGACTTTCGACGACGCCCTTGACCGGTGGCGACCAGGTCAGCGGCGGGGTCGGGCTTTCAGTGCTGGCGCTGAGCAGGTGGGCGGAGATCAACAGGGGGGCGCTGTGCGGGGCGCGCCACAACAGACGCAGGTAGCGGGCGCTCTGGCCGGGCAGGCCGACTTCACGTTGCTCGATCACTTCGTCGGCAAATGACAGCCGGGCAACCTGCCCTTCGCCCCAGTTGCGCCAGTGCTGCAGGTCATCGCTGGCTTCGATGCTGAAATTCTGGAAACCTTCACGCTCGGTGCTCCAGTCGATCACCAGCTGCTCCAGTGGCGCCTTGATCGCGCTGGTGTCCAGCAACCAGCCGCGCAGCACTTCTTCACCAGCCTCGATATCGCTTTGCGGCTGGACCTCGATCACGCTGCCGTTGCTTGAGCGCTCGATGCGGATGACCGGCGCGGCATCGCCTGCTTCCTGCGTGCTGTACAGGGCAAACCATTTGACCGGGATTGGCGTGGGTTCCTGCTCGCGTGCAGGCTGTCGCGGCGTGATCGAATAAGCCTGCGGCTGGCCTTCGGCATTGAACACGCGCACATCACCCAGGTCGCCCTGCCGGGCATTCAACTGGACGGCAAGCGGTAACTCGATGCGATACCAAGGCCCGTCGCCGCTAAGGCTCAGTGGGGTCTGGCTGGCAAAGTCCGTCGGTTTGTCCTGGGCGACGGCGGTTACCGCCGTGCACAAGGCCAGGCCAAGCACGGCGATCTTCATGGCGGGATGACTCAAGAACGTTTTCCTCATAGCTTATCCGGCGCAGCGGTCGGGCCTGGGCCGGGTTCTTCGCCGACCTCTCTGGCAGAGTGTTTCGGCGGCAATGGTGCGAAATATCCCACCACCAGTAGCAGAATGCCAACACCGATGAACGAGACGATTCGCTCCATGCCGCCACGGTTGCTCAGCTCGACGAAGAACAGCTTGATCACCACCACGCCGATCAATGCTGCGCCGCCCAGCCAGAGCTCGCGGTTGCTGCGCATATGACCGCCGATCATCAGGGCCAGTGCCATCAGCGTCCAGACTATCGATAACCCGGCCTGGACGCGCATCGAGTCGAGCAGCGCCCCGGTGTTCCATGGCACATCAGCCCAATGATGCGCCGTGCGCATGACCATTGCCGTGACGAGTGCAAACAGTGAAGCGCCTGCCACCAGCAAGGCAGCATTGCGAGGGCGTGTGAGGTACTTGCGTATCCACAGGCATACCCCGGCCAGAGCCAGCAGCAGGCCGATTTCCAGCGGGTTGAGCAGCGGGATATAGGGCAGCGGTTCCGCCGCACCGTCGCTGAACGTGTTCGCCAGCCAGAACCACGCCAGCATCAATGTCGCCAGTGGTGCCGCGGCCCCGACATGGTAGGCCTCGGGGCAAGCCTTCACCGGCCATGGCCACTGACGCTCTGAGCTCATCGCCAGCAGGAACAGGCTGGGCAGAATCGCCCAGCCCAGCCAGCGCCAGGCGTTGTAGGACTCGGACAGCTGCAACAGGCCGAAACGCAATTCCAGCGCCAGTACGGCGATGATCAACAGGCAGCCTGTGGTGTGAGCGATACGTTGTGCGAGGATCGGCAGCGTGTCTGCCAGATAGTGCAGGGTCAGCAGATGCACGGCGAACACGGCTGCCCAGGCCAGCCAGCCCCAGTTCGCGGCCGGGTGGTAATGCTCACTCAGCGAGCCCAGTAACAGAAGGGCGCTGACTGGGGTGAGTACGCTGCACAATACGGCGAGGTCTGGCCAGTGCAGACGCAGGGCCAGCACTGCCCAGATAGCTACGCTGAGCGCAGCCGCGGTCAACAGCAGTGGCGTCTGCACGCTGTTCGGTGCGTACAGTTGCACGACGCTGATCAATGAAGCCGCCCACCAGATCGCGCCCCATATCGTCAGTACCGTTCTGGCGATTTTCTGATCGATGATCATCAGGGTGTTGAAACGGAACACGCTCCAGGCGCTGATCAGGGCCGCGATGGCCAGAATCATCGGTGTCCAGTAGTCGCCAGCCCAGCTGGAGTTGTCTGAATCACTGATCAGCATTGCGCTGGCACACACCTGCAACACCAGGCCGAAAATCTGTGCCAGCTTGCGGTGCTGGCGCAGGCCCAGCCAGAAAACCGCTGCGCCTTCCACGGCCCACGCGCAGGTCGTCCATTGCGAACCGAGGCCCAACGGGATGGCCAGGGTGGCAAACACCACGCCCAGCGCCAGGCAGGTTTCCATCAACAAAACGGTTCGGCCGTTCGAACGTGCCGCCAGCCAGCGTGCGAGCCCCATGTAGATCAGGCCCAGCGCGAGCGCGCTGAACGCGGCACCGAACTCAAGGTGTTCGACCAGCGCGTATTGCAGGCCGAACCCGACGATCGGCGTGCCAAACAGCAGTGTGCCGTCGACGTAATCACCCTGACGTGCCGACCAGCGCAGCAGGGCTTCGCGACTGGCCTCCGGTGGCGCGTCAGTGAGTTCCAGCAGCTTGCGACGCGCATACAGCAGACCGATGGCCAGGTACATCACAAAGAACAGAATCAGAAAGGGCTCCGTGCTCCAGAACAGCTCTGGGGTGTAAGCCCGTATGCCCCAGGCGAAACCGATGCCGAACGTGCCGAAGAAGCCGATCAGGTTGAGAATGCGCCAGGCCTTGAACCAGGCGATGGCAATGATGCCCGCGTTGAGCAGGGCAAAGTAACTGAACAGCGAGATGTGGCTGCCTTGCCCGGTCGAAGCAAGCAGTGGTGCTGCGAATCCACCCAGCGCACCCGCGCAGGCCAGGGCCAGAGCATTCTGTGTCAGCGCCAGAATGGCCGAGAAAGCGGTGATTGCTACCAGCAGCACAAAGCCCGCTGCCGGATCGAGCAGGGTGTGCAATTTCATCGCCGCAAAGACGGTCAGGTACAGCACGCCTACGCCTGCGCCTTGCAACATCAGCGCGTAAGGACCGTTGCGCAAACGCAGCCACCAACCCAGACCGAGCAGTGCCAGCGCACTGGCTGCAACACCGGCGTAGCGCGCTTCAATTGGTACGACCATGCCTTCGGTGGCGTAGCGCAACAGAAAGGCCAGCCCGAGAAACAGCACCACTACGCCCACGCGCAGTACCGTATTGCCGCCCAGCAGCCAGTCTTTTGCGCGATTGATGGCGCTGTCCAGCAGATTGGGCTGAGCGGCCTTTGAAGGCTGGTGGATATCGGGAGCGGGTTCGACAGGCTTTGCTACCTGCGGCTCTTCGTCCGGCAAGTCCCAGATCAGCTCTGGGCCTTCAGTGGGTGTCTCGATAATGACCGCATCCACTGGGAGCGGTGCGGCGTCCTGCGCAGGTGGCACGCCGGGTGCGGACTGACGCTCGAGCGCGTTCAGGCGCTGTTGAACGGCGTCGAGGGATTGGCGGGTTGCGAGCAGTTGTTGCAGTTGGTCGGCAGATTGCCTGCCAAGCAGGCGCATGCGAATGCCTGCCCAGACGGCCCAGCCCATGACTGCGCCGATCAGCGCACCTGCCCACTCGTCATAGCTCAGCGCGTAGCCCAGCGCTGCACCGCCCACCACCAGACAAATCCAAAGCACGCGACGACATCCTTTTCGATGTGTGAAGGTTCATCGAGCGCAGTATATAGGGGCGGGCGGACATCGTTTGTAATGTTTTATGCAGTGCGAGGGTACGTTCAATAGCGCAGACACCTATCGTTCCTAACGCTCCAGCGTGGGAATGCCTTGGGTGACGCTCCGCGTCACAGATCTGCGCCGCACCGCGCATTCAAGATCGGATGCGGAGCGTCCAGAACTGCGTTACCACGCCGGAGCGTGGTAACGAGAGCCCAGTGAGTGCGCGAGCAGCTCCGAGTCAGTCCAGCGCCTTCCAGATGTCGCCGGCGTACTCGCGAATAGTCCGGTCCGAAGAGAACCAGCCCATGCGTGCGGTGTTGAGCACTGCCGAGCGCCACCATTCCTTGGAATCGTGCCAGCGTTCCTCGACTTTGGCCTGTGCTGCCCAGTACGAATCGAAGTCGGCACAGACCAGGAAGCGGTCATAATCCAGCAGCTGATCGATCAGTCCCACGTAACGGTTCGGATCATCCGGCGAGAACACGCCGCCACGAATCGCTTGCAGTACATCGTTCAAACGCCCCGATGCCGCCACGTCTCCATGTGCGTTGAATTCGCCTGCGCGCTTGCGGGCTTCGACCTGTTGCGAGGACATGCCGAAGATGAACATGTGCTCCAGCCCGACCTGCTCGCTCATTTCCACGTTGGCACCGTCCAGCGTGCCGATGGTCAGCGCGCCGTTGAGGCCGAACTTCATGTTACTGGTCCCTGAAGCTTCCAGGCCTGCCGTGGAAATCTGCTCGGACAGGTCGGCTGCCGGGATGATGCTCTCCGCCAGACTGACGTTGTAGTTGGGCATGAACACCACTTTCAGCAGGCCACGCACCGTCGGGTCGTTGTTCACGGTCCGCGCGATATCGTTGGTCAGCTTGATAATCAGCTTGGCCGAGTGATAACTGGCCGCCGCCTTGCCAGCGAAGATCTTCACCCGCGGAACCCAGTCTGTGCCTGGCTCGGCACGAATTGCCTGATACAGCGCTACGGTGTGGAACAGGTTCAGCAACTGGCGTTTGTATTCGTGAATCCGTTTGACCTGGACGTCGAACATCGCTGCAGGATTGACGGCAATACCCAAGCGTTCATGAATGATCGCTGCCAGTGCGCGCTTGCTGTGCAGGCGTTGGTCGGCCATCTGCTTGCGGAACGAAGACTTATCGGCGAACGGCTCAAGCTCTTTGAGGCGAGTCTCGGCATTATCCAGAACGTCCTCACCCAGCGCTTCGACGAGCATTTCGGTCAGCTTCGGGTTGGCCTGGAACAGCCAGCGGCGGAAGGTGATGCCGTTGGTCTTGTTGTTGATCCGCTCCGGATAGATCTTGTGCAGCTCGGCAAACACGGTCTTGCGCATCAGTTGGGTATGCAGCGCCGAAACGCCGTTGACGCTGTGCGAGCCGAGGAACGCCAGGTTGCCCATGCGTACCCGACGACCATTGTCTTCTTCGATCAGCGATACCGCACGCAGCACGTTGACGTCGTCGACGCCTTTGGCGCGCAGTGTGTCGATGTGTTGTGCGTTGATCAGGTAGATGATCTGCATGTGGCGCGGCAGCATCCGCTCCATCAGGCCGACCGACCAGGTCTCCAGCGCTTCCGGCAGCAGCGTATGGTTGGTGTAGCCAAGGGTGCCGACGGTGATTTTCCAAGCGGTGTCCCACGGGATGTTGTGGTTGTCGATCAACTGACGCATCAGCTCGGCCACCGCAATGGACGGGTGCGTGTCGTTCATCTGAATCGCTGCATGGTCTGGCAGATCGGTCAGCGTGGCGTGCTGGTTCAGATGGCGGCGCAGCAAATCCTGCAGCGATGCGGAAACAAAGAAGTATTCCTGGCGCAGGCGCAGTTCCTGGCCCGCTTCGGTTGCATCGTTCGGGTACAGCACGCGGGAAATACTTTCGGCGCGCACTACTTCGGCGACGGCGCCAAAGTGGTCGCCCGCGTTGAAACGTTCCAGATGCAGGTCTTCCACTGCACGGGCGCGCCACAAGCGCAGAGTGTTGACGCTTTTCCCGCGCCAGCCGACCACAGGGGTGTCGTAAGCAATGGCCCGAACGGTTTCGCCCGGACGCCAGACCTGACGCGAGTCGCCCGCTTCGGTCACCACAGTGTCGACGCTGCCACTGAAACCGATGGAGTAAACCACCTCAGGACGCTCGAATTCCCACGGGTTGCCGAAGTCCAGCCAGTTTTCGGTCTGTTCCTGCTGCCAGCCGTCGACGATGCCCTGACGAAACAGCCCGTGCTCGTAACGAATCCCATAACCGTGCCCGGCAATGCCCAGGGTCGACATGCTTTCCATGAAGCACGCTGCCAGACGACCCAGGCCGCCGTTGCCCAGCGCTGCATCCGGTTCAAGCAAGCGGATACGTTCGATATCCACACCCAGCTCGGTCAATGCTTCGCGAGCCACTTCCAGCAGGCCGAGGTTGCTCAGGCTGTCGTAGAGCAGTCGGCCAATGAGGAATTCCAGAGACAGGTAGTAAACGCGCTTCTGGACCTTGCGATAAATCTGCCGCGTGTGGTCCATCCAGTGTTCGACCATGTGGTCGCGGGCGGCAAGGGCAACAGCTTCAAACCAGTCATGCTCAAACGCATGGTCGGGGTCCTTGCCCACCGAATAGGTGAGTTTGGCGAGCACAGCGGCGCGGAAAGCAGCCACATCAGCGTCACGAACAAGTGGTTCCTGAGACATCGGTACAACCTCAAGTAGTCTGACGAATGGAAAACGGGATTCTTAGACTGTAGGCGTGTCGTCAGTTATTTCCTGAAAATAGTAGAAATAATTGAAGGCAGCGCCCTCGCTTCGACCCAAGGCAACGGCTCTGGTTCGCGCGCTGACCAAATTGGCAAAACGCTTGCATCGATCGTTCCATCCCGATCAATGACGTGCAGCATGCTGATTCTTCGTTTCGGGTTTATGATGCCCAACGGCAGAATAATAGAAGCCTCTGAACTGGACTTATGGAGCACTTATGCAGACTTTGTACCCGCAGATCAAACCCTACGCCCGGCACGATCTGGCCGTGGAACAACCGCATGTGCTTTACGTCGATGAAAGTGGCTCGCCAGAAGGGTTGCCAGTGGTATTCATTCATGGCGGCCCTGGTTCCGGATGCGATGCGCACAGTCGCTGCTATTTCGATCCTAACCTGTACCGTATCGTAACGTTCGATCAGCGTGGCTGCGGTCGTTCCACACCGCATGCCAGTCTTGAGAACAATACCACCTGGAAACTGGTGGAGGACCTTGAGCGGATTCGCGAGCACCTCGGAATCGACAAATGGGTGCTGTTCGGCGGCTCATGGGGCTCGACTCTGGCCCTGGCTTACGCGCAGACCCATCCCGACCGTGTGCACGCGCTGATTTTGCGAGGCATATTCCTGGCCCGTCAGCAGGAAATCGACTGGTTCTATCAAGCGGGTGCCAGCCGTCTGTTCCCGGATTACTGGCAGGATTATGTAGCACCGATCCCGCTGGATGAGCGCGACAACCTACTGGCTGCCTTCCACAAGCGCCTCACCGGGCCGGACCAGATCGCCCAGATGCACGCTGCCAAAGCCTGGTCGACCTGGGAAGGGCGTTGTGCAACCTTGCGCCCCAACCCGCAAGTGGTCGATCGCTTCGCCGAACCGCACCGTGCGCTGTCCATTGCGCGCATCGAATGCCATTACTTCATGAACAAGGCGTTCCTTGAGGAAAACCAGTTGATTCGCGACATGCCAAAGATCGCGCACCTGCCGGCGATCATCGTCCACGGTCGTTATGACGTCATCTGCCCGCTGGATAATGCCTGGGAGTTGCATCAGAACTGGCCCGGCAGCGAACTGCAGGTCATTCGCGAGGCTGGCCACTCGGCATCGGAATCCGGTATCGCCGATGCGCTGGTGCGTGCCGCTGCAGAAGTTGCGCGCAACCTGCTCGACCTCCCGCCCGAAGAAGCATGACAGTAGTCTGGTATTGGTTTTGAGTCTGGAAAGGCATTTATGAAAGGTTTGTTGCAGCGCGTGCGAAACGCACGCGTGGAGGTGGGCGGCGAAGTTGTCGGTGCTATCGATCAGGGCATATTGGTGCTGGTGGGCATAGAGCCTCAAGACACCCGCGCCAGTGCCGATAAGTTGCTGCACAAGCTGCTTAATTATCGAGTGTTCAGCGATGCCGACGGCAAGATGAATTTATCCTTGCGCGAGGTAGGCGGTGGGTTGCTGCTGGTTTCGCAGTTCACGCTGGCCGCGGATACCAAAAGCGGGTTGCGTGCGGGGTTCTCGAAAGCCGCTGCTCCAGCGCTGGGCGCCGAGCTGTTCGACTATCTATTGAGTCAGGCCAGAATCGCGCATACCGCTGTGGCTGCGGGCCAATTTGGTGCGGACATGCAAGTGCATTTGATAAATGATGGCCCAGTGACATTTTTGTTCGATACATAAGCTACGATTTCATCGTTTCTCCCCTGAATTTTCCGGTCGCACGGGAAATAAATTTCTTTGTCATACCTGATGCGTTGTGGCGCGCGCTGCTGGATAATCGCGCGTTACGGGGATCGACACTGTTGGTCCATTTGGTATGACAAAAGCGGTTCTGACACCGGGTTGGGGAATCATTAAGCCCATTCGGAGTCGGAACAATGCTCGCCAACCCGGCATTGATAGCTGGCCGTTGGTTTTTTCATCTGTTTTTCGGCGAGGGTTGCTCGTGATTGTTAGTCCCTGTGATGCTCCAAAGACACCTGTCAAGCGGTTGCGTAGTGCACTTCTGGCAAGCTCGGCCCTTGTATGCCTGTTCAGTGCAGGTCAGCTGTGGGCGTTCAATCTTGATGATGTAACGGCAAAAGCCAAAGAACTGGCCGGGCAGAAGTTCGAGGCTCCAAGGAGCAATCTGCCGAACGAGCTTCGCGATATGAAGTTTGCCGACTATCAGAAGATTCGCTTCCGCGATGACAAGGCCGAATGGGCGGGCGAGAAGACTCCGTTCAAAGTGTCTTTCTACCACCAGGGCATGCACTTCGACACGCCGGTCAAGATCAACGAAGTGACCGCCACCAGCGTCGACGAAATCAAGTACGACTCCAGTCGTTTCGATTTCGGCGATCTGAAAATCGACCCCAAATCCACCGAGAAACTGGGTTATGCCGGTTTCCGTGTCCTGTATCCGATCAACAAGGATGACAAGCAGGACGAAATCATGACCATGCTGGGCGCGAGCTACTTCCGCGTGATCGGCAAGGGTCAGGTCTACGGCCTGTCCGCACGCGGCATGGCAATCGACACTGCATCGCCGTCTGGTGAGGAGTTCCCGCGCTTCAAGGAATTCTGGATCGAGAAGCCGGGCCCGGATGACAACCATCTGGTGATCTTCGCGCTGCTCGACTCGCCGCGCGCTACCGGTGCTTATCAGTTGACCCTGCGTCCGGGCACCAACACTCTGGTTGACGTCAAATCGCGCATGTTCCTGCGTGACAAGGTCAACAAGCTCGGTGTTGCCCCATTGACCAGCATGTTCCTGTTCGGTGCCAACCAGCCTTCGCGTGTACCTAACTACCGTCGCGAGCTGCACGACTCCAGCGGTCTGTCGATTCAGGCTGCCAACGGTGAGTGGTTGTGGCGTCCGCTGAACAACCCTAAACATCTGTCGATCAGCAGCTTCTCGGTCGAAAACCCGCGTGGTTTCGGTCTGCTGCAACGTGGCCGTGACTTCAGCCAGTACGAAGACTTGGATGACCGCTATGACAAACGTCCAAGCGCCTGGATCGAGCCGAAGGGCGACTGGGGCAAGGGCACCGTCGAGCTGGTCGAAATTCCGACTGCCGACGAGACCAACGACAACATCGTGGCCTACTGGAAGCCTGAGACTCTCGCAGAGCCGGGCAAGGAAATGGCATTCGATTACCGTCTGCACTGGACCATGCAGGAAAACTCGATCCACTCGCCGGATCTGGGCTGGGTCAAGCAGACCCAACGCTCCATCGGTGATGTGCGTCAGTCCAACCTGATCCGTCAGCCGGATGGCAGCCTTGCCTTCCTGGTCGATTTCGTGGGCCCGGTACTGGCCGCATTGCCGGAAGACAAGACCATTCGCAGCCAGGTGACCACTGACGACAACGTCGAACTGGTGGAAAACAACCTGCGCTATAACCCGGTCACCAAAGGCTACCGCCTGACCCTGCGTGTGAAGGTCAAGGATTCCGGCAAGCCAACCGAAATGCGTGCTTACCTGCTGCGTGAGATCCCTGCCGAACCGGGCAAGGAGCCTGCGCTACTCGTTGCGGACAAGGCTGAAGAGAAGAAGGCTGCTGCCAAGGAAGCTGCCAAGCCGGCAGTTGCCAAGGAATCTGCCAACGACCAGGTAGAAATCGCCAAGGCCGACGCGCCGAAGCCTGAAGCCGCCAAACCCGAGACCGCCAAGCCTGAAGCTGGCAAGGCCGACGCTGCGAAAGGTAAAGGCGAAGTTGCCAAAGCCGATGCAGCCAAAGCCGACGCAGCCAAGGCTGACGTAGCCAAGGACAAGGACGGTAAAGAGATTCAGCAGCCTGAAACCGAGGCAGCACCCACCCATCCGGAACCGGCCAAGACGTTGCAAGTCATGACCGAGACCTGGAGCTATCAGTTGCCGAGCGATGAGTAATTCTCTACCGGTGCCAGTGTCTCTGAACGAGTACCTGGCGCATTTACCGATGAGCGACGAGCAGCGGGCAGAACTTGCCGGCTGCAAGACCTTCGCCGAGTTGCATGAGCGTCTTTCTGCGCAGCCGGTCAATGACCCTGCCGAGGCCGCTCAGGCTTCGGTGGGTCGCCGCCTTACGCTGACCACCGCAGACCAGCTGGAGGACGCCGAGATGCTCGGCGTCGATGCCAGCGGTCGCCTGTGCCTCAAGGCCACACCGCCCATTCGCCGGACCAAGGTCGTGCCAGAGCCATGGCGCACCAACATTCTGGTACGCGGCTGGCGTCGCCTGACCGGCAAGACCAACCCGCCCAAGCCCGCGCATGATGATCTGCCGCGGGATCTGCCGAAGGCGCGCTGGCGCACCGTCGGTTCGATCCGTCGCTACATCCTGCTGATCCTCATGCTGGGCCAGACGATCGTGGCTGGCTGGTACATGAAGGGCATTCTGCCGTATCAGGGCTGGTCGCTGGTTTCGCTCGACGAAATCACCCGTCAGACCTTTGTGCAGACTGCTTTGCAGGTCATGCCTTATGCCTTGCAGACCAGCATTCTGTTGCTGTTCGGGATTCTCTTCTGCTGGGTGTCGGCCGGTTTCTGGACCGCACTGATGGGCTTCCTTGAGCTGCTCACCGGTCGCGACAAATACCGTATCTCGGGGGCCAGTGCTGGCAACGAGCCGATCGAAAAGGGCGCACGTACTGCGCTGGTCATGCCGATCTGCAACGAAGACGTGCCACGGGTTTTCGCCGGCCTGCGCGCTACGTTCGAGTCGGTCGCGGCTACGGGTGATCTGGATCGTTTCGATTTCTTCGTACTCAGCGACACCAACGAGACCGACATTGCCGTTGCCGAGCAACAGGCTTGGCTGGACGTATGCCGCGAGACCAAAGGTTTCGGCAAGATCTTCTATCGCCGTCGTCGTCGTCGCGTAAAACGCAAAAGCGGCAACCTGGACGACTTCTGCCGTCGTTGGGGTGGTGAATACCGCTACATGGTCGTGCTCGATGCCGATAGCGTCATGAGCGGAGAGTGTCTGACCAGTCTGGTTCGCCTGATGGAAGCCACGCCGGACGCTGGTATCATCCAGACCGCGCCACGTGCGTCGGGTATGGACACGCTGTATGCACGCATGCAGCAGTTCGCTACCCGGGTCTATGGTCCGCTGTTCACCGCCGGTCTGCACTTCTGGCAGTTGGGTGAATCCCACTATTGGGGTCACAATGCGATCATCCGCATGAAGCCGTTTATCGAGCATTGCGCCCTGGCGCCGCTGCCGGGTAAAGGTGCCTTTGCCGGTGCGATCCTGTCTCACGACTTCGTCGAAGCTGCGCTGATGCGCCGTGCCGGCTGGGGGGTGTGGATTGCTTACGACCTGCCGGGCAGTTATGAAGAATTGCCGCCCAACCTGCTGGACGAACTCAAGCGTGACCGTCGCTGGTGCCACGGC
Source organism: Pseudomonas syringae group sp. 243L2 (assembly GCF_032587875.1). Lineage (NCBI taxonomy): Bacteria > Pseudomonadati > Pseudomonadota > Gammaproteobacteria > Pseudomonadales > Pseudomonadaceae > Pseudomonas > Pseudomonas syringae group sp. 243L2. The sequence continues at coordinate 396,011 of NZ_JAWHPL010000040.1, forward strand.
AACCTGATGAACTTCAGGCTGTTCCTGGTCAAGGGCATGCACCCGGTTCACCGCGCGGTGTTCCTGACGGGCGTGATGTCGTATCTGTCTGCACCGTTGTGGTTCTTCTTCCTCGTGCTGTCCACGGCCTTGCTGGCGGTGAACACACTGATGGAGCCGACTTACTTCCTTGAACCGCGTCAGCTGTATCCGCTGTGGCCACAATGGCACCCGGAAAAAGCTGTTGCGTTGTTCTCGACGACCATCGTCCTGCTGTTCCTGCCTAAACTGCTCAGCGTCATTCTGATCTGGGCCAAGGGCGCGAAAGGCTTCGGTGGCAAGTTCAAGGTCACCGTTTCGATGCTGCTGGAAATGCTCTTTTCGGTGCTGCTGGCACCGGTGCGCATGCTGTTCCACACCCGCTTCGTACTGGCCGCTTTCCTGGGCTGGGCCGCGACCTGGAACTCTCCGCAACGCGACGACGACTCCACGCCGTGGATCGAAGCCGTTAAGCGTCATGGTCCACAGACACTGCTGGGCGCATGCTGGGCCTTGCTGGTGTTCTGGTTGAACCCGAGCTTCCTGTGGTGGCTTGCGCCGATTGTGGTCTCGTTGATGCTGTCGATTCCTGTGTCGGTGATTTCCAGCCGTACCAATCTGGGCGTCAAGGCGCGTGACGAGAAGTTCTTCCTGATTCCTGAAGAGTTCGAACCGCCGCAAGAGTTGATCTCGACGGATCAGTACACCTACGAGAACCGCTGGCATGCGCTGAAACAAGGCTTCATTCGGGCTGTGGTGGATCCTCGCCAGAATGCTCTGGCCTGCGCCCTGGCAACCTCGCGTCACCGTCAGGCACAGCCGATCGAAGTGGTGCGTATGGAGCGTGTTGATCAGGCTCTGAAGGTAGGTCCGGCCAAACTCGGCAATCAGGAACGTCTGATGCTGCTGAGCGACCCGGTCGCCCTTGGACGCCTGCATGAGCGCGTCTGGAGCGAAGGTCACGAAGAGTGGCTGGCCGCCTGGAGAGCTTCCATCGAAGCTGATCCACATGCGCCCTTGCTGCCTTTGCAGCCTGTAGGTAAAGCGTCGGAGCCGGTCCCGGTCTAAAACCGCCCGGCTACGAAAAAAGCCCCTGCCGCTTAGCGCGTCGGGGGCTTTTTTATTGGGCTTTGTGGCACATAAATACAGAGGACATGGTCAAGACGGGTTCTCCAGAACACCGCTCGTTCCTCACGCTCCAGCGTGGGAATGCAGTTCATGACGCTCTGCGTCGTCAGAGGACGCGGAGAGTCCAGACCGGCATGCCCACGCGGAGCATGGGCACGATAGTGTTATCCCTGACGACGCTCGTTCTTCTCCCGCGTGGGGAATGCAGTTCACGACGCTCTGCGTCGCAAGAGGACGCGGAGCGTCCAGACCGGCATGTCCACGCGGAGCATGGGCACGATAGTGTTATCCCTGACGACACTCGTTCCTCACGCTCCAGCGTGGGAATGCAGTTCACGACGCTCTGCGTCGCAAGAGGACGCGGAGCGTCCGGACCGGTATGCCCACGCGGAGCATGGGCACGATAGTCTTATCCCTGACGACGCTCGTTCCTCACGCTCCAGCGTGGGAATGCAGTTCATGACGCTCTGCGTCGTCGGAGGACGCGGAGCGTCCAGACCGGCATGTCCACGCGGAGCATGGGCACGATAGTGTTATCCCTGACGACACTCGTTCCTCACGCTCCAGCGTGGGAATGCAGTTCACGACGCTCTGCGTCGCAAGAGGACGCGGAGCGTCCAGACCGGCATGCCCACGCGGAGCATGGGCACGATAGTGTTATCCCTGACGACGCTCGTTCCTCACGCTCCAGCGTGGGAATGCAGTTCACGACGCTCTGCGTCGTCAGAGGGCGCGGAGCGTCCGGACCGGTATGCCCACGCGGAGCATGGGCACGATAGTGTTATCCCTGACGACGCTCGTTCCTGACGCTCCAGCGTGGGAATGCAGTTCATGACGCTCTGCGTCGCAAGAGGACGCGGAGCGTCCGGACCGGTATGCCCACGCGGAGCATGGGCACGATAGTGTTATCCCTGACGACGCTCGTTCCTGACGCTCCAGCGTGGGAATGCAGTTCATGACGCTCTGCGTCGTCAGAGGACGCGGAGCGTCCAGACCGGCATGCCCACGCGGAGCATGGGCACGATAGTGTTATCCCTGACGACGCTCGTTCCTCACGCTCCAGCGTGGGAATGCAGTTCATGACGCTCTGCGTCGCAAGAGGACGCGGAGCGTCCGGACCGGTATGCCCACGCGGAGCATGGGCACGATAGTGTTATCCCTGACGACGCTCGTTCCTGACGCTCCAGCGTGGGAATGCAGTTCATGACGCTCTGCGTCGTCAGAGGACGCGGAGCGTCCGGACCGGCATGCCCACGCGGAGCATGGGCACGATGGTGTTACCCCTGACGACGCTCGTTCCTCACGCTCCAGCGTGGGAATGCAGTTCATGACGCTCTGCGTCGTCAGAGGACGCGGAGCGTCCAGACGGGCATGCCCACGCGGAGCATGGGCACGATAGTGTTAGCCGGGCCGCCTGCTGGTGCAATGGTGGTTCAACTCACCCTGAATTTCCCCACCAGTGTCTGCAAGTGAGTTCCCAGTCTGGCGAGTTCGACGCTGGAGGCTGCGGTTTGCTCGCTGGCGGCGGCGGTCTGTTCGGAGATGTCGCGTACGCTGATGACGTTACGGTTGATCTGTTCGGCAACGACGCTTTGTTCTTCGCTGGCGGTGGCGATCTGTTCGTTCATGTGCTGGATGGTCGCCACCGTACGGGTGATCTGCTCCAGCGCGCTTCCCGCGCGGCGGCTCAGTTCAACGGTGTTGTCTGTCAGGGTGCGGCTGTTGTCCAGCGTGGTTGCGACCTGCTGAGTGCCGGTTTGCAGTGCGGCGATCAATTCCTCGATCTCTTCTGTGGACTTTTGCGTGCGTTGCGCCAGGCCGCGTACCTCATCGGCGACCACCGCGAAGCCGCGTCCGGCTTCACCAGCGCGAGCTGCCTCAATGGCCGCATTCAGGGCCAGCAGGTTGGTTTGCTGCGAAACCGACTTGATTACGTCGAGAACGCCGACGATCTTGTTGCTTTCCAGCTTGAGTTCGCTCATCGACTGCGTAGAGTTCACTACCTCGCGAGCCAGTTGCTCGATCTGACTGATAGCCCGCCCGACAACCTCGTCACCGCTGCGGGCCTGTTGATCCGCCTGAGCCGCGGCCTGGGAAGCCTCCTGAGCATTACGCGCGACTTCCTGCACCGTCGCGGCCATTTCATTCATGGCCGTGGCCACCTGGTCGGTCTCGTCTTTCTGACTGGTGACCCCGATGCAGGTCTGCTTGGTCACCGCTGACAACTGCTCTGCCGCGCTGGCGATCTGCGATACGCCCTCGCTGATACCGCCGACCAGCTCGCGCAGGCTGACCGTCATGGTCTGCATACTGCCTTGTAACTGACCCATTTCGTCACGACGCGTCACTGACATGTCCCGACTCAGATCACCCTTAGCGATGCGTGCTGCGACAAGCAGGGTCTGCTGTAAAGGTACGGTGATCTGCCGGGTCATGACCCAGGCGGCCAGCAACCCGACCAGCAGCGCCAGGCCCGCAACACTGCTCAGGGTGGTGCTGGAATTGACTGCTTCACTGTCGCGCTGAGCGGTTTGCAGACGGTTCAACGCGGCGACGGAGTCCAGCAACTGGTCGCCGAGACTTCTCATAAGTTCCTGGTCCGCCTCGGCTTTGGTTTGTATCTGTTTGAACTCGTTGAGCCTTTCCCGGTAGCCTTGCAGGGCTGTAGTGGCGGCTCCCAGGCCCTGAAGGCTTTCACTGTCCTCGTCCTGCCCGATCTGCCCGATTTCCTTGAGCGCTTCGTCGATGGCGACAATGGCTGCGGCTTCATCGGCATCGCGAGTGGTGAAGGTGTAGGCCTGTACCTGATAGCGAGCGATCTGTACCTGCTGCCTGAGCTGGGAAATGTTGGTGAATTCCTCCATCCGCTCAGTGCTGTCCTGTTCCTGGCTTACGCTCTTGAGTACCTCGCTCTCAACCAGTGCGATGGCCTGCAAGGCTTGCTCTGACGTCTGCTCCAGGCGCGTGCGTACCTGGTTACGAGTCTGACGGTTGGCCCGGACGTCGGCGAAGGTTTTCTCGAGTCTGCTTACCGTCTCAAACTGTCCGTTGAGCAGCGTAATGGTTTCCGTCTCCAGGCTCTGTCGGTGCAGCGTTGTGAGCTGGGCTTTCATTTCGTTGAGCTTGTCTGTCACCAATGCCGTGCTTTCTGGCGTTTTTTCCACGCGATCGGTGATGCGTTCGGCACGCAGGTCTTTGGTGAGGCTGTTGAGCTGGGCAATGTCCGAGAGCGACTCGGAGCGGTCGATCATGGTGTATAGGCCATGCCAGCCGGTCAGTGTGATGATCAGCGTCAATAACAGCACCAGGCCAAAACCCAGTGACAGTTTGAATCTGACGTTCATGTTGCCGAGCGCGTGATTGATCAGTCGGAACATAGGAATCTCCTGCAATGAGCGAACAAAAGCATGTTCCGGGCGAGTCAGAACATGCGTTGTGAGCGCATCGGCGTGGTGATTCATTGCGTGACCTGAGAAGGTCGTAGGATATTTCCGAGCACGAAGGAGGGGTGAACGGTGTCACGTTTTTACGGGAGAAGAAGCCCGCGCTCAGTGCTGGCGCGGGCTGGATGCTGCCAGGTCAGACAGTAAAGCGACTCACCAGCAATTGAAGATGGTTGCCAAGTCTTGCCAGTTCGACACTGGACGCCGCGGTCTCTTCGCTGGCCGCAGACGTCTGTTCGGACACATCGCGGACATTGATGATGCTGCGGTTGATCTCTTCGGCGGTCGCGCTCTGTTCCTCGGCGGCCGCTGCAATCTGCTGGTTCATTGCCTGGATAGCCGAGACGGTTTTGGTGATGTTTTCCAATGAGCCACCGGCCCGACGTGTCAGCTCAACGCTACTGGTGCTCAGTTCCCGGCTGCTGTCCATGACGGTTGCGGCCTGCTGTGTGCCGCTTTGCAGACGGGCGATCAGCGCTTCGATCTCTTCGGTAGACTTTTGCGTGCGCTGCGCCAGGCTGCGCACTTCATCGGCGACCACGGCAAAGCCCCGACCCGCTTCACCGGCGCGGGCGGCCTCGATGGCGGCGTTCAGCGCCAGCAGGTTGGTCTGTTCCGCGACCGACTTGATGACGTCCAGCACGCTGCCGATCTTGTCGCTTTCCTGTTTCAGAGCGCCCATGGCTTCGCTGGAATTGCCCACTGCAGAAGCCAGGCGCTCGATTTGCGCAATGGCTTCGTTGACCACTCGCTCACCATCACGGGCCTGCTGGTCGGCGGCGACGGCTGCTTCAGAGGCTTCTTCGGCGTTGCGCGCGACTTCCTGAACGGTCGCAGTCATTTCATGCATGGCGGTGGCGACCTGATCGGTCTCGACCTTCTGGCTGTTGACCCCGGCACTGGTCTGTTCGGTCACTGCCGAGAGTTCTTCCGCTGCGCTGGCGATCTGGGTCACGCCATCGCGAATTCCGCCCACCAGCTCGCGCAGGCTGACGGTCATGCGCTGGATCGTGCTTTGCAGCTTGCCCAACTCGTCCTTGCGGTCGACCCGCAGGTTGCGACTCAGGTCGCCGGAAGCAACCCGCTCCACCACTTCAAGGGTTTCCTGGAGGGGCGTTGTAATCTGACGAGTGATTACCCAGGCTGCCAGAATGCTGATCACCAAGGCCAGAGCGGTGGCCACCGCGATCATAAAAACAGATTTTTCGCTGTCTGCGTCGCGGCTTTTGTTCTGCCTGGCGATCATGTCATCGCTGGTGGTCAGCATCTTGGTGCCCAGTGCCGTCATTTTCTCCAGCGCGGCCTTGCTGGCGGCTTGCGTGTCCCGATACTGGCCTACTGCAGCGCGGTAGCCGTTGAGCCCGACAACGGCCTGCTGCAGCAACGGCAGGTACTCGGAGGAAATGTCACCGGCCAGGGTATTGATCCCGGTAATGGCTTCATCAATGGCCTGGTTGGCGTTCTTTTCGAAATCCGGACGGCCGCTGTAGGTGTAACCGCGAACCTGGAAGCGCGCCTGCTGAATCAGCTTGCTGACGCCGACGATGCCGTTAAAGGCGAGGATGTTGTCTGCCTTGAGCAGCTCGGCTTCAACCTTGTTTGCCTGATCCACCGCCTTGTCAGCATTGTCGCCCATCTGGCTGCGGCTGATCTCGCGAGCATCGATAGCTTTGGTCATGTCAGCGAAAGACTGGCGGTATTCGCGAGCGGACTGAATCTGACCGTCGAGTGACTGGATGTTTTCGGGCGAGCGCAGCAGATTTCGCGCGTGCACCAGTGCGGCATCAAGTTGATCCAGGGTCTTTCTGACTTCGGCCGCGCTTTCTGCGTTGAACAGGTCTTCGTAACGGGTGCGGTCGATGCGTAGCTGGAGCGTCAGCTCGTTGATTTTTGCAATCGCTGTGACACGATCTCCACGATCGATCAGTGCCTGGTTGCTGAACCAGCCTGTGGCCGAGATCATCAGGGTCATTAGCATGACCAGACCAAAGCCTATTCCCAATTTCAGGCTGACACTCGCATTGGCGAGACGTTGAGATAACCCACGAGACATGACCACTCCTTAGCTGTCTGTTCTTTTATGAATGCACTTACATCGGCAGCGCATCAACTAACTGAAGCGGCCTGGTTGATGTAACAGAGTCTAGAACAGACGAGCGAGAAGGGCAGTTACAGCGGTTTCGACGCGCAGAATGCGCTCGCCAAGTTGCACGGGCTGCAAGCCGGATTGTCGCAACAAGTCGACTTCATAAGGGATCCAGCCGCCTTCGGGGCCGATAGCCAGCGTGACAGGCTGGGTAACCGCGCGCGGGCAGGCAGGCAAGTCACCGGGGTGGCCGACCAGGCCCAGGGTGCCTGCAGCCATGTGCGGCAAACGGTCTTCAACGAACGGCTTGAAGCGCTTTTCGATGATGACTTCCGGCAGCACAGAATCGCGCGCTTGCTCCAGCCCCAGAATCAATTGCTCGCGAATGGCCTCGGGCTCCAGAAATGGCGTCTGCCAGAAGCTTTTTTCTACCCGGTAGCTGTTCAGCAGGATGACTTTCGGCACCCCCATGGTCGCGATGGTCTGGAACACCCGGCGGAGCATCTTGGGGCGTGGCAGTGCCAGCAACAGGGTGATGGGCAGTTTTTCCGGCGGGGCGCTATCCAGCGAAACACGCAGCTCTGCTTCATGAGGTTCAAGGCGCAGCAGTTCGGCGCTGCCCAGCAGGCCATTAATGCGGCCGACGCGCAGACTGTCGCCGATCTCTGCACGATGCACCTCCTGCATGTGCTTCAAGCGGCGGTCACGCAGGACCACCCGGTCAGCCGCAATGAAATCGGCTTCCTCAAGCAACAGCAGGTTCACGGTGTGGTCGCGGGCGGCTGATCCTGCTTGTCAGCGTCCTCGGCCTGATCGTCCGGATGTTCGCCACGCTTCTTGATCATCGTGCTGCACAGTACGCCCAGCTCGAAGAGCAGCCACATTGGCACCGCCAGCAGCGTCTGCGAGAAGATGTCCGGCGGCGTCAGGATCATGCCGACCACGAAGCAGCCGATGATCACGTAAGGGCGGATCTTCTTCAGGTATTTGACGTCGACGATGCCGATCCACACCAGCAACACCACGGCCACCGGGATTTCGAAGGCCACGCCGAAGGCGAAGAACAGCGTCATCACAAAGTCCAGATAACTGGCGATGTCGGTCATCATCGACACGCCTTCCGGTGTAACGCTGGCGAAGAAGTGGAAAATCAGCGGGAAGACCAAAAAGTACGCGAAGGCCATGCCTGCGTAGAACAGGATGATGCTCGACACCAGCAATGGCACTGCAACGCGCTTCTCGTGCTTGTACAGGCCCGGCGCGATAAAGCCCCAGATCTGGTGCAGGATGACCGGCATGGACAGAAACAGCGCGACCATCATGGTCAGCTTGAACGGCGTGATGAACGGCGAGGCCACGTCGGTGGCGATCATCGTCGCGCCTTCAGGCAGGTAGACGCGCAGCGGGGCCGAAACCAGCGTGTAGATCTTCTGGGTGAAGTAAAACAGACCGGCAAAAATCAGGAACACTGCCGCGACACAACGCAACAGACGTGTACGCAGCTCGGTGAGGTGCGAGATCAGCGGCATTTGCTGATCGTTTTCCGGGATATCAGCGCTCATGGTGCTCGCGGTGGCAATGACGAATCGTGGGCGGGAGGCGTCGGGACCGGTGTGCCGACATCGACAGGCTTCGCGGTTTTCTCCAGCGACAGTGCGGGTTTCGGTGCCGCAGGTTCCGCCGGGCCGAGCGTGTTGTGACCGGTATTGGCGGCGTCGGCCTGCACCGAGGCCGGCTGCGGGCTAACCGGCTCGTAAGTGGTCTCGGGGTGCTGATTCTGCGCGAACATTTTGCGCGCTTCGTCTTCCAGCGAAATAATGTGCTCGTTGTGCAGCTGCCGACGAATTTCGTCGGCCCCGATTTCACGTTCAACTTCCTGTTTGATCGCATTGAAGCTGCGCTTCAACCGGCCGATCCATAAGCCTGCGGTGCGTGCCGCACCCGGCAGGCGCTCTGGGCCCAGTACCAGCAAGGCAACCAGGCCGACAAGCAGCAGTTCAGAGAAGCTGATACCGAACATGGGCTTAAACCTGGTCTTTGCGGATCGGCTCGTCGACTTTGTGCGCCTGCGCGTCGATGGTATGCGGCTGATTCAATGGCGAACCCTGAGGGGCAGCCTGTGCCTGCTGTGGCTGAGGTGCAGGCTGTTCTGCTGGCTTGTCATCGTCATTCATCGCCTTGCGAAAGCCCTTGATCGATTCGCCGACGTCGCTGCCCAGACCCTTGAGTTTCTTGGTCCCGAAAACCAGTACCACGACGATCAGGATGACGATCCAGTGTTTCCAGTCAAAAATACCCATGAAACAGTCCTCGTAAAAGATTTCAAGCTTGAAAGGGGTGAGCGTTATTCTGCCGTGCGAGCGGCTTTTTCCGCGTGGCCGGACAGGCCGAATCGGCGGTCCAGTTCATCGAGCACGGCTTGTGGGTGCTGACCCAGCGCTGCGAGCATCACCATGCTATGAAACCACAGGTCAGCGGTTTCATAGATCACGTCGCTGCAATCTCCGCTGACTGCAGCGTCCTTGGCAGCGATGATGGTCTCGATCGATTCTTCACCGAGCTTTTCCAGAATCTTGTTCAGGCCCTTGTGATACAGGCTGGCGACGTAGGAACTGTCGGCAGCGGCGTCCTTGCGTGATTCCAGCACCTCGGCCAGACGGGACAACGTATCAGTCATGTTCAGTGGCCTGCTGAGTAAATAGCGTCAGGATCTTTCAAAACCGGGTCGACGGTCTTCCAGCCTGAGTTTTCGTACACTCGGTAAAAGCAACTTTCGCGGCCGGTGTGGCACGCGATACCGCCGATCTGCTCGACCATCAGGATAATGACATCGGCATCACAGTCCAGGCGCAGTTCGTGCAGCTTTTGCACGTGACCTGATTCTTCACCTTTACGCCAGAGTTTGCCACGCGAACGCGACCAATAGATGGCACGATTCTCCGACGCCGTCAGGCTCAGGGCTTCGCGGTTCATCCAGGCCATCATCAATACTCGACCGGTCTTGTGATCCTGAGCGATTGCAGGCACCAGACCGTCGCTGTTCCAGTGAATCTCGTCCAGCCAGTCTTTCATATCTACTCCGGCAGCCGGCTTTCATGCCCGGCGGATTGAACAGTGTGCCAGCGCCATACGCTGCTGGCTATCGGCGAACGATCAGATACAGCCCGGCAATCAGCATGATCGCCGCTGGCCAGGCGGTGAGCGTCAGCAGCTGCGTAGCTGCCTCGCTCATCACCCAGCCCTGTATCGCGCCACCTACCAGCAACGCTGCACCGATAAGCCGCAGGACCGGCTCGTCCTTGCGTTCGTGCCAGGGACGGGGCGGATCCGAAGCGTGCGGGCGAGACATGCGCTCCAGCAAATCGCGGGTCATGCCCGCGATATGCGGCAGTTGCTCGACCTGTGACTGCAGATTGCCAAGCAGGGTTTTCGGGCTGACCCGTTCACGCATCCAGCGCTCCAGATAAGGCTGCGCGGTGCTCCACAGGTCCAGATCAGGGTACAACTGACGACCCAGCCCCTCGATATTGAGCAGGGTCTTTTGCAGCAGAACCAATTGCGGCTGGACTTCCATATTGAAGCGGCGCGCGGTTTGAAACAGGCGCATCAGCACCTGACCAAAGGAAATATCCTTGAGCGGCTTCTCGAAAATCGGCTCGCAGACCGTGCGGATTGCAGCTTCGAATTCATTGAGCTTGGTTTCTGCCGGCACCCAGCCCGAATCAATGTGCAGCTGCGCAACCCGACGATAATCACGCTTGAAGAAGGCAAACAGGTTACGGGCCAGATAATCCTGATCTTCCGGCGTCAGGCTGCCGACGATGCCGCAGTCGATGGCAATGTATTTCGGGCTCCACGGGTTGACCGTGCTGACGAAAATATTGCCGGGGTGCATGTCGGCGTGGAAGAAACTGTCGCGAAATATCTGGGTGAAGAAGATTTCCACGCCGCGCTCGGCCAGCAGTTTCATGTCGGTACGCTGGTCGGCCAGCCCGGCCATATCGGTGACCTGCAGGCCGTAGATACGCTCCATGACCAGCACTTTGGGGCGGCACCAGTCCCAGTAGACTTGTGGCACGTAGAGCAGGTCCGAGCCTTCGAAGTTGCGACGCAACTGGCTGGAGTTGGCGGCTTCACGCAGCAGGTCCAGCTCGTCGTAGATGGTTTTTTCGTAATCCATCACCACCTGCACCGGGTGCAGCAGGCGTGCATCGGCTGACACGCGCTCGGCCATGCGGGCAAGGATGAACAGCCACGCGAGGTCCTGGCCAATAACCGGCTTGAGGCCTGGGCGTACCACTTTCACCACGACTTCTTCGCCGGTCTTCAAACAGGCGGCATGCACCTGGGCGACCGAAGCAGATGCCAGCGGGGTTTCGTCAAAGCGACTGAAGACGTCGCAGATACGTGCGCCCAGTTGTTCTTCGATGAGATTGATGGCCACCTGCTGGTCGAACGGCGGCACGCGGTCCTGCAGCAGCATCAGTTCGTCGGCGATGTCTTCGGGCAGCAAGTCGCGCCGGGTAGACAGCAGTTGCCCGAACTTGATGAAAATCGGCCCCAGGTCCTGCAATGCCAGACGAAAGCGTACACCACGGCTCAGCTCGGATTTGCGCCGTGGCAGCCAGCGCCAGGGCAGCACGAAACGCACCGCGAGCATCCACCAGGGCAGGGGCAGGGCGAACAACAGGTCATCAAGGCGATAGCGGATAACGACACGTTGAATGCGAAACAAACGGCGGACGGCAAGCAGCTTCATGCGTTATCGCTGGTATTGAGGGAGTGGGCGAGGCGGGCAAAGCGCGCCTCAAGACGGTCCAGATCGAGTTTGATCTGATCGAGTTCGGCGAATCGTGCTTCAGCTTCGTGCTTACCCACCAGCGTACGCGATTCTTCGCTGAGGTAGTCGGCAACGTTCTGGCTGAGGCTGGTGAAACTTTCACGTGTCCAGCGTCCACTGTTGCGCAGTCGGCTGCTGAACAGCTGACTGGCCACCGGGCCGACCCAGTTGGACAGTTCGTGTTCCCAGTCCAGTTCCAGGTCCTGAAGAATGCCGACCAGTTCCAGCAGTACGCCACTGTCACCGTCCAGCTCGACGTCGGGGCCATGCAGCACAGCGGTCTTGTCCTTGCTCAGGGCCAGACGCAGCAGGCTGGAGGCTGGCGCACGCAAGGTGCAGTCGGCGTCGGCAGCCCAGTCTGCTGCCAGCAGCAGGCCTTCGTCACTGGGCAGGATGAAGATTTTCAGAGACGGATCGCGACAGTCCACGGCAATGACATGCCCGGACAGGCGCGCCATACGCGGTAGCGCGGTGCTGTCCAGGCGCAACACGCGATTGATGCCGTGCTCGATACTGGCGAGCAGCCCCCGAAGCAACATCAGGGTTTGATACCGCGATGCAAAGCCACGACGCCCGCCGTCATGTTGTGGTAGGTCACACGGTCAAAACCGGCTTCGACCATCATCGACTTGAGGGTTTCCTGGTTGGGGTGCATGCGGATCGATTCGGCCAGATAGCGGTAGCTTTCCGAGTCATTGGTGACCAGTTTGCCCATCAACGGCATGAACGCGAACGAATAGGCGTCATAGGCCTTGGACATGAGCTTGTTGGTCGGCTTGGAAAACTCCAGCACCAGCAGGCGTCCACCGGGCTTGAGCACGCGCAGCATGGAACGCAGAGCGTCTTCCTTGTGCGTCACGTTGCGCAGGCCGAAGGCGATGGTCACGCAGTCGAAATGGTTGTCCGGGAACGGCAGCTTCTCGGCGTCGGCCTGGACGAACTCGACGTTGCCCGACACGCCAAGGTCCAGCAGGCGGTCACGGCCGACCTTGAGCATGGAGGCGTTGATGTCAGCCAGAACCACTTGCCCGGTCGGGCCGACCAGGTTCGAGAACTTACGGGTCAGGTCGCCCGTGCCGCCGGCAATGTCGAGCACGCGGTTGCCGGTACGAACGCCTGAAAGCTCGATTGCAAAACGCTTCCACAGACGATGCATGCCACCGGACAGCAGGTCGTTCATCAGGTCGTATTTGGCTGCAACCGAATGGAAAACCTCAGCGACTTTTTCTGCCTTCTGGCTTTCCGGTACATTTTTGTAACCGAAGTGAGTCGTAGGTTCGGCATCGCTGCCTTTGCGCTGATCGTTCATATCGCTTCACCGGAATAGAGTGCGGGTCATTCTAATCGCCAGGGCCGGCTTTGTCTTGACAAGGCTCACCGGCAACGCTTTCTTGGATGCAGACGGCTGTATATAGTTGCGCCGCATTTCATCTGATCATCAAGGAAGCCTGCATGGCCAAGATAACCGTTGAACGCCCGCACGCACTGGGCCGGGAAAAGGCTCGCGAGAGGGCCGAGCAACTGGTCGAGAAGCTTTCCGACAAATACGGACTGGCGCACGAATGGGCAGGCGATACCGTAAAACTGGAAGGCAAGGGGGCCAAGGGCAAGGTTGAAGTCGAAGACGCGTTGATCCGTATCAACATCGAGCTGAACTTCATCCTGTCGGCCATGAGCGGCTCCATCAAGACTGAAGTCGAGCGCGTCCTGGATAAAGCACTGGCCGCCTGAGCATTCGCCCTAGGGTGAGCATTCTAATTTTTCTCCGTAACGTTGTGCTTATGCCCATAGCTGGGCGGTTCCTTCAACTTTCGAGCATGAGGTGCACCATGGCCAGAGCGAACACGAAGAAAAACATCGAAGACCAGCAATCCTCCACGCTTTCCGACGTCAGGCTGTATGCCCGCAAGATCTGGCTGGCCGGTCTGGGGGCCTATTCCAGGGTCAACGAGGAAGGCACACAGTACGTCAGGGACTTGATCAGGACTGGCGAGCAGGCCGAAAAGGAAGTCGTCAAAACGGTCGATGAAAAGCGTCTTGCGGCCAACGGCGAAATCGACTCGGTCAAGGGCGAAGTGTCTTACGCCAAAGGTCGTGTCGAGGCGCAACTCGGCAGAATCGAGAGTGCTTTCGACCGTCGCGTCGCAAAAGCCTTGAACCGCATCGCAATCCCGTCTAAACATGATGTTGACACGCTCTCTGCCAGGCTCGACGAGCTGACGGCATTGCTTGAACGTGTCGTGCCTAAAAAGCTTGGACGCTCCGGGTCGAAACGATTCGAACGTTCAGAGTCTGGACAATAAGGAGAGCAGGATGGCTGGCAAGAAAAAAACCGACAAAGACGGCAGCTCATGGATTGGTGAGGTCGAGAAATACTCTCGCCAGATCTGGCTGGCGGGCCTGGGCGCTTATTCCAAGATAAGCAATGACGGCAGCAAGCTTTTCGAGACACTGGTCAAAGACGGCGAGAAAGCCGAGAAGCAGACCAAGGTCGAGGCGCAGAAGCAGCTCGATGAGGTCAAGGACACCGCCAAGACCGCGAAATCGCGGGTCGGTGATGTGAAAGACCTCGCGGTGGGTAAATGGAATGAGCTGGAAGGGGCCTTCGACAAGCGCCTGAACAGTGCCATTTCGCGTTTGGGCGTGCCGAGCCGCAATGAAGTTCAGGCGCTGCACAGCAAGGTCGACCAACTGACCCGGCAGATCGAGCTGTTGACGGGTGAGAAAGCCAAACCGGTCGCTTCGCGTGCTGCTGCGGCTAAACCTGCACCGAAAACTGCGGCAAAACCTTTGGTCAAGGCTGCGGCTAAAACCGTCGCCAAAACAGCGGATAAAACGGCGCAGAAAACCGCAGCGGCCAAACCAGCAGTCAAGAAAGCTGCGGCCAAACCGGTCGATGCAGCCAGCAAGGCCGCTGCTGCCACCGCCAGCAAGGCGAAGGCAGTTGCCAAACCGGCCGCGGCGAAGAAGCCAGCAGCCAGAAAACCGGCTGCCAAGCCTGCCGCCAAGCCCGCTGCATCGGCGGCTCCGGCAACCGGTTCGGCCCCCGCTGCATCAGCCCCGAGCGCTGCACCGGCAACACCCGCCAGCCAGTCCTGACAACCGGCTGCAACATCGAAGCCCGGTCTGCCAAGCAGGCCGGGCTTTTTTGATATCCCCGAACACCGCCTGTTCCAATGCTTCTGGCCGAAGGCCGTGGGAGCGAACTCAATTATCGTGCGACGCTCCGCGTCGGCATGCCGTTCTGGACGCTCCGCGTCCGGTCTTGAGCATGCGGCGTGGCGCAGAGTTGTGACGCAGAGCGTCACCCAAGGCATTCCCACGCTGGAGCGTGAGGAACGATAGAGGTGTGGGCTGGAGCGTGAGGAGCGCTAACGTTAACTTTCTTATCGTGCCCAGGTTTACCTACCCAGATACTCCATCGCCAACTGTTCGGCAGCCTGCCTCGAGGTGGGCAGCAGGTGTGGGGTCACGAGCATCATGATCTGGTAGACCACCACCCGCACATCACCCTCGCGGCCCAGAATGCGTTGGTAATCCAGCGAAAACAGCAGGTTCATGGTGATCTGCTCCACCAGTTGCCCCAGCGCCTGGGTTTCGCTGACCAGTTGCCCCCGCGATTTCAAACGGGCCAGCAGTGACGCGAGGGTTTTCTTGATCGAGTTGAGCAGGTTGCGAATGCCGCGGGCCAGCTTTGGCAACCTTCCGGCGAGGTTGGACAGGTCTTGAAACAGGAAACGATAGTGCGATAACCGCTCGACAATCAGGTGCAGAAACATCCAGTAGTCTTCGGCCTCAAGCCTGGCATCCGAAGGCGGATCGAGCAGGGGTGCCAGCTCTGCCTGGAACCGCTCGAAAAGACTCAGAATCAACGGCTCCTTGCCATGAAAGTGGTAATACAGATTGCCGGGGCTGATACCCATTTCATTGGCGATTTCCAGCGTGGAAACATTGGGCTCGCCCTGCTGGTTGAACAACGTCAAGGCACATTCAAGGATACGGTCGCGGGTTTTCATCCAGTCTTCTTGTTCAAGAGTCAAAGGGCCGGCTTTGTCTGATCGGGCAGGGCGCAATCCAGCGTTTCAGCGCACATGCACATAAGTCCCGGGCGCAGCCTCCATTGGCGGGTAAGTGGCGTTGCCCAGCTCCGTCCTGGTGTCGTGCTCGGCCCCGGAATGCTCCTGAATCCACTTCAGCCAGTTCGGCCACCAGCTGCCATCATGATGCTGCGCGTCGTAGTACCAGGCGCGCGGGTCGCTGCTCAGCTTGCTGTTCTCGACATAGTTGGCTTTCGGGTTGCCCGGCGGGTTGAGAATGCTCTGCACATGGCCGCTGTTGGACAGCACGAAGCGCCGCTCACCGCCCAATAGCAGCGTAGAGCGGTACACCGCGTCCCATGGCGTGATGTGGTCGTTGATGCCAGCGATGCTGAAACTGTCCACCGTGACTTTCTGCAGGTCGATGGGTGTCCCGCAGACCTCCAGGCCACCCGGATGGCTGAGCGGGTTGTGCTTGAAGAAGTCCAGCAGATCACCGTGCAACGCAGCGGGTAGGCGCGTGGTGTCGTTGTTCCAGTAAAGAATGTCGAACGGCGGTGGCGATTTGCCCAGCAGGTAATTGTTGATCCAGTAAGTCCAGATCAGGTCATTGGGGCGCATCCAGGAAAACACCCGATTCATCTCGCTGCCCTCCAGTACGCCGCGCTGATAGGAGCGGCGCTTTGCAGCTTCAAGGGTTTGCTCGTCGATAAACAGCGTGGCGGGGCTTTCGATCTGGCTGTCCAGCAGGCTGACCATATAGGTTGCGCTGGCCACGCGGCGGGTTTGGCGCTTGGCCTGCAAGTGACCCAGCAACGCGGCAACGGTCAGACCTCCCGCGCAAGCGCCCACCAGATTGACCTCGCGTGCTGGGCTAATCGCCCGGCAGATATTCATCGCCTGCTCGGTCGCTTCAACATAACTGGACAGCCCCCACTCCCTATGGCGGACATCCGGGTTGCGCCAGCTGATGACAAAGGTCTGCAGGCCGTTCTTGAGCGCATATTGCACAAAGCTGTTGGTTGGGCTGAGGTCGAAGATGTAGAACTTGTTGATCTGCGGCGGCACGATCAGGACCGGTCGGCTGAACTGCTTTTCGCTCATCGGCCGATACTGGATCAGCTCGAACATTTCGTTGCGAAACACCACCGCACCGGGCGTGGTCGCTACGGTTCGGCCTACCTCAAAAGCGTCTTTGGTGGTCTGGCTGGGTAGCCCACTGTTGTGCAACAGATCATCGGCCATGTGGCTCAGGCCCTTGATCAGGCTGGTGCCACCCGAGTTGAACAGCTCTTTGACGGCCTGCGGGTTGAGCAGCGTATTGGAAGGGGCCAGCGCATCGTTGATCAGTGTGAACAGAAAGTGCGCGCGCGCCCGGTCTTCTGTGGACATATCGCTGTCATCAATCCACTGCCTGACCTGATGCTGGCAGCTGAGATACACCTGCAAACCCCGGCGATAAAGCGGGTTGAGACTCCAGGTCGGGTCAGCGAAGCGGGGGTCTTTGGGATTGTGCGGATAGGGTGTTTCGCCCAGCACCACCACCTGCCCCAACTGCTTGCCCAGCGCCAGCGCGTGGCGAGCGCTGCGAAACGGGTGCCGCAAACCCTGGGCTGCGACGTTGCGCAAGGTAGAAAACAGGTCTCGCCCGCGCAGGCCGGTGATGGCGCTCTGCGCGTTGATGAAGTTTGTGGGTGCAGCGCTGGCAACCTTCGCCGATTTTTCTTGCATGAGGGCAACACTCCTTCGTCAGGCAACTCATGGGTTGGCGCCAGTCCGCTTGCGAAGGGGCTGGCGTCGTTCTGCGCGGTTGAAACTCCAGTGTGTTGCGCAGTGGGTGACGCTGTTTCTCTCGGGCTGTTCACATTAACGGGCGTGCTGGCGCTATCAGCGCGTTCTGGGCGGCGTTGGCTGCGGGTGCATGACTGCGCGCTGCCGTTCCTGTTGCAGAAAACCCATGATGATCGGTGCCACGGCTTCGGCACGCGTGATCAGGAACAAATGCCCGTCATCGATGATGTGTAGCTGGGCATTGGGTATTCGCCAGGCCAACAGGCGCATATTCACCAGCGGAATCAGCGGGTCGTCATCACCGGCCAGAACCAGAGTCGGCTGGTGAACCTTGTGCAGCCAGTGAATGCTGGTCCAGCCCATGCCCGCGAACAATTGCCAGTAATAGCCCAGCTTGCCGGACGAGCGCACCTTGGCAGCATGATTGGCCGCCAGATTGGGGTCACGTCGAAACGCCCCGCCATAGATCTCCGGCGCGATACGGATCACATGCGACGGCTGAATGTAGCGACGCGGGCTGGCCATCAACCACAGCACCCGAGGCTTGCCCGGCACCATCGCCATGCCTGCCGACGTGGCGGCCAGCACCAGTTTCTTGCAGCGCTCCGGGTAGTCATGAGCGAACTGCTGGGCCAGCGCCCCGCCCCACGAAACACCGATCGCATTGACCTGCCCGTAGTTGAGGTAATCGAGCATGCGCGCTGCGAGCTTGGCCAGCCCCGGAAAGCGATAAGGCCGATTGGGTGTCGACGAACCACCGACCCCCGGCACATCGAACGCGATGACTTCCAGGTCCGGATCCAGTGCTTCGACAAACGGGAACACCAGCTCCAGGTTGGCCCCGATGCCGTTGAATATCAGCAGTGGTGTCAGATGGCTCTTGCCTGGGCGCACGGCCGTACGAATTGTGTGTCCGTTCAGGTCGATGGAGCGAAAAACAAACGGTTGCGGCATGCGCTAAGCCCTGTTGATTTAACCGCCGGGAACGCACCCCGGTTTTTTTCAAGACTGACGGGTCTAACGCTCGTGAACATAGGTTCCAGGCGCTGCCTCGGCTGCCGGATAGGCTGTGTTGCCGAGCCCGGCAGGCGCCTTTTTCAACTTGCCCGAGCGCGTGGCCAGCCACTCTTGCCAGTGTAGCCACCAGGAATCGGTGTGCTTGGTCGCGTTTTCCTGCCAGGCCGCCGGGTCTGCTGGCAGCTCGTCGTGAGTCATGTAACGCGACTTGGGGTTGCCCGGCGGGTTGAGGATGCTCTGGATATGGCCGCTGCTGGAAAGTACAAACTCAGTCTTGCCACCAAACAGCCGTGCTGATTTGTAGCATGAGGCCCACGGCGTGATGTGGTCATTGGTGCCAGCCAGGCAGAACACGTCGGCTGTTACCTGCTTGAGGTCGATCGGCGTGCCGCAGACTTCCAGCGCGTTGGCGCGGGTCAGCGGGTTGTTCTTGAACATTTCGATCAGGTCGCCGTGAAAGGCGGCGGGCAGGCGTGTGGTGTCGTTGTTCCAGAACAGAATGTCGAAGACGGGCGGCTCGTTGCCCAGCAGGTAATTGTTGACCCAGTAATTCCAGATCAGGTCGTTAGGGCGCATCCAGGCAAACACCTTGGCCATGTCACGACCTTCCAGCACGCCCGCCTGATAGGAATGGCGCTTGGCGGTTTCCAAAGTCTGCTCGTCGACGAACAGCGCGACCTCGGTATCCAGCGTTGTATCGAGCACGCTGACCAGCAGGGTCATGGCGTTGACTTTCTTTTCGCCCAAGGCTGCGTAGTGGCCCAGCAGCGCCGTGCAGGTAATGCCGCCGGAGCAGGCACCCAGCATGTTGAGATCTTTGCTGCCGGTGATCGCCAGCACCACATCGACCGCTTCCTTGAGCGCCTCGATATAGGTCGACAGCCCCCATTCGCGTTGCGCCTTGGTCGGGTTGCGCCAACTGATGATGAAGGTCTGCACGTTACTGCGCAGGCAAAAGCGCGCCAGGCTTTTTTCCGGGCTCAGGTCGAAGACATAGAATTTGTTGATCTGCGGCGGGATCACCAGCAGCGGTCGCTCGTGAACCTGCTCGGTAATCGGCTTGTACTGGATCAGTTCCAGTACGTCATTGCGAAACACCACGGCCCCCTCAGTGGTGCCCAGGTTTTTGCCAACCTCAAACGCGTCCATGTTGACCTGGCTCGGCATTCCGCCGTTGTTCACCAGGTCCTTGGCCAAGTGCGACAGACCATCGAGCAGGCTTTTACCGCCGGTTTCAAAGAACCGTTTCACGGCGGCCGGGTTGGCGGCAGAGTTGGTCGGTGACATGGCCTCGGTCATGAGGTTGATCACAAAGTGCGCGCGACTGATGTCCTGTGGGGTGAGGTCACTGCCACCGATCCAGTCATGCAGTTCCTTGCGCCAGGCGAGGTAAGTCTGCAAGTAACGGCGATACAGCGGGTTCTGGCTCCAGGCCGGATCAGCGAAGCGGCGGTCATCCGGTGTTGGCTGCAAGGCAGATTTGCCGAAGATCACGTTGCCGAGTTCGACGCTCAGGTGTGCGACGTGCTTGATGCTGTGGATCGGTTGCTTGAAAGCCTGACGCAAAACCATCCGGGCAGTGCTCAGTAAATCCTTGCGCCGCAGGCCAACGACCGGGTTGAGGCCCAGGGTGTGCTCGGAAGCCTGGCGCTGCAGGTCATCGTCTTTCGCGTTACTCATCTACGACGCTCCATTGTCTTGATGCGAACACTGACATTCCTTGCCCGTGAACCAGTGACACAGGCGGTTAGCCAGCACTACTGCTCGTGTAACTCATGCCTTGCAGGCTGTTTCTCGCATCGACTTCGATGCAGGGAACTTGCCAAGGTTATTGGTTACGCGAGATTTCAAAAAATCGCAAGCAGCGTCAGCCACTCATTGGCCGCTGCACGGAACATTGAAACAAAAACGATTAGAAAGCGCGTTCTAAAACGGCGAGCGGTGAGGCTGCACGGGTTTGAATGTTCTGTGAGGATCGCGCGGGCGGGCGGTATCAGAGCATCAGCTTGATGACTTGCTCGGAGGGATCGCGGGATTTGCCGGCTTTTTTCAGCTCTTGCAGATAGTCCTCCCACAGGGACTCCTGGCGTCTTGCCAGCTCGTACAGGTACTCCCAGGTGAACAGTCCTGAGTCGTGACCATCATCAAAGGTCAATTTCAGTGCATATTGCCCTGCCGGCTCGACCTTGCTCAGACCGACGCCCAGTTTGCCGAATTGCAGGATCGGCCTGCCATGGCCCTGAACCTCGGCAGAAGGGGAATGCACCCGCAGAAATTCGGCGGGCAGATGATATTCCTCATCCGGCGCGTACTTCAGCGTCAGGGTTTTGGAAGCTTTGTGCAGCTGGATGGCGGTGGGGAGCATTGAAAGCAGCCTCAAGGAATAGCAGCTACAAGCTACAGGCAGAAGCAAAAAAGCTGCAAGAGGAGAACCTCTTGCAGCTTGTAGCTAACCGCTTGCAGCCTTAAAGGATATACCGCGAGAGGTCTTCGTTTTCGGCCAGATCGCCCAAGTGGCTGTTGACGTATTCTGCATCGATTTCAATCGGTGCTGCGTCAGGGCTGATAGCCAAATCGCCAGCGCTGAACGAGACTTCCTCAAGCAGACGCTCAAGCAGCGTGTGCAGGCGACGGGCACCGATGTTCTCGGTTTTCTCGTTGACCTGCCAGGCAATCTCGGCAAGACGCTTGATGCCTTCAGGCTTGAACTCGATCTTCAGGCCTTCGGTCTTGAGCAGCTCGCGATACTGTTCGGTCAACGACGCATGTGGCTCGCTGAGAATGCGTTCGAAGTCCTGCGGCGACAGCGCCTTGAGTTCAACGCGGATCGGCAGACGACCTTGCAGCTCGGGGACCAGATCACTTGGCTTGCTCAAATGGAACGCACCAGATGCAATGAACAGGATGTGGTCAGTCTTGACCATGCCCAGTTTGGTATTCACGGTGCAGCCTTCGATCAGCGGCAGCAGGTCGCGCTGTACGCCTTCGCGGGACACATCGACACCGCCCGAATTACCGCGCTTGGCAACCTTGTCGATCTCGTCGATGAACACGATGCCGTGTTGCTCGACCGCTTCCAGCGCCTTGGCCTTCAACTCTTCGTCATTGACCAGACGGCCCGCTTCTTCTTCGCGTACCAGCTTGAGCGCGTCCTTGACCTTGAGTTTGCGGCTCTTGGTCTTGCCTTTGCCCATGTTGGCAAACAGGCTCTGCAGCTGATTGGTCATTTCTTCCATGCCGGGTGGCGCGGAGATATCCACACCTACGGCTTCGTTGATCTCGATCTCGATTTCCTTGTCGTCCAGCTGGCCTTCGCGCAAACGCTTGCGGAACAGCTGACGGGTGTTGGAATCATTGCTTTGCGCAGGGTCTTCATTGAAACCGACACGCGCAGGCGGCAACAGGGCATCGAGAATACGGTCTTCGGCCGCGTCTTCGGCGCGATGACGGACCTTGATGATCTCCTGTTCACGCAGAAGCTTGATAGCCGCATCGGCCAGGTCGCGGATGATCGACTCTACATCACGACCTACATAGCCCACTTCGGTGAACTTGGTCGCTTCAACCTTGATGAACGGCGCATTGGCAAGCTTGGCCAGGCGACGGGCGATTTCGGTCTTGCCGACACCGGTCGGGCCGATCATCAGAATGTTCTTGGGTGTCACTTCAACGCGCAGCTCTTCAGGCAGCTGCATGCGGCGCCAGCGATTGCGCAGGGCAATGGCGACGGCGCGCTTGGCATCGTCCTGGCCGATGATATGGCGGTTAAGTTCGTGGACGATTTCGCGGGGAGTCATGGACATGGTAATTCACGGTCCTCTGGTACGGTCAAGCCGAAGGGGCCGCAGACTGTGCGGCCCGGCAAGGGCTTAGCCGACGAGGTCCTGCTCCTCAATGGTGATGTTGTGGTTGGTGAACACGCAAATGTCGCCAGCGATATGCAACGAGGTCTCGGCGATTTCGCGTGCCGACAGGTCGGTCTTGAGCAGCAGGGCGCGTGCGGCGGCCTGAGCAAATGCGCCGCCGGAGCCCATGGCGATCAGGCCGTCCTCGGGCTCGACCACATCGCCGTTGCCGGTGATGATCAGCGAGGCGTCCTTGTTGGCGACGGCCAGCATTGCTTCAAGACGGCTCAGCGAGCGATCGGTACGCCAGTCCTTGGCCAGCTCGACAGCTGCACGAACCAGATGCCCCTGGTGTTTTTCCAGCTGGGCTTCAAAGCGTTCGAACAGCGTGAATGCATCGGCGGTTGCGCCAGCGAACCCGGCGATTACTTCACCGTGATAAAGACGGCGCACCTTCTTGGCGTTGCCTTTCATGACGATGTTGCCCAGAGAAACCTGGCCGTCGCCAGCCATGACGACTTTACCGTGGCGGCGCACTGAAACGATGGTGGTCAAGGGAGAGTCTCCACACTGCGGGGCGAAAATGCCCTGATGCAAACTCATATGGGGGTGTGGGTGAGTATTTCAACCTTGGGGGTAAATCGGGGGGAAATGATCGTACGATTCTTGTCCCAACCCTTTAAGCGGACCGGACGACGCTTCTTTTGTCCGCGATCTCCCTGCTTTTATGGGAGCGAACTTGTCCGCGAGGGGCTGCGAAGCGGCCCCAGAATAGGCTGCCTCGGCTGCGCCTGATAAACCGATGCGGCTGGTTTTGCTGCCGGTTCCCGGCAGATCGCGGACAAGTCCGCTCCTACGACGACCGGGCAGAAGCTCCGTTCTTCGTACTCATCGAAACATCGCGATGAGCACGGAAACAGAGGTGCTTTGACTAACGGCTCTGACGCTGTTGCAACAACAGGTTACTAAATCCACCGCTTGCCAGTTGTTTCTGGGCGGTGGTCAGTTGTTCGCGGTTGCTGAACGGGCCGACCAGTACGCGGTACCAGGTTTCATCTTTCACAGTGCCTGACTCGACGGTAGACGTCTGGCCCAGCAGGATGATTTGCGCGCGTACCTTCTCGGCGTCAGCCTGTTTGCGGAACGAGCCCGCCTGCAGGAAGAACGTCGTGACTGCTGCCGGCTTGGTCGTGGCAACCGGTGGTGCCGGCGGAGGCGTCAGGCCGCTGAGGGCTGCCTGGGCACGTGCCGTGTCGATCTTGGCTGCCTGCTCCGGCGAGACCGGTGCGGTCGGTGCCACAGGCGGCGGGGTCTTCTCCGGCACGGCTTCGTTCGGCACGATCACTTCCGATTCCGGCAGCAATGTGTAGAAGTCGTACTTCGGCTTGACCGGAGCCGTCGGGCTCGGTGGTGTTTTATTCGCCTCGGCGATCTTCGCGGCCTTGGCGTCCGCCTTGACCCGCTTGACGTCTTCGCCGCCCGGTTCAAGCTTCATCAGAAAGACCACGAACGCGCCCACGGTCAAGCCAATCGCCAGCCACAACCATCCTGGAATCGGCTTCTTCGCGGGTGCCTGATAACGGCTGGCGCCCCGCTTGGGTGCCGGTTTCTTCTTCGCAACTGCCAACTTACATACGCTCCAGAGTTTCCAGACCCAACAGGTCCAGGCCTTGCTTGAGGGTGCGGCCGGTCAGGGCAGCCAGACGCAGACGGCTTTGCTGCTGATCGGGATTTTCCGCACCAAGGATCGGGCAGTTTTCGTAAAAGCTCGAAAACAGACCCGCAAGGTCATACAGGTAAGCACAAAGTACGTGCGGTGTGCCTTTTTCTGCGACGTTATTCAGTGTTTCAGTGAACTGCGCCAGACGTGCAGCCAGTTCCTGCTCTTGCGGTGCTGCCAGGACAATCTGCCCCTTGCTGGCGTCGAACGGCGTGCCCAGCTTGCGGAATACACCGGCCACACGGGTGTAGGCGTATAGCAGATAAGGCGCGGTATTGCCTTCGAAGCTCAGCATCTGATCGAAGTTGAAGCTGTAATCACTGGCGCGGTGCTTGGACAGGTCAGCGTATTTCACCGCGCTGATGCCCACGGCTTTGGCAATGCTGCGCAGCTCGACCTCGGCGACTTCCGGGTTCTTTTCCTTCACCAGCGTGTAGGCACGTTCTTCGGCTTCATCGAGCAGGTCGATGAGTTTGACCGTGCCGCCGTCGCGGGTCTTGAACGGGCGGCCATCGGCGCCGTTCATGGTGCCGAAACCCATGTGTTCCAGCTGCATGCCGTCGTGGACGAAACCGGCGCGGCGAGCGACTTCGAACACCTGCTGGAAGTGCAGGGCCTGACGCTGGTCGACGAAATACAGCACACGGTCGGCCTTGAGCACCTTACTGCGGTAGCGGATGGCGGCCAGATCGGTGGTGGCGTACAGGTAGCCGCCGCCGGCCTTCTGCACGATCACCGGCAGAGGCGTGTCATCGGCGGTGCGGAATTCTTCGAGGAACACACATTGCGCACCGTTGCTCTCGACCAGCAGGCCAGTGGCTTTCAGATCGTTGACCACGTTGGCCAGGTCATCGTTGTAGGCACTTTCGCCCATCACATCTGCCGGGGTCAGCTTGACGTTGAGGCGCTCATAGGTTTCCTGGCAGTGCGACAGCGAGATGTCCTTGAAGCGTGTCCACAGGGCCAGACACTCGGCATCGCCTGCCTGCAACTTGACCACCAGGCCTCGCGCCCGCTCGGCGAACTCTTCGGATTCGTCAAAGCGCTGCTTGGCGGCGCGGTAGAAGTTTTCCAGGTCGGACAGCTCGTCGCTGGTCGCCGGTTTTTCCTGCAGATAGGCCAGCAGCATGCCGAACTGGGTGCCCCAGTCGCCCACATGGTTCTGGCGAATGACTGTGTCGCCCAAAAACGTCAGAACGTTCGCCACGCCGTCGCCAATAATGGTCGAGCGCAAATGGCCTACGTGCATTTCCTTGGCCAGATTAGGTGCCGACAAATCGACGACCACGCGCTGTACAGCGCCCGCCTTGCGGACTGACAGGTGCGCGTCGGCCAGTGCAGCGTCGAGGCGTGCGGCCAGCGCCGCAGTGTTCTGGAAGAAGTTCAGAAAGCCCGGGCCGGCAATTTCGACCTTGCTGACCTGCTCGTCGGCAGGCAGGGCGGCGATCAGCTTTTCAGCCAGGTCCCGCGGCTTCATGCCGGCAGGCTTGGCGAGCATCATCGCGATATTGCTGGCGAAATCGCCGTGGGTCTTGTCACGGGCGTTTTCCACCTGAATCGCCGGCGTCAGCCCTTCTGGCAAGACGCCCTCGGTGACGAGACGGGTCAGGGCTTGTTGAATCAGCTGGCGAATGGTGTCTTTCATTGTGCTCTCTTCGACCGCAAGCGCGGTGGCGCTTCGATGCGCGGGTGGAAAAACTCCGCATTATCCGTTGCTCAAGCGTGCTTGCCAACGGCGTGACTTAATAAAGATCCACCGGGTCCACATCCAGCGACCATCTGACCTGTCGTCCGCTGGGCATCTGCTCCAGCGCGAGCAGCCAGGTGGCAAGCAATTTGTGCAGTGGCGCGCGTGCGCTGGACTGTATCAGCAGCTGTGCCCGGTAACGCCCGGCGCGGCGTTCCATAGGTGCCGGAACCGGCCCCAGCAGCTCGATGCCGCCCAGGCCCATTTGCGCAACCAGTTGCTCGGCGTCACTGCAGGCCTGATCGAGAAAGGCTTCGGCCTGCCCCGGCTTGTGCGCTTCGGCGCGCAGCAGGGCGAGGTGTGAAAACGGTGGCAAGCCAGCCGAACGACGCTCGCTCAAGGCCTGCTCGGCGAAGGCGAAATAACCCTGCTCGGTCAGTTGGATCAGCAGTGGGTGATCGGCCAGATGAGTCTGGATGATCACCTTGCCCGGCTCTTCCGCGCGGCCGGCACGACCTGCAACCTGCACGATCAACTGCGCCATGCGCTCGCTGGCCCGGAAGTCACCGGAAAACAGCCCGCCGTCGGCATCCAGAATCGACACCAGCGTTACCCGTGGGAAGTGATGCCCCTTGGCGAGCATTTGCGTACCCACCAGAATGCAGGGCTGGCCGCGCTGGATGGTCGCGAATAACTGATTCATGGCGTCCTTGCGCGAGGTGCTGTCGCGATCCACGCGCAGCACGGGAAAGTCCGGAAACAGAATCGCCAGGCGCTCTTCGGCACGTTCGGTGCCCGCGCCTACCGGGCGCAAATCCACCTTGCCGCAGGACGGGCACTGGCGCGGTACACGTTCGACATACCCGCAGTGATGGCAGCGTAGCTCGCCCGAGCGCTGGTGCACGGTCATGCGCGCATCGCAGCGCTGGCAGCCAGACATCCAGCCGCAGTCGTGGCACAACAAGGTGGGTGCGAAGCCGCGACGGTTGAGGAAGACCAGCACCTGCTGACCTGCCGCAAGCGTCTGGCCGATGGCTTGCTGCATCGGCCCGGAAATGCCGCTGTCCAGTGGCCTGCTCTTGACGTCCAGGCGCATGAAGCGCGGCTGTTGCGCACCGCCTGCACGCTGGTTCAGGCGTAACAGGCCGTAGCGGCCGGTGTAGGCGTTGTGCAGGCTTTCCAGGGACGGGGTGGCCGAGCCCAGGACAATCGGAATGTTTTCCTGACGGGCCCGCACCAGGGCCAGATCACGGGCGTGATAGCGCAGACCTTCCTGCTGTTTATAGGAGCCATCGTGTTCTTCGTCGATGATGATCAGCCCGGGGTTTTTCATCGGCGTGAACAGCGCCGAGCGCGTGCCGATAATAATGTCGGCTTCGCCATCGCGAGCCGCCAGCCAGGCATCCAGTCGTTCGCGGTCGTTGACTGCCGAATGCAGCAGCGCGATGCGGGCATTGAAGCGCTGTTCGAAACGCGCCAGGGTTTGTGGCCCCAGGTTGATTTCCGGAATCAGCACCAGCGCCTGTTTGCCCGCCTCGAGGGTCTCGCGGATCAGTTGCAGATAGACTTCGGTCTTGCCGCTGCCGGTGACGCCGGCCAGCAGGAACGCATGAAAGCTGTCGAACCCGGCGCGGATCGCTTCGTAAGCGGCGCGTTGTTCGGTGTTGAGCGGCAATTCAGGCTGGGCCAGCCAGTGTTCATGGCGTGCGCTGGGTGCGTGGCTGCGAACCTCGACATACACCAGCTCCTTGGCCAGCAGCAGGTTGAGGCTGTCTTTATTAAGCATCAGCTTGCTCAGCAACTGATGCGCCACGCCATGCGGGTGCTGGGCGAGGGTGGTCAGCGCTTCGCGTTGCTTGGGCGCTCGCGCGATGCGCGGGTCGCCGACGCTGGCACCCGGTGCAACGTGCCAGAAGCGTTCCTGGCGACTTTCGGCCAGTTCGCCCTGACGCAGCAACACCGGCAAGGCCCAGCTCAGCGTGTCGCCCAGGCTGTGCTGATAATACTGCGAGGTCCACAGGCACAGCTTGAACAGCGCGGGCGGCAATGGCGCTTCGCTGTCGAGCAGGGCGATGGCCGGTTTGAGCTTGTCGGCAGGCACTTCGCTGTGATCGACCACTTCCACCAGAATGCCGATCATTTCCCGTCGCCCGAATGGCACCCGCAGACGCATGCCAGGCTGCAAGGCGCTACGCGACACGCCCGCAGGAGCGCGGTAGTCGAACAGGCGGCGAAGCGGCGAGGGCAGGGCAAGGCGCAGGATGGCGTCGGGCACGCGGTGTTTCCCTGTGATGATGAGTGATGACGGAGGCGCGATCTTAGCAGACGACCGGTGTGAAGGTTCGCTTGCGTCGTTGCAATTGTCTGGTACTATCCGCAGCCTATTTCCGTGCGGTATTCAACAATAGTGTTGGATGGCGGCGCGTTAGACCGAGGAAGTACCGATGAAAGCTGATATCCATCCAGTTTACGAAGCCATTGACGCTACCTGCAGCTGCGGCAATGTCATCAAGACCCGTTCCACCCTGGCCGCTCCGCTGAGCCTGGACGTGTGCAACGAGTGCCACCCGTTCTACACCGGCAAGCAGAAGACGCTTGACGTTGGCGGCCGTGTCGACAAGTTCAAATCCCGTTTCGGTGCGTTCGGCGCTACCAAAGCGAAGTAAGACTGGCTGCCCCATGGGCATCTCCAGGCTGCTTGAAAAGGCGCTCCTTGTGGGCGTCTTTTTTATGTCCGCGATTTGGGTGTCCGGCGCGCAGGCCTTCTGTCCGGCACCTGCCTCGTTGCCGGTTGCGCAGGTGCAGCGTGTGGTCGATGGCGACACGCTGCGCCTGAGTGATGGCCGCAGCGTGCGGATGATCGGGCTCAACACGCCTGAGACCGGCAAGAAAGGCCAGTCTGCCGAGCCGTTTGCCGAGGCTGCGAAAAGACGTTTGCAGGCACTGGTGGATGAAAGCGGCGGTCAGGTCGGTTTGCGTGTCGGCCAGCAGGGCAAGGACCATTACGGTCGTACTCTGGCCAACGTCTATGATCGCAAGGGTGCAAACCTTGAGGCGCAGTTGCTCAGCGAAGGGCTGGGGTATCTGGTGGCCGTTGCGCCCAACGTTGCGCTGGTCGATTGCCAGCAAGTTGCCGAACGTGCGGCGCGGCAGGCGCAATTGGGTGTGTGGCGCGACTCGCCGGTTCAGCCCTCGACCAGGCTGAGCAAAAGCGGCTTTGCGATTGTGTCCGGTCAGGTCAAGAGCGTGCAGCGCAATCGCGGCGGTATCTGGATCGAGTTGCAAGGCTCGCTGGTCCTGCGTGTTGCCCCGGCTAACGTGAACTCATTCGACACGGCAATGCTGGAGCGCCTCAAGGGCCGGCAGGTCGAGGCGCGCGGCTGGGTGGTCGATCGGTCCCGGCGCGGTGCTCTGAAATCAGGGCAGGCACGCTGGCTGCTGCCACTGACCCACCCCGCGATGCTGAGCCCGTCAGGTCGATAGATACTGCCTTTTGGCCAGTTGTCTGGTGATGGGTGGCCGGTTGTTCACGTTTCAGGCATCTAAGCGTAAAGTCTAATCCTGTGCCTATTGACAGCAGTGACTGGTCAGTCTTGTTAGGACTATGCATCTTGCGTATCCTCGGCGGTCCGTCTGTCCCACAGTAAAAAAAGCGGAATCCAATACATGTCAGATTTGAAAACTGCCGCGCTCGAATACCATGCCAATCCTCGTCCGGGGAAGCTGAGCGTCGAACTCACCAAGCCGACTGCAACCGCTCGTGACCTGGCTCTGGCCTACAGCCCTGGCGTTGCTGAACCCGTGCGTGAAATTGCCCGTGACCCCGAGCTGGCTTACAAGTACACCGGCAAAGGCAACCTGGTAGCAGTTATTTCCGATGGCACCGCTATTCTCGGCCTCGGCGATCTGGGCCCATTGGCCTCCAAGCCGGTCATGGAAGGTAAAGGGGTTCTGTTCAAGCGTTTCGCCGGTATCGACGTTTTCGATATCGAAGTCGATTCCGAAAGCCCGCAGGCGTTCATCGACACCGTAAAGCGTATCTCCATCACCTTCGGTGGTATCAATCTGGAAGACATCAAGGCACCTGAGTGCTTTGAAATCGAGAAAGCGCTGATCGAACAGTGCGACATCCCGGTTTTCCACGATGACCAGCACGGCACCGCTATCGTGACTGCTGCCGGCATGATCAACGCACTGGAAATTGTCGGTAAAACCCTCGATACCGCGAAGATCGTCTGCCTGGGCGCTGGCGCTGCAGCCATCTCCTGCATGAAGCTGCTGGTGAGCATGGGCGCGAAGATCGAAAACATCTTCATGGTCGATCGTACCGGCGTCATTCACTCCGGCCGTACCGACCTGAACCAGTACAAGGCTGTGTTCGCTCACGCGACCGAGAAACGCTCGCTGACCGATGCGCTGGATGGCGCTGACGTATTCGTGGGCCTGTCAGGTCCTAATCTGCTGAGCGCTGAAAACCTCAAGCTGATGGCCAAGGACCCGATCGTGTTCGCCTGCTCGAACCCGGACCCGGAGATCTCCCCGGAGCTGGCTCACGCCACCCGTAGCGATGTGATCATGGCGACCGGCCGTTCGGATTACCCGAACCAGGTCAACAACGTTCTGGGCTTCCCGTTCATCTTCCGCGGTGCTCTGGACGTTCGCGCCAAGCGTATCAACGAAGAAATGAAGATCGCTGCAGCCAACGCCCTGCGTGAACTGGCCAAACTGCCTGTTCCTCAGGAAGTCAGCGATGCCTACGGCGGCATCAAACTGGAATTCGGTCGTGAGTACATCATCCCGAAACCAATGGACACCCGCCTGCTGGGCTTGATCGCCGATGCAGTTGCCAAGGCAGCCATCGAGAGCGGTGTTGCCACCCTGCCGTATCCGAAGCACTACCCGCTGACCAGCGTGGATGATGTGTTCAAGGGCTGATCCTTGATGCAATAAAAAACCCCTGCAGCGATGCAGGGGTTTTTTTATGCCTGGAATTGAGATTATCGTTCCTCACGCGTCGGCGTGTGAATGCTCTGGGTGACGCTCTGCATCACAAATCTGCGCAGCGCCGCTGAATCAAAAGAGGACGCGGAGCGTCCAGAACGGCATGCGACGCGGAGCATCGCACGATAGTTGGGATTAACGGGATAGTTGGGATCATCGTTCCTCACGCTCCAGCGTGGGAATGCCTTGGGTGACGCTCTGCGTCATAAATCTGCGCCGCGCCGCTGAATCAAGAGCGGGCATGGAGCGTCCAGAACGGCATGCGACGCGGAGCGTCGCACGATAGCTGGGATTAACAGGATAGTTGGGATCATCATTCCTCACGCTCCCGCGTGGGAATGCCTTGGGTGACGCTCTGCGTCATAAATCTGCGCGGCACCGCTGAATCAAGAGCGGACGTGTAGCGTCCAGAACGGCATGCGACGCAGAGCGTCGCACGATATTGGGATTAACGGGATAGTTAGGATCATCGTTCCTCACGCTCCAGCGTGGGCATGCCTTGGGTGACGCTCTGCGTCACCTACCTGCGCAGTGCTATCAGAACAAATCGATCGGTGCTGACTCATCCGCTGGCAACGGGCTGCCCGGTGCGCTGCTGCCGCCCAGTTCGTTGACGCTTGGCGGTGTGTCTTCGCTTTTGAACAGTTCGAAGAACGCGTTCGGCGTGCTGGGCGTGGCAGCGCGGCCGCTTAGTGGGTCTACGCGCAGGCTGAGGATGCCCGGCGGTTCTGCCTGCTGATGCGGTGGCTTGTCCTTGAGTGCAGCGCTCATGTAGTCCATCCAGATCGGCAGGGAGACCGTACCGCCAAATTCATGACGACCAAGGCTTTCAGGCTGATCGAAGCCGCTCCAGACAGTTGTCACATAGTCCGCGTTGTAACCGGAGAACCACGCATCCTTGGAATCGTTGGTCGTACCGGTCTTGCCGGCGATATCCGGCCTGTTCATCGACAGAGCGCGCCGCCCGGTGCCGCGCTTGATTACGTCCTGCAGCATGCTGTTCAGAATGTAGGTCGTGCGGCCATCCACAACTCGCTCTGCAACGGCGGGCGCTTGCGGCTGGGCCGGTGTCCCTGGTGGGCCTGCGATCACGCTCGGGCTGTCATGCACGGCAAAGGTCGACGTGTTGGGCGCAGTATTGACGTCGTTGGCCGGAACGCTTGGCGGATTGGCCACAAACAGGGTCTGCCCGTCACGGTTCTCGATGGTCTGGATCAGATAAGGACTGACCTTGTAACCGCCATTGGCAAAGGTGGCCCAGCCGGTGGCGATTTCCATCGGGGTCAATGTAGCCGTGCCCAGTGCCAGCGACAGGTTGCGCGGCAAGTCTTGCTTGGAGAAGCCAAAGCGGGTGATGTAGTCGATGGTGCTGTCGATACCGAGGGCCTGGAGCAGGCGGATCGAGACCAGGTTGCGAGACTTGTACAGCGCCTCGCGCAGGCGGATCGGCCCAAGGAAGGTGTTGGTGTCATTTTTCGGACGCCATACCTTGTCCAGATACTCGTCGACAAACACGATAGGTGCGTCGTTCACCAGACTGGAGGCGGTGTAGCCATTATCCAGTGCAGCGCTGTAGATGAACGGTTTGAAGCTGGAGCCCGGCTGACGCTTGGCCTGCATGGCGCGGTTGTAGTTGCTCTGCTCGAAAGCGAAGCCGCCGACCAGTGCACGAATGGCGCCGTTTTGCGGGTCAAGCGAGACCAGGGCGCTCTGTGCGACGGGAATTTGACTGAATTTCAGCGAACCGTCGTCCTGGCGCAACAGCCGAACAAGATCGCCCACCTTCGCAACATCGCCTGGCTGCTTCGGATTCGCGCCCAGGCTGTTGGTATTCAGATAAGGCCGCGCCCACTTCATGGTGGCCCAATCGACGGTTTCTTCCTTCTCGCCGTTGCGGGTCAGAACGCGTAGACCGGTCTTGTCGACCTGCGTCACGATGCCGGGCTCGAGGCCGTTGATCATGCGCTGCTTGGTCAGTTCCTGTACCCAGTTGGCGCGGGTCATGCCCGGGAAGCGGCTTTCCGGGCCGCGATAGCCGTGGCGCTGGTCGTAATCGATCAGGCCCTGCTGGATGGACTTGTTGGCGTGTTCCTGAAGGTCGCTCGGCACGGTGGTGGTAACGCGGAAGCCTTCTGTATAGGCCTCGCTGCCATAGCGGCCGACCATTTCAGCCCGCGCCATTTCAGCGATGTACGGTGCATTCACTTCCGGCGTCGGCACGTGATAACTGGCGTTGAGCGGCTCATTCAAAGCGGCCTGGTAAGCGGTCTGGTCGATCTTGCCCAGGCGATACATGCGGCCGAGGATCCAGTCGCGACGTTCCTTGGCGCGGGTCGGGTTGGCCAGCGGGTTGAAGCGTGACGGCGCCTTGGGCAGACCGGCAATCATGGCCATTTGCGCAAGGCTTACATCGCGAATCGATTTGCCATAGTAGACTTGCGCCGCGGCTTCGATTCCGTAGGCGCGGTTACCCAGATAAATCTTGTTGACGTACAGCTCGAGAATCTCGTCTTTGGTAAGTTGGCGCTCGATTTGCAAGGCCAACAGAATCTCGGTGGTTTTGCGTGAAAAGCTTCTTTCGCTGGTCAGGAAGAAGTTTTTCGCGACCTGCATGGTGATGGTACTGCCGCCTGACTGAATATGGCCGCTTTTTACCAGTTGTGTGGCAGCGCGCATCAGGCTGCTCGGGTCGACGCCATAGTGGTTGGCGAAGTTGTCGTCTTCGGCCGATAGCAGGGCGTTGATGAAGTTGGGTGGAATTTCCGCGAAGCGAATCGGCGTGCGGCGCATCTCGCCAAACTCGGCAATCAGCTTGCCGTCGCTGCTGAATACGCGCAGGGGGATTTGCAGTTGAATGCTTCGCAGCGCTTCAACCGATGGCAGGGTCGGGCTCAGGTAGAGAAACGCGCCACTCAGGCCAAGCAACAGCGAGCAGAATACCGCGACGAGGGACCACCAGAAAAACTTCAGCAGGCGTATCAAGGCTTTTGGATTTCCAGAAAAAATAATGGGTTAAGCGCAGGCATTTACAAATGAACACGCCTTGAAGCTTTCTTAAATGAAAAAATCGCTGGGCATTATAAGCATTTTTCGTCCACGAGCGTGATTTGCGCTACTGTCAAGGCTGTCGACAGTGACGTTGGCCCGAAATAACTCCGTAAGTGGCGGAAACTCATAGGAATCAGGTTGTGTTCGAACTCTTCAGTAAGAAGGCCAACACCCTTCTAGGGA
This sequence comes from Pseudomonas syringae group sp. 243L2, assembly GCF_032587875.1. Lineage (NCBI taxonomy): Bacteria > Pseudomonadati > Pseudomonadota > Gammaproteobacteria > Pseudomonadales > Pseudomonadaceae > Pseudomonas > Pseudomonas syringae group sp. 243L2. Next base: position 429,855 of record NZ_JAWHPL010000040.1, read on the forward strand.
TCGATATTAGCTCCACCTCGGTAAAACTCCTGGAATTGAGTCGTTCCGGCACTCGTTACAAGGTCGAGTCTTACGCAGTCGAGCCGTTGCCGGCCAACGCTGTCGTCGAAAAGAATATTGCCGAGCTCGAAGGGGTTGGTCAGGCGCTGTCTCGCGTGCTCGCCAAGGCCAAGACCAGCGTCAAGATCGTGGCGGTCGCCGTAGCCGGTTCCGCCGTGATCACCAAGACGATTGAAATGGACGCCGGTCTTTCCGACGACGACATGGAAAACCAGCTCAAGCTTGAGGCTGACCAGTACATCCCTTATCCGCTGGAAGAAGTCGCCATCGATTTCGAAGTGCAGGGCTACTCGGTGCGCAATCCCGAACGCGTTGAAGTATTGCTGGCTGCCTGCCGCAAAGAGAACGTCGAAGTGCGTGAGGCGGCGCTGGCTCTGGCCGGGCTGACCGCGCGCGTGGTGGACGTCGAGGCCTATGCCCTGGAGCGCTCGTTCGGCCTGCTGGCTGCGCAACTGGGTAACGGCCATGACGAGCTTACCGTGGCGGTGGTCGATATCGGTGCCACCATGACCACCCTCAGCGTGCTGCATCATGGCCGGATCATCTATACCCGCGAGCAGCTGTTTGGTGGCCGCCAGCTGACTGACGAAATCCAGCGCCGCTATGGGCTTTCCATGGAGGAGGCCGGGCTTGCCAAGAAGCAGGGCGGGTTGCCCGACGACTATGTCAGCGAGGTGCTGGACCCCTTCAAGGATGCGTTGGTGCAGCAGGTCTCCCGTTCTTTGCAGTTCTTCTTTGCGGCCGGTCAATACAACTCCGTGGATCACATCATGCTGGCAGGCGGCACGGCTTCGATTTCAGGGCTGGAGCATTTGATTCAACGACGCATTGGCACCCCGACGATGGTCGCCAACCCGTTTGCCGACATGGCCCTGAGCTCCAAGGTCAATGCCGGGGCGCTGGCCAGTGACGCTCCCGCGTTGATGATCGCGTGCGGTCTGGCGTTGAGGAGCTTCGACTGATGGCGCGGATCAACTTATTACCGTGGCGCGAAGAGCTTCGCGAAGAACGAAAAAAACGCTTCCTGACCGCGCTGGTCGGCGTGTTGGTGGTGTCAGTCGGTATTCTGTTTCTGATTGATCGTTACGTCAGCAACGCCATTGAGCATCAGATGGCGCGCAACGCGTTTGTGCAGACGCAGATCGCTCAGCTCGATATACGCATCAAGGAAATCAGCGACCTGAAGGCGCGTCGTAAACAGTTACTTGAGCGCATGAAGATCATTCAGGACCTGCAAGGCAACCGCCCGATCACGGGGCGTGTATTCGATCAACTGGCGCGCACTCTTCCGGATGGCGTTTATTTCTCGCAGGTCAAAATGACCGACAAGCTGATTGCCATCAGTGGCGCTGCCGAATCGAATAACCGGGTTTCCGACCTGATGCGCAACCTTGAAGCCTCTGACTGGCTGGAAGCGCCGAGCCTGACTGAAGTGAAGGCCACGACTGCAGGGGCTGTGGATCAGGCCAACGTCTTTCAGTTGACAGTGCGTCAGACCCAGCCGCCGGTTGCCGCGGCTGCACCCGCTGCAACCACGCCCGCTACAGGAGCCAAGCCATGAATATGTCTGAATGGCTGGAAGGGCTTCGCAAGGTTGACCTGAGCGAGCTGGACCTGAACAACCTGGGTTCCTGGCCAGCAGCGGTCAAGGCCATTGCCGGCGTGCTGGTCGCGGTACTGATTTTCGCACTGGGCTACTTCTTCTTTATTCAGGACCTGGAAACCCAGCTGGAAAGCGCACAGAACAGTGAAGTGACGCTCAAGGAGCAGTTTTCCAACAAGGCCTTCCAGGCTGCCAACCTTGAGCCTTACAAGAAGCAGATGGAAGAAATGGAAAACACCTTCGGTGCTCTGCTGCGGCAATTGCCCAGCGACACCGAAGTGCCTGGCTTGCTTGAGGATATAACCCGGACCGGACTGGGAAGCGGGCTTGAGTTCGAGGAAATCAAACTGCTGCCCGAGGCGGTTCAGCAGTTCTACATCGAGCTGCCGATACAGATCACGGTAGTCGGTGGTTATCACGACCTGGCAACCTTCGTCAGCGGTGTCGCCAGCCTGCCGCGCATCGTCACGCTGCATGATTTCGAGATCAAACCGGTCGATCCGAAGGTGCCGACCAAGTTGCGCATGAGCATTCTGGCCAAGACCTACCGCTACAACGATGAAGGGCTGAAGAAATGAGGGCGGCGCGATTGCTGTGCGTCAGTGTGGTTATGACAGGGTTGGCCGGTTGCGGTAATGACAATGATTTTGCCGACCTGTCGGCGTTCATGGATCAGGCCAGAGCGCGCCCGAGCGGCACTATCGAGGCCCTGCCGAAGTTTCGTCCGTATGAAGCGTTCACCTACAACGCCTCTACGCTGCGCAGTCCTTTTCAGCCGCCGGTCAAGATCGACCTGCTCAACCGCCAGAAGGGCTCGCGGCTGGTAGCACCGGACGAGCACCGGGTCAGGCAGTTCCTGGAAGGGTTCAATATCGAGTCGTTCGAGATGGTCGGCACGATTGGCAACGAGTCAGGGACATTTGCCCTGTTGCGCGGTGCGGGAGGCGTTCATCGCGTCAAGGTGGGAGATTACCTGGGCCGTAACAACGGCCGGGTAGTGTCAATCGGTGATGCGCAGGTAGATGTCATTGAAATTGTTCCTGATGGAGAGGGGGCCTGGCTGGAAAGGCCGCGCACTATCGCCCTCAAAGAACGCTCATGAAGTGGGCAAGGCCAAGTATGCACAGTAGCGCTCAACGGAAATTGATCATGACCCGGATTTTCTCGATTATCGGCGTGTCGTTATGCATCGCGATGCTTTCGCCGGTTCTCCAGGCTGCCAACCTCAAGACCCTGGATGTCGCCGCCCTGCCGGGTGATCGCATCGAGCTCAAGCTGGCATTCGACTCGCCGGTGCCTGCGCCGCGCGGTTACACCACGGCGCAACCTGCGCGTATTGCGCTGGACCTGCCGGGCGTGACCAGTCAGTTGGCGACCAAAAGCCGTGAACTCGGTAACGGTAACGCACGCAGCGTGGTCGTTGTACAGGCTCAGGACCGCACGCGGGTAATCATTAACCTGACCACGCTTTCGCCCTACAGCTCCCGCGTCGACGGTAACAACCTTTACGTGGTTATCGGTCAGGGCGCAGCCGCTGCGCAGGCTTCCCAGCCAACCACCGCGATGGGCGCGCAACGGGTAGCGGTGCCGCCACCCACTCCGGCATCTGCCAAACCGTTTATCCCTGCGGGCGTCAAGGCCATCAGGAATGTCGATTTCCAGCGCGGCGAGCTGGGTGAAGGCAATGTGATCATAGACTTGAGCAACCCCGGCATTGCCCCGGATATTCAGGAGCAGGGCGGCAAGATCCGTGTCGACTTCGCCAAGACCCAACTGCCCGAACCGCTGCGCGTGCGGCTGGACGTCAAGGACTTCGCCACGCCGGTGCAGTTTGTCAGTGCGTCGGCTACGGGCGACAAGGCCAGTATCCTGATCGAGCCGTCGGGTGCCTTCGACTACTCGGCGTTTCAGACCGAAAACAAGCTGACCATCAGTGTGCGGCCGTTGACCAATGAGGATCTGGACCGCCGCGCCGCTGACAAACCGGTGTACACCGGTGAAAAGCTGTCGCTGAACTTCCAGGACATCGACGTACGCTCGGTGCTGCAACTGATTGCCGACTTCACCAACCTCAATCTGGTAGCCAGCGACACGGTTCAGGGCGGTATTACTCTGCGTCTGCAGAACGTGCCATGGGATCAGGCGCTGGACCTGGTGCTGAAAACCAAGGGCCTGGACAAGCGCAAGGTCGGCAGCGTTCTGCTGGTCGCGCCCGCCGATGAAATTGCTGCCCGCGAGCGTCAGGAGCTTGAATCGCTCAAGCAGATCGCCGAGCTGGCGCCCCTGCGTCGTGAATTGTTGCAGGTCAATTACGCCAAGGCTGCCGATATCGCCAAGCTGTTCCAGTCGGTGACCAGCGCGGAGTCCAAGACCGACGAGCGTGGCTCGATCACTGTGGACGACCGGACCAACAACATCATTGCCTATCAGACCCAGGACCGGCTCGACGAACTGCGTCGCATCGTCTCGCAACTTGACATTCCGGTGCGTCAAGTGATGATCGAGGCGCGCATCGTCGAGGCCAACGTCGATTACAACAAGCAACTGGGTGTGCGCTGGGGCGGCTCGACCAACACCAGCGGCAATGGAAAATGGACAACCTATGGCCTTGATAATAATGGCGATGAGGCAGGTAACACTGGCAGCAACGTGACCTCCAACGTGCCGTTTGTCGATATGGGCGCATCTGGCGCAACCTCCGGCATTGGCCTGGGCTTCGTCACCAACAATACGTTGCTGGACCTTGAACTGAGCGCGATGGAGAAGACCGGCAACGGTGAAATCGTCTCCCAGCCCAAGGTAGTCACTTCCGACAAGGAAACCGCCAAGATCCTCAAGGGCACCGAGATTCCGTATCAGGAATCCAGCTCCAGCGGTGCAACCACTGTGAGCTTCAAGGAGGCCTCGCTGTCGCTTGAGGTAACGCCACAGATCACCCCGGATAACCGCATCATCATGGAGGTCAAGGTCACCAAGGATGAGCCGGACTACCTGAATGCGGTGCTTGGTGTACCACCGATCAAGAAAAACGAGGTCAACGCCAAAGTGCTGATTTCCGATGGCGAAACCATCGTCATTGGTGGTGTGTTCTCAAATACGCAAAGTAAAGTTGTCGATAAAGTGCCATTTCTTGGCGATGTACCGTATCTTGGCCGGCTTTTCAGGCGCGATGTGGTATCCGAGTCCAAATCCGAGCTGTTGGTATTTTTGACTCCGCGTATCATGAACAACCAGGCGATTTCTGTGAGTCGTTGATTTTGTGCGAAATTTAATACTTGTGGGGCCGATGGGTGCTGGCAAAAGCACCATCGGCCGTTTGCTTGCCAAAGAGTTGCGACTGCCGTTCAAGGATTCCGACAAGGAAATCGAGTTGCGCACGGGCGCCAATATCCCGTGGATCTTCGACAAGGAAGGCGAGCCGGGTTTCCGTGAGCGCGAGCAGGCCATGATTGCCGAGCTGTGCGAAGCCGATGGCCTGGTTCTGGCCACCGGTGGCGGTGCGGTCATGCGCGGTGAAAACCGTCAGGCGTTGCGTGCCGGTGGGCGCGTGGTGTATCTGCATGCTTCCATAGAACAGCAGGTCGGGCGCACCGCGCGTGACCGAAATCGTCCTTTGTTGCGTACCGCTGATCCGGCCCGGGTGCTCAGTGAATTGCTGGCTATCCGCGACCCGCTTTATCGGGAAATCGCCGACGTGGTGATTGAAACCGATGAGCGGCCACCCCGAATGGTGGTTCTCGAGATATTGGCGCGCCTTGCAGAGCTTCCTCCCCGTTAAAGCGCAGGCGAAAATGCGCTATTCTCGTCGACCAGCAAAACAGCGACGGTGCATGGCCTTGCGTCATGACCTGCTGAAGCACAAACCGTCCAACCGGTAATCAATGTGGGGACACATGCAGACACTTAAGGTCGAGCTTGGTGAGCGTAGCTACCCGATCCATATTGGCGAAGGCCTGCTGGATCAGCCAGAGCTCCTGACCCCGCATATCGTCGGGCGTCAGGTGGCTATCGTTTCCAACACGACAGTGGCACCGCTGTATCTGGAGCGTCTGACGCAGACCCTGGCCGGTTACAACGTTCTTCCGATTGTTCTGCCCGATGGCGAGGCGTTCAAGAACTGGGAAACCCTGCAGACCATTTTCGATGGCCTGCTGACCGCTCGTCATGATCGCCGCACCACGGTCATCGCCCTGGGTGGCGGTGTGATTGGCGACATGGCCGGGTTCGCTGCCGCCTGTTATCAGCGCGGCGTAAATTTCATCCAGATCCCCACCACGTTGCTGTCCCAAGTGGACTCCTCGGTGGGCGGCAAGACCGGCATCAATCATCCGCTGGGCAAGAACATGGTGGGGGCCTTCTATCAGCCAAGCGTCGTGCTGATCGATACCACCTCGCTCAATACCCTGCCCGAGCGTGAGCTGTCCGCCGGGCTGGCAGAGGTCATCAAGTACGGCCTGATCTGCGACGAGCCGTTTCTGACCTGGCTTGAAGAGCACGTCGACGCGCTGCGCGGACTGGATCAGGCGGCGCTGACCGTGGCCATCGAACGCTCCTGTGCAGCCAAGGCGCTGGTGGTCGGCGCCGACGAGCGTGAGTCCGGTGTCCGCGCCACATTGAACCTGGGTCACACATTCGGTCACGCCATCGAGACGCATATGGGCTATGGTGTCTGGCTGCATGGCGAGGCAGTAGCTGCCGGTACGGTCATGGCGCTGGAAATGTCCTCGCGTCTGGGCTGGATCAGCACGCAGGATCGGGATCGCGGTATTCGCCTGTTTCAGCGCGCCGGGCTGCCTGTGGTGCCACCACAGGACATGACGGAAGACAATTTCCTCGAACACATGGCGATCGACAAGAAAGTCATCGACGGTCGCTTGCGTCTGGTGCTGTTGCGCCAGATGGGTGAAGCGGTTATCACGGACGATTATCCAAAAGAAGTATTACAGGCCACTCTGGTTGCGGACTATCGCGCCCTGGTGGATCAGCTTAGAGGTTAACGGAAAACCCATGACTAGTTTGCATGCCGACGAGGCCTTCCTCGGCCATTATCAGTTGAGTCATGACCCCTTTGCAGCGCGGGTACCTGGCTTCAAATTCTTTCCTGCCCAGCGCAAGCCTGTACTGGGTCAGCTTCATCATCTGGCGCGTTACAGCCAGTTGTTGCTGGCAGTGACCGGGCCGCAGGGCAGCGGCAAGACCCTGCTGCGTCAGGCGCTGGTAGCAAGCACCAACAAGCAGTCGGTGCAAAGCGTTGTGGTTTCTGCACGCGGCGCTGGCGATGCGGCAGGTGTGCTGCAGCAGGTTGCCCAGGCGCTGAGCGTTGCCCAGGCTGAAATGCAGGCGATCCTGTCGCAGGTCGTGCAGCTCGGGCTGACCGGCCAGGAAGTCTACTTGCTGGTTGACGACGCGGAACAACTGGGCGATTCGGCGCTCGAAGCGTTGCTGGGTCTTGCTGCGGGAACGCCTGAAGGGCGTCCGCATGTATTCCTGTTCGGAGAGCCATCGCTGCTCGATCGTCTCGATCAGATGTGTGCCGACCTGCAGGGCGATGTCGAAGGCGAACGCTTTCACGTCATCGAGCTGCAACCCTATACGGAAGAGGAAACCCGAGAGTATCTGGCTCAGCGTCTGGAGGGTGCAGGGCAAGGAATCGCGTTGTTCACTGCCGACCAGATCACCGATATTCATGAACAGTCCGATGGCTGGCCTGGGGCAATCAACCAGGTAGCCCGCGATTCAATGATCGAGGCGATGATCGCGAGTCGTTCCGCGGTCAAGCGTCCAAGTGTGGGGTTCAACATGCCGAAAAAACACGTATTGGCCTTGGGTGCCGTCGTCATAGTGGCCGTGGCAGCAGCAGTGCTGATCCCGGGTCGCGGTGACAAAACGGGCACGCCAGCCAATGCCCCTGCTTCTGCTCAGGCGCAATTGCCGCTGGGCGAGGGCAAGCCAACTGCTCAGCAATCGAACAACGGTAGCCCGGCCATCGAGTTCGCGGGCAATTCCCAGCCGATGCCGCTGCCGATGAATGGCAACTCGCAACCGGTGATGCGCGGCCCGCTGGCAGAAGCGGCCGGGTCGAGTGATTCCGACGAAGACGCGGTTCCGACAGGTTCGCCTGCCCAGCCGCCGACCGTGACCACCACTGCGCCGCCTGCGGGCGTGCCTGCCGGTCAGGCTGCTGCCCAGACGCCACGCTCGTCTATTCCTGCCCCAGCCGCCAAGCCAGCGCCAGCGCCTGCACCTGCGCCTGCTCAGGTCGCCACAGCCAAGCCAGCTCCGGCCCCGGCTGCCAAGCCTGCGGAAAAACCTGCGCCAGCAGCCGCCAAACCGGCTGCCGGTAGCAATTGGTACAGCAGTCAGGCGCCAGGCCATTATGTGGTACAGATTCTGGGCACCAGCTCCGAAGCGACCGCTCAGGCCTACATCGCAGAGCAAGGTGGCGAGTACCGTTATTTCAAGAAAACCCTGCAGGGCAAGCCGCTGTACGTCATCACGTATGGCAACTTTCCTGACCGTGCTGCCGCCCTGGCAGCCATCAAGGTATTGCCAGCCAAGGTTCAGGCTGGTAAACCTTGGCCCCGTACTGTCGCCAGCGTCCAACAAGAGCTTGGTGCCAGTCGCTGAAGTCGCAGCGGCCTTATCCGGGCCGCTTCACCCAGCCAGCCTGACTTAACCCGCAAAGCGCGCCACCTGATTGGTGCGCGCCTTGCGGCGTCTGCGTTACAAGCGCTTTACAGTCTCCCGTCGCGTCAGTCAGATACTTGAAGAAATGCTTTGACTAGCACAGCGACCCGTTTTAAAACTTTCATAATTGCGACATTGATTATCAACCAGTCGTCGTTAAATTTGTTAGCCCTTGTGTCGCTGTGTACAATGACCTCCGTTTTGCCTGTCCGAAGCTGGCGTACGTTCGGCGTGACAGGTAATTGGTTGAATTAAAAGGAAATTTGCCTCGCATAGAGGCAGCCTGGTGAGAAAGTGTCTATGAAAGCAGGTCTGTACCAACCAGATGAATTCAAGGATAACTGCGGCTTCGGCCTGATCGCTCATATGCAGGGCGAGCCCAGTCATCACCTGTTGCAGACGGCCGTTCAGGCCCTGACCTGCATGACCCACCGTGGCGGTATCAACGCCGACGGCAAGACCGGTGACGGTTGCGGTCTGTTGATTCAGAAGCCCGATGGCTTCTTGCGTGCGATGGCCAAAGAGCACTTCGGTGCCGATCTGCCCCGCCAATATGCTGTGGGCATGGTGTTCCTTAATCAGGACGACGCCAAGGCGGACGCCGCACGCGAAAACATGAACCGCGAGATCCTCGCCGAGGGCCTGGAACTGGTCGGCTGGCGTCAGGTGCCGATCGATACCAGCGTCCTGGGCCGTCTGGCACTGGAGCGCCTGCCGAAAATCGAGCAGGTGTACATTGGTGGTGAAGGCCTGAGCGATCAGGAATTCGCCATCAAACTGTTCAGCGCGCGCCGCCGTTCGTCAGTGTCCAACGCCGCAGATACCGATCATTACATCTGCAGCTTTTCGCACAAGACCATCATTTATAAAGGCCTGATGATGCCGGCCGATCTCACGGCCTTCTTCCCGGACCTGAGCGACGAGCGTCTGCAGACTGCCATTTGCGTGTTCCACCAGCGCTTTTCCACCAATACCCTGCCGAAATGGCCGCTGGCGCAGCCGTTCCGGTTTCTTGCCCACAACGGCGAGATCAACACCATCACCGGCAACCGCAACTGGGCACAGGCGCGCCGCACCAAGTTCACCAACGACCTGATGGATCTGGACGAGCTGGGCCCGCTGGTCAACCGCGTGGGTTCGGACTCATCGAGCATGGACAACATGCTTGAGCTGATGGTGACCGGCGGCATCGACCTGTTCCGTGGCGTGCGCATGATCATTCCGCCTGCGTGGCAGAACGTCGAGACCATGGACCCGGATCTACGCGCCTTCTATGAATACAACTCCATGCACATGGAACCGTGGGACGGCCCGGCCGGCATCGTGATGACCGAAGGTCGTCATGCCGTCTGCCTGCTCGACCGCAATGGCCTGCGCCCGGCGCGCTGGGTCACGACCAAGAACGGCTACATCACCCTGGCGTCGGAAATCGGCGTGTGGGACTACAAGCCTGAAGACGTTATCGCCAAGGGCCGCGTCGGTCCTGGGCAGATCTTTGCCGTGGACACTGAAACCGGTCAGATCCTCGACACCGACGCCATCGACAACCGTCTCAAGTCGCGTCATCCGTACAAGCAATGGCTGCGCAAGAATGCCCTGCGCATTCAGGCCACCATGGAAGACAACGACCACGGCTCGGCTTTTTACGACAGCGAGCAGCTCAAGCAGTACATGAAGATGTATCAGGTCACGTTCGAAGAACGCGATCAGGTGCTGCGCCCGCTGGGTGAACAGGGCCAGGAAGCTGTGGGCTCGATGGGTGACGACACACCGATGGCGGTGTTGTCGCGTCGTGTGCGTTCGCCCTACGATTACTTCCGCCAGCAGTTCGCGCAGGTGACCAACCCGCCGATCGACCCGCTGCGTGAAGCCATCGTCATGTCGCTGGAAATCTGCCTCGGTGCCGAGCGCAATATCTTCCAGGAATCGCCAGAGCACGCCTCACGCGTAATCCTCAGTTCGCCGGTCATTTCGCCAGCCAAATGGCGTTCGCTGATGAACCTGGAGCGTCCGGGCTTCGAACGCCACATCATTGACCTGAACTACGATGAAAGCCTGGGTCTTGAAGCCGCTGTGCGCAGCGTTGCCGATCAGGCCGAAGAGGCCGTGCGTGCCGGTCGTACCCTGATCGTGCTGAGCGACCGACACATCGCACCGGGCAAACTGCCGGTGCATGCTTCGCTGGCGGTCGGCGCGGTTCACCACCGTCTGACCGAACAGGGCCTGCGCTGCGACAGCAACATCCTGGTCGAAACCGCAACCGCGCGTGACCCGCACCATTTCGCGGTGTTGATCGGCTTCGGCGCGTCGGCGGTCTATCCGTTCCTGGCCTATGAAGTGCTGGGCGATCTGATCCGTACTGGCGAAGTGCTGGGCGATCTGTACGAAGTCTTCAAGAACTACCGCAAAGGCATCACCAAGGGTCTGCTCAAGATCCTCTCGAAGATGGGTATCTCGACCGTTGCGTCCTACCGTGGCGCGCAGTTGTTTGAAGCCATCGGTCTGTCCGAGGAAGTTTGCGACACCAGTTTCCGCGGTGTGCCGAGCCGCCTGAAAGGCGCGCGTTTCGTCGATATTGAAGCCGAACAGAAAGCGCTGGCAGCCGAAGCCTGGAGCACGCGCAAGCCGATCCAGCAAGGCGGTCTGCTCAAGTTCGTGTTTGGTGGCGAATACCATGCCTACAACCCGGACGTGGTCAGCACCCTGCAAGCCGCCGTGCAGCAGGGCGACTACAGCAAGTTCAAGGAATACACCTCGCTGGTAGACCAGCGTCCGGTGTCGATGATTCGCGACCTGCTGCAGGTCAAGACGCTTGACCAGCCGCTGAACATCGACGAAATCGAGCCGCTGAGCGAAATCCTCAAGCGCTTCGATTCGGCCGGTATTTCTCTGGGTGCCTTGTCGCCGGAGGCTCACGAAGCGCTGGCTGAGGCAATGAACCGCCTGGGCGCGCGTTCCAACTCCGGTGAAGGTGGCGAAGATCCGGCGCGTTACGGCACCATCCGCAGCTCCAAGATCAAGCAGATCGCCACGGGCCGCTTTGGTGTCACGCCAGAATACCTGGTCAACGCCGATGTGCTGCAAATCAAGGTTGCACAGGGTGCCAAGCCGGGCGAGGGCGGGCAGCTGCCGGGTGGCAAGGTCAATGGCTTGATCGCCAAGCTGCGCTATGCCGTACCGGGCGTGACGCTGATTTCGCCGCCGCCGCACCACGACATCTATTCCATCGAAGACTTGTCGCAGCTGATTTTTGACCTGAAACAGGTCAACCCGGCAGCGCTGGTTTCGGTCAAGCTGGTGGCAGAAGCAGGCGTTGGCACCATTGCCGCTGGCGTGGCCAAGGCCTATGCCGACCTGATCACCATTTCTGGTTACGACGGCGGCACCGGTGCATCGCCGCTGACCTCGATCAAGTACGCTGGCGCGCCGTGGGAGCTGGGTCTGGCCGAAACTCACCAGACCCTGCGCGGCAACGACCTGCGCGGCAAGGTCCGGGTGCAGACCGACGGTGGCCTGAAAACCGGACTGGACGTGATCAAAGCGGCCATTCTCGGTGCTGAAAGCTTCGGTTTCGGCACCGCGCCGATGATCGCGCTGGGCTGCAAATACCTGCGTATCTGCCACCTGAACAACTGCGCTACCGGCGTTGCGACGCAGAACGAAAAGCTGCGCAAGGACCACTACATCGGCACCGTCGATATGGTGATCAACTTCTTCACCTACGTGGCTGAAGAAACCCGTGAGTGGCTGGCCAAGCTGGGCGTTCGCACGCTGGAAGAACTGATCGGCCGTACCGACCTGCTGGATATCCTGCCGGGCGAAACCGAGAAGCAGCAGCATCTGGACCTGACACCGTTGCTGGGCAGCGACCACATTCCGGCTGACAAGCCTCAGTTCAGCCTGGTGGATCGCAACCCGCCGTTCGACAAGGGTCTGTTGGCCGAGCAGATGGTGGAGATGGCCAAACCGGCCATTGAATCGCTCAGCGGTGGCGAGTATGAACTGGACATCTGTAACTGCGACCGTTCCATTGGCGCACGGATTTCCGGCGAAATCGCCCGATTGCACGGCAACCAGGGCATGAACAAGGCACCGATCACTTTCCGCTTCAAAGGCACTGCCGGTCAGAGCTTCGGAGTGTGGAACGCCGGTGGCCTGAACATGTATCTGGAAGGCGATGCCAACGACTACGTCGGCAAGGGCATGACCGCTGGCAAGCTGGTGATCGTGCCGCCCAAGGGCAGCCCGTTCAAGACCAACGAGAGCGCGATCATCGGCAACACCTGCCTGTACGGCGCAACCGGCGGCAAGCTGTTTGCGGCGGGCACGGCGGGCGAGCGTTTCGCGGTGCGTAACTCGGGTGCCCACACCGTTGTGGAAGGCACTGGTGATCACTGCTGCGAATACATGACCGGTGGTTTCGTCTGCGTACTGGGCAAGACCGGCTACAACTTCGGTTCTGGTATGACGGGCGGTTTCGCTTACGTGCTCGACCAGGACAACACCTTCGTTGACCTCGTCAACCATGAGCTGGTCGAGATCCAGCGCATCAGCGGCGAGTCGATGGAAGCCTATCGCACACACTTGCAGAGCGTTCTCAACGAGTACGTGGCTGAAACCGACAGCGAATGGGGCCGTAATCTTGCGGAAAACCTGGACGACTACCTGCGTCGTTTCTGGCTGGTCAAGCCCAAGGCTGCCAACCTGAAATCGCTGCTCTCCAGCACTCGGGCGAATCCGCAATAAAAGCAGCTGCTAGCGGTGAGCTTCAAACCGCAAGCCAACGGCAGTGCGCTAATTGCCTGCGATCACGATTTTTTGCAGCTTCAGGCTTGTAACCTGAAGCTGCCGTAAAGAGGCTCCAGAGAATGGCTGAACGTCTCAGTAACGACTTCCAGTTCATCGACGTCGGACGTAAAGACCCGAAGAAGAAACTGCTGCGTCAACGCAAGAAGGAGTTCGTGGAAATCTACGAACCGTTCAAGCCCCAGCAGTCCGCCGATCAGGCGCATCGCTGCCTGGGTTGCGGCAACCCGTATTGCGAGTGGAAGTGCCCGGTGCACAACTTCATTCCCAACTGGCTCAAGCTGGTCGCCGAGGGCAATATTCTCGCGGCGGCGGAGTTGTCTCATCAGACCAACACTCTGCCGGAAGTCTGCGGCCGCGTGTGCCCGCAGGATCGCCTGTGTGAAGGTGCCTGCACACTGAACGACGGTTTCGGCGCGGTCACCATCGGTTCGGTCGAGAAGTACATCACCGACACCGCGTTTGCTATGGGCTGGCGTCCGGACATGTCCAGAGTCGTGCCAACCGGCAAACGCGTCGCCATCATTGGTGCAGGGCCTGCAGGCCTGGGCTGTGCCGACGTGCTGGTGCGTGGCGGCGTGACGCCGGTGGTGTTCGACAAGAATCCGGAAATCGGTGGTCTGCTGACCTTCGGCATCCCCGAGTTCAAGCTGGAAAAATCCGTACTCAGCCATCGCCGTGAAGTGTTCACCGGCATGGGCATCGAGTTCCGGCTCAACACCGAAGTCGGCAAGGACGTCACCATCGATCAACTGCTCGAAGAATACGATGCTGTATTCATGGGCATGGGCACCTACACCTACATGAAAGGCGGCTTCCCCGGTGAGGATCTGCCGGGCGTGCACGATGCGCTCGACTTCCTGATCGCCAACGTCAACCGCAACCTGGGCTTTGAAAAGGCCCCGGAAGATTTTGTCGACATGAAAGGCAAGCGTGTCGTGGTTCTGGGCGGTGGCGACACGGCGATGGACTGCAACCGCACCTCGATCCGTCAGGGTGCCAAGTCGGTGACGTGCGCTTATCGTCGCGACGAAGAGAACATGCCAGGCTCGCGCAAGGAAGTGAAGAACGCCAAGGAAGAAGGCGTGAAGTTTCTCTACAACCGTCAGCCTATCGCCATCGTGGGCGATGGCAAGGTCGAAGGCGTGAAGGTGGTCGAGACGCGTCTCGGCGAGCCCGATGCTCGTGGTCGTCGCAGCCCGGAGCCGATTCCGGGTTCCGAAGAGATCATCCCGGCAGAAGCCGTGGTCATCGCATTCGGCTTCCGCCCAAGCCCTGCGCCATGGTTCGAGCAGTTCACGATCAGTACTGACAGCCAGGGCCGTGTCGTGGCCCCGGAACAAGCACAGTACAAGCACCAGACCAGCAACCCGAAGATCTTCGCCGGTGGCGACATGGTGCGCGGCTCTGACCTGGTGGTGACCGCTATCTTCGAAGGCCGTAATGCGGCTGAAGGGATTCTGGATTATCTGGGCGTCTGAGCCTTGTGTTGCCAGAGCGCGCCGTTACTGAGGCGCGCTCTGACAACAGGCGTCTACCCATCACGGGTGATTTACCGACTTTTCTGACATCCCCTCTGCCACCTCCTTCCTAAGCTGGGTGTAACTCGCTCAAGACGAGCGTTTTATCAACCAGGGAAGGACATCATGAAAAATCAGTTTGGTTTCTGCCTCGCGCTCTCGATAGCGCCCTTTGCATTTGCCAGCCAGACACCCGCCAACTTCGATGGACCCGTTTTCGGTTCGATCATCGAAAACAAAGCCGTTTATTTTGAATCCAGTGTCGAGCTTCAGCGACGCATGAGTGCAGGCAACCTGACCTCTGTCGGGCTGGTGACAGACTTGCTTCAGCGCATCGAAGTGCTGAACAAAAATGGCCCGGCGCTCAACGCTGTCATTGAAATCAACCCCGACGCTCTGCAGATAGCCGCGCAAATGGACGGGGAGCGTTCTCGCGGGGAGAAACGTGGGCCGCTGCATGGCATCCCCATACTGGTAAAAGACAATCTTGATACGGGCGATCAGATGCAGACCACTGCGGGCGCTCTCTCAATGGTCGGATTGCCTGCTCCACGCGATGCTTTTGTGGTTCAGCGGCTTCGCGATGCCGGCGCGATCATTATCGGCAAGGCCAATCTCAGCGAATGGGCGCATTTCCGTGGGTACGAGGTACCTAGCGGCTGGAGCAGCCGAGGCGGGCAGACGCGTCATCCCTATGACCTGAGCGCTGATCCGCTTGGCTCCAGCTCAGGTTCGGCAGTGGGTCTTGCAGCTGGATTTTCACCTTTGGCGGTAGGCACCGAGACCAATGGCTCGATCATTCAACCTGCCGCCACGAGTGGCATCATAGGGCTTAGGCCTACGCTGGGTCTGCTTAGTCGTACCGGTATGATTCCGCTCTCCAGTCGTCAGGACACCCCCGGCCCAATGGCGCGAACGGTCACGGATACCGCGATCCTGCTGACGGCGATGAGCGGCAACGACCCTCTCGACGAAGCCACCGCCCGAGCCTCCACCGATGTAGTGAACTATGTCGACCACCTCAGAACGGACGCCTTGAGCGGCAAGCGCCTGGGCTATCCAAACCACACCCATGACGGCATGCCAATGGATGACGATCCAGAATTCCAAAAGGTGAAGAGTCGTCTGAGTGCTGCCGGGGCGATACTGGTTCCCGTCGATGTTCCGTCGATTGATAGCACTTCAGAGTATTTAATGCTGCTGCATGATTTCAAGCGCGAGCTTAACGCTTACTTGAGCACACGCACCGGGCTGGGTGTCAGCACGCTGGATGACATCATTGCATTCAACACCGCGTTTCCTGGGGCGCAAGCTTATGATCAGGATTTATTGATTGACTCCTCCAGCGTGTCTGTAGATCAGGAGGATTACCTGTCGATTGCAACCAGCTTGCGTGCTGCTCATCGACAATTGATCGATGGGCTCTTGCAGCAACACTCGCTCGACGTGCTCATTGACTGGTCAGAGGTTTCTTTCAAAGCGGTTGGCGCTATCGCCGGTTATCCGGGAATAACCGTGCCTGTCGGGCTCGAAGAGAATGGCCTGCCAAGAGGGTTGTATTTTCTTTCCACTGCCTGGGATGAAGGTGCTTTGCTGAGCTATGCCTACGCACTCGAACAGGCGCTTGCAACATCGGCAGCTTCGGTTCATTCGGGTATTAGCCAGGCTGATTGATTCCCTATCCCTGTCTGGTGCAGGCCAGGCCTGGATGTCAGGGACGGGCGTCGGAAAACGGTTTTGTGACGTTTTGAAATAATCCGGTCCCGGAATTACAACCGCCTTTCATTAAGTTGCGTCGCCCCGCCAGAGGCGGCGCATCAAGGTTTCAACCCTCTTGTCCAGGTCCCGATCAAGGCCTGTTCCGGCGTCTGCGACAAGCGATTGTTTACAGCTGTTTTCCGCCCTCTGTACCTGCTCTTAAAAAGGTTTAGGCTCCTGATCCTTTTGGGGAGTTCATCGCCTTAGATACTCCCGCCATCCATGTCGCTATAAGGAAATAGCCATGTTGAAAGCAGCACCCATGGGCAAACTTGCTCGATCCAATGAGCAGAAATCTCTCGGGCCGGACAGGTTCACGCCCAGCACGGTTGCCGTGCGCGAACACCGGACCCGAGAACGCGCGGACCGGATAATCGACCAGTTCGTCGAGCGCTTTACAGAAAAGGATTTTTTTCCTGAAGACGGTGAAGACGCGCTGTTCTCCTTGCTGGTTCAGTTGCCAGACTGGCCAGCAGACCTGTCCATCAGGATTCACAACGAAAACGATGAAGTACTCGCGGTCTTTCTGAAAAGCAGTGATGAAAGCGTAGTTCAGGACAGCATTGTCCTGACGCAAAATGTCGACGCTTACATCGTCCCGGACAATGTTCAGGTCGCCGATGACGAGCCGTTACTGCGCTGGGTGTTCAGTCAGTTGCCGGCAGGTTCCAGCGTTGGAATGGGGGGTAACTTTCCGGGCAGTAGCAGTGATGCCGGGCGAATCGTTACCCTGCGTGAGCAAATAGCGGGGTTGGCAAAAGACCAGAGACCGCTGTTGTTCGATGCGCTGGTGGCAGCTGATGAAGGCACCTCAAAGGGCCAACTGGATACCCGCGCGCGCAATCCTTTCCTGCCTCTGTGGGTTCGTCAGCAGACGCCGCTGTCTCCGGCCCTTAGCGCGCTGTGCGCCTTATGCCCCGAGGTTCCTGCAGGACGTCTCGAAGAGCTGTTGCAGCAGATGCCGCTGACAGAACAGGAAGAGGCCGATTTCCTGAATAATCTTGTTCTGCCGGACGCATTTGGCGAAGCAATGAATATTTCGCTGGATGAGTGGAGCAACAGTCTGGCTATCGACGGGCTGTCGCGAACGCGAAGCTTCAATTCGTACACGGATGAGCTGGCCCGCAGTATCGTCCGCAAATTACTGGCGGCCGAATCGGGCTGGGACGTGTTGATCTTCGACGCTGGTGCGAGCAATTACGCCCCGGCAGATACTGACGATAACCGTATTATTCTGCTGCATGACAACTACGGAAATTACAGCGCAAAGGACACCGGCAACGGTGAGATAACTTCATTCAAACAGGGCACCGACAGCTTCTATCTGGCAATCAGTTCGCAATTGAAGGCTGACGAGCGGTCATCGCTGGGTATGCAATTCGAGCAGGACGTACAGGGCTTTCGCGATGTTCTGACCCAGCACGCGATCGAGGAAAATCGCGGCTGGTTCGACCCCGGCAAACCAACCGAAATCGAAAGCGGGTTTCTGCCTGATTGGTTCGCGAACGCGACGGCTGCCGAAAAACAAAGCTGGAAAATGGCGGTGCAGGACTACAGCCAAGCCTTGCTCGAAGCTCAGGCACCTGACCTGCTGGATCCTTCCGGCTACGGACAGCCCGACCAATTGCGCAAATATGCGCGGCAAAAGCTGCAGGAACGGATTTTGCTCGACCACGGTATTGCAGTGGATCCTGACCATATCAGCGTGCATACCGTCAGCATCGAGATTGATCCAGGCATTATTATTGATACCGATTACGAATATATCGGCCCTTCAGAACTGGAGCCGCATTATGAAACGCATAAGCGCAGCCTTACAGATCTGTCGCTGGAAAACATTGCACTCACCAATATCAACTTTCTGCTCACCAGCCGCGCGTTTGACGATCAAGGGCAACTGGTCAGTTTCCTCAACGCCGGTTATCTGTTCGGCCTGATTCGTGATCTGAACATTGGCGAAGATTATTCAAGATACCTCCGCACAGTACTGTCCACGTCGGCGGCAGGGCAATGGCACCGTGAACGTTATGCACGTGTCATGCGCGCGCAAATGCGCCTCGACGTGATAGAGGCGAAGATGGCGGGTGACTTTTTGGGCGATGGCGGACTTCCTCCCGAGCTGGCGAGCAGGGGCTACAAATGGGTTGCTGCCGTACTTGATCACCCAATTGACAGTGATGACCGTGCAACGGTGGAGGGGCATCGCATTCAGGTCAGCCAGTTATCCATCAATGACGTGTCATTGAGCGGCGTACTGGTGATCGGCGCAGAGTCGCGCTCCAGCGTCGCCGCTTTTGTGGTTTTTACCCCGCAGGCTCCTGACGGAATATGCTTCCGGGAAATGAGCGATCCGCAGGAGTTTCAGCAGCGGATACTGCTTGAACCGGATTTACTGGACTATCTGGTGGGCAGGGCGCCTTTGGCCTCCCAGGACGATGTCAGGCATATTCTGACCGTCCGCCGTGAAACGCTGTTCATGGAACTGCAGCCCTGCACTGGAAGTTTTCTTGAGGCAGTCTATGACTCTGAAGTCGGGAGGGTGATTTCTGCTGTGAATGAACAGACCAAAACCAACTGGGAAATCTATTGGGAAAGTGCCTGGGAAATCACCAAAGTCGTTGGCGACATCGTGCTCACCTTCGCGCCTTTCAAGGTAAGGCTGCCGATTGCAGCATTGCGCAGCTTTTATGCCATCTGGCAGGGCGTCGCAAAAGCTGGCGGTGAAGAGCAAGGTGCCCCCTTGTATTTTGTCCAGGCGGCGTTGCTGCTGGCTGATGGTTTGACGCTGCCCAGAGCACGAAGGGTTCAGACATCGTCGACCACATCAATCGGCCGTTCTGTCCTTGATCCGAAAACAGCAGTGGCAAAAACACCCGGTGGATTGAAACAGCTCGACAACGGCGTTTATGAAAAGACCCAGGAAGGTGCGCCAAGCCGCTTTTATGCTGTGCAACAAGGTAAGACCTATGCCGTCAGATACGATGCCGATTTCGCAGCATGGAGGGTGATCGATCCCCGGCGGCCAGATGCGCATTATCAATTGCCGATTCAACTTGATAGGCAAGGGGTCTGGGTACATGCGTCGGCAGGGTTGCGCGGCGGCAACAAACGATTAAAAGGCAGACCATCGAACGGCTCGGGGAGTGATGGCGATTCCTCGGATAGCAATCGGATAAAAAGATACAAAGTGGACATCGATGGCTTTTTTGAAAGTCGGCGTTTCAGGCATGCGGAAAATGACCTCCCTAACGATGACCTTGAAGCTGCTGTCAAAAAAGCAGTTGATAGATATGTGCTGGATGGCAATGGCAGTCTGCACAAGTATGGTAAAAGCCAGTTCTCGCTGGACCTTCCCGGTATTGGCAGGAGCACCGGCAGAGGTGCCTGGCGCCTGATACTTGCCCGGGCTGAAAAAAGCGTTATCAAGGCGTTTGACGTCATAGATCCCCACAAATAGCGCAGGCCCGCCCCAGTCTTACGCCGGGCGCGGAGCTGTATTCGCACGGCAAATCGGCACGATAGACAAAAGGCACGGCTCTTGCCGTGCCTTTTGCGTCGCGCTCTGAGAAAATGCCGGCACTTTTATTGCGGATGCCGACATGACTGCCCTGAAGAACGACCGTTTCCTTCGCGCTTTGCTTAAGCAACCCGTAGATGTCACGCCGGTATGGATGATGCGCCAGGCAGGCCGTTACCTGCCTGAATACCGCGCCAGCCGCGCCAGTGCCGGGGACTTCATGAGCTTGTGCAAGAACCCGCAGTTCGCCTGTGAAGTCACGCTGCAGCCGCTGGATCGCTACCCGCTGGATGCGGCGATTCTGTTCTCCGACATCCTGACCATTCCCGACGCAATGGGCCTGGGCCTGTACTTCGAGACCGGCGAAGGTCCGCGTTTCAAGAAAACCGTCAGCACGCTGGCTGATATCGAAGCACTGCCCATCCCGGATGCACAGAAGGACCTGGGCTATGTGATGGACGCGGTCAGCACCATCCGTCGCGAACTCAACGGCCGTGTGCCGCTGATCGGCTTTGCCGGCAGCCCTTGGACCCTGGCGACCTATATGGTCGAAGGCGGCTCCTCGAAGGACTTCCGTAAATCCAAGGCCATGCTCTACGACAACCCGCAAGCCATGCACCTGCTGCTCGACAAGCTGGCGCAGTCAGTCACGTCCTACCTGAATGGCCAGATTCTCGCGGGCGCCCAGGCGGTGCAGATATTCGACAGCTGGGGCGGTAGCCTGTCTTCGGCGGCGTATCAGGAATTCTCGCTGGCTTACATGCGCAAGATCGTCAACGGCCTGATTCGCGAGCACGATGGGCGCAAGGTGCCGGTCATCGTGTTCACCAAAGGCGGCGGTCTGTGGCTGGAAAGCATCGCCGACATCGGCGCCGATACTCTGGGCCTGGACTGGACCTGCGACATCGGCGAAGCGCGTCAGCGCGTCGGCAGCAAGGTTTCGTTGCAGGGCAACATGGACCCGACCGTGCTTTACGCCCGCCCGGAAGCCATCCGCCAGGAAGTCGCACGCATCCTCGCCAGCTACGGCAGCGGCACTGGCCACGTCTTCAACCTCGGCCACGGCATCACCCCTGAAGTCGACCCGGCCAATGCTGGTGCGTTCATCAACGCAGTACATGAGTTGTCGGCGCAGTATCACCAGTAATTGTCCGGCTGACGATGCGTCGATACATCAGGGCGCATCGGCTCTTTTCAGCGCCGACGATTACGTCGGCGCTTTTCCATCTGTAAAACCCTCCAGCAGCGAACCGCTGCGCGGCAGGAACCTGCCCTGGTGCTCGCCTTGCGGCTTGCCTTCGGCATAGCTCAAGCGGCCGTTGACCCAGACGCCGTCAATGCCCTGCGCCGCTCGCTGAGGGTCTTTAAAATCCGCCACATCGCGCACGGTTTGCGGATTGAACAGCACCAGGTCTGCCCAATAGCCCTCGCGGATAAAGCCGCGCTCGTGCAAGGCAAAGCGCGCTGCCGACAGCCCGGTCATTTTGTGTACGGCGGTGTGCAACGCAAACAACCCTTTGTCGCGGCTGAAATGGCCGAGCACTCTGGGGAATGCGCCCCATAAGCGCGGATGGGGGAACGGATCTTCCGGAAGGCCATCGGAGCCGATCATCGACAGCGGGTGAGACATGATGCGCTCGACGTCGCCCTCATCCATGCCGTAGTACACCGCACCCGCAGGCTGCAACTTGCGTGCGGTGTCCAGCAATGACAGCCCCCAGTCGGCGGCAATGTCCTGTAGATCCCGGCTGCCCTGATCCGGGTGCGGCGTTGACCAGGTGATGGTGATACGGAATGCATCGGTGACCTGCTTCAGGTCCAGCGTCGAAGAGCTGGCTGCATAAGGGTAACAATCGCAACCGACCGGATGGTCCTGCGCAGCTTTTTCCAGGGCCGCCAGCAGTTGCGGGCTGCGGCCCCAGTTACCCGCGCCAGCGCATTTCATGTGGGAAATCACCACTGGCGAGCGCGCATGGCGGCCTATGTCGAAGGCCTCCGCCATCGCCTCCAGCACCGGCTCGAATTCGCTGCGCAAGTGGGTGGTGTAGATCGCGCCAAAAGCGCTGAGCTCTTCAGCCAGCTGCTTGACTTCGCTGGTCTCGGCCGAGAAGGCCGAAGCGTAAGCAAGGCCGGTCGACAAACCCAGCGCGCCGGCTTCGAGGCTGTCGCGCAACTGCTCGCGCATCGCGTCAATCTCTTCCCGGCTGGCGCTGCGAAACAAATCATCCATGTGATTGCTGCGCAGCGCCGTATGGCCAATCAAAGCGGCCACGTTCACGGCGGGCCGGGCGTTATCCACGGCTGCGCGGTAGTCGGCGAAGCGCGGATAGACAAACGCTGCCGCGTCGCCCAGCAGGTTCATGGGGTCTGGCGGATTGCCGCGCAGCGAGACCGGTGATGCGCTGATCCCGCAATTGCCGACGATAACCGTGGTTACGCCCTGGCTGATCTTGGGCAGCATGTCGGGCTTGCGAATCACTACCGTGTCGTCATGGGTGTGGACGTCGATAAAGCCGGGGGCCAGCACACGACCGGCAGCGTTGACCTCTTCCTGCGCAGTGGCATCGATCAGGTTGCCGATGCGCTGGATGCGCCCGTCGCTAATCGCTACATCGGCGCGCACTCCGGGCGTATCGCTGCCATCGATGACTAGCGCATCGCGGATGATCAGGTCGTAAATCATGCTTCAGTCTCCCAACGGCAGGCCGTCTTCGCCACCACGGTATTCATCCAGTGCAAGCTTGATCCGACGCAGCCGTTCCTGATTGTCTTCAGGGCTCAGCAACGCCAGTTCAGTGGCCAGCACATCAATGGTCAGCAGCATGCCGTAGCGCGCGGCGGTGGGTTTATAAATGAAATTGGTCTCAGCAATTTGCAACGGCAACACCACCTCGGCCAGTTGCGCCAGAGGGGAGTCAGGCAAGGTAATGGCCAGCACGCGCGCGCCATAGCTACGCGCCAGGGTTACTGCGTCGAGCAGTTCCGGCGTGCGTCCGCTGAGCGAGCAGACAATCAGGCTGTGTTGCGGACCAAGCGTGGCCGCAATCATGCGCATCATCACCGGGTCGCGGCAGGCCGCCACCGGGTAGCCCAGACGCACCAACCGGGTTTGCAGCTCCTCGCTGCACAGGCTGGAGCAACCGCCCATGCCGAACGCATGAATCATGCGTGCATCGCTGAGGCACGCTACGGCTGCGGCAAAGCGCGACTCATCAAACCCGGCCAGGTGCTGGTGCAGAGTGGCCTCTATGTCACCGACAATCCGGGTGAAAAAGGCCGACTGCTCCGGGGCCGGCTCAGGGTTGAGAAAACGACTGCCCACGCCGCTCGCCTGAGCCAGTTGCAGGCGCAAGTCGCGCAGGTCCCGACAACCGATGCTGCGAGCGAAGCGTGACAGCGTCGCGCTGCTGACCCCGGCGCGGCTGGCCAGCTCGTCCAGACTGGCACTTGCGGCAAAGGCGATATCGCTGAGCACCAGCCTGGCGATCCGGCCTTCTCCCGCGCTGAGTGAATCCTGACGGGCACGTATCTGGTACAGAATGTCCACTCAAAGCACCTGCGCCAGGCCCAGCGTCAAGGCGAAAGCGACGATGGAAATCAGTGTCTCCAGTACCGTCCAGGTCTTGAAGGTTTGCGTTACAGTCATGTTGAAATATTCCTTGATAAGCCAGAAACCGCCGTCGTTGACGTGGGAAAAGATCACCGAGCCTGCGCCTGTCGCCAGCACCAGCAACTCGGGGTGCGGGTAACCCAGGCCCATCGCCACTGGTGCAACGATCCCCGATGCGGTGGTCATAGCCACCGTTGCCGAGCCTGTCGCAACACGCATCAGCGCCGCGAACAGCCAGCCCATCAGCAAAGGCGAGAGATGAAAGTCCTGCGCCAGACCAACGATCTGGTTGGTGACGCCGCTGTCGACCAGAATACGGTTCAAACCGCCACCGGCACCGACCAGCAACGTGATGCTGGCGGTCGGTGCCAGGCACTCATTGGTGAATTTCAGGATCGAGTCGCGATTGAAACCCTGAGCGATGCCCAGCGTCCAGAAACTCAGCAGGGTGGCCAGCAGCAGGGCGATCACCGAGTTGCCGATGAACAGCAAAAAGCCATTAAACGCGCTGCCCGGTGTGCTGATCAGGTTGGCCCAGCCACCCAGCAACATCAGCACCACCGGCAGCAGAATGGTTGCCATGGTCAGGCCGAAACTGGGCAGTTTTGCTCTTGGTTCGCGGTCGAGAAACTGCTTCGCCAACGGGTTTTCAGCCGGTAGATGGATACGCGGCACGATGAATTTGGCATACACCGGACCGGCGATAATGGCCGTAGGGATGCCGATCAGAATGGCATAGAACAGCGTTTGCCCTACCGACGCCTGATAAGCCTGAACGGCGAGCATTGCCGCAGGGTGTGGCGGCACCAACGCGTGCACCACCGACAGACCGGCGACCATCGGCAGGCCTACCATCAGGATCGACACCCCGACACGTCGGGCCACAGTAAAGGCAATCGGCACCAGCAGAACGAAACCCACTTCGAAAAACAGCGGCAAACCCACCAGAAACGCAATGCAGACCATGGCCCAGTGCGCGTTGCGCTCGCCAAAGCGGTCAATCAAAGTGCGCGCTACCTGCTCGGCACCACCGGACTCGGCCATCATTTTGCCGAGCATGGTGCCCAGCGCGACGACCAGCGCGATATGCCCCAGCGTTTTGCCCACTCCCGCTTCGTAGGAGGCGACCACGCCACTGGCCGGCATCCCGGCAACCAGCGCCAGACCGACCGACACCAGCGTAATGACAATAAACGGATTGAGGCGATAGCGCGCAATCAGCACGATCAAGGCAATGATGGCGACAGCGGCGTAGACCAACAGCGAAATACCGGGTGACGGCGACATAGCGGCGGTTCCTTGCAGAATGGGTAGGCGAGGGCGCAATACCGACGGCTGAAGCCGTCAGCCGGAAGGCGACTCGGGAGTACTCGGCAGGGATGACGCAGGAAAAGGAGTGAAGCAGGTTTCGAGGCGATCACAGGTATTCATTATTTTTATCTCTGTTTTCGTGATGAAAATAAATTACACGAAAATGAAATATAAACAAATATATGAAAGTAATTTTCTTTCCGCGTACGTGCGCAGGACGACGCGTGTCACGTATTCCCGACCGAGCTTTTTTCGGGAGGAGGGTTTAAAGACGCCAGAAACTGCTCCGCATAGCGGGCGACAACGTGGCTAAAGGCGAGCTGTTTGTTGGCATCCCCAGAGCGGAGGCCTTGTACCAAAAGTGTCAACTCTGTGTCGCTGATGCTGGCTAAGATTTGCTCATCAAACACGCGCGTGATTGCCTCTTGGCGTCTTTTTGTCAGATACGCGATATCGAGTGCGAGCTTTTCGATCATCGTCGTGGCGGGAAGATCTGTGTGGGACGTGCT
The DNA here is from genome assembly GCF_032587875.1 of Pseudomonas syringae group sp. 243L2. Taxonomy (NCBI): domain Bacteria; kingdom Pseudomonadati; phylum Pseudomonadota; class Gammaproteobacteria; order Pseudomonadales; family Pseudomonadaceae; genus Pseudomonas; species Pseudomonas syringae group sp. 243L2. The sequence goes on from NZ_JAWHPL010000040.1 coordinate 455,236, forward strand.
TTGGATTTTCCCTGTGAGCAGATAACGGAAGCGCTGCTCGCAATCGTCCTCTGTCGGGGAAATGTGCAGGTCCTCATCGAACCAGTTGCCTTTATAGTGGCCGCAGTGCAACGGGTTTCCTGGTGTGGTCTCGCGCAGGCAAGACGCATGAAGATTGCTGTATTCCAGTGCCAATGGCAGATAATGATCCTGCGGTCTGAAATGTTCGATGTGGCTGCTATCAAGCTCTATTTCCCTGCCGCAATAGCAGCATGAGAAGTTCTGCTCTTGCAGTAAGCAATTATGCAAGTCGCGTTTTTGCGGGTTCTGCAAGGTTGGATAGGTGGGCGTCCAGTCTTCGTTTGCGCTGGCTTTCCATTCGGTGAGTGACGCAGGCTCAGTTCCCTTGATAACGCGTCTCATCGTCCAATGAGCTCCTTGCGTTTGAGCAACGCTTCGGCACCTGCGAACTCGGGCAGATCAGGCGCTTTCTGTTTTAACGCATCAAGCTGCAGTCTGGCTTTTTCAAGCTCGTTGTTTTCCAGTGTGCTGAATAGCTCGTCGAGCAGTGCTTCAATTTCAGGCTCGCGCTGCGGTACGCCCATGACTTCTTCCAGAATAGTGCTGGAGTCCAGGCCATAGGTTGCTCTTGGATGAGAGCCGTCATGGTTATTCAGCAGGATGACCTCGCCCGGTTGCAGGCTGCCGATGACCTGTGGCGAGTGGCTGGCGGCGATGAACTGGATGCTGGGAAATGCTTTTTTCAGTGCTGGAGCAATGGTGCGTTGCCAGCCGGGGTGAAGATGGATATCGAGTTCATCGATGACGATGATGCCGTTTGTCTTGCTTAGCACATCCTTCCCCATGTGCGGGTTGAGCAGGCATATACGGCGAGCGATATCGGCGAAGAGTGCGACCATTCCGCGTTGTCCGTCGCTCAGGTCGTTGAACGGGATTTTTCGGTCATCCATATCGACTACCAACGCACGTAGCTCCATGTCGTACTCTATTCCCTTGGCGTCGGGTAGTGCGCATTGGATGGCTGAGTTTATCCAGGTCAGTTCGTCGTTGAAAACGCTGGAAGAACCTGCTCGGGATAGCCTTTGAAAGCGCTCCAGTGTTTTGCCGATGAACCAGGTCTCGAAGTTTTTCAAATTGGAGGCGGCATCGAACCAAGAGGTGTACGCATCCAGTCTTGATGGTTTGCTCTGTGCAGCAAGCTCAGCGGTTACACTCATCGTCAGCCAGCGTCGATTGGCTTGATAGACGGCGAATACAGGCAAATCCCCGTGGGCACTTACATCGATGCTAATCAGATTTTCCGAAAATACGAGACTGTTCAGCGCGCTGAAATTTGTCTGAAGACTGCTGCGTTCTAGCGATACGTGCCATTCCTGACGCTCAAACGCGCCACCTTGGGCAGTCAATACAAGAGGATAGCTGCGTTCGAAACGAATCCTGTCTTCGAACTTTACTAACGCGAACCGAACATCGGACTCAGCTATCGATGGCTGATGGACGCCAATGCTTCCAAGTAAATTCCCGAAGCATCCCGCGACACCCAGCAACAGCGACGTCTTCCCACTGCCATTAACCCCCACCACCAGATTGAACCCCGGCTGGAAATCAAAATGAGCATCTTCGTAACAACGAAAATTCTGCAGATGGAGGTGGTCGAGGCGCATGTCGGTTTCCTTTACCAGAACTGGCGGATGCGCCAGTGTACCTTGGCTCACTCTATCCGCCATCGCCCTATCTGTGACTAAACCTTCGCCCCCAGCGGCTGCAACCTCGCCAGCCGCAACGCTACCCCGAGGGCAATCAACAGCAACACCCCGATAAACAGCCCGATGCCGTTCCAGCCCGCGTAATGCCAGAACACTCCGCCACCGGTTCCGGCTACGCTTGAGCCCGCGTAATAGCAGAACAGGTAAAGCGAAGCAGCCTGACCTCTGGCCGTTGTCGCTCTGCGTCCCACCCAGCTGCTGGCTACCGAATGCGCACCGAAGAAGCCGAAGGTGAATATCAGCACACCTGCGATAACCAGTGGCAGCGGTGTGAACAGGGTCAGCAGCAGGCCGGCCAGCATCATCACGATCACGGCCCATAGCACCCGTCGGCGGCCAAGACGGTCGGCCAATGAGCCGATCTTTGCCGAGCTGTAAATTCCCGACAGATACACCACGGAAAACACCCCGACCACGGCCTGGCTCAGGTTGTAGGGGGCGCTCAAAAAGCGGTAGGCGATGTAGTTGAACAGCGTGACGAATGCGCCCATCAGCAGAAACCCGACCAGAAACAGCAGCGGCAACCCGGCGTCTTTGAACTGCACCACAAAGCCGTCCAGCAGGCTGCGAGGGTGCAGTGAGCGGGGGCGGAAGTTGCGCGATTCCGGGAGGATCTTCCAGAACACCACAGCTGCGATCAGGGCCAGCCCACCGACCACCAGCATCGCCGCGTGCCAGCTTACGTAATCGATCATGACCCCGACGATCAGCCGCCCGCTCATCCCGCCGACCGCGCTGCCGCCGATATACAGCCCCATTGCCAGGCCCAGATGCGTGGGATGGATTTCCTCGCTCAGGTAAGTCATCGCCACTGCCGCCAGACCACTCAACGACAGGCCCACCAGTGCCCGTGTGATAAGTACGCCTTCCCAGCTGGGCATCAGCGCGCTGGCGATGGTGAACAGCGATGCACAGAATAGCGCCATGACCATCACCGATTTGCGCCCCAGCCGGTCGGATATCGGTCCGGTGATCAGTAGGCCGATGGCGAGCATCGCCGTGGCGACGGACAGAATCAGGCTGCTCTGGGCTGCCGAAAGGGAGAACTCGCCGGACAGCGTTGGCATCATCGGCTGGACGCAATACAGCAGGGTGAATGTCGAGAACCCGCCAGCGAACAGCGCCAGTGCGGTGCGTTTGAAAAGCGGCGTATTTTTCTCGATGTAAGTGTCGCCAGACGGTTTAGCGGAGGCATTCAAGTCTGTGGTGGGCGGGGCGACGGCAGGATTCAAGGAAGACCTCGGAGCACGATTGGGCAGGCAATGAAAAAATCATATAGCCCGACAATCATTCCATCCAATATATTGTTCGACCTGTTTGATAGGTAAAACGACTTAATGGAGGCCGCATGGAATTGCGTCATCTGCGTTACTTCATCGCGGTTGCCGAAGAGCTGCATTTCGGTCGTGCGGCACAGGCGCTAGGTATCTCCCAGCCGCCGCTGAGTCAGCAGATCCAGACGCTGGAGCAGGAGCTGGGCACGCGTCTGTTTGACCGCACCAACCGGCGTGTCGAACTGAGTGAATCCGGGAGGCTTTTTCTCGATGAGGCGCGTCTGGTGCTGGCGCAGGTCGATAAAGCCACTGATGTTGCCCGGCGTGCGCAACTGGGTGAAATCGGCGAGCTGAAGATTGGCTTTACTTCGTCGGCACCGTTCACTTCCAGCATTCCACAGGCGATTTTTGCCTTCCGTCAGGCTTATCCGGATGTGCACCTGACCCTGACCGAAATCACCAGCCAGGAAGTGGCAGCAGGGCTTGAGGACAAGACCATTCAGGTCGGCATCATGCGCCCGTTGGCGTTACCCGATTCGTTGGTGGTGTTTGAGCTGCTGAACGAGCCGCTGGTGGCGATCATGCGTGCTGACCATCCACTGGCGGCAGAAAGCGAAAACGGGATCTATATGTCGGCCTTGGCCGCCGAGCCGTTCGTGTTCTTCCCGCGCACTTATGGCAGCGGCATTTACGCGCAGGTTCTGAGTCTGGCGCGCGCCGCGGGTTTCAGCCCGCTGATCACTCAGGAAGCGGGTGAAGTGATGACCATCATCGGCCTGGTGGCGGCTGGACTGGGCGTCACCGTGCTGCCAGCGTCCTACCGCCGAATGCGCATCGACGGCGTGGTCTATCGCAATGTCCTCGACCCCGGCGCGACAAGCGCGGTGTGGCTGGTACAGCGCAAGGACGAACAGTCACCGATGGCCAAGGCGTTTACCGAGCTTTTAACGCGCAATGTCGCACGTTAGTTAAGATTCTCGTTCCGCACGCTCCGCGTGGGAATGCCTGTCGTGACGCTCTGCGTCACAAATCTGCGCCGCGCCGCAGACTCAAGACCGGACGCAGAGCGTTCAGAACGGCATGCGACGCGGAGCGACGTACGAGAGTTGAGACGTGCGTGATCTCACCCCCAACGCTTGAATATCAATGACGTATTCACCCCGCCAAAGGCAAAGTTGTTGTTCATCACATATTCGTTACTCATCCGCCGGGGTTCGCCGACGATGTAGTCCAGTTCGCCGCACTGGGTATCGATGTCGACCAGGTTCAGCGTATGAATGTAGCGGTCGCTATTGAGCATTTCGATGCTGAACCATGACTCCAGTGCGCCGCAGGCTCCCAGCGTGTGGCCGAGGAAGCTTTTCTGCGAGCTCAGTGGCATGCGTGAGCCGAACAGGCTGCTGGTGGCCAGGGTTTCGGCGATGTCGCCCTGTTCGGTGGCGGTGCCATGGCCATTGACGTAGCCGATGGCTTCGGGAGGCAGGTTGGCATCTTCCAGGGCCAGTTCCATGGCGCGACGCATGGTGGCCTGCTCGGGACGAGTGCTGTGGGCGCCGTCGGCATTGCTGCCGAAGCCGACGATTTCGGCGTAGATGTGTGCGCCACGTGCCTGAGCGTGCTCAAGTTCTTCGAGCACCAGCATGCCGCCGCCTTCACCGATCACCAGTCCGTCTCGCCCGCTGTCGTAGGGGCGTGGCGTGGTGTGTGGCGCGTCATTCTTGAGGCTGGTGGCGTACAGCGCGTCGAACACCATCGCCTCGGTCGGGCACAGCTCTTCGGCCCCGCCCGCCAGCATCAGCGGCAGACGGCCAAACTTGATCGCCTCGTAGGCGTAGCCAATGCCTTGGCTGCCACTGGTACAGGCGCTGGAAGTCGGAATCAGGCGTCCGGTCAGGCCGAAGAAAATGCTGATGTTCGCGGCGGTGGTGTGCGGCATCATTCGTACGTAGGAGTTGGCGTTCAGGCCTACTGCCACCGAGTTGATCAGCATGTTGCCGAAAGCCTTGATCTCGTCGGTGCTGCCGGTTGACGAGCCGCAGGCGGTGCCCATGCGCCCATCGCGAATGAGCGGATCATTCAGCAGCCCGGCGTCGATCAGCGCCTGTTCCGCAGCAGCCACTGCCAGTCTCGATACGCGGCCCATGCTGCGCAGTTGCTTGCGTGTCCAGTGTGCGGGCACGGCGAAATCGTCGATGGGGCCAGCCAGTCGGGTATTCAGTTCGGCGAAACGGTTCCACTCGTCCATTCGGCGAATGCCGCTGCGATTGGCGGTGAAGCTCGCATCGATAGTCGGCCAGTCGCTGCCCACCGAGGTAATGCCGGACATCCCGGTGACGACCACACGCTTCATCAACACAGCCCTCCGTTGACGGCCAGCACCTGACGAGTGATGTAGCTTGCTTCGGCCGACATCAGGAAATTCACGGCACCCGCCACTTCCTCGGGCGTGCCCATGCGTTGCGCCGGGATCATTTTCAGCAGTTCGTCGACTGGCACGTTCTCGTCGAGCATTGCGGTGTCGATCAAACCTGGCGCGACGCAGTTGACAGTGATTTTGCGTTTGCCCAGTTCGATGGCCAAGGCCTTGGCGGCACCGATCAGGCCTGCCTTGGAGGCGCTGTAATTGACTTGGCCACGGTTGCCGATAAGGCCGGAAACCGAGGTGATGCAGACAATACGGCCCGCCGCACGACGGCGAATCATCGGCATGGTCAGCGGGTGCAGAACGTTATAAAAACCGTCCAGATTGGTGCGCAGCACCTGATCCCAGTCATCATCGCTGAGTGCCGGAAACGCGCCGTCGCGGGTCAGCCCGGCGTTGAGTACCACGCCGTAATAGGCGCCGTGCGTCTCCACATCCTGTTCCAGAATTGCCTTGCAGGCGGCACGGTCCGAGACATCGAATTGCAGCACGCGTGCCTGACGGCCCAGGGCAACGACTTCGGCCTGCACGGCTTCGGCCTCGCTGCGGCCGGTGCGGCAATGCAGGATCAGGTCGTATCCGGCCTGGGCCAGACGCAAAGCGATGGCGCGGCCGATGCCACGGCTGGAGCCGGTGACCAGTATCGATTCAGTCATGCCGGGGCTCCTTCAGCCAGATAGTCAGCAGTGTTGGGCGGGCAATATACATTGAGTCGGGCAAAAGCCTTGATATCCGGTCCGGTCAGGGTGCATTCGAACACGCCCATGCCGCTGTCATCCTGCAAGGAGCGCACGGCATGGATATGCAGTTCGCTGCCCAGCGGGAAGCGCGCTACGTTGCATTCGAACTTGCGGCTGCCGAGCAGAAACCCCAGCTTGACCGCTTCACCCTTGGTGCGCGCCTGGCAACCGGCATAGGCCGCGACGCTCTGGGCCATCAGCTCTATGCCAAGCCAGGAGGGCAGGCTGCCGTCGGCTTGATTGAACAGGCCGTCGGCGCGTACGGTCAGGCAGGTTCGAATCTGCTCTTGGTCAAAACTCAGCACCTGATCGATGAGAATCATGTCGCCAGCATGGGGTATGAGTTCGGCGAGCGACCACTCGGTCATGGGGCATCTCCGATAATCAGGCTGATGTTGTTGCCACCGAAGGCAAACGAATTGCTCATCATGTAACGAGCATTTGCAGGTGCCAGGCGCGAACCTGGCAGTGTCCATTGCAGTGCAGGCAATAGCGGGTCAGCTTCGCCGTCCCACAGGTGCGGGGGCAGGGCCTGTTCGCTGTTGTCCGGTGCCAGGCTCAACCAGCAAAACGCCACTTCCAGCGCTCCAGCGGCACCCAGCGTGTGGCCGCTGAGCGGCTTTGTCGACGAGCAAGGCACACCGTTCGGGAATACCGCCTGCACGGCCAGGCTTTCCATCGCATCGTTATGTGGCGTAGCGGTGCCATGCAGGTTCAGGTAACCGATCTGTGCGGCATCGAGCCGGGCGTTGGTCAACGCTTGCAGCATGGCATCCTGCGCACCCCGGCCGGTAGGTTCGGGGGCCGAGATGTGGTGGGCGTCGCAACTGGCACCCGCGCCCAGCAGGGCAATCGAGTGGCTGTTGCCAGCTTCGCGGGTCATCAGAAACAGCGCTGCCGCCTCGCCGATGTTTATCCCGTTGCGGTGACTTGAAAACGGATTGCACAGTTGTGGCGACATGGCTTCAAGCGCCGAGAACCCATTGAGGGTCAACCTGCACAGGCTGTCGACGCCGCCGCACAGCACCGCATCGCACAGGCCTATGTCCAGCGCCCGTCGTGCGCTGAGCAGCGCCCGCGCGCTGGACGTGCAGGCTGTAGAAATCACATAGGCCGGGCCGCTCAATTGCAGCCAGCTGGCCAGGAAGTTCGCCGGTGCGCCCAGTTCCTGTTGGCGATAATCGTAATCGTCGGGGAAGGTCTTATCACGCAGCCAGCTTGCCATGCTCTCGCTTGCTTCATCGATACCCGAGGTGCTGGTGCCGACGATCACGCCAATCCGCCCGGCTCCGTAGCGCGCGATAGCCTGACGAATGTCATCTTCGATCTGCAAGGCCGCGGCCAGCAGCAACTGGTTGTTGCGGCTGCGCTGCGATTGCATGGCGGGCGGAATGGGCGGCAATGCGGATTTTACCGCGCCGACCGGCAATTCGCGTTCCGGCACCCAGCCGCTTTCGAACACCATGCCCGAGCTGTCGCCTGCGAACAGTCTGCGCGACACCTCTTCACGGCTGTCGCCCAGCGAGCAGATCAGGCCCAGCGCATTGAGATAGGCAGTCATGGCATGCTCTCGTCGTTCAGCGGTGTAACCCTGTAGCTCAACCCGTCCTTGAGACGAATGGTGTAGGCGTTGGCTGACTGATATTCGACCAGCCAGCGATCATCCAGACGCCGCTGCATGCCCTGGCGGTACGCCGTGGGGTAGCGGCCATGCATTTCCAGATCCGAGGTCATGGCGAACATTATTGCCGCAAACAGCTCGCGTGCTTCGGGGTTGGGGGGAAGCAGACCGTCGGCTTGCCATTGTCCGTTGATCAGCAACTGGCGAGCCTGGGGGATACCCAGCGGGTCCATCATCGACCAGCGCAACCCGGCGTTTTCGCGCTGGATGACCAGCATCCAGTCTTGCCGCTGATCAGCCTGTCGGCGTTCGATGTGCAGCTGCACCGGCAATTGCATCGTCGGTGCGGTAGTCGGCAGCGGTGCCTGTGCAGCGCAGCCGCCCAGCAGCAGAAAGGCCAGAAATAATACCCGGATCATGATGCGCCACCTTGTAGCGGTTTGCGGGCCACGACATTGACCAGCGTTTCTTCCCGTTGCCCGAACGGCCTGGGTTTTTGCAGTTTCAAGGCTTCGAGCAGGCCGAAATCCCTGGCGCGGCTCCACCACAGGTAAGGGTACGAAACATGCTGTGCGCCGAACTCGAAACCCTGGTCGCGGATCATCTGCAGATACTGAGCCGCGCTTTTCTGAACGTGCATGGGGTGGCGGAACAGCCAGCGAATCACCCAGGTGTCGATGTACGCCTCGGTGGACTCGGCGAACAGCAGGTAACCGCCTGGCTTGAGTACGCGATAAAACTCGGCAAGCGCCTGTTCCTGCTCGACCAGATGATGAAAGGTCTGGTGACAGAACAGCAGATCGACGCTGGCGTCGGGTACTGGCAGGGCTGCGCAGTCGCTGCCGATCAGCTCGACCTCTATGCCTCTGGCGCGTGCCTCCTGACGGCTCATCTCCAGGCTGTGCAGGTCGGCATCGACACCAATCAGCCTTGAAGGCTGAAAAACCCTGCTCAGGTGCTGAAACGACTTGCCCTGCCCGCAACCGGCGTCGAGCAAAACCGGTGCGGCCGGAAGCGCGCTATCGAACAGGCTGCGCAAATCGTCTATCGCCACACGCAATACGCGGTACTGCCAGGTGTGGCTGCGCAGAAACCACAGGCCGAAGCGGGTTTCCTCGACATAGCTGTCACTCAGGAACGGTCGATTCATGAGTCACCGTCCGCGCAGATTTCCGAGAGCGTGCGCAAGCGGCGTTTGGGCTCGCTGACAAACGGATTGCGCTCGTCCCAGGCATAGCCAGCCAGAATGGCGCTGATCATGCGGCGGATATCCGGCGCGCTTCCCGGGTAGAAAATGACGCTCTGGAACGAGCCGTCGTACCAGCCTTCGACATAGGCCCGGAAGGTATCGACGCCACGCTTCAGCGGAACGGCGAACTCGGTTTCCCAGTCCACGCTCTCACCCTGCAATTGTCGATTCAGCACGCCAGCGGCCATGCTCGCCGAACGCATGGCGATGGTCACGCCAGATGAAAACACCGGGTCGAGGAATTCTGCTGCATTGCCCAGCAGCGCAAAGCCCTTTCCATGCAGGGTTGTGACGTTCGCCGAGTAGCCGCCGATGGTCCTTGCCGGTGTATCCCAGACCGCATTTTTCAGCACGCTGGCCAGTTGCGGTGTTTCATCGATAAAGGCGCGCAGGCAGGCGTCCAGGTCATCGGGCTTGTCTTTGAAGCGCTCGGCCGAGGCCACGACGCCTATCGAACAGCGGCCTTCGCTGAACGGGATCGACCAGAACCACACATCGCTGTGCTGCGGATGGATGCTGACCAGGATCTTCTGGCGGTCAAAGGGCGGGCTTTCGATATGGTCTTCGATATGGGTAAACACCGCCTGGCGCACCGGAAAGCCCGACGGCGCTTCCAGGTCCAGCAGGCGCGGCAACACGCGGCCATAGCCGCTGGCGTCGAGTACGAAGGTCGCCTGTACGCTGTATTCGCTGCCGTCCTCACGCCTCACACGCAAAACCGGCTGCGGGCCATCGAAGTCGGCGCTGACGATCTCTTCCTGATAGCGGATGTCCACGCCTTGCAGCGCAGCCTGATCGGCGAGCAGTTTGTCGAACTCGCTGCGCTGCACCTGAAAGGTCGTCGGCTTGCCGTTGCTGAACGTATCGCTGAAGTCGAAATCGCTGTATTGCTCGCCGCGCGCAAAGGCAGCACCGTTCTTGAGCTGGAAACCGGCCGCCTGCACGGCGTCGAGCATCCCGGCTTCTTCGACGAAGTCCAGGCAATGGCACAGCAGACTTTCGCCGATGGAGAAGCGCGGGAACAGCTGACGCTCGATAATCAGCACGTCATGGCCCTGGCGTTTGAGCAGGGCTGCCGCAATGCAACCGGCCGGGCCGGCACCGATGACGACGACCTGACGAATTTCCCTATCAGTGATGGGCACAGGTATTCCTTTCCGATTGGGCGGTGGCAGGGAGTGACGACAACGCTGCAAGACTCATGCGTGTGGCCCTTCAGCATTGGCTGGCGAATGAAGCGCTTTACGCGGGCTGGCCCACGGTGCCAAAAGAAAGCTGAAGGCCAGCCCCAGGCTGACCGACAGGCCGAAGTTGCTGATCGCCGGAGTGCTGGAAACGGCCAGCAGGCCGAACGACAGCCAAGTGGTGACCGCTGCCAGCAGCGTGCCCAGCAGGCTGACCGCCGCGCCGCCTATCTGCTCGCGCATCAGGATGGCGTAATCGACGCTGATCGCCGTTACCAGCAACAGGCCGAACAGGCTGAACAGAGTCAGCGGCTGACCGAGCCAGCCCAGGCTGGCGAGGCTGCACAGGGCCGCCAGCAGGGGCAGGGCGACGATGCGCAGCGCGCCGTTGAAACCAAATGGGACAATCAGCAGCAGGACGATCAGCACACATGAAGCCAGCTTCAATTCTGCCGCGCTGATCTGCGTGTGGGCAAACACCTCGTTGAGCTCACCCAGGCGGTCGACCAGTTGCACGCCCTCCAGGCCGATGGCCTGCACGCGCAGCAACGCAATGCTGTTCATGCCACGCAGGCTGACGATGCTGGCTACCTGAGCGTCGCCTTCGGCATCTTCGCTGGCGCCTAGCCAGAGCGTGCGCCACGGTTCGCTGAGCGGGCCTTGAAGCGCCTGATCAATGTCTTGCGTTGGCAGTGCCTGCAATTGAGAGAGTTCGGTCTTCAGCGCGTTGGCCGGGACGCCAAGCTGCACCAGTGGTGGCCAGTGTTGCGGCAATTTGCCCAGCGCATCACGGGTCAGTTGCTGCTCGGCAGGCGAATCCAGCAACTGGTTGAGGGCCATGTAACCCTGCAGCTTGTCCATGCTGATCAGTTGATCGAGCCGCTGAGTCAGCGCCGACTGCCGATCCAGCAACTGCTGTTGATCCTTGCCGCGCACCAGGAAGAACTGGCTGGTGGGCTGATAACCGGTGATCCGCGCGATAGCCTGGGCTTCGTCGGTCAATGCCTGAGGTGCCGAGACCCATTGGCGAATATCGTTCTTGGTGGTCAGGTGCCAGAGCCCGCCGCCGCAGAAGGCCAACAGTAGCGCCAGCAGAATCGGCGTGCTGATGCGCTGCAACAGCGCAGCGCGGCAATCAAGCATCAGTTGCGCCAGTTTCAGCGGCCATTGCGCGGGGCTGATCTCGACCTTTGCAAGCAGCGCAGGCAGCAGACACACCGCAGTCAGGTAAGCGCCGATCAGGCCAGCGGCGGAGAACACGGCAATTTGTGTCAGCGCCGGGAACGGCGTCCAGGCCAGGGCGAGATAGCCGATACAACTGGTGATCAGGCTCAGCGTCAGGCCCGGCAGGGTCAGGCGCAAGGCGGGCCAACTGCGCCAGGGTTTCAGGCTCCAGCTCTTGGACAGGTAATGCAGTGGGTAATCCACCGCCACACCAATCAGGCTGGAACCCAGCACCAGCGTCATGACGTGCATGCTGCCAAACAGCGCCACGCAAGCCACTGCACCGAAGAGCATGCCGACTACCACCGGTACAAACGCCAGCAGCACGCTCCAGCGTCGGAATGCCAGCAACAGCAGCAACAGAATACCGAGCGTGGCGCCCCCGCCGACCCAGGTGATTTCCCGGCTGGCCTGCTTCTGCCCGTCGGCGGCGTACAGCAGGCCGCTGGCGGCGAGCAATTGCCCACCGGCCTGCTGCGCCTGCCCCCGCGCTTTCGCCAGCAGGTCGGCGACCTGACCGGGCAGGTGCAGATCGAAAGCATCGGTTCGGGTTCGCGAACGCAGCAGTACCCAGCTTTTGCCCTCGGCGCTGGCGATCAGCGCGCCGCTGGCCAGATCCGCCTCGACCGAGCCCTGTTTCGGCAAGCCGTTCTGGATACGTCCGGTCAGCCCCAGCCAGTCATCCTGACCCGGCACCAGGCTGAACCCGGCAAACGGGTCGAAGAGAGTTTGTACGCGCTGCTCGATGAAAGTCTTCGGCTCATCGATCAACAGAGCGCGATCCGCTGCCGGCAACATCGCGATTCGCCCTTGCAGCAACTGGGTGCGCAACCCGGGCAGATCGGCTTGCAGCGACCACTGAACCTTCTCGAACAGGCCGCTCGCTTGCCATTGCTCCGCCAGCGTGCGAGCCAGCTCCACAGCCTGCTGGCGGTCGGTGTGACCCACGAGCACAAGCATTTCGCGATTGAGCGGTTCCTGCATGCGCTTTTCGGCGCTCACCACCAGTTCGTCGTTGTCAGTGCCTGGCACCAGTTCCATGAGGTTGGCCGACAGCGGCGAGCGGTCGTGCCACTGCCAGCCGGCCAGCGCCAGCACGCTTGCCAGAATCAGCAGGAACAGTCGCGGCAATAGCCGCTCAGTCGTTGAAGTCATTGCGCTGCGCATCGGTCAGGGAGGAAGCACTGCTGCTGTCGATCATTTTCAGGACGGTACTGTCGCCCTGGGTTTCCAGCAACTCGATACGCTGGACCAGTTCTCCGCCATCGATGTTGATCTGTTTGAACACTTGTTGCAGCAGCATCGAGCGCGGCGTGAGCGTGAGTTGCCAGGCGTTCGCGTCGCCCTTGAGCTGCAAGTCGAAATCCCGTTGCAGGCCGCTGCTGTCGCCCTGCAGTACAGCAAGGAACAAGCGGTTCTGCTCGGCCCCGGCATTTTTGTTTGGTACGGGCTTCCAGGTGCTGACGTCGCCCACGCTTTCACGGCGGGAAATGCCGCTGGCATTGATGCGGTAATCCTGTTTCAGCGGTGTTTCCAGCAGCCAGAGCAGCCCGAAATCCCTGGCGAGCACGAAGCGGCCTTTGCTGAGCAGTGGTTGCGGCAGGGCGCGCAGGTGTTTTTCCTGAATGAAGCGCCCTTGCACCACCGCAGGTTTAGCGAGCTGATCACTCAGTTGTTGTAGATCGAAAGCCTGCGCCAGTGAAGACAGGCACAGCAACCCCAATAGCAGCAAGGCGCGAAACGGACGGTTCATGGCAAAGCTCTCTTCACGGCATCGATAAAGACCTGGGGCGATGCCAGTTGCATTTCCCGGCTCTGGCTGTCGACCGCAACCTGCACGGTGCTGGCGCGGGTCAAGCGTTCGCCGGTGTGTGCGTCGGTGATCAGGTAGTTGATCTTCAGACGGTTCTCCCACTCCACCAGACTGGCGCGTACGTTCAGTGTCTGGCCGAATACCGCGCTGCGCACGTAGCGCAGTTGCAGGTCGATCACCGGCCAACCATAACCGGATTCGAGCATCTGCATGTAGTTATGACCAATGTGGTCGAGCAATGCGCAGCGTGCGACTTCCAGGTATTTGACGTAATGCCCGTGCCAGACGATGTTCATCATGTCGACGTCGAAAAACGGCACCACGATTTCGGTGTCGACGTGCAGAAAACCCTTACTGCGCATGCAAGCTCCAGCGGCGGTTGGCAATATGTTTCAGGCACAGGCGCAGTTCATTCTCCAGCGCCCGGTCTTCGATGACAGGGGCAAAGTCCTCGCCCAGTTGTTGGTGCATGGCCGCCAGTGCTGGTGGCAGCGGGCGCGCATCGGCGGCCTTGCTGCGCAGCCATATACCTTGGTTGGCGGCGATCAGCGTGGCGGCGGCAACCTGCTCGGTCAGCTCCAGCACCCGAATGGCGTCACGCGCAGCGATGGTGCCCATGCTCACCTTGTCCTGATTGTGGCATTCGGTGGAGCGCGAAAATACGCTGGCCGGCATGGTGTTTTTCAGTGCTTCGGCGGTCCATGCGCTGGTGCCTATCTGCACCGCCTTGAAACCGTGATTGAGCATGGCCCGCTCGGCGCTGGCCCCCGACAGATTGCTCGGCAAGCCGTGGTTGTAACGTTCGTCGACCAGCAGCGCCAATTGCCGGTCGAGCAGGTCTGCGACATTGGCCACCAGCGTTTTCAGGCTGTCCATGGCAAAAGCAATGTGCCCGCCGTAGAAATGCCCGCCGTGCAACACGCGCTCTGCTTCGGCATCGATGATCGGGTTGTCGTTGGCGCTGTTCAGCTCGATCTCGATGAACGAGCGCAGCCAGTTCAGGCTGTCGGCCAGCACGCCCAGCACATGCGGTGCGCAGCGCAGCGAATAGCGGTCCTGCAAACGATGCAGTGGGGCGGTTGGCGCGTCGATGGCCAGGTCCTGACGCAACCACGCGGCTACCTGCATCTGGCCCGGATGCGGCTTGGCGGCGAACAGGCGCTCGTCGAAGTGCTCCGGGTTGCCTTGCAGCGCCACCACGTTCATGGCGGTGATACGGGTAGCCAGTTGCAACAGGTAATCGGCGCGGGCGAACGCCAGGCACGCGATGCCGGTCATGACGGCGGTGCCGTTCATCAGCGCCAGCGCTTCCTTGGGGCGCAGCACCAGCGGCGTCCAGCCCAGTTCGCGGTGCACGTCGCTGGCCGGACGGCGCTCGCCACGGAACATCACGTCGCGCTCGCCGGACAGGGTTGCGGCCACGTAAGACAGTGGGGTCAGATCACCGCTGGCACCCACCGAGCCCTCTTCCGGGATCAGCGGCAGCACGTCCTGATCGATAAACGCCTGCAAACGCTCAAGCAGTTCGACGCGCACCCCGGAAACGCCCTGACACAGTGACTGCAAACGTGCCGCCAGCACTGCGCGGGTGGCTTGGGCGTCCAGCAGCTTGCCCAGCCCGCAGCCGTGAAACGTGTACAAATGCTGCGGCAGCGCCTCTACATGCTCCAATGGCACGGCCACCACGCAGGAGTCGCCGTAGCCGGTGGTGACGCCGTAGATCACGCCTTCCTTGTTCAGTAACGAATCGAGAAACTGCGCGCCCCTGGCAATGCGTGCGCGAAATTCAGCGTCGCCTTGCAACGCACTCGGCGCTTGACGATTGGCCAGGGCCAGCACGTCTTCGATACACAGAGCGCGCTCGCCGAAAATGATCGGGTCAGGAGCTTGAATCATCATCGGACTTCCAGAATGGGTAGAAATTGAACCATTGCTGCGGGGCTTCCAGGCAGTAGTGCCCAAGACGCTCGGCATAACGTGTGGCCCAGTGGGCGATGACCTGGGCGCGGTCGCTGCGCCGCCATTCGATGGCGTCGGCGAACGGTTCGAGAATCACCCGATAGCCCTTCGGGCCTTTAAGGCAGAAAAACAGATTGACCTGGCATTTGAGCAGACCGGCCAGCAGCCACGGGCCTTGCGGGAACGTCGCTGGCCGGCCCAGAAAGTCGACCCGCACATTGCGCCCGCCGTGCAGGGCAACGCGGTCACCGGCAATGGCCAGCCACTCGCCTTCGTCCAGACGCTGGCTGAGCTGCAGCATGATCGCCGGGTCCAGTTCGCTGACCTGAATCAGCCGCAGGTTGGTCGCTCCGGCTTCACCGAGCAGGCGATTGAAGCGTTCGGCGTGCTTGGTGTGCACCAGCACGTTCATGGTGACTTTTTCGCCGAGTTCGGCCAGTGCGCGGCACACCTCAAGGTTGCCCAGATGCGCCCCGACCAGCATCTGCCCGCGCTCGCCGCGCAGGTTGTGGCGCAGCAGGGCTGGGTCGATGATCTCGATCTGCTCGATGCCCAGCCTGCCGTTCCACACATCAAGCTTGTCGAGCAGTGCCTCGGCGAAGGCCATGAACTGGCCAAACACGCGCCGTTGGGTGGGGCGCAGTTCGGGTCTGGCGCTCCAGTCCGCCAGGCGCTGCTGGTATTCCCAGATGCTGTGTCGGGCACGGCGGCCGAAGGCGAAGAAATATAGAACGATGCCATACAGCACCGGGCTGAGCAGGCGACGACCGAGCACGCGCATGCCCCAGGCGGTAAGCTTCATGAGCAGGAAACTGCCACGCTCTTCGTGACTGGCCCAATGTTCTTTGGGCGATTTTTCAATGGTCATGAGCGCCACCGTCGCCAGAGGATCACCGGCAGACGCATCAGCATGCCGAAGAACAGCTTGGCGTGCATTTTCGAGATCAGGGCGTTGTCGTGAAACAGGCGGAAATGCGACAGGCCGTCCTGCGGATAGTGAACGCGGGTCGGCAGCCAGCGCATCGCCTGGCCACGCCATGACAGGCGCACGAGAATTTCCGAGTCGAAGTCCATGCGTCTGCCGATCTGCACGCTGTCGATCAGCGCCAGAACCGGGGCCAGCGGGTAGAGCCGAAAGCCGCACATGGAATCGCGAATATGCAGTGACAGGGTGTTGATCCATACCCAGACGTGGGTGAGGTAACGGGCGTACAGGCGGCCTTTGGGCACGCTTTCGTCGTACTGCGGATAGCCACAAATCAACGCTTGCGGGTACTGGCGTGACTGCTCCAGAAACACCGGAATATCGTTCAGGTCATGCTGACCATCGGCATCGACCTGCAACGCATGGCTGAAACCCAGGCGTGCCGCCTCGCGGAACCCGGCCATGACCGCGCCGCCCTTGCCTTGATTGACCGGCAGGCGCAACAGGTAAATACCCTCACCCTGCGCCAGCTGCTGTAACACTGCGGCGCAAGCCGGGCTGCTGGCATCGTCCACCAGTATGCAGGGCAAGCCTGCGTTGCGGACGGCCTTGACCACGTTGGGCACGGCCAGCTCGTGGTCGAACACCGGAATGATCACGCAAGGCTTATGCATGGCCGCCCTCCAGCACAATCCGGCCACTGGAGCAGGGTGCGTTTTCGCTGTTGTGAAAGGCGAAATGCAGCTTTGAGCGTGCGGCATCGAAGCGCAGGGTCAGTTTCAGGCGGTCGCCGGGGCGCACCAGTTGCTGAAACTTGAGCACTTCCATGCCAGCAAAGTCGGTTGGCAGATTCAACAGGCGCTGCCCCAGACTGATCGCCCATTCGACCTGAACCACGCCTGGCAAGACCGGTGCCTTGGGAAAGTGGCCGCTGAAAAATGCCAGATCTGGCGGGACGCTCAATTGCAGGTGCAGCTCGCCTTCGACGTTCTGTTGCTCAAGCACTTCTGGCTGTTTCGGGCGTGGCGCCAGCAGCAGCGCCTCGACCTCTGCCTGAGGCAGCTTACCCTGGGCGTTGAGCGGCATCTGCCGCAGCAGACGCCAGCGCCGCGGCAGAGCGATGGTTTCGCAGTGCGGTCGCAGATGCTGGCGCAAGGCTTCGGTCAGCGCTCGACGGCCCTGATTGCGCAGGGCCAGCAAGCCCGCATCGCTCAGCACCAGCAGCGCGCCAAGCGACGCACGGTTTTCCTGAACCACGCCAAGGCGCGCTTCATTTACCCATTCGTGGGTCGTAAGGGCCTGCTCGATCAGCGGCAACGACACGCGCTTTTCTTCAAGCTTGACGATGCGGTCCAGCCTGCCCAGCAGTTCGAGTCGCCCATCATTGCCAATCTGCACGGCATCGGCGGTCTGCTCTACGTGACCGGGCGGCAGATAGGGCGAGCTGATGCACAGCGCCCCTTCGTTGTTCTGACTCAGTTCTACGCCGTCGAAGGCTTGCCAGTGTTGTTCGCCCTGCCGCCAGGCGATGCCTCCGGTTTCCGAACTGCCGAGAATTTCCGTCGGCCACTGGCCAAGACGTTGTTGCAGACTTTGCGCCGCTTCGGCTGGCAATGCGCCGCCGGATGAAAACACCCGGCGCACGGCACTGAGGCTGCTCCAGTCGAGGTTGTCGCCCATGCGCTTGAGCAGTGCCGGGCTGGCGACCCAGGCAAAGGACGGGTATTCGCGGCTGGCGCGTTGCAGGTCTTCGGCAAACGGCAACTGGCGGCGCACGAACGGGCGTGCGGCGCACATCGGCCATAGCAAACGGAACAGCAGCCCATAAATATGTTGCGTCGCAACGCTGCCGATCATGCATGCCGAACCAAGCTGCGCGCCCCACAGCTGTTCCAGCCCGCAGACTTCGTTGGCCAGCTGGCGCAGGCGTTTTTCAATCAGTTTGGGCTCGCCGCTGGAACCCGAGGTGCACAGGCTCAATCGGCACTGGTCAAGGTCGAGCGCTGCCGGAGCCAGCTGCGCGGCGTGCAGATCGCTTAAATGCGTGTCGTGCGCTAGGTCGGTCAGCCACAGGTCGACCCGATTGGCCCAGCGCTCGCGGGTCTGGCCTTGCAAGTCAGCGGGCAGCAACACATGCACACCGGCGCGCCAGGCGCCGAACAAGGCGACGGCCAGGTCAGCGGCATCTTCAAGGTGTACCGCGAGGTTTTTGACACCACGGGCTTGCAGTCCTGCGGCCACACTCAATGCCTGATCACGAAATTGCGCGTGGTCCAGGGTCGGGGCCAGTGTCAGCGGCCGGTCGGGCAGGGCGTCGAGCAGCAGGTGTTCAAGGTTCAACCAGTTCATGCGATCCATTTCATTTGCCGCCCGCAGAGGGTGGGCGGACGATCCATTCAACAGCGAACAACAGGCCCATCAATCCGTAGGAAACCAGGCCGGTGTACAGCGTCCACCAGGACAACGGTGCCCAGAGCGTCAGTATGGCTGCCGTGAGGCCATTGGCGAGGAAGAACAGGCACCAGATCTGTGTGACTTTACGGGTGTAGCGGATGCCGGACTCGGGCAGTTCAGGGCGGTTTATGCGCGCCATTCTTTCTACGATAGGCGGGCCGTATATCAGGCTTGAACCGAACAGGCCGAGCATGAACGCGCTGACCAGTACCGGATACCAGCGCAGCATCAGGTGGCTGTCGATTACGCCCAGCGCCACGCAAAA
Organism: Pseudomonas syringae group sp. 243L2; assembly: GCF_032587875.1. NCBI lineage: Bacteria > Pseudomonadati > Pseudomonadota > Gammaproteobacteria > Pseudomonadales > Pseudomonadaceae > Pseudomonas > Pseudomonas syringae group sp. 243L2. Next base: position 474,132 of record NZ_JAWHPL010000040.1, read on the forward strand.
AACCAGGGCGACGAGCGCCATCGCCAGGCTGCCGGGCTTGCGCTCGCCGGTCAGTGCGCGCGCCAGCCACAGGCTGCCCAGCAGCAGCGCGAACTGCCACGGGGCGAAGTGTTCGGTTCCCCAGTAGACGGCAAACGGATACAGCACACCGGCCAGCACCAGAATCAGGCCAATCAGCCGCTTCATTCGGCCGTGTTGACCAGTTTGTAGACGGCCTCTACCACGTCGTTCACGGTTCTGACTGACTTGAACTCTTCAGCGGCAATCTTCTTGCCGGTCTTGCGTTTGATGTGGTCGATCAGGTCCACGGCATCGATGCTGTCGATTTCCAGGTCCTGATACAGGTTGGCTTCAAGTGTGACCCTCTCAGGCTCCAGTTCGAACAGTTCCACCATTGCGGCGCGCAGGATTTCGAAGATGTCTTCACGGGTTTGCATGTTCAATTCTCAGGCCGGTTGTCTGGCGCTGACGAAGGCCGCAAGGCTGTCGACGCTGGCGAAATGGTTACGGGTGTCCTTTGCATCGGCATCGATCTTGATGCCATAGCGCTTCTGGATGGCCAGGCCCAGTTCGAGCGCATCCACCGAGTCCAGTCCCAGTCCTTCGCCGAACAGCGTCATATCGTTGCCGATATCTTCCGGGGTGATGTCTTCGAGGCCCAGGGCATCGATGATCAACAATTTAATGTCCTGGTGCAGATCGCTCATCTGAGGCGAGCTCCTTGGTGAAATAGTCATGCAGGTAATCGTTGAGCTTGCGGGACGCCACGGGCGGCGGACCCAGCGAACTGAAGGCGGTGGGGTCTATATCGGCACCGACGCGCAAACTGAAGTGCACGCGGCGTTGTGCAATGCGATACCAGGGCTCGGCCTTGGTCAGGGTGGTCGGCTGGACCTTGATGGTCACCGGAGTGATCATGCTCGCGCCACGCAGTGCAATGGCGGCCGCGCCCCGGTGAAAGACCGGCGGCTGACCCGGCTGGGTGCGGGTGCCTTCGGGGAAAATAATCAGTGTCTGGCCGCTTTGCAGGCGCTCCACGGCGGCATCGAGCATGGCCATGCTGCCGTCGTTGCTGATGTAACCTGTGGAGCGCACCGGGCCACGGGTGAACGGGTTTTCCCACAGGCTGCGCTTGACCACGCAATTGGCGTCACGCACCAGCCCGATCAGGAACACCACGTCGATCAATGACGGGTGGTTGGCAATGATCATCTGCCCGGGGCGGCCAAGCTTTTCGGCACCCTGTACCTCGTAGGTCAACACGCCCATGCGCGCCATGATGCGGATGAACAGCCAGAATAGGCGGCTGATGGTCCGCCTGGCGCGGCGCTGATGACTGGCTACACTGCCGGGCAGGCAACTCAGTACCGGAAAAACGAACAAGCGCAGGCACAGGCCGCTGAACCCGAAGAGGGCAAAGCTGAAGGCGGTTGCCAGCAAACGCCAGTAATAAGCATCCTGACGTTTTTTCAGTTCTTGCGTTGCCAGTTCCATAACCGGTTATTCCAGGGGTGCAGGCAGACGGATTGATCAGTGTGCAAGGCTTGCAGCAGATTCAATGCGTGGGGCCATCGAGTCTGCGGGTTCCCTTGTGTGTCGCTGTGCAAAGACAATTCCCACTCGTTGCCGGGCGTCAGCAGCAAGCCGACCGCGTAGGGAAAGGGCACGTCATCAATCCATTGTGCATAAGCGTGTGGTGGCTGCTCTTCAGTCACCACAAGCAATACTGCTTCTGCACCCTCGGCCAGCAACGCTGCGGCCTCGAACGCTCCATACTCCAGCCCGTCGCCTGCGGCGGCCAGGGCTGTCATCTCACTTGTTTCACCGCGCATGATCGACCACAGGCCAATCACTGCGTTATGCACTGAAAGGCTGAACTGGGTCGGTGAAACCGGCTCGTTCGCAGCCAGATCGCGCAGAATTTCAAACGTTCTCGGGGTTTCTCCGTGGCGCGAGACAAACACCAGCGGTACGCGCCCCAAACCTTCAGTCAATGGCCAGCCGACGGCAAATGCCATTCTGGCCATGCGGCCCAGGCGGCGACGTTGCATGGCAGGCAGGAAAGACACGTCTGGCGCGGCATCACTGGTTTCCAGTAGCGTCGGATTGCGGCTCCATTGCAGCCAGTCGTCCGCGCTCGCCAGGCCCGGAGCCCAGGCGTGCCATCGTGCAATGTTGAAGGTGATCAAGACTTCTCTTCCCGCCCCTGCGGGCTTGTTTCTCGCTACATCGATATCAGGTAGATATCAGCCTGGGTGCGGTAATTTGACCGAGTGCGCGCATTATCCCGATGGGGGTCATTACTAGCAAATTTGTTACATAAAAATCGTTTACAGACGTGTATTTTAAAGTTCAAGTCTGGCTTTAGGATGACAGGCAGGTACGTGCCGTTTTGCGATAAGCTCGCTGTTGTCATATGTACTGCCTAGACTCTACACCTCTTAAGGTCGTTATCGGCCACACCTGCTGTTTCTTCATCTTTCAAGGAACCCAAAGCATGCGTCGCGTGGTATTCAATCAGAAGGGCGGTGTAGGCAAATCGAGCATCGCCTGCAATCTGGCTGCAGTCAGCGCTCACGAAGGCTATCGGACGTTGTTGATCGATCTCGATGCCCAGGCCAACTCGACTCAGTACCTCACCGGCCTTACCGGTCAGGATATTCCGATGGGTATTGCCGAGTTCTTCAAGAACACATTGTCAGCAGCACCGTTCGCCAAGAAAAACCACGTTGATATCTATGAAACACCTTTCGATAACCTGCATGTGGTCACGGCCACTGCCGAGCTTGCCGACTTGCAGCCCAAACTTGAGGCAAAGCACAAGATCAACAAGCTGCGCAAACTGCTCGACGAACTGAGTGAGGATTACGAGCGGATTTATCTGGATACGCCGCCAGCACTGAACTTTTATGCGGTTTCGGCGCTTATTGCGTCTGATCGTGTATTGATTCCGTTCGACTGCGACAGCTTTTCCCGACAGGCGCTGTACGGACTGATGCGCGAGATCGAGGAGCTGAAAGAGGATCACAACGAAGATCTTCAGGTTGAAGGCATCATCGTTAACCAGTTCCAGCCCCGAGCCAGCCTGCCGCAGCAGATGCTCGACGAGCTGATAGCCGAGGGGCTGCCGGTGTTGCCGGTCTACCTGGGCGCATCGGTGAAAATGCGCGAGTCGCATCAGGCCAGCCTGCCGCTGATCCACCTGGACCCCCGCCACAAGCTGACGCAGCAGTTCGTGGACCTGCATCACTTGCTGGAGACCAATGCCCATCCGTGATGGGTATGCACCGCGCGTAGCACTCAGCTTCGCACACAAGTCCGCTTTTGATTCTGGCCGAAGGCCGTGGGAGTGAACTTGTTCACGAAAGGGCCGGTATAGTCACAGAAAATGTATCGTCTGAACTACCGTATTCGCAAACAAGTTCGCTCCCACGCCCTGCGGGCAGAAGCCAATCTGTGAGCATCTCAAGACTTATGCATAACGCTGGGGCGCAGGAATCATCGTGGCCTGAGCACCTCGGGCGTATAGCTGCCGTCTCTCAGTGAGCGCGCAAGCTGTTCGGCATGCAGCCTCGCTGTAGATGCCAGTTCTGTGGATATGGTGACAGCTGCGTCCATATCGGCCTGGATTTCTTGCTGTGATGCGGTCAGGCGGTTGCTGCCGGGGGCGCAGCCACACCGCACCTCATGACCTTGAGTGGCGACCGCAACAAGTTCGTCTACATATGTCGGGTTGCCCTGGGCAATGAAACCAATTTCCCCGCATGCCGGACACCACACCGGGTCGCCCATGCGGGCCACGCGACGCAGGTCAATGACCTCGCTTGCCGATGCGGCCAGCACAAAGCCGCCCGTGGTGGTGAGATCGCCTTCCCTGACTATGAACGACATGGCAGTGCTTCCTTTGAGTTCTGGAAGCCTGAAGGCTAGGCGTAAAACCGCTACTCAGGTGCGCAGAAGCCCTGTTAAAGACCGGTCCTACGCAAAGATCAGCAGAGTGTTTCGCGGATGTTACGGGTATCAATAAAGGTGATCAAAAAATGATCACTTCTACTATCGTTACTCTAGCCGTAACGATTCACCTCGCTGCTTGATTGATGCTTGCCCCTATCGCTCCTAAGGTGGCCCACGACAGCAAAATCGTGGAGCGATCATGACAACAACAACTTCCCCCGACGCACGCTGGACACGTCGTCGCACCGAGAAGCAGCGGCGTCTGGAGCAGGTGCGGACGCTGGCCGATGGCGTAGTGCTGCCGACCGACAAGATTGTCGCGGCGCTGGAGGCCTTGCTGGTTTCCGGTGATCGGGTGGTGCTTGAGGGCAATAACCAGAAGCAGGCGGACTTCCTGTCCCGCGCGCTGGCCAAAGTCGATCCGGGCAAGGTCCATGACCTGCACATGATCATGCCAAGCGTTGGCCGCGCCGAGCACCTCGACCTTTTCGAGCAAGGCATCGCACGCAAACTGGACTTCTCGTTTGCTGGCACGCAGAGCCTGCGCATCAGCCAGTTGCTGGAAGACGGCCTGCTGGAAATAGGTGCGATCCACACCTACATCGAACTGTATTCGCGGCTGGTGGTGGACCTGATCCCCAACGTGGTGCTGGCCGCAGGCTTCATGGCCGACCGGGCAGGCAACATCTACACCGGCCCGAGCACCGAAGACACCCCCGCGCTGATCGAGCCGGCTGCGTTCAGCGATGGCATCGTCATCGTTCAGGTCAATCAATTGGTGGATGACGTCAGCGAACTGCCTCGCGTGGACATTCCGGCCTCGTGGGTCGATTTTGTGGTGGTAGCCGACAAGCCGTTCTACATCGAGCCGCTGTTCACCCGCGACCCGCGGCACATCAAGCCGGTGCACGTATTGATGGCGATGATGGCGATTCGCGGCATCTACGAAAAACACAACGTTCAGTCGCTGAACCACGGCATTGGCTTCAATACCGCAGCCATTGAACTGATTCTGCCGACTTACGGCGAGTCGTTAGGCCTCAAGGGCAAGATCTGCCGTAACTGGACGCTTAACCCGCATCCGACACTGATCCCGGCCATCGAAAGCGGTTGGGTCGAGAGCGTGCATTGCTTCGGCACCGAACTGGGCATGGAAAACTACATTGCTGCGCGCCCGGATGTGTTCTTCACCGGGCGAGATGGCTCGCTGCGTTCCAATCGCCAACTCTGTCAGCTGGCTGGCCAATATGCCGTTGACCTGTTTATCGGCGCGACCCTGCAGGTGGATGGAGATGGGCATTCCTCGACCGTCACCCGTGGCAGGCTGGCAGGTTTTGGCGGCGCACCGAACATGGGCCATGATCCGCGCGGCAGACGTCATGCCACCCCGGCCTGGCTGGACATGCGCCAACAGAACGAGAGCGGCCCGGATGCCTATCTGGAGCGCGGCAAAAAGCTCGTGGTGCAGATGGTCGAGACGTTTCAGGAGGGCGGCAAGCCGACCTTCGTTGAAACGCTGGACGCTGTAGAAGTGGCGAAGAAAAGCGGCATGCCGCTGGCACCGATCATGATCTACGGCGACGACGTCACCCATTTGTTGACCGAAGAAGGCATCGCCTACCTCTACAAGGCGCGCAGCCTGGAAGAGCGTCAGGCGATGATTGCCGCCGTGGCGGGCGTGACCGTGATTGGCTTGCGCCATAACCCGAAAGACACCGCACGTATGCGTCGTGAAGGGCTGATCGCGCTGCCGGAAGACCTCGGCATCCGGCGCACCGATGCCAGCCGTGAACTGCTTGCGGCCAAGAGCATTGCCGATCTGGTTCAGTGGTCCGGTGGTCTGTACAGCCCGCCTGCCAAATTCAGGAGTTGGTGATGAGCGCACTTCAATTGACACCGCAAGTTGCTTCGCTTGCCGAGCGACTGGCCGATCTGACCGTCGATGCCCTGATCGCCGAAGCCGACCTGTCGCCCAAACCTGCACTGGTGGACCGGCGTGGCAGCGGCGCACACACCGACCTGCACCTGGGCCTGATGCATTCCTCGGCGCTGTCACTGTGGCCGACCTTCAAGTTGATGGCTGACGCCGCCGGGCAATTCAACACAGTGGGCCAGCCATTACGTGAGGCGCTCGGCCGTCTCGGTCGCGATGGCGAAGCAACGATGCTGCGCACCACCCTGGGCGTGAATACTCATCGAGGTGCGATCTGGGCGCTGGGCCTGCTGGTGACAGCTGCCGCGCTGGATGCCCGCAACTGCGCACCCGAAGCCGTCTTCGCGCGGGCTGCCAGCCTGGCGCAGATCAAGGACCGCCAGGTGCTCGTGCAAGGCAGTCACGGTAATGAAGTGGTTCGCCGTTACGGTGTAATGGGCGCCCGGGAACAGGCGCAGCAAGGCTTCCCGGCAGTCAGGGATTTCGCCTTGCCGCAACTGCAACGCAGTCGCGCGGCGGGCAGTGGCGAGCAGAACGCCCGGCTGGATGCGCTGCTGGCGATCATGACCACCCTGTCCGACACCTGCGTGCTGCATCGTGCCGGTATCGAAGGCTTGCACACCATGCAGCGCGGCGCTCAGCACGTGCTGGACGTTGGCGGCAGTGCCAGCCTTGCCGGGCGCCGCGCACTGAACCAACTGGATCAGCAACTGCTGGCGCTGAATGCTTCGCCTGGCGGCGCGGCTGATCTGCTGGCTGCCTGCCTGTTTATCGACGGCCTGGAGCCTGCGCTCGGCCGTGTTTCGAGGAGTGTCTGAAATGGAAACCCTGTCTTTTGAATTCCCTGCCGGACAGCCGCCCAAAGGCCGCGCGCTGGTAGGTGTGGTTGGCTCGGGCGATCTGGAAGTGCTGCTGGAGCCCGGTTCGCCAGGCAAGCTATCAATTCAGGTGGTGACCTCGGTCAACGGTGCTTCACTGCGTTGGAAACATCTTTTCGAGCGCATGTTCGACGGCCAGACCCCGCCTGCGCTGAGCATCGACATCCACGACTTCGGGGCCACGCCCGGCGTGGTGCGCTTGCGTCTGGAGCAGGGCTTCGAGGAGATCGGTCATGACTGATAACGCACGTTTGCTGAGCCAGCACAGTTTCATCGAGCTCGGTGCACGGCAGCGCGCCCGCGCTCTGCTGGATGCCGACAGTTTCCGCGAATTGCTTGGCCCGTTTGATCGCGTCATGTCGCCCTGGCTTGCCAGACAAGGCGTTGTCCCTCAAGCCGACGATGGCGTGGTGGTTGCCAAGGGCACTGTTGATGGGCGGCCGGTAGTCATTGCGGCCATTGAAGGCTCGTTTCAGGGCGGCAGCATGGGCGAAGTCGGCGGCGCAAAAATGGCAGGCGCGCTGGAGCTGGCTGCCGAAGACAACCGCAACGGTATTCCCACCGCTGCCATCGTGCTGTTGGAAACCGGCGGTGTGCGTTTGCAGGAAGCCAATCTGGGCCTGGCGGCGATTGCCGAGATTCATGCCGCGATGGTCGACTTGCGTCAGTACCAGCCAGTGATCGGCGTGGTTGCAGGCAGCGTCGGCTGTTTTGGCGGGATGTCCATCGCTGCGGGCTTGTGCAGTTATCTACTGGTGACCCAGGAAGCCCGCTTGGGCCTGAACGGCCCGCAGGTGATCGAGCAGGAAGCCGGCATCGAAGAATACGACTCCCGTGACCGCCCGTTTATCTGGAGCCTGACCGGTGGCGAACAGCGGTTTGCCAGTGATCTGGTGGACGGTTTTGCCGCAGACGATGTGGCCGATGTCCGGCAGCAGGTCAGCGGCTGGCTCAAGCAGGGCGTACCGGCAGCGCATCGCAGCAGCCAGTACGAACTGTTTTTGCAGCGCCTCGCCAGCCTCGACACCGGAGCGCAAATCGATCCGCAGAGTGTACGTACCCTTTATCAAGGAGCCCGGTCATGAGCTATTCACAACGGGGTTTGCACTGGTTCAACGCATTGAGCGCAGGTGCTACGCAAGTTGACGGTCTGCCTGCCTCGCTCAAGGTCGCCGATGGCTTGCTGGGCGAGCAGCCGGTGCGCTTTGTGGCGGTGGTTGCCGATACCGGCAATCGTTTCCCTCGGGCGCGTCAGGGCGAGGTCGGTCTGCTGGAAGGCTGGGGCCTGGCCAAAGCTGTGGATGATGCCATCGAGCAGGACCGCGACCGCGCCGAAAAGCGTGCATTGATTGCGATTGTCGATGTGCCGAGCCAGGCCTATGGCCGCCGCGAAGAAGCGCTGGGCATTCATCAGGCGCTGGCTGGGGCGGTGGACAGCTATGCACGGGCGCGTCTTGCCGGGCATGCGGTGATTGGTCTGCTGGTTGGCAAGGCTATGTCCGGCGCGTTTCTGGCCCACGGTTATCAGGCCAATCGGCTGATTGCACTGCGTGATCCAGGCGTGATGGTGCATGCGATGGGCAAGGCTTCCGCCGCTCGGGTAACACTGCGCAGTGTCGAAGACCTGGAAAAGCTCGCCGCCAGCATCCCGCCAATGGCCTACGACATTGACAGCTATGCCAGCCTTGGTCTGCTGTGGGAAACCCTCTCGGTCAGCCAGATCGAGCAGCCCACTGCGAACGACCTGACTCAGGTCCGCAATGTTCTGAGCAGTGCGATCAAAGACGTGCAGGCCAGCGGGGTCGACCTGAGCAGCCGTCTGGGCGCGAGCAATCGTGCGGCATCGGCTACCGTGCGCCAGTTGCTGCGGGCGCAATGGTGATCGACAGCGCTTGCGCAGTACTGCCCCATGATTTGCTGTGGGGCATGCCACTGTCTGCCTTGTCGGACGATGCGCCCAAATGGGCGGTTGAAACGGTGCTGGCCGGGCAGCCGGTCGTGGTGCGTCGGCAGGCCATGCCAGCCGGTCAGGTGGCCGTAGGGTTGCGCGGCTACGGTCGTGAGCAGCGCTATGCCGCGAGCATGCTGTTGGCGGATGTCTATCGGCGGGTAACCCCCGAACAACTGGTCTTGTGCCCGGTCGAGAATATTCAGGACTGGCCCGCATTGCGTGCCTTGCGTCAGGTCCGCCCGGTGATGGATGCGCTGGAACTGGTCTGGGGCGTTGGCGGCAGCGCCGGGTTCGAATTGGCCAGTGGTATTGCGGCGTTGAATCAGGACAGCGATCTGGACCTGATTTTGCGCACGCCTGAGCCGTTAAGTCGCAGTTGCGCAGCCGAATTGGTCGAGGCGCTGGAAACATCGGTCTGCCGGGTCGATGTGCAGCTGCAACTCGATCATGGCGCTGTGGCGTTGCGTGAATGGGCGCGCCCAGCGGGGCGGGTGTTGCTCAAGACCGCAGCAGGGGCGCGGCTGGTTGCAGATCCGTGGCATCTGATCGGGGCGTGCGCATGAGCAGCCTGTGGGTGTTTCCCGGTCAGGGCGCGCAGCAGGCCGGCATGCTGCATCAATTACCCGACGACCCTGTCGTCCACGATTGCCTGCAGGAAGCTGCCGATGCTCTGGGCGAAGACGTACTGGCGCTGGACAGCACTCAGGCGCTGCAAGCGACCCGCGCCGTCCAGCTTTGCCTGTTGATCGCCGGTGTCGCCTGCGCCCGCCTGTTGCAGGCGCGCGACTGTGTGCCGGACTACGTTGCAGGGTTGTCCATCGGCGCTTATCCGGCAGCGGTGATTTCCGGGGCGCTGGCCTTCGCCGATGCCGTGCGTCTGGTGGCGTTGCGCGGCGAGTTGATGCAGAGCGCCTGGCCCGAAGGTTATGGCATGACTGCGGTGATCGGTCTGGACCAGACACAGGTCGAGGCGTTGATCAGGCAAGTACACAGCCCGCAAATGCCGGTGTTTCTCGCCAATATCAACGCCGACAACCAGATGGTGATCTCGGGCAGCGTCGAGGCGATGCAGCAGGTCAGTCATTTGGCCAAGGCGTCGGGGGCCGCGGCGGTCAAGCGTCTTGCGGTCAGCGTGCCGTCGCATTGCGCCTTGCTGGAAGCTCCCGCGCAGCAACTGGCAGAAGCCTTTTCAAGGATTGCGTTGCAGGCACCGAAGATACGTTACCTCAGCGGCAGTACGGCGCGTCCGCTGCTGAATGCCGAAAAACTGCGTGACGACCTGGCCTTCAACATGTGCCGGGTCATCGATTGGCGCAGCACCGTGGAAACTGCCTGGGAGCGAGGCGTGCGCCTGCACATCGAATTGCCGCCCGGTGCCGTGCTGACCGGGCTGGCGCGCAAAGTCTTTCAGCAAGGAACAGCGCTGGCCTTTCAGGCTGCGCGTCTGGACAGCCTGATCGCGCTGTCGCACGAGGAGGGTCGCCGCACTCCATAGAGCCGCCGTGCAGCTGCTACGAAGGACAAAAACAACAACTTCAGCAATGCAAACAGAGGAATAACAACAATGATTATCTATGGTGTTGCACTACTGGCTATCTGCACGCTCGCGGGCGTGATTCTCGGTGACATGCTCGGCGTTCTGCTGGGCGTGAAATCCAATGTGGGCGGGGTCGGGATCGCCATGATCCTGTTGATCTGCGCACGCCTGTGGATGCAGAAACACGGCGGCATGACCAAGGACTGCGAAATGGGCGTGGGTTTCTGGGGCGCGCTGTACATACCGGTCGTGGTGGCGATGGCCGCGCAACAAAACGTTGTGACCGCACTCAAGGGCGGGCCGGTGGCGGTATTGGCCGCTGTCGGTTCAGTGGTGCTCTGCGCCTGCACCATCGCAGTGATCAGCCGCACCAATCGCGGCGAGCCTTTACCCAAGGAAGAGCCGCTGCTGACGCCTGTGATCAAGCCTGAAATAGCCCCGGCTGGAGGTCGCTGATATGTGGGACCTCATCGAGAAAGGACTTGAACACAACGGCCTGATCACCGCATTTGCCTTCGTCGGTATCATCATGTGGGTCTCGGTGGTGCTTTCAAAGCGCCTGACCTTCGGCCGGGTGCATGGCTCGGCCATCGCGATTGTCATCGGGCTGATTCTGGCCTGGGTCGGCGGCACGTTGACCGGCGGCCAGAAGGGGCTTGCCGATATGGCGCTGTTCTCAGGCATCGGCCTGATGGGCGGGGCGATGCTGCGTGACTTCGCCATCGTGGCGACTGCCTTTGAAGTGCAGGCCACCGAAGCACGCAAGGCCGGGCTGATCGGAGCAATTGCCTTGCTGTTGGGCACGATTCTGCCGTTTATCGTGGGCGCGAGCATTGCCTGGGTGTTTGGCTACCGCGATGCAATCAGCATGACCACCATTGGCGCGGGTGCTGTGACCTACATCGTCGGCCCGGTGACCGGTGCTGCGTTGGGTGCGACCTCTGACGTGATGGCCCTGTCGATTGCCACCGGCCTGATCAAGGCGATTCTGGTGATGGTCGGTACGCCCATGGCGGCGCGCTGGATGGGGCTGGACAACCCGCGTTCGGCGATGGTTTTCGGTGGTCTGGCGGGTACTGTCAGCGGCGTTACCGCAGGGCTGGCGGCAACGGATCGGCGTCTGGTGCCTTATGGTGCGCTGACCGCCACTTTTCATACCGGACTGGGCTGTCTGCTGGGGCCGTCGGTGCTGTATTTCATCGTGCGCGCAATCGTCGGTTAGATCCCTTCGATCAGGTCGCCTGCTCCAGCAGGCGATTCGCATACATCCGACACTCGGCCAGCAGCGCCAGCAGGTTAGGGTCTCGCTCTCTGGACTTGAGAAAGACCATGCCGATGTGTTGCTGCATCCGGTAGCGGCTCTGCAATGGAATCAGCCGCACGCGGTTTTCATACACTGCGGCTATGCGCCCCGGCAGCAGCGCATAGCCGACGCCGGAACTGACCATGCTCAGCAGGGTGAAGATGTCATTGACCTGCATCGCCACTTTGGGCTCGAACCCGGCCTGCTGAAACACCCGTATGCCATCGCGATGAGTGGCAAAGCCTTGGGTGAGGGTGATAAATGTCGCTTCACGCAGGTCGCTGAGATCCACCTCGCTGTGCTCGGCAAACGGCGAGTCGGTGGGCACAGCCAGGAAGATATCGTCGGAAAACAACGCCAACTGCTCGCAGTCCGGGTCATGGGTGCTTTCATCCAGCGACACCAGCATGGCGTCGACTTCCATGTTCTTGAGCTTGTACAGCAGGTCCATGTTCGAACCCAGAATCAGATCGATATTCAGCTCGCTGCGGCGGATTTTCAGGCCCATGATCAGCTGCGGCACCGTCTTGACGGTCAGTGAATACAAAGCCCCAAGGCGGAAGCGTGCCGCCGAAAAGCCTGCCGCCTGACGGGTCAGCTCTACGGTGGCGAGCACATCCTGCACCAGCTTCTGCGCACGCTCTTCCAGCACATACGCGCTTTCCAGCGGCGTAAGGTTGCGGCCTTCGTGTTTGAACAGCGGGCAACGCAGGGCGCTTTCCAACGAGTGAATGGCGCGGTGCACGCTGACGTTGCTGGTCTGCAACTCCTCCGCCGCCCGCGCCAGATTGCCGGTGCGCATGAAGGCCAGGAATATTTCCAGTTTCTTGAGCGTCAGTTCGTCATCGATCTGCATGTCGTGGCGCTGGTTATTGATGTGCGCTGATTGTGCACAAGTCGTGCGCCGATAGCTGCTTAAAATATCCGTCACTGAAACAGGGTGTTGCGATTTGTTTCAATAACCGCGAGCCTCTGCTCCCAGTGTTTTGCCACAAGAGGGTATTGAGCGGATGTATTACGGAGAAAAATTCAACGCCTGGTCCCACCTGGTGGGTGCAGTACTGGCAGGTGTCGGCGCAATCTGGCTATTGGTGATGGCGAGTCTGCACGGCGATGTCTGGAAGGTGGTCAGCATTGCGATCTATGGCGCCTGTCTGGTCACGCTGTACAGCGTTTCGACGATCTACCACAGCGTCAAGGGCCGTTCGAAATCGATCATGCAGAAGGTCGATCACTTTTCGATCTACCTGATGATTGCGGGCAGCTACACGCCGTTCTGTCTTGTGACATTGCGCGGCGCGTGGGGCTGGACCCTGTTCGGTATCGTCTGGGGGCTGGCGCTGATCGGCATTGTGCAGGAGATAAAACCCCGCTCTGAAGCGCGAATCATGTCCATCGTGATCTACGCCGTGATGGGCTGGATCGTCCTCGTGGCGGTCAAACCACTGATTGCTGCGCTCGGCCTGGCGGGCTTCATCTGGCTGGCCGGCGGCGGCGTGCTTTACACCGTCGGCATTCTGTTCTTCGCCTACGACCAGATCCGCCACTTTCACGGCATCTGGCACCTGTTCGTCATCGGCGGCAGTTTGATGCACTTCGTGGCGATTTGTTTTTATGTGCTGTGAGGAGGGGACGAGCATCAGTAGTCAGAAATCGCCCCACAGCTGTTGCGCCACGCTGAGCGCGACCACCGGGGCGGTTTCAGTGCGCAGAACGCGCGGGCCGAGGCGCGCGGCGTGGAATCCAGCGGCTTGCGCCTGATCGACTTCTGCGTCGTTCAAGCCGCCTTCCGGACCAATCAGGAAGGCCAGGCTGGCTGGCTTGTCATGGCTGGTCAGCGGCTCGGCCACCGGGTGCAGGACCAGTTTCAGGTCGGCCTCGGTATGCTTGATCCACTCGGCCAGCGGCATCGGCGCATGAATCACCGGCACCACCGAGCGACCGCACTGCTCGCAGGCGCTGATAGCGATCTGTTGCCAATGCGCCTGGCGCTTCTCGGCGCGCTCGTCCTTGAGACGCACCTCACAGCGCTCGCTGACAATCGGGGTAATTTCGCTGACGCCCAGCTCGGTAGCCTTCTGAATAGCCCAGTCCATGCGTTCACCACGCGACAGGCCCTGGCCCAGATGAATACGCAGCCCTGACTCGACTTGCCCGGCAAAGCTTTCGGTCAGTTGCACATGCACGCGCTTCTTGCCGACTTCCAGCAAGGTGCCGCGAAACTCCTGGCCCGATCCGTCGAACAGTTGCAGCGCGTCACCTTCGGTCATGCGCAGCACGCGGCTGATGTAATGCGCCTGGGCCTCGGGCAGTTCGTGCTCGCCCAGGCTAAGCGGCGCTTCAGTAAAAAAGCGGGAGAGTCTCATGGTGTGTCTCGGTTCCGGTGTTGTTTTGTGATGGCCCTTTCGCGGACAAGTCCGCTCCCACATTAATGCGGTGTTGCCCGGTCCGCTCGTGGGAGCGGACTTGTCCGCGAAGGCGTCAGTCGCGGCGCCGCAAATTCCAGCCCTAGCCCGGATCCCTGAAATCCGGATGAAAGTTCTCGCGCACGGCAACACTGACACTGCTGCGCGTAGCGATATCAATGCCCTCGGTGGCCACCTCGGCCAGAAAGTCGATCTGCTCCGGGGTAATCACGTACGGCGGCAGAAAATACACCACACTGCCCAGTGGTCGCAGCAATGCACCGCGCTCCAGCGCATGCTGAAAGACCTTCATGCCACGCCGTTCCTGCCACGGGTAGGCGGTCTTGTTGGCTTTGTCCTGAACCATTTCGATAGCGATGGCCATGCCGGTCTGACGCACTTCCGCGACATGCGGATGATCGGCCAGGTGCGCGGTGGCCGTCGCCATGCGTTGCGCCAGGGCCTTGTTGTTTTCGATGACGTTGTCCTGCTCGAAGATATCCAGGGTCGCCAGCGCCGCCGCACAGGCCAGCGGGTTGCCGGTGTAGCTGTGCGAGTGCAGAAACGCACGCAGTGTCGGATAGTCATCGTAGAACGCGTCGTACACATCATCGGTGGTCAGGCAGGCCGCCAGCGGCAGGTAGCCACCGGTCAGCGCCTTGGACAGGCAGAGGAAATCCGGACGGATGCCGGCCTGTTCACAGGCGAACATGGTTCCGGTGCGGCCGAAACCGACAGCGATTTCATCGTGGATCAGGTGCACGCCATAGCGGTCGCAGGCGTCGCGCAGCAGCTTGAGGTAGACCGGGTGATACATGCGCATGCCGCCCGCGCCCTGGATCAGCGGTTCGACGATCACCGCCGCAACGCTGGCGTGGTGTTCGGCAAGGGTCTGCTCCATGGCGACGAACATGTTGCGCGAATGCTCTTCCCAGCTCATGCCGTCCGGGCGGTGGTAGCAATCGGGGCTCGGCACTTTGATGGTATCGAGCAGCAGCGCCTTGTAGGTTTCGGTGAACAGCGGTACGTCACCGACCGACATCGCCGCCATGGTCTCGCCGTGGTAGCTGTTGGTCAGGGTGACGAAGCGTTTCTTGTCCGGCTGGCCGCGATTGAGCCAGTAGTGAAAGCTCATCTTCAGCGCGACTTCAATGCACGATGAGCCATTGTCGGCGTAGAAGCAGCGGTTGAGGCCTTCAGGGGTCAGTTTGACCAGCCGTTCGGACAGCTCGATGACCGGCTGATGACTGAAACCGGCAAGAATCACGTGCTCCAGTTGGTCGACCTGATCCTTGATGCGCTGATTGATGCGCGGGTTGGCGTGTCCGAAAACGTTGACCCACCAAGAGCTGACAGCGTCCAGATAACGCTTGCCCTCGAAGTCTTCAAGCCATACGCCTTCACCACGCTTGATCGGTATCAACGGCAGATTTTCGTGGTCTTTCATCTGGGTGCAGGGGTGCCACAGGACCTTCAGGTCACGTTGCATCCACTGGTCATTGAGGCCCATTTTCAATCTCCGGGTAGCGACTCGCCTGATGCGAGGACGAACAATCGCGCAAGCCTATGCAATGCCCGGCTGCGGAACAACCTTTGATGCAGTTTTAACAGCTGATGGACATTGCTGGCGGCTATTTGATGGCTCGCGTATCCTGCGCAGCAAGTCGATGTGCCGGGCTGACTTGCCCAATCTTCCCTATGTTTTCTGGAGTTCGCCGAATGCTTTCTGGGTGGCTGCGCGCCTGTGCGCTGATAGTGGCAGGGTTGGTCAGCGTTTCTACGCTCGCCGATGAAAAACAACGAACCGCCATTGTCGTCGGTGGTGGTCTGGCAGGCTTGACCGCTGCCTATGAACTGCAGGCCAAAGGCTGGCAGGTGACGCTACTGGAAGCCAAGCCCAGCCTGGGCGGACGTTCCGGTCTGGCGACCAGCGAGTGGATCGGCAACACCAAGGCTCAGCCTGTGCTGAACCGCTACCTGGACAGCTTCAAGCTGACGACCGTGCCTGCGCCTGAATTTGTTCGCACGCCCAGCTACCTGATCGACGGCGTGTACTTCACTCAGGCTGACCTGGCCGTCAAACAGCCTGCGACCGCCGAAGCCATCAAGCGCTACAACGACACGCTGGACAACCTCGCGCGTTCGGTTGACGACCCGGAAAACCCCGCTTCCAACAGCACCTTGTTCGCGCTGGACCAGATCAACGTCGCCAACTGGCTGGACCGTCTGAACCTGCCTGCCACGGCGCGTCAGTTGATCAACCAGCAGATCCGCACCCGCTACGACGAGCCTTCGCGCCTGTCGCTGCTGTACCTTGCCCAGCAATCGCGGGTTTATCGCTCGGTCGACGAGCGTGACTTGCGTGCTGCGCGCCTGCCCGGTGGCAGTGCGGTGCTGACCCAGGCGTTCGTCAAGCAGCTCAAGACCGTCAAGACCAACTCGCCGGTGACGGCAGTCGTTCAGGAGAAGGACAAGGTCACCGTCAAGGCTGGCGCAACCAGCTACACCGCAGATTACGTGGTCATGGCCGTACCGCTGCGCTCGCTGGGCAAGATCCAGATGACGCCTGCGCTGGACGCTCAGCACATGGGCGCGATCAAGAGCACCAACTACGGCTGGCGCGACCAGATCATGCTCAAGTTCAAGACCCCGGTCTGGGACAGCAAGGCACGCATGTCCGGTGAAGTGTTCAGCAACACCGGTCTGGGCATGTTGTGGGTAGAGCCCGCGCTCAAGGGCGGCGCCAACGTGGTGATCAACCTGTCCGGCGACAACGCACGCATCATGCAGGCCTTCGGCGACAAGCAGATGGTTGATCAGGTATTGATCCGTCTGCATGCGTTCTACCCTGAAGCACGTGGCGCTTACACCGGCTATGAAATCCGCCGTTACAGCGTCGACCCGTCCACGGGTGGTTCCTACCTGGCGTTCGGCCCCGGTCAGATCAGTAAATACTGGCGTCTGTGGGAGCGGCCGATTCTGCGTGTAGCCTTCGCTGGCGAGCACACCGACACCTTGTACCCCGGCACTCTGGAAGGTGCCTTGCGCAGCGGTCAGCGTGCGGCCGGTCAAGTCCAGGATCTGGCGGCTGGCAAGTCGTTCGAACCGGTCAAGGTTGCACCGCCGAAAGCACCGGCCCCGGCTTCGCAGAAGTCCGAAGGCAATTTCTTCAGCAACCTGTTCGGTGGTTCGTCCGACAAACCGGCTGAACCTGCCAAGCCGCAGGCCGACAAGCCGGGCTTCTTCTCGCGCATGTTTGGTGGTGGTGAAGAACCGGCCCCGGCACCTGCTCCGGTAGAGAAGGCCCCGGAACCGGCTGCAGCTCCAGCACCTGTTGCCGCGCCAGCACCTGTGGTTGCGCCGGTTGTCCAGCCTGCCAAGCCGCCGGTAAAAGCCGAGCCTGCGAAGAAACCGGCGACCAAGGCTGAGCCTGCGAAAAAGCCGCAGAGCAAGGAAGCCGCCAAAAAAGAAGCGGCGAAGAAAGAAGCAGCAAAAAAGGAAGCTGCGAAAAAGGCTCAGAGCAAACCGGCTCCTGCCAAAACCCCTGCTGAAACAGCGCCCGCAGACGTTAACAACTGACCGGGCAATAGCTGAGCGAAAGAGGACGCGGTGTATGCCGCGTCCTTTTTTTATGCGCGCTGAATTCGTTCTGTCTGTGTGGGCTGGTGATATCTCAGCGGATCATGCCGTTCATCGGTATCGAACGGCCGATGGTCATTGCAAAGTATTACTTACGGCAAATTATCGAGATGCTGCCGCAGCGAGGACAGCCTGAGATGCTGTAAAGCCTGTCAGGTGTTGGTGTAACCAGCAGAACCGGCGTACGAATGGTCAAGCAGACCTATCGTATTGTTCGATACGTCCGAGCGAAATTTTGCGCTTTCATTCGATAGATAAAAAGCTAGTCTGGTAACACTTCTGACAAGGTACTGGTAATGCAGCTACGTAATTCATCCTCTCGCTACGGTCTGGTCAGCATGGTGCTGCACTGGGGTGTGGCTGCTGTCGTGTTTGGAATGTTTGCGCTGGGGCTGTGGATGGTCGGGCTGGATTACTACGATACGTGGCGCAAGGCGGGCCCTGATCTGCACAAGAGCATCGGCATCACGCTGTTTGCAATCATGCTGATCCGCGTGGTCTGGCGTCTGCTCAGTCCGCCACCGCCGCCGTTGACTAGCTACAGTAAGTTGACGCGCATCGGTGCTGCATTCGGCCATCTGTTTTTGTACGTCGCACTGTTTGCCGTGATGTTCGCCGGGTATCTCATTTCCACCGCCGACGGCGTGGGGATTCCGGTATTCGGCCTGTTCGATGTGCCCGCGCTGGTTTCGGGCCTTCCTGATCAGGCAGAAACGGCGGGCTGGATTCACCTGTATCTGGCCTGGGTCATCGTGATATTCGCGGGGCTCCATGGTCTTGCTGCATTGAAGCACCACTTCATCGATCGCGATGTGACCCTCAAGCGCATGCTGGGTCGTAATTGATTGTTCAACCAAAACGGGAATAAAAGCATGTTGAAGAAGTCTCTCGCCGCTCTGGCTCTGGGTACCGCACTGTTGTCTGCTGGCCAGGCCATGGCCGCCGACTACGTTATCGACAAGGAAGGTCAACACGCATTCGTTGACTTCAAGATCAGCCACCTGGGCTACAGCTTCATTCACGGTACCTTCAAGGACTGGGACGGCACGTTCAGCTTCGACGCTGCCAAGCCTGAAGCCAGCAAAATCAATGTCGAGCTGAAAACCGCCAGCCTGTTCACCAACCACGCCGAGCGCGACAAACACATCTCCAGCAAGGATTTCCTGGACGTTGCCAAATACCCGGAAGCCAAATTCGTTTCCACCGCAGTCAAATCGACAGGCGAGAAAACGGCTGACGTCACTGGCGACCTGACCCTGCACGGCGTGACCAAGCCAATCGTGATCAAGGCAACCTTCAACGGCGAAGGCAAGGATCCGTGGGGCGGCTACCGTGCCGGCTTCAACGGTACTTCGACGCTGAACCTGAACGACTTCGGCATCAAGGGCCCAGGCCCGACGTCGCAGACGCTGGATCTGGACATCAGCTTCGAAGGCGTACAGAAGAAGTAATTGCACGCTTGATCGAAAAAACGCCGACCCTTGGGTCGGCGTTTTTGTTGGTGCGATGAAACGTCTTGGGATGACTATCGTGCCAATGCTCTGCGTTGGCATGCAGTTCGTGACGCTCTGCGTCACAGATCGGCGCCGCGCTGCCGTCTCAAGATCGGACGCGGAGCGTCCAGGACTGCGCTACCACGCAGAGCGTGGGAGCGATGAATAAAGCGCTTCTTTATTACAGTGGCACTGACATCGCAGAACCTGTGTTTGACGCAGAGCGCAACAAAGAGGACGCAGAGCGTCCAGAACTGCATGCCGACGCGGAGCGTCGGCACGATAGTCAAGAGGGCGCAGAGCGTCCAGAACTGCGCTACCACGCGGAGCGTGGGAGCGATGATCAACATCCTCCAGGGCTACAAACAAAAACGCCCCGAGCAGGTCGGGGCGTTTTTAGTGTTGCGTGGCTATCAGCTGTCGCGATTGCGGGTCAGCAGAGCCGGTTTTTCACCGCGTGGCCGTGTTGGCAACTGATCCAGTTGCTCGGCAGACGGGAAACGGTCGATCTTGGATTCCTTGTGCACGATCTTCGGCTGAGGCTGACCGTCGCGAGGGGCACGCACGGCTGGCTCCTGACCTTCACGCGGCAAGGGCTGATCTTCACGTGCCGGGCGACGACCGCGCGGCTGGCCATCACGCGAACGCGGAGCCGACGAACCCGAACCGTTGCGCTTTGGCGCGCCAGTACCGGAACCGTTACGAGCGCCGCCCGCAGGTCGACCCGAATTGGCTGGGCGAGCTGCGCCGCCAGCAGCCGGTGCTGCACCGGGCGCAGCAGCAGGACGACGACCACGGTTCTGGCCTTTGCCCTGATAAGGGCTGACGTAGTCAGCACGATTGCCGAAGTTGTCTACTTCATCATCGCGGAACTCGTCCGGCGCACGATCGGCTGCCGGGCGCGGTATGGATGGCTGCGATGCACGCTGTTCGCTGCGAGGCGTGCCCTCACGAGGTTTTTTTTCGCGTGGCTGCCTTGCAGGGCGTTCGCCAGTGGCGGATGCAGCGGCAGGTTTTTCCTTGCCTTTGTCCTTGCCCTTGTCGCGACGACCGCCGTTGTTCTTGTCGCCGGCAGGACGTGCACCACGGGAGTTTCGAACATCCGGACGCTCACGCACTTCCGGTTTTTCAGCCTCGACTGCGGTGATGTCGAAGCCCATCAGGTCGCCATCGGCGATCTTCTGTTTAGTCATGCGCTCGATGCTTTTGAGCAGCTTCTCTTCGTCCGGCGCAACCAGGGAAATGGCTTCGCCCGAACGACCGGCCCGGCCGGTACGACCGATACGGTGAACGTAGTCTTCGTCGACGTTGGGCAGCTCGAAGTTGACGACATGCGGCAACTGATCGATATCCAGGCCGCGTGCGGCGATATCGGTCGCGACCATGATGCGTACATCACCTGCCTTGAAGTCGGCCAGTGCCTTGGTACGGGCGTTCTGGCTCTTGTTGCCGTGGATCGCGACAGCCGCAAGGCCGTGCTTGTCCAGGTACTCGGCCAGACGGTTGGCACCGTGCTTGGTGCGGGTGAAGACCAGCACCTGTTCCCAGGCACCGACGGTAATCAAATGCGCCAGCAGTGAACGCTTGTGGTTGGCTGCCAGGCGGAAAACCCGTTGCTCGATACGCTCGACCGTGGTGTTCGGCGGCGTGACTTCGATGCGCTCTGGGTTGTGCAGCAGCTTGCCGGCCAACGACGTGATGTCATTGGAGAAGGTAGCCGAGAACAGCAGGTTCTGGCGCTTGGCCGGCAGCCGCGCGAGGACCTTCTTGACGTCATGGACGAAGCCCATGTCGAGCATCCGGTCTGCTTCATCGAGCACCAGGATTTCGACGTGGGACAAATCGACACTGCCTTGACCGGCCAGATCGAGCAGGCGGCCGGGGCAGGCCACCAGGACGTCCACGCCACGGGACATGGCCTGAACCTGAGGGTTCATGCCGACGCCGCCGAAGATGCAGGCGCTGACGAACTTCAGGTCGCGGGCATAGAGCTTGAAGCTCTCGTGCACCTGTGCGGCCAGTTCGCGGGTCGGGGTCAGGACCAGAACGCGTGGTTGACGCGGGCCATGACGCTGGGATTTGTCCGGAACACCATTGGGAAACAGCCGCTCCAGAATAGGGAGGGCGAAACCACCGGTTTTACCAGTACCGGTCTGTGCCGCAACCATCAGGTCGCGACCTTGCAACACGGCGGGAATGGCCCGCTGTTGCACGGGGGTAGGCTGGGTATAGCCCGCTGCCTCGATGGCGCGGACTAAAGCCTCGGAGAGACCGAGGGAAGCAAAGGACATGAGTAATCCTGTTCTGTTGGAGCTTAAGCTCAAGGGATGTCTTGCCTGGCGCGAATGGCGTGTAAAGACAACGCGATCCCGTCCGGTCCTGCCGGGTCTTCAGTGCATTCCGTGACGCCTGCGCTTGATGAAAATTGCGCTGTTGGCGTGAACGGATGACGATTGCAAGACCGGGCGTCCGGGCGTAAGCCTGGCGGGAAGGCTGGAGTATAACAGAGCGAGCGCAATACGCCGCTTTCCTGCTGCCCAACGGTGTATGAGGCCGCGATCCCCCGGAAATTACCGGTCGGACCGCGGTGCCGCAGCCGTTTTCAGCGTGGCAGTTGCAGGTTGTTCCACACCGCCAGGCTCGGTTCTGCCTGGTTCAGCGTGTAGAAATGCAGACCGGGGGCGCCGCCTTGCAGCAGTCGTTCGCACATCTGCGTGATGACTTCTTCGCCAAACGCCTGGATGCTTTGCACGTCATCGCCGTAGGCTTCCAGCTGTTTACGGATCCAGCGCGGGATTTCCGCACCGCAGGCATCCGAGAAACGCGCCAGCTTGCTGTAGTTGGTGATCGGCATGATGCCCGGCACGATCGGAATGCTGACGCCCATTTTCTCGACCCGCTCGACGAAGTTGAAATAGCTGTCGGCGTTGAAGAAGTACTGCGTGATTGCACTGTCGGCGCCGGCGTTGGCCTTGTTGACGAAGTGCTTGAGGTCGTCCTCGAAGTTGCGCGCCTGCGGATGCATTTCCGGGTAGGCGGCGACTTCGATGTGGAAATGGCTGCCGCTTTCCTGGCGAATGAAGCTCACCAGGTCATTGGCGTGACGCAACTCACCGCTGGCCATACCCATGCCGGAAGGCAGGTCGCCGCGCAGTGCCACGATGCGTTTGATGCCCGCATCCTTGTACTGCGCCAACAGGTTGCGCAGGTCGTCCTTGCTGTCGCCCACGCAGGACAAATGCGGCGCAGCAGGGACTTTGATCTCGTTTTCCAGCTGCAGCACGGTATTGAGCGTGCGGTCGCGGGTCGAGCCACCGGCACCATAGGTGCAGGAGAAAAAATCGGGGTTGTACGTAGCGAGCTGACGAGCAACGGTCAGCAGCTTTTCATGTCCAGCGTCGGTCTTGGTAGGAAAGAATTCGAAGCTGAAGCGGCGTTCTTGGCTCATGGAGGCCGATCTCGATATAGAAACGAACACATACTTTGTAGGAGCGGACTTGTCCGCGAAGGCTTTATTTCAGACGCTGCATCTTGATTGAATGCACAGGCCCCTTCGCGGACAAGTCCGCTCCCACAGATAATTGCCAACTGAGAGAGTGAGAGGCGTCAGGAACGCCGCGCACTCTTCACAGAAGATCAATCAGTAGCGATAAGCGTGCGGCTTGAACGGACCTTCGACGGTCACGCCGATGTAATCGGCCTGAGTCTTGGTCAGCTTGGTCACAACGCCGCCGAAGCCGCGGACCATTTCCAGGGCCACTTCTTCGTCGAGTTTCTTCGGCAGCACTTCAACGGTCAGACGCTCGGCCTTTTTGGCCGGTGCCAGGTCAGCGTACTTCTGCTCGAAGAGGAAGATCTGCGCCAGAACCTGGTTGGCGAACGAGCCATCCATGATGCGGCTTGGGTGGCCAGTGGCGTTACCCAGGTTTACCAGACGGCCTTCGGCCAGCAGGATCAGGTAGTCGTCGTTCTGTGCGTCGAACGAGCCTGGGCCGGTGCGATGGATCTTGTGAACCTGTGGCTTCACTTCTTCCCATGCCCAGTGCTTGCGCATGAATGCGGTGTCGATTTCGTTGTCGAAGTGACCGATGTTGCACACCACAGCGCGTTTTTTCAGCGCTTTGAGCATGTTCGAATCACAAACGTTGACGTTACCGGTGGTGGTCACGATCAGGTCGATCTTACCCAGCAGCGCTTTGTCGATGCTTGCTTCGGTGCCGTCGTTCTCACCGTCGATGAACGGCGAAACCAGCTCGAAACCGTCCATGCAGGCCTGCATGGCGCAGATCGGGTCGACTTCGGTCACTTTGACGATCATGCCTTCCTGACGCAGGGACTGGGCCGAGCCCTTGCCCACGTCACCGTAGCCGATCACCAGTGCCTGCTTGCCGGACAGCAAGTGGTCGGTGCCGCGCTTGATGGCGTCGTTCAGGCTGTGACGGCAGCCGTACTTGTTGTCGTTCTTGCTCTTGGTCACCGAGTCGTTGACGTTGATGGCCGGGATTTTCAGCTCGCCCTTGGCCAGCATGTCCAGCAGGCGGTGAACGCCCGTGGTGGTTTCTTCGGTAACGCCGTGGATCTTGTCCAGCATCGCCGGGTACTTCTTGTGGATGATCTCGGTCAGGTCGCCGCCGTCGTCGAGAATCATGTTGGCGTCCCATGGCTGGCCATCCTTGAGGATGGTCTGCTCGATGCACCACTCGTATTCTTCTTCGGTTTCGCCCTTCCAGGCGAACACAGGAATGCCGGCAGCGGCAATGGCAGCGGCGGCCTGGTCCTGAGTGGAGAAAATGTTGCACGACGACCAGCGAACTTCAGCACCCAGGGCAACCAGGGTTTCGATCAGCACGGCGGTCTGAATGGTCATGTGGATGCAGCCGAGAATTTTCGCGCCCTTGAGCGGCTGGTCACCGGCGTATTTGCGGCGCAGACCCATCAGGGCAGGCATTTCGGATTCGGCAATGATGGTTTCGCGACGACCCCAGGCGGCCAGGGAAATGTCGGCAACCTTGTAGTCATTAAATTCTGCGGGCGTGATTACAGCACTCATTGAGAGTCTCCATTCCATAAAAATGCGAATGGGCGCCGTTGTGCGTTTAAGGTTTGCCGGTCGAGGATCGTCCTGGCAAACAACGCCCCATCCGAGCCTGACAGGGAAAACCTGCTGCAGCGCCCCTCGGACAGGTGGCGGGAACGGTATCAAGCGTGGATGACCGTTTTGAAACGTTGGGCAGTATAGCTGCGCTCGCGATTCTTCCCAAGGCTTTCTGTCGGTTTAAAGGCCATACAATTGCCATCTGTCTGTAATCGAGTCGATGCACATTCGCTATGACACAGGCATGGGCGCGGGCCGTCGGCTCTGCCATCATGCACGTCTCTACCGGCCAGACGCTCAGGAGTGAACATGAATTTCCACACCCGCAAGTGGGTCAAGCCCGAAGACCTCAACCCCAACGGCACGTTGTTCGGCGGTAGCCTGCTGCGCTGGATCGATGAAGAAGCGGCGATCTACGCGATCGTTCAACTGGGTAATCAGCGGGTGGTGACCAAGTACATCTCTGAAATCAACTTTGTCAGCGCCTCGCGTCAGGGCGACATCATTGAGCTAGGCATCACCGCCACAGAATTCGGCCGCACCTCGATCACCCTCAAGTGCCAGGTGCGCAACAAGATCACCCGCAAAAGCATTTTGACTGTCGACAAGATCGTCTTCGTCAACCTCGACGAAGACGGCCAGCCGGCGCCGCATGGCCGGACTGAAATCCGCTATATAAAGGACCAGTTCGACGTAGAGGATTGAGGCTCGGGTCGCTGAAGAGCGGACGCAGAGCGTCCAGAACGGCATGCGACGCGGAGCGTCGCACGATAGTGTTCTTGCGCAAGCCTGGCGTGCCTGGGCACGACAGTTACAGAGTGATCGTTCCTCACGCTCCGCGTCGTCTATATCGCGTTTTCAGCTCTTGACTTGTAGCTTGCGCAACCACGCCAGACCAACGCTGGTGTCGCCTTTGGGGCGGTATTCGCAGCCGATCCAGCCGCTGTAGCCCAACTCGTCGATCACATTGAACAGGTGTTCGTAGTTCAGCTCGCCAAGGTTCGGCTCATGGCGGTCCGGGACGCCTGCAATCTGAATATGGCCAATGCCCGCAAAGTCGCGACGCAGTTTGCTGGTCAGGTCGCCTTCGACGATCTGGCAGTGGTAGCAGTCGAACTGCACCTTCAGATTGTCAGCGCCCACCAGTCTGCAGATTTCCTGTGCCTGATCCTGACGATTGAGGAAGAAGCCCGGCATGTCGCGGGTGTTGATCGGCTCAATCAGAATCGTGACGCCTGCGCCCTTGGCTTGCTCAGCCGCGAACGCGAGGTTTTCCAGATAGACCGCCTGATGACGCTCACGCAAGCTTTCATCGGCCAGCAAGCCAGCCATGACATGCACTCGGTCATTGCCCAGCACCTGTGCGTACTCCAGAGCCCGCTCGATACCGCTGCGAAATTCCGCTTCACGACCCGGCAGCGTGGCAATGCCTCGCTCGCCTGCTTCCCAGTCGCCTGGCGGGGCGTTGAACAGCGCCTGCACCAGACCGTTGTCGCTCAGGCGCTGCTTGAGTTCCTGAGTGCTGTAGGCGTAGGGGAACAGGTACTCGACCGCGCCGAAACCATCGGCAGCGGCTGCGGCAAAGCGCTCAAGAAAGTCATGCTGCGGGTACAGCATGCTGAGGTTGGCGGCAAAACGAGGCATGTTAACTCCAGTCTTCAAAGGGTCAGACGAATGGCCAAAGCAGCAGGGTGATCACGAAGCCCAGTGTGCCGAGCAGCGTGACCAGTACGGTCCAGGTGCGCAAGCCGTCGGCGACGTTGAGGCCTGCCAGCTTGGTGAACATCCAGTAACCGGCATCATTGATGTGCGACATGGCCAGACCACCACCGCCCATCGCCAGGCACAATAGAGCCAGGTGGTTGGCGCTCAGGTCCAGCGTGGCGATCAGCGGGCTGAGAATGCCTGCAGTGGTCACCAGTGCAACGGTGGTCGAACCCTGAACAGCGCGCAGCAGCAGGGTCAGCAGGAAGCCCAGCGCGAGTACCGGCAGACCGGTGTTACGCAGCGCCTCGGAGACCACCGCACCAATGCCGGTGTCGACCAGCACCTTGCCAAACACGCCACCGGCACCGGCAATCAGGATCACCATCGCCACACCCGGCAAGGCCGAGCCGATCACATCGGACACCTGAGTACGGCTCCAGCCGCGACGTGAGCCCAGCAGCCAGGCGCACAGCAGGGTATCGATCAGCAGCGCAACCAAGGGGGCACCCAGTACGGTCAGCACTGCGCGCAGCGTGGACGTGGCTGGCAGCATGGTGGTGGCCAGTGTGCCCATCAGAATCAGCACGATCGGCAGCAGGATCAGCGCGATGATCAGCCCGAAACCCGGTGCAGGTGCTGGCGGCAGTTTGCTCGCCAGGCTGCTGGCGCTTTCTTCGATGCCCATTGTTCTGGTTTCAGTGGCTTCACGCACAGCGGAATAATCGTTGCGCGCCCAGGCTTCCAGGTCTTCGTTGGTAACGTGCGGGCCGTAGACTTCGGCGCGAATATCGTCGGTCATCGGGTAGGTCTTGCGGGTCATGCGCCCCGCGACGAAATAGCCGATCATGCACAGTACAGCAACGATCGGAATGCCCAGCATCAGCACCCGGCCAAGGTCCGCGCCCAACTGGCTGGCAGCGGCTACCGCGCCGGGATGCGGCGGCAGGAACGCGTGCACGGCAAGCAAGGCTGCACACATTGGCAGCGCGAAGATCAGCAGCGGCTTGCGTGCCGCCCGTGCCACACCGTATGCCAACGGCATGAGGATGATCACGCCGACTTCGAAGAACACCGGAATACCGACCATGAAGCCTGCAACGGTCAGCGCCAGTGGCGTGCGTCTGTTACCGAAGCGGTTGATCAGGGTTTTGGCCAGCGCCTCGGCCCCGCCGGACAGCTCGATGATGCGTCCGATCATCGCGCCCAAAGCGATGATGATCGCGATGTGGCCAAGGGTCTTGCCCATGCCGCCTTCAATGGTGGTAACCAGATCGGCCGGTTTAACACCGGCGACCAGCGCCACGATAATGCTGACCAGCATCAGGGCGACAAAGGGCTGGAATTTGTACTTGAGCACCAGGAACAACAGCAGTGCGATGCCCGCACCGGCCACGATCATCAACATGAGCGGCGTCATGCCCGTGCACTCCGGTCGATGGTGGTAAAGAGGAACAACGAAACAGCGGGATAGGGGTGAGTCATGCTCTCGATTCCTGTTGTTATTGTTTTTCGTCCGGGAGGCGCAGCGCGCCCCCCGATCAATGTGTGTCCGTTACCACTTCGCGCCGAACACCTGACGCAGTTCTTCAAGCGCCGCCGGGTCCAGCGGCGCAGGTTTGGGATTGCTCATCAGCCACAGACGCGCTGTTTCTTCCAGCTCTTCCAGTGCGTAGCAGGCCTTGGCCACCGAACTTTCCCAGACCACCGGGCCGAGCCGCTCGAGCATCACGCCGCGCACGCTGTTGGCCAGCTCCGCCACGCGCTCGGCGACTTTCGGCGAGCCCGGACGCTCGTAAGGGATCAGCGGGATATGCCCGACCTTCATGACCTGATACGGCGTCAGCGGCGGCAGAATGTCGTCCTCCTGCCACACTCCGGCCAGGGTCAGGGCGACCAGATGCGTCGAGTGCGTATGCACCACGCCGCCGACCTGCGGGTTGCGGTCGTAGACTTCGCGGTGCAGGGCCAGGGTCTTGGACGGCTTGCTGCCGGACACCCATTCACCGGCCAGATTGACCTTGGCGATATCGGCCGGGTCCATGCGGCCCAGGCAGGCGTCGGTCGGGGTAATCAGCCAGCCGTCGTCGAGTCGTGCGCTGATGTTGCCGGCGCTGCCCACCGTATAGCCACGGCCATACAGCAGACGGCCGACGTCGCAGATTTCCTGACGCAATGCGTTTTCGTCGATCATCAAGCCGCCCCCGCCAGTTGCTTGAGCGCCTTGGCGAAGAAGTCGCGCGCACCGAAATTGCCGGATTTGAGGGCCAGAGCCAGCGGTTGTGCGCCGCTGCTCACCGTGGCCGGAACGCCCGGATCAATCTGTGCGCCGATCTGCAACAGTTGCACGCCCAGCGCCTGAACCACGGCACCGGAGGTTTCGCCACCGGCGACCACAAAGCGGCGCACACCAGCGTTCAGCAGCCCTTTGGCGATCTCGCCCAACGCGGCTTCGACCATTGCACCGGAGCGTTCAACACCCAGCTCTTTCTGCACGGCTTTGACTTCATCCGGCGTGCTGGTGGCGTAGATCAATACGGTCTGCCCGGCGTCTCTGGCAAAGGCCAGCGCCTGCTCGACCACCGGCTTGCCTGCGGCCAGATCCAGCGGATTGATGCGCAGTGCAGGGCGATTGTCTTCCAGCCAGGCCGCGACCTGGCCATTGGTGGCAACCGAAGCGCTGCCCGCCAACACCACTTCGCCGCCACTGATGGCGACCTGTTTGGCGGCATCGATATCGCGCAGCTTGCCTGCCTTGCGAAAGTTACCCGGCAGGCCCAGCGCCAGACCCGAGCCACCGGTCAGCAGCGGCAAGTCGGCGCAGGCTTCGCCCAAGGTGTACAGATCGGCATCCGACAGGGCATCGGCGATCGCCATGCTCACACCTTCGGCGCGCAGCTCGGCAATTCTGTTGCGCACGCCTTCGACGCCCTGGGCAATGCTGTCATAGCGCAACAGGCCGACCTTGTGGCGGGTCTGCGCTTGCAGCACACGCACCAGATTGGCGTCGGTCATGGGCGTCAGCGGGTGGTTCTGCATGCCCGATTCGCTGAGTAACTGGTCCTGTACGAACAGATGTCCACGGAAAATCGTGCGGCCATTTTCCGGGAAGGCCGGGCAGGCGAGGGTGAAGTCGCTGTCCAGTTGCTCCAGCAGTGCTTCGCTGACCTGGCCGATGTTACCCGCGGCGGTGGAATCGAAGGTCGAGCAGTATTTGAAGAAGATCTGCTCGCAGCCGCGCTCGCGCAGCCATTCCAGCGCAGCGAGGGATTCAGCCACCGCGTCGGCGCTTGGTGTGGTACGCGATTTCAGGGCGATGACAATCGCGTCGGCGTCCAGGCCGGCAGCCATTTCGGCGCTGGGGATGCCGATGCTCTGCACGGTGCGCATACCGCCGCGCACCAGCATGTTGGCAAGGTCGGTCGCGCCGGTGAAGTCATCGGCAATGCAGCCCAGCAGCGGGCGAGCGTTGTTCAGGCTCATCAGTCGCTCCTCAGGCTTTTTCTGGCTTGGCTTTCGGCAACTCGATGCCCGGGAAAATCTTGATCACCGCCGAGTCATCCTCGCGGCCGAAACCGGCGCTGGAGGCCTGCATGAACATCTGGTGTGCGGTGGCCGACAGCGGCAGCGGGAATTTGCTGCTGCGTGCGGTATCCAGTACCAGGCCGAGGTCTTTGACGAAGATATCCACAGCCGACAGCGGCGTGTAATCGGCATTGAGGATGTGCGGCACGCGGTTTTCGAACATCCACGAGTTACCGGCACTGTTGGTGATCACTTCGTACAGCGCGTCAGCATCGACGCCTTCACGCAGGCCGAGGGCCATGGCTTCGGCGCTGGCGGCGATGTGTACGCCAGCGAGCAACTGATTGATGATTTTGACTTTCGAGCCCAGCCCGTGGACGTCACCCAGGCGATAGACCTTGCCGGCCATGCCATTGAGGATGGCTTCGGCCTTGGCGTAAGACTCGGCCGGGCCGGAGGTCATCATGGTCATCTGGCCAGCGGCGGCCTTGGCGGCGCCGCCGGAGATCGGTGCATCGAGGTACAGCAGGTTCTGTGCGGCCAGACGCTCGCCCAGTTCGACGGCGAAGGTCGGTGCGACAGTGGCGCAACCGATGACCAGACTGCCCGGACGCAGCGCCGCGACCGCGCCGTTTTCACCAAACAGGACGGTTTCGGTCTGCTCGGCATTGACCACGACGGTAATGATCACATCGCAGGCAGCGGCCATGCTGGCTGGGGATTGGCAGGCAACGCCGCCTTCCTGGGCAAACGCTTCGGTCACGCTGCTGCGCACATCGCAGGCATGCACAGTGAAGCCGCTACGCAGCAACGAGCGGGCAATGCCCAGACCCATCGCACCCAGGCCGATAACGCCAACGTTTTTGCTGGTCATGCAGTAATCCTCAAAGTCAGTGCCGATGCCTGTGTCGCTGGCATTCGAGCGTTATTGTTCTGATCTGTGAATCGGATAGTGAATCAATGAGTAAATAATGTGAAGTATTTTTATTTTTCACAAAAATTAACATCGATAGGCTTTTTCCATCGCCCACAAAAAAGCCCCTGTGCGGGGCTTGATTGATGTGAGCCGATATTCTGCGCGTTGCGCAGCCCTTCAAGGGGTCAGAACTTCGGCACTGGCGCGCTGGTGGCGTTTCTCAGTGAGCCGCTTTCCTGACGCACGACTTCTTTGGGTTTGTACGCGCAATAACCTGGGCGCGGCCCGATTTTCGGGTGGTTGCGGCAGGTGTCCGGGCGCTTGTCATAGATGGTGCACAGGCGGCTTTTACGGTCCAGATACAGGCAGTCGTTGTTGCTCATGCGCTGCAACGTGAAGATTTCCGACTTCTGGTTGTAACGCTCGACGATGCCTTCTTTCTGCAGACGTTTGGCGATGTTCTTCGCCGGGTCGCCGCGCTCGAACTCATCGACGATGCCGATGCGAATCAGGTCCTTGATCTTCACTTCTACCGGCAACGTGCAGCAACTGGACACGCAGCCCCCGCACATGTGGCTGGAGTATTTGGCCCAGGTGTCGATACGATCGAGTTCTGCGGCGGCGATCAAGGTGGGTTTCATTTTAGGTCAGGCTTCCGGGTGTATCGGGGCGCGCGATCATACCGGTCTGCAGCGATTTGCAGAAATCAAAAATTGCCGAGGCGACTGTCGGTCAGGTGTGGAGAGGGGGTTGGTTGCAGCGTCCACGCCTGCCGAGCGCAGTCGGTCAGCAGGCGCGGTGTCTCAGAAGGAACTCAGGACTTGAGCTTGTCGTCAGCCCTGAACATGCTGCGGATGCCGCGCACGGCCTGACGGATGCGGTCCTGATTCTCGATCAGCGCGAAGCGCACGTGATCGTCGCCGTACTCACCGAAACCGATGCCCGGCGAGACACACACCTTGGCTTCGGCCAGCAGCTTCTTGGCGAACTCCAGCGAGCCCAGATGCGCGTAGGCTTCGGGAATCTTCGCCCAGACGTACATCGACGCCTTGGGGTTTTCGACCATCCAGCCCAGTTCGTGCAGGCCTTTGACCAGTACGTTGCGGCGCTGGCGATACTGCTCGGCAATGTCGAGCACGCACTGCTGATCGCCTTCCAGCGCGGCAATCGCCGCCACCTGCAGTGGCGTGAAGGTGCCGTAGTCGTGGTAACTCTTGATCCGCGCCAGTGCATTCACCAGTTCGGGGTTGCCGACCATGAAGCCAATCCGCCAGCCTGCCATGTTGTAGCTCTTGGACAAGGTGAAGAACTCCACGGCAATGTCCTTGGCGCCGGGCACCTGCATGATCGACGGGGCTTTCCAGCCATCGTAGACGATGTCGGCGTACGCCAGGTCATGCACCACCAGCACGTCGTACTGTTTGGCCAGCGCCACCACGCGCTCGAAGAAATCCAGCTCCACACATTGCGCAGTCGGGTTGGACGGGAAGCCCAGAATCATCATCTTCGGCTTGGGAATCGAGCCGCGAATGGCTTTTTCCAGCTCGTCGAAGAAGTCCACGCCTGGCACCAGCGGCACCGATCGCACCTGGGCGCCGGCAATCACGGCACCGTAGATGTGGATCGGGTAACTGGGGTTGGGCACCAGCACCGTGTCGCCCTGATCCAGCGTGGCGAGCATCAGGTGGGCCAGGCCTTCCTTGGAACCAATGGTCACGATCGCTTCGCTTTCAGGGTCGATGTCGACCTCGTAGCGCTTCTTGTACCAGTTGGAAATGGCCCGGCGCAGGCGCGGAATGCCCCGCGAGGTGGAGTAACCGTGGGTGTCTTCGCGCTGGGCGACGGTGATCAGTTTTTCGACAATGTGCGGCGGTGTGGCCCCGTCGGGGTTGCCCATGCTCAGGTCGATAATGTCCTCACCACGACGACGAGCAGCCATTTTCAGCTCGGCGGTGATGTTGAACACATAAGGGGGGAGTCGATCGATGCGCGCAAAGCGGCGCGGCGAACCTTGGTCAGCCATGAGTATCTCGCAAACGTAAGCGCCCGGAACCGTCCGAGCGACGTGGCCACATGAGGCGGCCTGCCGAGGAAGATAAATGCCCTGATAGCATTTTGTCCAGCGCGGCACCGATGGCGATATTCGGACCCCACCAAACCACCCGGCGGTGTAGAATCGGCGCTATTCATCGCCAGTCATCCCCGGCGGGTTTATGAGCTCAGGCCGAATACACGGTGATCCCGTGGTGTTCGGTTTCTTCGCTGCCTGCGGTCACTGCCGCTCGTTCGCGACGTCAATAGAAGCTCACTCCCTTCCTGATCAGCCTTATTTTTGCCGGAGTGTTTCAATGCCTGATTACCGCTCGAAAACGTCCACCCACGGCCGCAACATGGCCGGCGCCCGTGCCCTGTGGCGCGCCACGGGCATGAAGGACGAAGACTTCAAAAAACCGATCATCGCCATCGCCAACTCCTTCACCCAGTTCGTACCCGGCCACGTCCACCTCAAGGACATGGGCCAGCTGGTCGCGCGTGAAGTCGAGCGCGCCGGTGGCGTGGCCAAGGAATTCAACACCATTGCGGTCGACGATGGCATCGCCATGGGCCACGACGGGATGCTCTATTCGCTGCCGAGCCGCGAGATCATTGCCGACTCCGTCGAGTACATGGTCAATGCGCATTGCGCCGACGCCATCGTGTGCATTTCCAACTGCGACAAGATCACCCCGGGCATGCTGATG
The DNA here is from genome assembly GCF_032587875.1 of Pseudomonas syringae group sp. 243L2. Taxonomy (NCBI): domain Bacteria; kingdom Pseudomonadati; phylum Pseudomonadota; class Gammaproteobacteria; order Pseudomonadales; family Pseudomonadaceae; genus Pseudomonas; species Pseudomonas syringae group sp. 243L2. The sequence continues at coordinate 507,206 of NZ_JAWHPL010000040.1, forward strand.
GCGTCGTTGCGCCTGAACATTCCTGTGATCTTCGTCTCCGGCGGGCCAATGGAGGCGGGCAAGACCAAACTGGCCAGCCACGGCCTGGATCTGGTCGATGCGATGGTCATCGCTGCTGACTCGACCGCCAGTGACGAAAAAGTCGCCGAGTACGAGCGCAGCGCCTGTCCGACCTGCGGGTCGTGTTCCGGCATGTTCACCGCCAACTCGATGAACTGCCTGACCGAAGCACTGGGCCTGGCGTTGCCGGGCAATGGCTCGGCTCTCGCCACCCACAGCGACCGCGAGCAACTGTTCCTGCAGGCTGGCCGCACCATCGTTGACCTGTGCCGTCAGTACTACAAGGAAAACGACGATTCGGTGTTGCCGCGCAACATCGCCAACTTCAAGGCGTTCGAAAACGCCATGACGCTGGACATCGCCATGGGCGGCTCGACCAACACAATCCTGCACTTGCTGGCCGCCGCTCAGGAAGCCGAGATCGTTTTCGACCTGCGCCACATCGACCGCCTGTCGCGCAAGGTGCCGCAGCTGTGCAAGGTCGCGCCGAACATCCAGAAGTACCACATGGAAGACGTGCACCGCGCGGGCGGGATCTTCAGCATCCTCGGCGAGCTGGCCCGTGGCGGCCTGCTGCACACCGACCTGCCGACCGTACACAGCAAGACCCTGGCTGAAGGCATCGCCAAATGGGACATCACCCAGACTGACGACGAAGCCGTGCACACCTTCTTCAAGGCAGGCCCGGCGGGCATCCCGACGCAGACCGCGTTCAGCCAGTCGACCCGTTGGGAAAGCCTGGATGACGACCGCGAAAGCGGCTGCATCCGCAGCGTAGAGCACGCCTATTCGCAAGAAGGTGGCCTGGCCGTGCTGTACGGCAACATCGCGCTGGATGGCTGCGTGGTGAAAACCGCTGGCGTCGACGAGTCGATCCACGTCTTCGAAGGCAACGCGAAGATCTTCGAAAGCCAGGACAGCGCGGTGCGCGGGATTCTCGCTGACGAAGTCAAAGCGGGCGACATTGTCATCATCCGCTACGAAGGCCCGAAAGGCGGCCCGGGCATGCAGGAAATGCTCTACCCGACGTCGTACCTGAAGTCCAAAGGGCTGGGCAAGGATTGTGCGTTGCTCACCGACGGTCGTTTCTCGGGCGGTACGTCCGGCCTGTCCATCGGCCACGCCTCACCGGAGGCTGCGGCAGGCGGAGCGATCGGCCTGGTGCGCGACGGTGACAAGGTGCTAATCGACATCCCCAACCGCTCGATCAACCTGCTGATCGACGATGCGGAAATGGCCGAGCGCCGCGCCGAACAGGACAAGAAAGGCTGGAAGCCGGTCGAGTCGCGTTCACGCAAAGTGACCACCGCCCTCAAGGCCTATGCCCTGCTGGCGACCAGCGCTGACAAGGGCGCGGTACGTGACAAGGCGTTGCTGGACAAACTGGTGCCTTGATCTGCATCGGCAACACTAAAAAGCCCGGCAGAGATGCCGGGCTTTTTGCTGCGTTTGAAAAAGCAGCGCTTACTTGCGGTCCGCAATTACCCCGATCAGCACCAGCACCACCAACAGCACCGGCGCCAGGCTGTAGTTGTTGAACTGGCTGAGGCCGCGCACTACCCAAGGCGTGGCATAGATCAGCGCCGCGCCGCTGCCCACGGCGCACAGCAGGGCGATGAGCGGGATGCGCAGAGCACCTGTGATGCCGCTGATTCGCTGTTCCAGCCAGCCTTTGATGTCCGAGCCAAACAGCACCAGCAGACAGCCCACCAGCGCGAGCGCGATTTCCGAGAGATTGCTGCGGCTCCAGCGCGAGACGGTGGCGAGCAAATCGAGTACGAAATCCATGCAGGGTCCTTAGATCAGAAAGTATTGCAGCAGGTCGTTGAGGAACAGCTGGCCTTGTGGCGTGGCGATCAGGCGTGTCGGGTCCTGGTGCAGCAACCCCTTTTGTTCAGCCTGTCGACGCGCCTCGGCCAGCGAATCGAGGCTTAGACCGGTTCTTTCGCGAAATAACGCAGCGTCCACACCATTTGTCAGTCGCAGTGCGTTCATCAGGAATTCGAACGGCAATTCATCCAGCGGCAACAGCTTGGAACCGGCCTGAAACGGCTTGTTCGGGTTCAGGTAATCCTTGGGCAGCCGGGTTTTCCAGGTGCGCATGATGCGCCCGTCCGGGTGGCTCAGCTTGCCGTGTGCACCTGCGCCGATGCCGATGAAATCCCCGAACGCCCAATAGTTGAGGTTATGCCGCGCCGGTTTTCCGGGCTGTGCATAAGCTGACACTTCGTATTGCGCGTAGCCATGAGTGGCCAGCAACTGCTGTCCGGTTTCCTGAATGTCCCAAAGAATGTCGTCTTCGGGCAGCACCGGTGGCTGATTCCAGAACACCGTGTTGGGCTCCAGGGTCAGTTGATACCAGGACAGGTGGGTCGGCGCGAGGGCAATGGCCTGGCGCAGATCGGCCAGCGCCTCGTCCTGGGACTGATCCGGCAGGCCGTGCATCAGGTCCAGGTTGAAGTTGTCGAAACCAGCCTGACGCGCCATATCGGCGGCACGAATTGCTTCGTCGCCATTGTGAATGCGGCCCAGCGCCTTGAGTTTGGATTCCTGAAAGCTCTGAATGCCGATCGACAGTCGATTGATGCCCAGGCCGCGATAGGCGCTGAACTTGACCTGCTCGAAGGTGCCGGGGTTGGCTTCCAGCGTGATCTCGATATCGCTGGCAAAGCGGATGCGCTGTTCGACGCCTTGCAGCAGGCGCCCCAGCGCATCGGCGCTGAACAGGCTCGGCGTACCGCCACCAAAGAAGATCGATTGCAGCTCGCGGCCGTAGACGTGCGGCAGGTCCAGGTCCAGGTCGGCGAGCAGGGCGTCGACGTATTCCTGTTCCGGCAGCACCGGGCTGGCAGTGTGCGAGTTGAAGTCGCAGTACGGGCATTTGCGCACGCACCACGGAATATGGATGTACAGCGACAACGGCGGCAGGTGCGGCAGTGCAGGGCGTGGGCTCTCTGACGAGAAGCCGCTCTCGCCGAGAAACAGCGGCTGCGCAGGCGAATCGTGGGTCATTGCAGACCCAGGCGTTGCCGCAACAGGACCATCGCGCGGGCGCGGTGGCTGAGCTGGTTCTTCTCGGTCGGGCCCAGTTCGGCACTTGAGCAGTTGCGCTCCGGCACCCAGAACAGCGGGTCATAGCCGAAGCCGTGTTCACCGCTGGCGGCGTGCAGGATGCGCCCGTGCCACAGCCCTTCACAGAGGATCGGCAATGGATCGTCGGCGTGGCGTACCAGCGCCAATACGCAGACGAACTGTGCGCCACGCTGCTCGTCCGGCACGTCTTTGAGCGCCTCCAGCAGCTTGGCGTTGTTGGCGGCATCGCCCTGGCCATCGGCGTAGCGCGCGGAATAGATACCCGGCGCACCGCCGAGAAAGTCCACCGCCAACCCAGAGTCGTCGGCCAGCGCAGGCAGGCCGGACAGACGCGCGGCGTTGCGTGCCTTGAGGATTGCATTCTCGACGAATGACAGGCCGGTTTCTTCCGGCTCCACCAGACTGAACTCGCTGACCGAGCGCAGCGTTACGCTGCCGCCGAGCATGGCCTGGAGTTCCTTGAGTTTGCCGCCATTGTGGCTGGCCAGTACGAGTTGTGTGAGGTTCATGGTTGGCCTGTCGTGGTGCTTGAAAACGGTCGGTTAAACGGCAATCCTGTGGTCCGTCAGCCCTGGGCTGGTGACCCGGTAGATGCCGATTTCACCGAGCAGGTTGGGCCAGAGTTTGCTAGCCCAGCCGTGGCGATGCTGTTGATCGACGGCCAGCCTGTCGAGCACCTTTGCATCGCGTTCACGGCACAGTTCTTCGAAATCGCCGAAGGTGCAGAAGTGGATGTTCGGCGTGTTGTACCAGGTATACGGCAGGAATTCGGACACCGGCATGCGGCCCTTGCTCGCCAGATACCAGCGGCAGCGCCAGTGACCGAAGTTCGGAAAGGTGATGATGCACTGACGCCCGACGCGCAGCATCTCGTCGAGGATTCGGTCCGGGTAATGCACAGCTTGCAGGGCCTGGGTCATGACCACGACATCGAAGCTGTTGCTGGCAAAGTTGCCCAGCCCCTTGTCGAGGTCCTGCTCGATGACGTTGATGCCCTTGGCGACACACTCGGCAATGTTGGCAGCGTCGTTTTCCAGTCCGTAACCGGTGACCTGCTTGTGGTCACGCAGCCAGGTCAGCAATTCGCCGTCACCGCAGCCAAGGTCGAGCACGCGGCTGCCCGCGGGAATCCATTCCTGAATGATTTCCAGATCGGCTCTCATGACGTCCTCACAACGAAATTCGGTTCATGTAATTACCGAAAGCCTGCAAGTAGCGCGGAATCGGGATCAGAAAGGCGTCGTGGCCTTGAGGTGCGTCGATTTCCAGATAGCAGACGTCCTTGCGCGCGGCCATCAGTGCGTCAACCAGTTCCCGCGAGCGGGCCGGCGAGAAGCGCCAGTCTGTAGTAAACGACATCACGCAGAATTTGGCGGTGGCATTGGCGAAGGTCTTGGCCAGATCGTCGTTGAAGTTGGCGGCAGGGTCGAAGTAATCCAGCGCTTTGGTCATCAACAGGTAGGTATTGGCGTCGAAACGCCCGGAAAACTCTTCACCCTGATAGCGCAGATAGCTTTCGACCTGAAACTCGACGCTGTGGAAGTCGTAGTTGAGTTTTTCGCTCTTCAGACCACGGCCGAATTTCTCGCCCATCGAGTCATCCGACAGGTAGGTGATGTGCCCGACCATCCGTGCCAGCATCAGGCCGCGTTTGGGGATCACTCCGCGCTCCTGAAACGAGCCACCGTGGAATTCAGGGTCGGTGAGAATGGCCTGACGTGCCACCTCGTTGAACGCGATGTTCTGTGCCGACAGCTTGGGGGCCGAGGCGATTGCCAGGCAATGGCGCACGCGATCCGGGTAGCTGATGGTCCATTGCAGTGCCTGCATGCCACCCAGACTGCCGCCAATGACCGCTGCCCACGTGTCGATGCCGAGCAGATCCGCCAGCCGGGCCTGACTGTTGACCCAGTCTTCCACGGTCACCACCGGGAAGTTGGCGCCAAACGGCTTGCCGGTGTCCGGGTCGATACTGCTCGGGCCGGTAGAGCCGTTGCAGCCGCCCAGGTTGTTGAGGCTGACGACGAAGAACGTGTTGGTGTCGATAGGCTTGCCAGGGCCGATGCAACTGTCCCACCAGCCCGGTTTGCGGTCATCGGCGCTGTGGAAGCCTGCAGCATGGTGATGCCCGGACAGCGCGTGGCAGATCAGCACGGCATTGCTGCGTGCGGCGTTGAGCTGACCGTAAGTTTCGTAAATCAGGTCATAGGCCGGCAACGAACGACCGCACGCCAGCGCCAGAGGCTCGCTGAAGTGCGCCGTCTGTGGTGTGACCAGTCCGACAGAATCGTGAGGGAATACCGTGGGCATCGACCCTGCTCTCGCATAAATGAGGCGTAAGTCTAAAGACCGCGGGGTGCAGCGGCAATAAGCGATGTTGTGAGGCACAAATCAGCTGCACCTCGGGACAGGACGCAGAGCGTCCAGAACGGCATGCGACGCCGGAGCGTCGCACGATAGTTGAGGTTATCGTTCCTCACGCTCCAGCGTGGAACAAGAGTGCTTACATCAGCAACCGCAGCACATCCGGCATGCCGCTCATGGCGGCGAGGTTGTTGATGACCAGCATGTCCAGCAGCTTGAGCACCAGGAATGCGAGGATCGGCGAGATATCCAGCCCGCCCAGGTTAGGGACGATCTTGCGAAACGGTGCCAGGGCAGGCTCACAGATCTGGTTGACCAGCTCTGCGCCGGGGTTGCTGCTACCCGGTGCTACCCACGACAGAATCACGCTGATGATCAGGGCAAAGAAGAATATCTTCAGGAACAGTGCGGTGACGCCGATGATCGACCAGAGCAGCAGGTGCAGCGGATCGCCCGTGGTGCCGAACATCAGCAGCAGGGTCAGGGCCATCAGGATCATCTGCACGATGATCGCCAGTACCAGCGAAGACATGTCCAGCCCGCCCAGGCTTGGGATAATGCGCCGCAGCGGCTTGAGCAGCGGCTGGGTGGCGCGCACGATGAACTGGCACAGCGGGTTGTAGAAATTGGCCCGCACCAGTTGCAGCACAAAGCGCAACAGCACGATCAGCAGGTAAAGACTGCCAAGCGTTTGCAGGACGTAAATTGCAGCGGTGTTCAATCCGATCATCGATCTGCTCCAGAAAACCCGAAAATTATTTGCCCAGTTGCTCAGCCAGCTCGGCTGCACGGTGATCTGCGGCAGTTAGTGCCGTTTCCACCAGTGCTTCGAAGCCGCCTGCCTGAAATGCCTTGATGGCCGCCTCGGTGGTCCCGCCCGGCGAGGTGACACGACGACGCAGCTCGCCCGCACCCACATCACTGCCGGTCGCGATCAGTGCCGAGCCCAGTGCGGTTTGCAGGGTCAGCTTTTTCGCGATGTCTTCCGGCAGGCCCAGTTTTACACCTGCCGCGGTCATCGCTTCCATCATCAAAAAGAAGTACGCAGGGCCACTGCCGGACACCGCTGTTACAGCGTCCATGTGTTTTTCCTGCTCGACCCAGACTGCCACACCGACGGCCGACAGCAGTTGCTCGGCCTGCTCGCGTTGTTCGGCAGTGACCTTGTCGGTCGCATACAGCCCGCTGGCACCCTGACGCAGCAGTGATGGGGTATTGGGCATGCAGCGCACCACCGGCTGATCGCCAAGCCATTGAGTCAGGCTGGCGCAGGTAATGCCGGCTGCGACCGAAACAATCAACTGATTGGCTTCGAGGCTGGACTTCAACGCCTGGCAGACGTTTTTCATCATCTGCGGCTTGACCGCCAGCACCACGACATCTGCGCCCTTGATCGCCTCGGCGTTGTCGGCAAATACCTGGATGCCATGATCGTTGGCGATGCGTTCGCGGGTTTCGGCACCCGGCGCGCTGGCACAGATCAGTGCCGCGTCCACGCCTTGGGCGCGCAGGCCGCCGATCAGGCTGGCAGCCATGTTTCCGGCACCGACGAAGGCAATACGAGTCTTGCTCATGAAGGGGTCCTTATGGGGAAGGTTATGGCTGGCCATAGTCGCGGGCGCCAAAGAGAGCTGTGCCGATACGCACCCAGGTTGCGCCTTGTGCAATGGCGGCTTCCAGGTCGTGGCTCATGCCCATGGAAAGTGTGTCGAGCGCCAGGTTCAATTGCTCCTGCAATGTGCGCACAGCGGCGAACGAGGCATGCTGAGCCGCAGGGTCGTCTGTGGGCTCGGGGATCGCCATGAGGCCACGCAATTTCAGTCGCGGCAGGGCGATGATGGCGGCGGCCAGTGCCGGCAGGTCCTGAGGCGTGCAGCCCGACTTGCTGGCTTCGCCACTGACGTTCACCTGAATGCAGATGTTCAGTGGTTCAAGCGCCTCGGGGCGTTGCTCGGACAGGCGTTGGGCGATTTTCAGGCGGTCCACGGAATGTACCCAGGCGAAGTTCTCGGCGATAGCGCGCGTCTTGTTCGATTGAATGGGGCCGATGAAGTGCCAGCACAAGGGCAGGTCGCTCAGTTCGAGCTGTTTGCCCAATGCTTCCTGTAAATAATTTTCGCCAAAGTTGCGCAAGCCTGCGGTGTAAGCTTCACGCAAGTCGCCGGCGGGCTTGGTTTTGCTCACCGCCAGCAGGCCGACGGACGCCGGTTCGCGGTTGGCGGCGAGGGCTGCGTCGCGAATTCGTTGTTCGAGCGTTGAAATGTTCGCTGCTATCGTGGACATTGATTTGCGCCAGCAGGGCTAAAGTCTGCGGCATTCTATGTGATTGAGGAGCTGTATGGATATTACCGAGCTGCTGGCCTTCAGTGCCAAACAGGGCGCGTCGGACTTGCACCTCTCTGCAGGTCTGCCACCGATGATCCGCGTCGACGGCGATGTGCGGCGTATCAACCTGCCCCCGCTGGACGCCAAAGAGGTCAAGGCGCTGATCTACGACATCATGAACGACAAGCAACGGCAGGACTTCGAAGAACGGCTGGAAACCGACTTTTCTTTCGAAGTGCCGGGCGTGGCGCGGTTTCGGGTCAACGCTTTCAACCAGAATCGCGGCGCAGGCGCGGTGTTTCGTACCATTCCCTCGAAAATCCTGAGCATGGAAGACTTGGGGATGGGCAGTGTGTTTCGGAAGATTACCGACGTGGCACGCGGCCTGATTCTGGTCACCGGGCCGACCGGCTCAGGCAAGTCGACGACGCTGGCGGCGATGATTGACTACCTCAATTGCAACAAGCATCACCACATCCTGACCATCGAGGACCCGATCGAATTCGTTCACGAGTCGAAGAAGTGCCTGGTCAACCAGCGCGAGGTGCACCGCGACACACTGGGCTTCTCGGAGGCGCTGCGCTCGGCGTTGCGTGAAGACCCGGACGTGATTTTGGTCGGTGAGATGCGTGACCTGGAGACCATTCGCCTGGCGCTCACCGCCGCTGAAACCGGCCACTTGGTATTCGGCACGCTGCACACCACGTCAGCAGCCAAGACCATCGACCGGATCGTCGATGTGTTTCCGGCGCAGGAAAAATCGATGATTCGCTCGATGCTCTCCGAGTCATTGCACGCCGTGGTTTCGCAGGCGCTGCTCAAGAAGGTCGGCGGCGGACGCGTGGCAGCGCATGAAATCATGATGGGCACCCCGGCCATCCGTAACCTGATTCGCGAGGACAAGGTGGCGCAGATGTATTCGTCTATCCAGACCGGCGGTTCGCTGGGTATGCAGACGCTGGACATGTGCCTGGCCGATCTGGTGAAGAAGGGGCTGATCACCCGCGAAAGCGCGCGCGAACGTGCCAAGGTGCCGGATAACTTCTGATCGCAGGGAGGCTGCAGGAACGAAAAAGGGGTCTTGAACGCGTTCAAGACCCCTTTTTCAGATGCAGCTTGCGGACTGCGGATTAACGCCAGTATCAGCGCTGAACCACACGCATCTGGCCGGGCTGTTTTGGCAGAACGCGCTTGGCGATCTTGTAGTGACTGTTCCAATACGGTTTGTTCAGCGTATCGACAGTTACCGCCTTGCCACGGCGCGGCGCATGAACGAACTTGTTGTCGCCCAGGTAAATGGCGACGTGGTTGATGTTGCGGCTCTTGATATTGAAGAACAGCAGGTCACCGGGTTTCAGATCCTTGCGATCCACCGTCTGACCATGACCCTGGGCCATGGCATTGGAGGTGCGTGGCAGGTCGACCTCACGGACATCCGTGTAGGCATATTTGACCAGCCCGCTGCAGTCCAGTCCCTTGCCGGGCGTGGTGCCGCCCCAGCGGTAAGGCGTACCGACAGCCTGCAAGGCGCGTTTCACGACGGCATTGCCCTGCTTGGCAGGTACAGCAGCCGACGCCTGCAAGGTGGCCTTGCTGGCGTTCTTGCGTGAAACCGGCTTGGAGGCGCGGGCATTTTTGGGGTGAACGGATACTGGTGTGGCTTCCTGAGGTGCATTGCGAGTCGCGAGTGCCGGTGAAGAGTGACTTTTGGCGGTGTAGCCCGTGAAGCTCGCAGGAAGTTGTTGCTCACGATTGGTGGCGTGGGCGGCCAGTGGCATAAAAAGGCAAATGGTTAGCCATGTCTTGAAAAAAGGACGCATTCGGCAGGGCTCGTAGTGGTCAGCGCGCAACTTTATAACAGCTTTTTCGGAAAATCTGACCCCATTTGTCGAGCGCATCACACTGGTATCATTGCGTTTTATGCGACAGACTCTTTCTTTTTTCTTGCTAATCCCTTTAACGACAAGGGCTTGGCGGCATAAAACCGCCTCGTGTGCCATACGTCGGAAGAGGGAAACCAAGTCACAAATTTGTTATGTATTTTTTTCTATCAGCGCAAAGAGGGTAAAAATGAACGCCTATCGTTCGGACACGCACAGCAAGGTCATGGGCTACCTGATGTGGATTTTCGGGTTCCTGGGGGCGCATCGCTTTTACTACGGCAAGCCGGTGACCGGGACCCTCTGGTTCTTCACGTTCGGTCTGTTTGGTATCGGCTGGCTGATTGACCTGTTTCTGATCCCTTCGATGGACCGCGAAGCCGACCTGCGCTTTACCTCGGGTTCCACCGATTACAGCCTGGCGTGGATCCTGCTGACCTTCCTGGGCCTGTTTGGTGTACACCGCATGTATCAGGGCAAGTGGATCACCGGCATTATCTACCTGTGCACGGGCGGGTTGTTTCTCTTGGGGATTCTGTATGACTTCTGGACCCTGAATGACCAGATCTCGATGAAGAACGCCCAGCGCGGGTGAGGCTTGCTCAGCGGCGGACGCAGAGCGTCAGGGCTTCTGCCCGCAGGGCGTGGGAGCGAACTTGTTCGCGAAGGGGCCGTTACATTCACCGAAAGTTCATCGATTGAATTACAGTCTTCGCGGACAAGCCCGCTCCTACAGAAGCCCCATCATTAAAGCCTCTGGCCGAAAGGCGTGGGAGCGAACTTGTTCGCGAAAGGGCCGTTACATTCACCGAAAGTTCATCGATTGAATTACAGTCTTCGCGGACAAGTCCGCTCCTACAGAAGCCCCATCATTAAGGCCTCTGGCCGAAGGGCGTCGGAGCGAACGTGTTCGCGAAAGGGCCGTTACATTCACCGAAAGTTCAACGATTGAATTACAGTCTTCGCGGACAAGTCCGCTCCTACAGAAGCCCCATCATTAAAGCCTCTGGCCGAAGGGCGTCGGAGCGAACGTGTTCGCGAAAGGGCCGTTACATTCACCGAAAGTTCATCGATTGAATTACAGTCTTCGCGGACAAGTCCGCTCCTACAGAAGCCCCATCATTAAAGCCTCTGGCCGAAGGGCGTCGGAGCGAACGTGTTCGCGAAAGGGCCGTTACATTCACCGAAAGTTCAACGATTGAATTACAGTCTTCGCGGACAAGTCCGCTCCTACAGAAGCCCCATCATTAAAGCTTCTGGCCGAAGGGCGTGGGAGCGGACTTGTTCGCGAAAGGGCCGTCACATTCACCGAAAGTTCATCGATTGAATTACAGTCTTCGCGGACAAGTCCGCTCCTACAGAAGCCCCATCATTAAAGCTTCTGGCCGAAGGGCGTGGGAGCGGACTTGTTCGCGAAAGGGCCGTCACATTCACCGAAAGTTCATCGATTGAATTACAGTCTTCGCGGACAAGTTCGCTCCTACAGAAGCCCCCTCATTAAAGCCTCTGGCCGAAAGGCGTGGGAGCGAACGTGTTCGCGAAAGGGCCGTTACATTCACCAAAAGTTCATCGATTGAATTACAGTCTTCGCGGATAAGTCCGCTCCTACAGAAGCCTCATCATTAAAGCCTCTGGCCGAAGGGCGTGGGAGCGAACTTGTTCGCGAAGGGGTCGTCACATTCACCGAAAGTTCATCGATTGAATTACAGTCTTCGCGGACAAGTCCGCTCCTACAGAAGCCCCATCATTAAAGCTTCTGGCCGAAGGGCGTGGGAGCGAACTTGTTCGCGAAAGGGCCGTTACATTCATCGGAAGTTAATCGATTGAATTACAGTCTTCGCGGACAAGTTCGCTCCTACAGAAGCCCCCTCATTAAAGCCTCTGGCCGAAAGGCGTGGGAGCGAACGTGTTCGCGAAAGGGCCGTTACATTCACCAAAAGTTCATCGATTGAATTACAGTCTTCGCGGATAAGTCCGCTCCTACAGAAGCCTCATCATTAAAGCCTCTGGCCGAAGGGCGTGGGAGCGAACTTGTTCGCGAAGGGGTCTTTATGATCGCCGAGAATACATCGACTGACACACCGTCTTCGCGGACAAGCGAAGCGTCGCCCGGTCCGCTCCTACAGAGGTCTCGCTCTCCTTCGTTGGTCTGAGCGTAGTGCCTCAACGGCTGTAGCTGATCCGTCCATCCACCAGCGTATAGCGTACCGAGCCGGGCAGGCAGTGGCCGATGAAGGGGCAGTTCTCGCCTTTTGACAGCCAGGTCTCGCCCGCAACCGTCGAGGCGGCAGGGTCGAACAGCACGATATCCGCTGGCGCTCCTGCGCTGAGCTTGCCGGCTGGCAGGCGCAAGGCGGCGGCAGGGCCGCTGCTCAGGCGGGCGATCAGGGTCGGCAGGTCGAGCAGGCCGTCATCCACCAGCGTCATGGCCAGCGGCAGCAGCAGCTCAACGCTGCTGATTCCCGGTTCCGTGGCACCGAATGGCGCCAGCTTGGCGTCACGCTCATGTGGCTGGTGATGGCTGGAAATCGCCTGAATGACACCGCTCTTCACCGCTTCACGCAGGCCATCGCGGTCTGCGCGAGTGCGCAGTGGCGGCTGGACGTGATAGAGGCTGGAGAAGTCGATCAGCGCCTCGTCAGTCAGAATCAACTGATACAACGCCACATCCGCTGTCACTGGCAGACCACGTGCCTGCGCCTGGGCAATCAGCGCCGCACCACGCGCACTGGTTAACTGGCTGAAATGTGCGCGCACACCGCTTTGCTCGACCAGCAACAGGTCGCGAGCCAGCGCCACTGTCTCGGCCGTCTCGGGGATGCCCGCCAGACCCAGAAACGCCGCCGTCGCGCCATCGTGCGCCAGACCGCCTTCGGCCAGATCACGATCCTGCGAATTGAAAATCACCGTCAGGTCGAAGGTGGCCGCATATTCCAGCGCCCGGCACAGCGTACGGGTGTTGCTGAAGCTGCTCAGACCGTTGCCGAACGCCACGCAGCCAGCGTCGCGCAGGGCGATCAGCTCTGCCAGTTGTTCGCCTTCCAGGCCCTTGCTCAGTGCGCCGACAGGAAACACCTTGCTGAAACCGGCTTCACGGGCGCGGTCCAGAATCAGTTCGGCCACCGCCGAGGTGTCTAGCACCGGTTTGGTCTGCGGCGGGCAGCACAGGCTGGTCACGCCGCCTGCCACCGCCGCGCGGGTTTCGCTGGCGATGCTGCCTTTGCGGCTGTAGCCCGGCTCGCGCAGGGACACGTTGAGGTCGACCAGACCGGGTGCTGCGACCAGTCCGGCAGCATCGATGATCTGGGTGGGCTCGAAACCCTCCGGGGCGGCACCGATAGCGGTGAGCTTGCCTGCTTCAACATGCAGGTCGGTAACCTGATCCATCCCGCTGACCGGGTCGATGACGCGAGCGCCGAGGATGCTGAGCTTCACTGGGCGTTCTCCTGTTCGAATTGACGTTGTGCGTTTTGCCCGCTCATGGCCATGGACAGCACTGCCATGCGGATTGCGATGCCGTAGGTCACTTGATTGAGAATCACCGAATGCGCGCCGTCGGCCACTGCCGATTCGATCTCCACGCCGCGGTTGATCGGGCCGGGGTGCATGACAATCGCATCCGGCTTCGCGGCCGCAAGGCGCGCGGTGGTCAGGCCGAACAGACGGTAGAACTCGCCTTCGCTGGGCAGCAGTCCACCGGTCATGCGTTCGCGTTGCAGGCGCAGCATGATGACCACGTCCACGTCCTTCAAACCTTCGTTGAGGTCGGTGTAGACCTTCACCCCATATTGTTCGACGCCGACCGGCAGCAGGGTTTTCGGCCCTATCACGCGGATGTCCGGGCAGCCGAGCGCCTGGAGCGCGAGCATGTTGGAGCGCGCTACCCGTGAATGCAGGATGTCTCCAACGATGGCCACCGACAGGTTTTCAAAGCCGCCCTTGTGCCGACGAATCGTCAGCATGTCGAGCATGCCCTGGGTCGGGTGTGCGTGGCGGCCATCGCCGCCGTTGATGATCGCGACATCCGGGCATACGTGTTCGGCGATGAAGTGCGCAGCGCCCGAATCTGCGTGACGCACAACGAACATGTCGGCGGCCATCGCCTCAAGGTTGCGCAAGGTATCGAACAGCGTTTCGCCCTTGCTGGTGGACGAGGTCGAGACGTTCAGCGTGATCACGTCGGCCGACAGCCGCTGCGCAGCCAGTTCAAAGGTGGTGCGGGTACGGGTGGAGTTCTCGAAGAACACGTTGCACACCGTCTTGCCGCGCAACAGCGGGACTTTTTTCACCGCCCGCGCGCCGACTTCAAGGAACGAGTCAGCGGTGTCGAGAATTTCGGTAAGCAGCTCGCGGGGCAAGCCGTCCAGAGACAGAAAATGGCGCAGCTGGCCCTGATGGTTGAGCTGCAGCGGGCGCTTGGCGTCGAGAGGCGTCATCGCAATGGACTCTTAAAGGGCGGTGGAGAGGTCTTGAAGTTCGAGCGCCAGCGGCTCTGGGCCGGACAGCTTGATGCGTTCATCGGGTGCCAGCGACAGAGTCGCGCCAACCACATTCGGGCGGATCGGCAGTTCACCGGCGTCCAGGTCCAGCAGGCAGACCAGCGTGACGCTGGCCGGGCGGCCGTAATCGAACAGTTCATTGAGGGCGGCGCGGGCGGTACGGCCACTCATCAGCACGTCGTCGATCAGCACCAGATGCTGCCCTTCTATTTCGAACGGCAGGTCCGAAGGTCGCACTTGAGGGTGCAGGCCGTTCTGGCTGAAGTCATCGCGATAGAAAGAAACGTCCAGGGTGCCGAGCGGAGCGGGGTTGTTCAGTGCCTTGAGCAGCGCCTGGGCAACCCATACACCGCCCGTGCGGATACCAATGAAACGAGGATCGCTGATGCCGCGCTTGCTCAGGTGAGCGTTCAGGTCAGTGGCCATCTGACGAATCAATTCGGCGGGATCGGGCAGGCTCATGGTTGCTCCTTCAGAGGCTCGGGCAGCGTCGGTCCGTGGCGCAATGCTCAAGCGATAACGTGGAATCCGGGTATCTCGAAGCGATAAAGGCAGAAAAAGTCACACATTCAACAGCTCGGGGTGCTCGTCCAGCCAGCCTTGCAGAAGAAGCGCAGCAGCAATGGCATCCACCGGATTATCACGGTAGCTGCCTTTCTGGCCGCCGCGAGCCATGCGCTCGCCCTTGGCTTCGAAGGTGGTCAGGCGTTCATCATGGGTGTAGACGGTTACACCAAAGCGGCCGTTGAGCTTGCGCGAAAACTTTTCCGCGCGCGCGCTCATGTCGCTGGGCGTGCCGTCCATGTTCAACGGCAGGCCGACCACGATGGCGTCAGGTTTCCATTCGTTGATCAGTGCCTGAACCTTGTCCCAGTCCGGCACGCCATTCTGCGCCTTGAGTGTACAGAGTTCACGTGCCTGACCGGTAATGGCCTGACCGACCGCAACGCCGATCTGTTTGGTGCCGTAATCAATCCCCAGCAGCAGCCGTAAAGCGGCCATCAAGCGTGTCCTGCCTGGGTCGATATGAGGTTGAGATTGATGCCCAGGCGTCTGGCTGCCGCATCCAGGCGTTGCTCGCTGTCGACATCGAACAGGATGGCCGGGTCAAACGAGCAGGTCAGCCAGGCATTATCGGCCATTTCCGCATCCAGTTGGCCTGCGTCCCACCCTGCGTAGCCGAGGGTGATCACATTTTGATCAGGCCCGTAGCCATCGGCGATGGAAAACAGCACGTCCTGTGAGGTCGACAGCGAAATCCCGCCGGGAAGATTGACTGTGGCTTGAAACGTCTGGCCACTGGGATGCAGGACAAAGCCGCGATCTGTCTGCACCGGGCCACCCGAATGTATGGCGATTTCCTGGCAGCGTTTGGGCGCAGGAAGCTCCGGTCGCAGTTGTTCGAGTACATCCGCCAGGGTCAGGCTTTGCGGGCGGTTGATCACCAGCCCCATTGCGCCATTGGCGTTGTGCTCGACAACGTAGGTCAAGGTCTGAGCAAAGTTCTCGTCGTGCATGTGCGGCATGGCGATCAGGAACTGGTGCTTTAGATAACTCGGGGAGACTTTTTTCATGAGTCCTAGTTTGGCGTTGCCTTGCGCGCCTGACAACTGACACTTGTACGTGTCGAGTGTCAGTTTGCAAAAAATTCAATTACTCGACAGCTTGTCGCCGCGTGCAAATTTCCAGGTGCGGATGATCTCCAGCCTGTCGATGTCGGCCAGATCGCCGGTGAACGGCGCAAAAGGTGCCGCCAGACGCACGATTCGTTGTGCTGCCTGATCCAGCAAAGGTTGCCCTGATGATTCAAGCACCAGCACTTCATACAACGAGCCGTCGCGATTGATTGACACAAGAAGTCGCAAATTGCCGTAGATCTGCTTGCGCCGTGCTTCCTCAGGATAGTTCAGGTTTCCGACCCGCTCGACCTTCTTGCGCCAGTCGTCCTTGTACCAGGCACCTTTGTCGCGCATGGTCGAGGCCGCATTGAGGCGGTGGATCTTCGGACGCTTGGCGTAAAGCTGCTGCTCGGTCGACAGTTCGGCTTCCAGGCTGGCAATTTCATTGCTCAGCTCCGAGCTGTCAAAGGTCGGTGCGGCCTTGGTGGTTGGCTCGGGCTTGACTTCATCGCGCTTGGCGACGGTTTTCTGCTGGCTGGGCGCAGTGGTCGCGACGGCAGTCTTTGGCGCTTCCTGCTTGACCACCGGCTTGCTGGCCGGAGGCGGGGTAACCTTGTTGACCTTGGTGTCCTGATACGGCGCCAGCTCGGTGGTCTTGAGCGTTTCGGCCTTGTCCAGCGTGCCACTGCCCTGCTGATCGTCCTGTGCCAGGAAATCCGCCTGTTTAGGCTTTTCTTCACTTTTGAACGTAGCGAGGGTGATTTCCAGGGTCTGCGAGATCTGCTCCGGCTTTACATAAGTGAAACCCACGCCAAGGATCACCGCGAGGTGGATCAGCGCCGCGATCATCATGGTGAAGCCCAGGCGATCGGCAGGACGCACACCCACATTGGCGAGTTCGAGGGGAAGGTCGTTTCTGGCCATGGATGTCATTGGCGGTTCAGCATCTCGTCAGCCTGCATGTCAAAATCCGTGTCGTGTTACAGGTGGCGCATGATAACGCAATGTACGGCGAAGCTCTGTTGCGGATCAGACGAAGGGACGCCGCGGCGCACGGTTTGATCCGTGGCCAGCGGCGTCAGTCGTTGATCAGCCCTTGCGCGCCTGCAGCTTCTTATCGATCGCATCCATTAAAAGGCCACCAATATTGGTGCCGAAAGCATTGTCGATTTCGCGGATGCAGGTCGGGCTGGTGACGTTGATTTCGGTCAGGTGCTCACCGATCACGTCGAGGCCGACGAACAACAGGCCTTTTTCGCGCAGGGTGGGGCCGATCTGCTCGGCGATCCAGCGGTCCTTGTCGCTCAGCGGACGGGCTTCGCCACGCCCGCCTGCGGCCAGGTTGCCACGTGTTTCACCTGCGGCAGGGATGCGCGCCAGGCAATACGGGACTGGTTCGCCATCGACCATCAGGATGCGCTTGTCGCCGTCCTTGATGGCGGGCAGGTAGCCCTGCGCCATGATTTGCTGTGTGCCATGAGCGGTCAGGGTTTCAAGGATCACCGACAGGTTCGGATCGCCCGCCCGATGGCGGAAGATCGACGCGCCGCCCATGCCGTCCAACGGCTTGAGGATGACGTCGCCGTGCTTTTCGGCGAATTCGCGAATGATGTCGGCGCGGCGGCTGACCAGAGTCGGCGGGGTGCATTGGGGGAACAGCGTGGCGAACAGCTTCTCGTTGCAGTCACGCAGGCTCTGCGGCTTGTTGACGACCAGCACGCCAGCGCGCTCGGCCTGCTCCAGCAGGTAGGTGGCGTAGACGAATTCCATGTCGAACGGCGGGTCCTTGCGCATCAGGATCACGTCCAGGTCGTCGAGACCTGCGTCGACTTCGGCTTCGAACTCGAACCATTTGGCCGGATCGGCAAACACCTTGAGCGGCTTCATGCGCGCGCGGGCCTGGCCGGCGTTCTGATACAGGTCTTTCTGTTCCATATAGAACAGTGACCAACCGCGTTCCTGGGCGGCAAGCAGCATGGCCAGCGAGCTGTCCTTTTTATAGGAAATGCGCTCAATGGGGTCCATGACAATCCCTAGGCGAACGCTCATGGGCAATATCCTCTGATCGGTAAGGGCCGCAACGGCCGTAAAATTGGCATCAGGGTGGCGTTCCGTTTGCTCCGGGTCAAGGGGCAGGCCCGCCACGGTGCGCTTTATGGATTGAGTCTGGAGAGTATGCTAAAAAGGCTCGGCATCCGGTTTTCGATCCTTGGGGATCAATGAAGCGATACCGTCAGGCTCCCAGTGCCTCGCAGAATGCGCAAAAATTCGCTGCGGCGATGGAAGAGCAGCTATGGAACAACACGCCTCCGCCTTGAAAGTCATGGTCATCGATGACTCGAAGACCATTCGCCGCACCGCCGAAACACTGCTTAAAAACGCAGGTTGTGAAGTCATCACTGCGATAGACGGTTTCGACGCGCTGGCCAAGATTGCCGATAACCACCCACGAATCATATTCGTAGATATCATGATGCCGCGTCTGGACGGTTATCAGACGTGTGCGCTGATCAAGAACAACCGCGCATTCAAGTCCACGCCGGTCATCATGCTGTCCTCCAAGGACGGTCTGTTCGACAAGGCCAAGGGGCGGATTGTCGGTTCCGATCAGTTTTTGACAAAGCCTTTCAGCAAGGAAGAACTGCTCAGCGCGATCAAGGCTCATGTGCCGGGCTTCGTCGCAGCAGAACAACACATATCATGACGCCCGCGCCCGATGTGGCACGCTCGTAACCTGACGGGGAACACCCATGGCTCGAATATTGATCGTCGATGACTCGCCGACTGAAATGTACAAACTCACCGGCATGCTGGAAAAGCACGGTCATGAAGTGCTCAAGGCCGAAAATGGCGCTGATGGCGTGGCTCTGGCCCGTCAGGAAAAACCCGATGCAGTGCTGATGGACATCGTCATGCCCGGGCTCAACGGCTTTCAGGCTACGCGTCAGCTGACCAAGGATGCCGACACCAACATGATCCCGGTGATCATGATCACCACCAAGGATCAGGAGACCGACAAGGTCTGGGGCAAACGCCAGGGCGCGCGGGATTACCTGACCAAACCGGTGGATGAAGAAACCCTGATGAAAACCCTGAATGCGGTGCTGGCCGGCTGATTGCCGGAATCGCCATGGCCGAGCCACGTACCGCCTTTGAACTGCTTCTTGATATGGATCGACGCTGTCGTTCGCTGGCGGCGGGCCTGCCGCTGCAGGAAGCTCATCAGCAGGATTGGGTCGGCATCGGTTTCCGGATGGGTGAGCAGCGCTTCGTGGCACCTATCGGCGAAATCGCCGAAATCCTTCACGAGCCTCATCATGCAGTGATGCCGGGCGTGAAGTTCTGGGTGGCGGGTATCGCCAATCTGCGCGGCCGATTGTTACCACTCATGGATTTATGCGGGTTTTTCGGCCACGAACTGACCCCCGCGCGCAAACAGCGCCGGGTGCTGGTTGTCGAGCACAACGATGTGTTCGCCGGTCTGCTGGTCGATGAGGTGTTCGGCATGCAACGTTTCAGTCAGTTGAGCCTCATACCCCAGACATCACAAGACATCGATCAAGGTATCGCGCCGTTCTTGCGCGGGCAGTTCATTCGCGAGCAGGCGTGGCAGATATTCAGTCCGTGGGCGCTGGTGCAGTCTGCAGACTTCATGGACCTGGCATCTTAGGCTCTGGTTTGTTTTGTTTCACAATTGATCCAGGCGGGGGCCTGATTAATGAGTAATACAGGCAGATCAAGGGAAGGCGCGCGTAGCCGGACGCAGATTATTCTGCTGTTTGTCGCGCTCATCGTTTTCATCATGTTGCTGTTCGCCAACTTCGCCTATCTCAACACTCAATCGAACTACGACAAACAGTACATCGGGCATGCTGGTGAGCTACGCGTGTTATCCCAGCGCATCGCGAAAAACGCCACCGAAGCGGCCGCCGGTAAAACCCAGGCGTTCAAGCTGCTGGCCGATGCGCGCAACGATTTCGACGTGCGCTGGGGCTACCTGAGAAAAGGCGATCCGGCCACCGGGCTGCCTGCGGCTCCTGATCTGATACGCGACGAATTGCGCACCGTTCAGCGCGACTGGGAAGGGCTGCGCAAAAGTACCGATGTGATTCTGGCCAGCGAACAGACGGTTTTGTCGCTGCATCAGGTGGCTGCGACACTGGCCGAAACCATCCCGCAATTGCAGGCCGAATACGAAAAAGTCGTGGAAAGCCTTCTGCAAAGCCGTGCGCCGGCTGCGCAGGTGGTGGTTGCGCAGCGTCAGGCGCTGCTCGCAGAACGAATCCTCGGCTCGGTCAATACCGTGCTGGCCGGTGACGAAACAGCGGTGCAGGCAGCCGATGCGTTTGGCCGCGACGCCAGCCAGTTTGGTCGTGTGCTCAACGGCATGCTGGAGGGCAACGCCACGCTGCGAATCTCCCAGGTCGAAGACCGCGATGCCCGTGCACGGTTGGCGGAAATTGCCGAGCTGTTCGAGTTTGTGTCCGGCTCGGTGGACGAGATTCTTGAAACCTCGCCCGAGCTGTATCAGGTGCGTGAGGCGTCCGGAAACATTTTCAACACCTCACAGACCCTGCTGGATGAAACCTCGGTACTCACCAACAGCCTGGAAAACATGGCCAAGCGCCGTACTGTGAATACCATCGGTGGCTATGTACTGGGCTTGCTGGCGCTGATGTCGATCATCCTTATCGGTCTGGTCATGGTCCGCGAGACCAACCGCCAGTTGCGCGAAACCGCACAGAAGAGCGAGCGTAACCAGACCGCGATCATGCGTTTGCTGGACGAGATCGAAAACCTCGCTGACGGTGATCTGACGGTGACGGCCTCGGTGACCGAAGATTTCACCGGCGCGATTGCCGATTCCATCAATTATTCCATCGACCAGTTGCGCGAGCTGGTGGTGACCATCAACCTGACGGCCGAACAGGTTGCTGCTGCCGTTACCGAAACGCAGGCCACGGCCATGCAATTGTCTGCCGCCTCCGAGCATCAGGCGCTGCAGATCAGCGCGGCTTCGACGGCAATCAACGACATGGCAGCGTCCATCGATCAGGTATCGACCAATGCATCGGAATCCTCGGCGGTGGCAGAGCGCTCCGTAGCGATTGCCAACAAGGGCAACGAGGTCGTACACAACACCATCCACGGCATGGACAACATTCGCGAACAGATTCAGGACACGTCCAAGCGTATTAAGCGCCTGGGTGAGTCTTCTCAGGAAATCGGCGATATTGTCAGTCTGATCGACGATATTGCCGATCAGACTAATATTCTGGCCCTCAACGCGGCCATTCAGGCTTCGATGGCCGGTGATGCCGGACGTGGCTTTGCCGTGGTGGCTGACGAAGTACAGCGGCTGGCCGAGCGCTCGTCGTCTGCCACCAAGCAGATCGAAACGCTGGTGCGGGCCATTCAGAACGACACCAACGAGGCGGTCATCTCCATGGAGCAGACCACCAGCGAGGTGGTACGCGGCGCACGACTGGCGCAGGACGCCGGGGTGGCGCTGGGCGAAATCGAAGGTGTTTCCCGAGTGCTGGCCGAACTGATCGAAAGTATCACCGATGCCGCTCACCAGCAGGCCGAGTCGGCCGGTCAGATTTCACAGATCATGACTGTCATTCAGCAGACCACCTCGCAGACCACCTCGGGCACCTCGGCCACGGCCGAAAGCATCGGCAATCTGGCAAAAATGGCCAGCGAAATGCGGCGCTCGGTATCGGGTTTTGCCCTGCCGTCATCGAAGAAAGCCGGATGATGTACAACCAATGAACAACCTTGATTGGGTAACAGGCGGTACTCGTCATGGCTGATCGTCACGATTACGTGGCCCTTGAATGGCTTAAGGGCGAAATCGCCGAAACGCTGCGCCAGGCCCGCAACGAGCTGGATGCCTTCATTGAAGACCCGGCCAACAGCGCGGCGATGGCCGAATGTCTGAACCTGGTGCATCAGGTTCACGGCAGCCTGCAGATGATCGAGTTTTACGGCGCGGCGTTGCTGGCCGAGGAAATCGAGCAACTGGCGCTGGCGGTCCAGCAGAACCGTGTCAGCCATCCGGCGGAGTCCGAGCAACTGCTGATACAGGCTATGAGTCAGTTGCCGGTTTATCTGGAGCGTATCCACTCCGCGCGCCGCGACCTGCCGTTGGTGGTGTTGCCGTTGCTCAATGACCTGCGCAGTGCGCGGGGCGAAAGTCTGCTCTCGGAAACCAGCCTGTTCGCCCCGCAACTGGTCGTCGTTCCTGCGCTCGATGACCAGGAACTGGCGCGGCGCAATACCCCTGAATTGCCCAACCTGCTGCGCAAGCTGCGTCAGACCTTGCAGGCGGCGCTGGCGGGCCTGATGCGCGAGCAGGGTGTTCAGACCCAGCTCGGTTACATGGCCAAGGTGTTTGCCCGGCTGGAGCAGTTATGCGAGGACGCGCCGCTCGGTCCGCTCTGGCGAATCGCCTCGGCGCTGGTCGAAACCATGCTCAACGGCAACTTCACCAACAGCCCGGCCCTGCGCAGCCTGCTGAAGGATGCCGACAAGGAACTCAAGCGGCTGGCCGAGCAGGGCGTGACCGGCATCAATCAGCCGGCCCCCGAAGAGCTGCTGAAAAGCCTGCTGTTCTACATCGCCAAGTCCGACAGCCTGGCACCGAAGATGCTCGACCTCAAAGACCAGTACGCGCTGGCCGATGCCTTGCCCGGCAACGATGTGGTCAATGAAGAACGCGCACGCATGGCCGGGCCGGACCGCGACGCCATGCGCTCGGTAATCGTAGCCCTGTGCGAAGGGCTGGTCCGGGTCAAGGAACGGCTTGACGTGTTCGTGCGCGGTGACCGCCAGCATGTCAGTGAACTCAACGCGCTGCTGCCGCCGCTGCGGCAGATCGCCGATACCCTTGCAGTGCTTGGCTTCGGCCAGCCGCGCAAGGTGATCATCGATCAGCTTTCTGTCGTTCTGGGGCTGGCGCAGGGGCAGCGCGAGCCCAGCGACGGCGCGCTGATGGATGTCGCGGGCGCCTTGCTCTACGTCGAATCGACCCTCGCGGGCATGGCCGGGAGCAACGAACAGACCAGCCGTGAAGAAAGCCGCCTGCCGACCACTGACCTGACGCAAATTCATCAACTGGTGATTCGCGAAGCCCGCACGGTGTTGCAGCAGGCCAAGGACGTGATCCTCGATTACATCGACGGTGAGTGGGACCGCCAGCGGCTCGACCCGCTTTGCGCGCTGATCGTGCAGGTTCGCGGTGCGCTGGCGATGATCCCGCTGGCCCGTGCTGCCAGCCTGCTGGCCGCCTGCAACGAATACATTCAGGAACACCTGCTGGTGGACGAAACCCGTCCCAGCTGGGTTCAGCTCGATTGCCTGGCCGATACAATTACTGGCATCGAGTATTACCTGGAGCGCATGCTCGAAGACCATGAAGCGCCGGGTGATCAGGTCCTCGACATGGCTCAGCAAAGCCTGGCGCGGTTGGGCTATACGCCCGCTGCCGACACCCTTGAAGTGCCGCTGCTGGAAGAAATCATCACCCAGGATGAGTTGCTGGAACTGGATGATCGCAAGGCGCTGGTCAGCCCTGCGCAAACCATTGCCCAGGTCCTCGCCAGCCCGGTGTCGGCAGTCAATCCGCCTGCCCGCAACGTGCCCACCAGCCTGTTGCCGCCCTCGGCAGACGAAGAGGCGGTGGACGACGAGTTGCGCGAAGTCTTTCTGGAAGAGGCAGACGAGGTGCTCGACGCATTGCGCGAGTATCTGCCGCGCTGGTTTGCCTCGCTGGGCAGCGGCGGCCATTGGGACAGCACCGCACTGACCGAAGTGCGCCGGGCGTTTCATACCCTCAAGGGCAGCGGCCGGATGGTGCGTGCGCTGATTCTCAGCGAACTGGCCTGGTCGGTGGAGAACCTGCTCAACCGGGTGCTGGAAGGCGATGTGCTGGCGGGTCTTGAAGTTCAGCAATTGATGAGCGAAGTGCTGACGCTGCTGCCGTCGGTGATTCGCGATTTCGCCGAGGATGCGCAGCGCCAGCGTAACGATGTCGACCTGCTGGCGGCCCGTGCCCATGCGCTGGCCAATGGACTTGAGCTGCCGGCACTGCCCGCAACCGGTGAATCTGTGCCGGTCGAAGCGCTTGATCCGCAATTGCTGGAAATTTTCCGTCAGGAAGCGCTCGGGCATCTGAATACCCTGGGTCGCTTCCTCGACAACGCCGAACAATCGGCATCGCCTTCAATCAGCGACGCAGTGCTGCGTGCGCTGCACACCCTCAAAGGCAGCGCGCACATGGCCGGTGTGTTGCCGATTGCCGAACTGGCCAGCCCGCTCGACCAGTTGGTGCGTGAATACAAAGCCAACCTTATCGACATCGGCGCGCCCGAACTCGCTCTGCTGCGCAGCGCAGAACCGTTGTTGCACGACGGGCTCAAGCAACTCGACACAACCCCGCTGGCAGCCATTGCGGGTGCTGCGCAGCTGATCGAAGCGGCCCTGGCGCTACTCAACGAGCGGCTCACTGTGGTGCTGCGCGAGTCGGACAGTGGCCTACGGATCAAGCGTAATCCCACGCTGCTTGCCGGCTTTCTGGCCGAAGGCATGGATATCGTGCTGGACGCGGAAAACCTGTTGCGGCGCTGGCGTCAGCACCCGGGCGAACGTCAGGAGCTGAGCGCGTTGCTCGATGAACTGACTACGCTGGGGCATGGCGCGCATCTGGCCGATCTGCCGCAGGTCGATGAGCTCTGCGAAGCCTTGCTCGACCTATACGGGGCGGTCGAGGAAAGCAGCCTGGCGGTCAGCGAACGCTTTTTCGATGCAGCAGAGAGCGCCCACGAAGCGTTGATCAATATGCTTGATCAGGTGGCTGCCGGTCAGGACGTCGAACCACGTCCCGAGTGCGTGCGAGCCTTGAACCAGTTGCTGGATCAGGCGCTGGACCCTTCGGCGACCGGTCTGGTCAAGAGCGATGGCCATCGGACCCTGAGCGTTACCGAACTCAACGCGGCCACCGAGCAATTGGCCAGTGAGGCTGAGCATGCTGAAACTGCTGGCCCTGACGACGAGATCGTCGAGATATTTCTGGAAGAGGCTGTCGATATCCTCGACAGCGCCGGACAGGCGTTACAGCGCTGGCTGGCTGATCCGGAAAACTCCGCGCCGCTGGCCTCACTGCAGCGCGACCTGCACACCCTCAAGGGCGGCGCGCGGATGGCCGAGGTGGCCGAGGTGGGCGACCTTGCCCACGAACTGGAAAACCTCTACGAAGGCTTGATCGACCGGCGCTTCAACCATTCGCCAGCGCTGGCCGAGCTGCTGCATGAGAGTCACGACCATCTGGCGATTCTGCTGGAGCAGTTGTATCGGCAGGAAGCGCTCAGTGACCCCTCGGCCTTGATCGAAGCGCTGGGCCGCTGCCGCTCGCTCGAGAGCTCAGGGTCTGATGTGCAGGCACCGCCAGCGGCCAGCGAAGATCCTCCTGAACATGACACCGAGCTGCGTGAAGTCTTCCTTGAGGAGGGTTTCGACATTATCGAAAGCTCGGGCGCGGCACTGGCCCGCTGGCAGGCTGATCCGCACAACCTGCTGGAAGTCGAAAACCTGTTGCGTGACCTGCACACCCTCAAGGGCGGCGCGCGGATGGTCGAAATCGCCCCGATAGGCGATCTGGCCCACGAGCTGGAAACGCTTTATGAAGGGCTTTCTGCCGGCAACCTGCAACCTGCGCCATTGATGATCAGCCTGTTGCAAAGCGGTCACGATGTGCTGGCCGATATGCTCGACGCAGTGCGTAACGAAAAGCCGCTGCCTGATGCCTCGCTGCTGATTGAAAGCATTCGCAGACTGGCCAGCGATGAACCGGTGGGCGAGCCGGTGGTTGCGCAAACCTTTGAAACCGGTCCTGAATCGGTGGTGGCCGTCGCGCCTGCTGCTGACGGCGAGGTCGAGCGCAGTGGGCCGGAAATGGTCAAGGTGCCCGCCGAGCAACTGGAAGACCTGGTCAACCTGGCCGGTGAAACGTCTATTTTCCGTGGGCGGATCGAACAGCAGATTCTGGATTCGCAGGTCGCGCTGCTGGAAGTTGAAACCACTATCGAGCGGATGCGCGATCAATTGCGTCGCCTGGATATGGAAACCCAAGGCCGTATTCTCAGTCGCGAGCAGGTTCAGGCCGAGCGGCTGGGTTATGAGGAATTCGACCCGCTGGAAATGGACCGTCATTCGCAGTTGCAACAGTTGTCGCGTGCGCTTTTCGAGTCTGCCTCCGACCTGATGGACCTCAAGGAAACCCTCGGTGCGCGGGCCCGCGACGCTGAAACGCTGCTGTCGCAACAGGCCAGGGTCAACACCCAGTTGCAGGAAGGCCTGATGCGTACGCGCATGGTGCCGTTCGAACGCCTGGTGCCGCGTTTGCGTCGCGTGGTGCGCCAGGTTGCCTCGGAACTGCACAAGAAGGTCCATTTCGAGGTCGGCAATGCCGACGGTGAAATGGACCGAAATGTATTGGAAAGGATGGTCGCGCCGCTGGAGCACATGCTGCGCAACGCTGTTGATCATGGCCTGGAAAGCACTGAAAAACGCATCGCTGCCGGTAAGCCGGAGCAGGGCCATATCAGCCTTGAGCTGATGTATGAAGGCGGCGATATGGTGATCGAGTTGAGCGATGACGGCTCGGGTGTCGACTTGGCGGCCGTGCGCCGCAAGGCCGTCAAACGCGGCATGATCCATCCGGATGCCGATCTGTCCGACCATGAGGTTTTGCCGTTCATTCTGCAGGCGGGGTTTTCCACCAGCGAGATCATCACCCAGATTTCCGGACGTGGCGTCGGCATGGATGTGGTGCATGCCGAGGTCAAACAACTGGGCGGCTCGATGGTCATCGACTCGGTGCCTGGCAAGGGCACGCGCTTCCGTATTCGCCTGCCTATTTCGGTGTCGGTCAACCGTGCGCTGATGGTGACCTGCGGCGAAGAGCAATATGCCGTGCCGCTCAATACCGTCGATGGCATCGTGCGCGTCATGGCCAACGAGCTGGATGGCTATTACCAGACCAGCCCGCCGCGTTATCAATACGGCGGACGCAGCTACGAGCTGCGTTATCTGGGCGAGTTGCTGGGCAGCAGTCCACCCAGGCTTGCCGGGCAATTGCAGCCGCTGCCTGTATTGCTGGTGCATTTGCAGGATCAGTGGGTGGCGGTGCAGGTCGATGCGCTGGCAGGTTCACGCGAAATTGTGGTCAAGAGCCTTGGTACGCAGTTCTCAAGGGTGCAGGGCATTTCCGGTGCGACCATTCTGGGTGATGGGCGTGTGGTCCTGATTCTCGACTTGATGGCGCAGATTCGTACCTTGCAGGGCTTGCCTTTCAGAGGGTTGGCGCCTGTCTACCACGAAGCCGAGCACGCCAGGCCGTTGCTGGTGATGGTGGTGGACGATTCGGTGACGGTACGCAAAGTCACCAGCCGGTTGCTTGAGCGCCACGGCATGCATGTGCTGACCGCCAAGGACGGGATTGACGCCATGACCCTGTTGCAGGAGCACACGCCTGACATCATGCTGCTGGATATCGAAATGCCGCGCATGGACGGCTTTGAAGTAGCCAGCCAGATCCGCCAGGACGAACAGCTCAAGGAACTGCCCATCATCATGATCACTTCCCGCTCGGGCCAGAAGCACCGGGATCGGGCCATGGCGGTGGGCGTCAACGAGTACCTGAGCAAGCCTTATCAGGAAACCGTGTTGCTGGAGAGTATTGCTTACTGGAGTCAGGTGCATGTCTGAAGGTACGTTCCAGACCAGTCGCCTGACCAGCCTGACCGGCCTGCTGCTGCCGTTGAGTGACCGGCATTTGCTGCTGCCCAACGTCGCGGTCGCCGAGTTGATCGACTACCAGGACTGCAGCGCGGAGCCGGGCGCTCCCGAGTGGTATCTGGGACCGATCAGCTGGCGCGAGCTGACCTTGCCGTTGCTCAGTTTCGAAGCCGCCTGCGGAGGCCGCACCCGCGTGGGTGGCCGGGCCCGGATTGTAGTGCTCAATGCACTGGGCGGGCGTAACGACGTCAGGTTCATCGCGTTGCTCACCCAAGGCATTCCGCGCTCGTGCAAAGTCGACAGCCAGTTGAGCTACGTCGACGTCCCACTGGCCGAACTGGAGCTGGCTGCCGTACAGATCGGCGAAACCGTGGCGCGCATCCCCGACCTGGAAGGGCTGGAGCAGTGGCTGGTGGATGCAGGGCTGTCATAGGTAAAGAGGACGCAGAGCGTCCAGAGCGGCATGCGACGCGGAGCGTCGCACGATAGTTGAGATTATCGTTCCGCACGCTCCAGCGTGGGAATGCCGTTCGTGACGCTCCGCGTCACAGATCTGTGCCGCACCGCACATTCCGGATCGGACGCGGAGCGTCCAGAACGGCATGCGACGCGGAGCGTCGCACGATAGTTACAGGGTTATCGTTCCTCACGCTCCAGCGTGGGAATGCCGTGCGTGACGCTCCGCGTCACAGATCTGTGCCGCGCCGCACATTCCGGATAGGACGCGGAGCGTCCAGAACGGCATGCGACGCGGAGCACCGTACGATAGTTACAGGATTATCGTTCCGCACGCTCCAGCGTGGGAATGCCGTGCGTGACGCTCCGCGTCACAGATCTGCGCCGCGCCGCGCATTCAAGATCGGACGCGGAGCGTCCAGAACTGCATGCGACGCGGAGCGCCGCACGATAGTTACAGGGTTATCGTTCCGCACGCTCCAGCGTGGGAATGCCGTGTGTGATGCTCCGCGTCACAAATCTGCGCCGCACCGCACAGTCAGGATCGGACGCAGAGCGTCCATAACTGCATGCGACGCGGACCGCCGCACGATAGTTACAGGATTATCGTTCCTCACGCTCCAGCGTGGGAATGCCGTGCGTGACGCTCCGCGTCACAAATCTGCGCCGCACCGCACATTCCGGATAGGACGCGGAGCGTCCAGAACGGCATGCGACGCGGAGCGCCGTACGATAGTTACAGGATTATCGTTCCGCACGCTCCAGCGTGGGAATGCCGTGCGTGACGCTCCGCGTCACAGATCTATGCCGCGCCGCACACTCAAGGCAGGACGCAGAGCACGCTGAGCATGGGCACGATAGGGGACCAAAAGCCTCACGACGAACAGCTGATTTCCAGATGCTTGCCCCAGTCCGGTGGTCGCTGGGCGTAGCCTTCCATTCCGGGTTGTTCGGTGAAAGGCGTGCAGAGCACTTGGTGCAGGCGGCGGACTTCTGCATAGTCACCTTTTTCCGCTGCGGCGATAGCGTTCTGGGCCAGGTAGTTGCGCAGGATGTACAGCGGATTGACCGCGTGCATGCGGGTTTGACGCTCTTGCTCGGTGCCGTTGTCCTCGCCGGCAATACGCGTCTGATACGCTTCTGCCCAGGCATCGAAGCCCTTGATATCGACAAAGTCGTCACGCAACGTGCGCAACGCTTCTACGGCGGGCTGATCGCCCAGACGGCGGAAGAACAGGGTGTAATCCACGCCACTGTTCTGCATCAGCTTCAGCAATTGGCTGACCAGTTGTTCGTCCTGATCTTCGGCAATGGTCAGGCCCAGTCGACGACGCATTAGGTCCAGGTAGTGCGCTTGATAAAGCGGCAGGAACAAGCCGATGGTCTCGCGTAACGCTTCCACGCTGATGAACGGCGTCAGCGCCTGCGCCAGTGCGCTCAGGTTCCATTGCGCGATAGGCACCTGATTGCTGAAGGAGTAGCGACCTTCGTGATCGGAATGGTTGCAGATGAAGTGCTCATCGAAATCATCCAGAAACGCAAACGGACCGAAATCGAAGGTAATGCCCAGAATCGACATGTTGTCGGTGTTCATCACGCCGTGGCAGAAACCGTAGGCCTGCCACTTGGCAATCAGCTCGGCGTTACGCTCGACGATTTCGCGGAACATCGCCAGATACGGCTCTGGCTGCTCCTGACAATGCGGGTAATGCATCGTCAGTACATGTTCGGCCAGTGTCTTCAATTGCTCTGGCTGTTTGGTGTAGAAGAAGTATTCAAGACTGCCGAAGCGCACATGGCTCTGCGCCAGACGCAGCACCATGGCCGCGTGTTCCTGGGTTTCGCGCCATACCGGCGTGCTGGAGCTGACTACGCACCCTGCACGGCTGCTGGGGATACCCAGCGCGTGCAATGCTTCGGAAGCCAGAAACTCGCGGATCGACGAACGCAGCACAGCGCGTCCATCGCCCATCCGCGAGTACGGCGTGCGGCCCGCGCCCTTGAGGTGCAGGTCCCAGTGTTCGCCTGCGTCGTTGTACACCTCGCCCAGCAACAGCCCGCGGCCGTCGCCCAGGCGCGGGTTGTAGGAACCAAACTGATGGCCGGAATAAACCATCGCTCGCGGCTCGGCTTCTGACCACAGCTTGTGGCCGCTGAAGATTTCCGCGAACAGCGGCAGATCGGCTTGTTCAGGGGCCAGGTCCAGCAGCGCCAGCGCGGATTCGCTGGCAACCACAAGCCGCGGCGCATCGATGGGCTCAGGCAGCACGGAAGTGGAGAACGCATCGCCCAGTCGGGCAAAGCGGTTGTCGAAAGTGAGTTCGTCGAGTGCTTTCAAAGCGTATCGCCTCCAGAGGGGAATTTCAGGCTTTCAACGAAGCGGCGGCCTGCCTGGCTCGTCGGGCGTGTTGCAACGGTCAGAACCCGTAGACCGGGTCCCTGGGTGGTAGTTCTGGCGATCGGGCCTGCGCCCGGACTACCGGTTCCGGCTTCGCTCGAAGGCGGCCAGAATCGTTCGTTCCGATTGCACCAGATAATCCTCGAGCATGCGCGTCGCCTCATCGGTCTTGCCCGCGTCAAGGCGCCCGAGAACCGCTGCATTCATGTCCAGATAGGGCGAATGCAGAAGCTCCGGGTCGTTGAGCAGCCCGAAGGCCAGGCGCAACTCTGCTGATATCTGCGCATAAAACGCCGCCAGTCGCGGGCTGTCGGACAGCTCGACGATGGCCTTGTGAAACATCATGTTGGCGGTGCCCACGGCAATCCAGTCCTTGGCCTCACGCGCCTGCACGCCGGCCTCGACCGCATTGCGCATGTGCAGCACACCGGGATGCTGTGGATAAGCCTGGGCAATCGCCCCGCATTCGATGAAGCGCCGAATTCGGTAGATATCGATGATTGAAGCCATATCAGGCTTGGCCACGGTGACCCCTCGATTGGGTTCGTGGGTCAGCAGTCCTTCGCGGGTCAGCACTCTGAAGGCTTCTCTGAGGGTGTTACGGGAAATATCCAGACTCTCGGCCAGCGCGGCTTCCGAGAGGCGCTGACCGGGTACCAGCTCGCCCTCGACCAGCATTCTGCGAAGCTCAGTGGTGATCGATTCTCCGAGGGTGCGAGGGAGGGCAGAAGCAGCGTCGTTCATAAAGGGTCCAGAGAAAGAAAAGCCAGGTCGATATTCCACGACAGCTCATTGGCTGGCAAGGACGAAGGTCAGCAGATGCTTCATCAGGTAGCACATCTGAGTCCCCGCGTAACAACATGGTGCACATGGTTGATCCATATCACCAACATTGTTCAACAATATTCTCTTTATGTATCTACAACTTGGCGCTGTTTAAAGCCCTTTGGCATGCTCATTGCTCTGGCAGGTTACCTCTCATCTCAGGAATGCCGCCGTGACACAGACTGCCAATGAGTTCACCAAGGCGCGTCGCGCCTCATTGATCGCCGCGATCTTCATGATGGCAACGTCTGCCATCGGCCCAGGATTTCTGACCCAGACAGCCACTTTCACCGCGACCCTGGGGGCGGCGTTTGCCTTCGGCATTCTGGCGTCGATCCTGATCGACTTCGTGGTGCAGTTGAATGTCTGGCGCATCGTGACGCTGACCAGAATGCGCGCGGCCGATCTGGCCAACGCAGCGATCCCAGGCAGTGGTTATCTGCTCGCGGTACTGGTCATCTTCGGCGGTCTGGTGTTCAGTCTGGGCAACATCGCCGGTGCGGGCCTGGGCTTGAATGCGTTGACCGGTCTTGACCCCAAATGGGGGGGCGCCTTGAGTGCGCTGATCGCCATTGCGATCTTCTCGTCGCACCGTGCGGGTATTGCGATGGATCGCATCATGATGGTGCTGGGCACCTTGAAGGTCTGCCTGATTCTCTTCGCCGCCTTTGCCTCGCACCCGCCGCTGGGCGAGGCTCTGCGCCAGACGATCCTGCCGGATATGGTTGATTTCGCGGCCATCACCACCATCGTCGGCGGCACGGTCGGTGGCTATATCACTTACGCCGGTGCTCACCGCTTGCTGGATCGCGGCACCGTCGGGGTCGAGAACATCGATGTCGTGTCCAAGGCGGCGCTGACCGGTATTCTGGTCACCGGGGTTGTCCGTTACATACTGTTTCTGGCAATCCTCGGCGTGGTCGCCAGCGGCGTTGTCATCGATGTATCCGGCCAGGGCGCAAACCCTGCGGCCCAGGCGTTCACCGCTGCCGCTGGCAACTTCGGCCTGATCATGTTCGGCCTGGTGCTCTGGGCGGCCGGCATCAGCAGCGTGATCGGCGCGTCCTATACTTCGATGTCGTTCATCACGGTATTTTCCAAACGCATCACCGAGCGCGTGCGCAACCTTGCCACGGTCGGCTTTATCCTGATCACCGTGGTCGTATACGTCATGTGGGGCAAACCACCGGCTGCGCTGCTGGTGTTTGCCGGTGGCTTCAACGGCTTGATTCTGCCACTGGGCCTGAGCATTTTCATGTACGTCGGCTGGCGTCGGTCCGACATGATGGACGGCTACCACTACCCGCGCTGGCTATTGGTGCTGGGCGTGCTGACCTGTCTGCTGTCGTGGTACATGGCATTCAAATCGGCGGGAGCCATCTTTGCCTTCATCAATGCAGCCTGATTTCGGAGAATAAAAATGCCTGCAATAGACCTCAACAGTGATCTCGGTGAAAGCTTCGGCGCGTGGAGCATGGGCGACGACGAGGCGATTCTCGATGTGGTCAGCAGCGCCAATGTGGCCTGCGGTTTTCATGCTGGCGATCCGGCCGGCATCCTCCGTACCCTTGAGGCCGCTGCGGCCCGCGGCGTGGCCATTGGTGCGCATGTGGCTTACCCGGACCTCGTCGGGTTTGGCCGCCGCAATATGGATATCCCGAGCGACCAACTGACCGCCGACGTCATTTACCAGATCGGCGCGCTTCAGGGGCTGGCGCGCAGCGCTGGTACCAGCGTGACATACGTCAAACCCCACGGCGCGCTGTACAACACCATCGCTGGCGATCAGCGCCAGGCAGCGGCGGTCATTCAGGCGCTGCTGCGCATCGACCCTGCGCTGAAGCTGGTGTGTCTGGCTAATTCCCCGCTGCTCGGCTGGGCGCGGGAAGCCGGACTGGCGTGCGTCGCCGAAGCGTTCGCCGACCGCGCCTATACCGCTGAAGGCACGCTGGTCTCGCGCTCGCGGCCCGGTGCCGTGCTGCACGATGCCGAACGGATCGCCGAACGCATGTTGCGCCTGGTGCGCGACGGGGTTATCGAGACTGAAGATGGCCGCGAAATCAGCCTGCAAGCCGATTCTATCTGCGTACACGGCGACAGCCCGGGCGCGGTGAACATCGCCCGCATCCTGAAAGACCGTTTGCACGACGCAGGCGTTACCGTCCGCGCATTCAATAGGGGCTGATCATGAACAACACCTTGCAACACGCCCGTCAGGCGGCTATCGACGCACGTGCCCGCTATCGACAAGGGTTTGTCTCGCCTACCGCAGGTCAGGCTCCCGGTCTGACCCAGTGCAACATGATCACGCTGCCGCGCGACTGGGCCTATGACTTTCTGCTGTTCGCCCAGCGCAACCCGCAAGCCTGCCCGGTGCTGGATGTGACCGAGCCCGGCAGTTACACCACGTTGCTGGCCGAACAGGCCGACCTGCGCACCGACCTGCCGTTGTATCGGGTCTGGCGTGATGGGCAACTGGCTGAAGAAGTCAGCGACGCCAGCGAAATCTGGGCGCAGCACGGCGATCTGGTCAGTTTTCTGATCGGCTGCAGCTTCACCTTCGAAACCGACCTGATGAACGCCGGGATCGACGTGCGCCATATCAGCGAAGGCTGCAACGTACCGATGTACCGCAGCAATCGTGTCTGTCGACCTGCCGGGCGCTTGCAGGGAAACATGGTGGTTTCTATGCGGCCCATCGCTGCGGACCGGGTTGCCGAGGCAGCAAGGATCACCGGGCGCTACCCCGGCGTGCACGGCGCCCCGGTGCATGTCGGCGAACCTGAGCTGCTTGGCATCAAGGACTTGGCGCATCCGGACTTCGGCGATGCAGTGAGCATCAAGCCCGGCGAGATTCCTGTGTTCTGGGCCTGCGGCGTGACCCCGCAGGCGGTGGTCATGGCGTCTCGTGTGCCGTTCGCGATTTCCCATGCGCCGGGGCACATGTTCATTACCGATATTCCGGACAGCTACTACCACGTATAGGAGAGGCTCATGCGTTTCTACCCGGCCAACCTGGACGCGCTCCTGGTTGAACTGTCGAACCTGGACGAGACTCTGGCCCTGTTCGAATCGTTACAGCAGATGCCCATCGCAGGCGTGGAGGAAATCGTTCCGGCGGCCCGGACGCTGCTGGTGCATTTTCGTCCGTCTGGCATCGGTTTCGAAGGGCTGGCGGCGCAGATTGCCTCGCGTGACATTCGCGGCAGCGCTCGCGAGCCCGGCAAGCTGATTGAAATACCCGTGCATTACAACGGTGAAGACCTGGCTGATGTGGCCCGCGAGCTGGACATCAGCGTTGACGAAGTGATCAAGCGCCACACCGGTAGCGACTACAACGTTGCCTTCTGTGGCTTTGCGCCCGGTTTTGCCTACCTCAGCGGCGGTGCCGGCTTTGTCGTGCCGCGGCGCAGCACGCCGCGCACGCGCATTCCGGCTGGTGCAGTGGCGTTGGCCGGTGGTTTCAGCGGCATTTATCCACAGGCCAGCCCCGGTGGCTGGCAGATCATCGGCGTGACCCACTCAAAAATGTGGGATCTGGGCCGCGACGAGCCAGCCTTGCTTCAGCCTGGCTATCGCGTGCGCTTTCAAGACGCCGGTCCGCTGCCCGTGACCAGCGTTTCGGTGGCTGCGCCCGTTCGTCAGCAGGCGTCGACAATCACCGAAGACTATCTGCAAGTCGTTACGCCGGGTTTGCAGACCCTGTTTCAGGACCTGGGTCGTCCTGGTCGGGCAGGGCAGGGTGTTTCCGCATCGGGTGCACTGGATCGCGGCGCATTGCGTGCGGCCAATCGCGCAGTAGGCAACGAGCCGGGCACTGCTTGTCTGGAAATTCTCATGGGTGGCCTGACGTTTACCTGTCAGGGCCAGGCCGTGGTAGCGGTTACCGGTGCTCAGGCGCCTGTCGAGGTGCTGACGGCTGATGGCCAACGCATACAGCCGCCGCTTTACGCGCCGTTTTCGTTGCAGAGCGGCGATCAGGTGAGCATCGGTTCGCCCACCGCAGGCTTGCGCAGTTATCTGGCCGTGCGCGGCGGTTTTGTCCACGAGCCGGTGCTGGGTAGTCTGTCCACCGACACGCTGGCCCAGGTGGGGCCCGCAGCGCTGGCGGCGGGTGACCGGCTGGGCTTCAGGCGCAGAACCGGTGGTGCTGCGGTGTCGACTGGCGAACAACCGGCCTTCGATATGCCGCGCAATGATCAGGTCATTACGCTGGATGTGGTCATGGGGCCGCGCAGCGACTGGTTCACCGCCGAGGCTCAGGCGTTGCTTGCGCAGCAGACCTGGCTGGTCACACCGCAATCCAACCGGATCGGTATCCGCCTGGCAGGCGAGCAGTCGCTTGCGCGCGCCGTCAGTGGCGAACTGCCCAGCGAGGGCACCACGGTCGGTGCCATTCAGGTGCCGCCCAGTGGCCAGCCGGTACTGTTTCTGGCGGACCACCCGTTGACGGGCGGTTACCCGGTCATCGGCGCAGTCGCTACCTATCACTTGGACAAGGCCGGGCAGATTCCGGTCAATGCCCGCATTCGTTTCAACCCGCTGAGCGCCTTCGAGCCAGTGCGCTCCGCCACTTCAGACGAGACCAATAACAGATGAAAAAGGTTCTGATTGCCAACCGTGGCGAAATTGCCGTGCGTATTGCCCGCGCCTGCCGTGACTATGGGGTTGCCTCGGTGGCCGTGTATGCCGATGCCGATATCGACGCGCTGCATGTGCGTCAGGCCGATGAAGCCTACGGGCTGCAAGGTGAGCGCCCGACCGACACCTATCTGAACATCGAAAAGCTGCTGGCAGTCGCTGCTCGTGCCGGTGCCGACGCGGTTCACCCAGGTTATGGCTTCCTCTCGGAACGCGCCGACTTTGCCCGCGCCGTAATCGACGCCGGCCTGACCTGGATCGGCCCGGACCCTGCAACCATCGACGCGCTGGGCGACAAGGTGCAAGCCCGGCGCATCGCTTTGAAAGTCGGTGCGCCGCTGGTAGCCGGTACTGAAAACCCGGTGAAAGATGCTTCTGAAGTGCTTGCGTTCGCCGAGCAGTACGGCCTGCCGATTGCCATCAAGGCGGCATTTGGCGGCGGCGGTCGAGGCTTGAAGGTGGCCTGGAAGCTGGATGAAGTCAGCGAACTGTATGAGTCTGCCGTACGCGAGGCAGTAACCGCGTTCGGTCGTGGCGAGTGCTTCGTCGAACGCTTTCTGGACCGTCCTCGTCATATCGAAGCGCAGATCATCGCCGACCGCCACGGCCGCGTAATCGTTGTCGGCACCCGCGACTGCTCGCTGCAACGCCGCAATCAGAAGCTGATCGAAGAAGCGCCAGCGCCTTACCTGACCGACGAGCTGCGCCAGCGCATCCACGATTCGGCCCGTGCGGTTTGTGCCGAGGCAGGCTATGTCGGTGCCGGTACGGTGGAATTCCTGCTCAGTGGCGACGGCACCCTGTCATTCCTGGAGGTCAACACACGCTTGCAGGTCGAACACCCGGTGACTGAAGAAACCAGCGGTGTGGATCTGGTCATCGAACAACTGCGCGTGGCCGACGGCCTGCCGCTGTCATTCGACGGTACGCCTGTACCGCGCGGCCACAGCTTCGAATTCCGCATCAACGCCGAAGATGCAGGCAACGGCTTCCTGCCGACCCCGGGCACCATCGACGTGTTTCAGCCACCGTCCGGACCGGGCGTGCGGCTGGACACCGGCGTGACAGAAGGCTCGCGAGTGTCAGCGAACTTCGATTCGATGATCGCCAAACTGATCGTCACCGGCGCAACCCGCGAACAGGCCATCAGCCGCGCCCGCCGTGCGTTGGCCGAGTTCAAGGTGGAAGGCGTGGCCACCGTGCTGCCGTTCCATCGGGCGGTCATGGACCATGATGACTTCACGGCGTCCAATACCTTTGCCGTCCACACCCGCTGGATCGAAACCGACTTCGCCGAACACGTGACCCTCGCACCGCGCAGCGCTGCGCCAGTTGATGCAGGTGTGCTGCGCACCTTCGTCGAAATCGACGGAAAACGCCACGAACTGGGCCTGCCCGCTGCGCTGCTGCGTGGCATGAGCCTGAATTCGGCTGCACCAGCTGACGCTAGCCAGCCAGTTGCCGATGCCCCGGACCCGCACGCAGTGCTGACCCCGGTTGCGGGCAACCTGCATGCCTGGGCGGTTGAGGACGGAGCGACGGTAGAAAAGGGGCAGGTGATCGCGATCATGGAGGCGATGAAGATGGAAACATCGATATTGGCGCCGTGTGCCGGAACCGTGCAGATCAGCAAGGAGCCTGGCGGGTATCTGGAGGCGAAGGTGGTGATTGGTCGGGTTGAGGCCTGATTTCATTGCAATCGCGCGTCAACCGGGCGGTTACCCGATTGACGCGTGCTGTTGCAGAAAATAATCGCCTCAGTCCAGCCGCAACTCAGGCGGCTCGGGCGCATCCTTGGTCGCCGGGGCCACTTTGGTGTTTACCGGTTGCAGCGTTGTTTGCCCGGTCGGGGCACCGGTTTTGTCGCTTGGCTCGGCGGGCACCAGCTTGTATTCCAGGCCCTGGGTGTTCTTGAGGTAAATCTCCATCTGGCGGAACGAGATGTTGATGTGCTGCTTCTTGAACTCGCGATTGATGAAGCGGTTGATCTCGTCCAGCACCGGGTTGCGGTCGCCCAGGTCGCGGACGTGCATGCGCAGTTCGTGGTCGAGGGTGCTTTCGCCGAAGTTCAGGAAGTAAACGATGGGCTCTGGTTCCTTGAGCACCCGAGGGTTTTCCCGAGCGGCTTGCAGCAGCAGGGAGCGCACCAGGTCCAGGTCCGAGCCGTAATCGACGCCCAGCTTGAGCGTTACGCGGGTGACGGTGTCGGTCAGCGACCAGTTGATGAGCTGGCCGGTGATGAAGGTCTTGTTCGGGACGATGATGTCCTTGCGATCGAAGTCGGTGATGGTCGTGGCGCGGATGCGGATCTTGCTGACCGTTCCCGAGAGTGCGCCGATGGTGATGGTGTCACCGATCCGCACCGGACGTTCGAAGAGGATCATGATGCCGGAGATGAAGTTGGCGAAGATCTCCTGCATACCGAACCCGAGCCCTACCGACAGCGCCGCGACCAGCCACTGCAATTTGTCCCAGCTCACGCCCAGCGTCGACAGCGTGGTCACGAAGCCGACACCGGCGATGGTGTACGACAGCAGCGTGGTTGTCGCGTAGGCACTGCCTTGCGCAAGGTTCATGCGTGACAGCACCAGCACTTCCAGCAGACCCGGCAGGTTGCCGGCGAGCACGAAGGTGATGACGATGATCACTCCGGCACCGAGGAAGTCGCTCAGGCTGATCGGCACCATGCTCATGTTGGCACCGGTGCCGCTGGTGTATTCGTAGAGAATGATGTTATCGAGATAGGCGAACACAGTAATCAGCTCGGCCCAGACCAGATACAGCGCGCCGACGAATCCGGCCAGCAGGGCCAGGCGAATCAGGCGCAGCGACTGCTGGTTGACCTGTTCGATGTCCAGCTTCGGCTCTTCGACCGGAATGTCGCTGTCGCCGTTTTCCCGGGCTGCCTGACGCTTGGCCAGCGCGCGCTGATAGGCCAGACGCCGGGCGGCGACGCTCAGGCCGCGGACGAAGGTCGCCTCGACCATCAGCCAGATCATCATCAGGTACAGAGTGTCGATCAGACGGTCGCTGAGCTTGAGCGCGGTGTAGTAGTAGCCAAAGCAAACCGCCAGGAAGAGCGCGACCGGCAATGCCGTGAACACCACGCCGACAGTCTTGCGGAACAGCGAGGCGTTATGGTGCGTGGGGCTTGAAATCAGCAGGCGAGCGAGCAGCCAGGTCATCAGCGCGTAGCAGGTCAGGACCACGCCGATCCCCAGTACATCGTCGGCCAGTGCCGCAGGCTGGTGTTCAGCAACGGCCACCACCGCCACCAGGGCCAGAACGACCAGCCCGAGGCGACGCACCCAGCCACGCAGGAACTCGACCTGCGCCGTTTCCCAGCGGAAATGCAGTTGGGCAACGCCAGATGGGGCGAGTACGCGGTAGGCGGTGTAGAACACCAGCCAGGCGAGGGCGATCTGCAACAAGGCCTCGCCCAGATTGGCGTTTTGCCCGCGTGCATCGATTTGCAGGGCATA
This sequence comes from Pseudomonas syringae group sp. 243L2, assembly GCF_032587875.1. Taxonomy (NCBI): domain Bacteria; kingdom Pseudomonadati; phylum Pseudomonadota; class Gammaproteobacteria; order Pseudomonadales; family Pseudomonadaceae; genus Pseudomonas; species Pseudomonas syringae group sp. 243L2. The sequence goes on from NZ_JAWHPL010000040.1 coordinate 546,647, forward strand.
GCCGCACAGCGCCAGGCCCAGCGCCACAGGCATTGCCAGCAGCACGTTGATCAGCAGCGCCAGTGGCGTTTTCCATTGGCTGTCACGTTTGAAGTGGCCGATGTCGGCATGCAGGCGATTCAGCTTCTGATACAGCGCCTTGCGCCGCCAGGTCAGTACGCCGATCAACAGCAACAGGGGCAGGAACAGCAGCGGTCGCTGAGTCAGGCCGTCTGACAGCTCGCTCAGGCTGGATGTCCAGGGCAGGGTGGCGATCTGCTTTTGCAGGCGCGGCCAGATATTCTGAAACCATTCCAGGTCCAGCGGCTTGTTGCTGGGGATCCAGAACATCTGCTCGTCGAGTGTGGCGCGCAGTCCCTGAGCGGTGCTGGTCAGCTGCTTCTGGTTCAGTTGCAGCGTGATGGACTCGTTGAGCAACGCGCTCAGCTCGCGATTGAGGCGCTCCAGCAAGTCGCTGCGGGTGATTGCCAGGTCCAGCAGCGTACGGCGCAGTTGCGGGGTAATGTTTTCAGGCGGTTGAGTGGCGAGCAGCTTTTCGACATAGGCGGTCGGCGTGCTCATCTGCTCGCGTTGCTGGTTGATGTCGAACTGATACAGGCGGATGTTGGCGATTTCGTCGGCCAGGCCCTTGTCCAGCTCCAGGTGCGGCAACGCCTGCTTCTGCTTGTAGAGAATCTTGGACAGCAGCAGGCTACCGCTCAGCACGTTGATCTGCTCGCTGAGGGCTTGATCGGTCTGGGTCAGGTTGTCCAGTTGCTGCTTGGTCTTGAGGTTCTGCTGGGTCAGCTCGTTGAGGCGGTCGGTGCCGCGCAGCAGGTAGTCAGACAGTTTGAGGTTAGCGGCGCTTTCGGTCGCCAGCAGGCTGCTGCCACCGGACTTTTGCGCTTCCAGGGACAGGTCGGCGACCGTTTTCTGCGATTGGGCGCGACGCTTGTCGTTGATCAGGGTCTGCAGGTCCTGAATTTCCTGTTCCTGGCGCGCGACCTTTTCGGTCAGCAAGTCATGCTGGCTATTGCCCAGGTCCTGCAACTGGCTGTTACCGGCCAGTTCCTGACGGCGCAGCAGGTTGAGGGCGTTGATCGAGGCCAGTTCTGCATTGAGCAGATTGCGCTGGTCGGCGCTCAGGGTCTTGCCATTGTCCTTGCCGCTCTTGAGGATGGCGTTGATCTGCTGGATACGCGTCTGATTGGCGCTGATTTCAGTCTGCGCCCGCTCAGGCCGGGTCTGCGCGGTGATGGCCAGGCTGTTGGCGTCGTTGAGTTCGCTTTGCAGGTCGCTTTGCTGGGTACTGCGCTGGCTGAGAAGCTGCTCCAGTTGTGGCACATCAAGGCCGCCGTAGCGCTGGGCGACGGGTACCACTTTGCTTTCTTTCAGGCGGGCCAGCTCGCGCTGGTTTTCCGAGGTCTGTTTTGGCGCCTGGGCCAGTTGTTGCTTGAGCGCTTCGAGTTTCTGCTCGCTGTCCTTCTTGCTGGCGAGAAAAGCCAACGTTTGCTCGAGTACCTGTTGCAGCGCTTTCTGCTCGGCATCAGGCAGCTTGCGATCAGCAATCTTGTCGAGGCTTTGCTGCACGGCATCGCTGCTGGGCGGGTCGGCGGCGAGCGCCGGGAAGGTGGACAGGCAAAGCGCAAACAGTGCGGCAGCACAAATGGAACGCAGGGAAAACATAGACACCGGTCGCATGATGATACGTGTGGATTGGCAGTTTAAAGGAACAGTCCGGGGCCCGGGCGGGTTCCTTCGGGGAATTTGACGCCCACTTTCTGGATCTTGTTCCCGTCCATGACGGCAACTGTCCAAATAGTTCCATTCCATTCAATCTGGTCGCCCACCACTGGCTCGCCGCGGTTCTTCTGCACGATGAACTGGCTGAGTGGCATTCCGGGGTCAATGCCATCGAGTTTCAGGCCATACAGGGCCGCGACTTCACCCAGCCGTGCATCGCCTTCAAGAACGAAGTCGCCGAAGAAGCGCAGGTCCAGGCCACGTTGCGGTGCCTGGCTGAACAGTTTGCCCAATGCCGGAAGATCATGTTCGTGACCGATCACACAGAGCAGGTCGCCCACTTCCAGCGTCGTACTGCCGGACGGGTGGAGCAACTGCTGGCCCCGGAACAGCGCGGCAATACGCGTGCCTTCAGGCATTTTTAGCTCACGCAGCGCTGCACCGATGCACCACTTTTCAGCGCCCAGACGGTAGACGAACAGCTCCCATTCACTGGTGACGTGCACCTCCAGCGCGGCTCGGGAAATAGGCGCAGGGTCAGGCGGAACCGTCACTTTCAACAGTTTGGCCACCCACGGCAGGCTGGTGCCTTGCAGCAACAGCGAGACCAGTACGATGAAGAACGCCAGGTTGAAGTACAGCTGCGCATTGGGCAGCCCGGCCATCAGCGGGAACACGGCGAGAATGATCGGCACCGCGCCGCGCAGGCCGACCCAGGCGATAAAGGCTTTTTCGCGGCCATGGAAGGCCTTGAACGGCAGCAGGCCGACCATCACCGACAGCGGGCGTGCCACCAGAATCATCCACAGCGCCAGGCCTAGCGCCGGTATTGCAATCGGCAGCAGGTCGTGGGGCGTGACCAGCAGGCCCAGCACCAGAAACATGCCGATCTGTGCCAGCCAGGCCATGCCGTCGAGCATGTGCAGGATGCCGTGGCGGCTGCGGATCGGCCGGTTACCCAGCACCAGACCGCACAGGTAGACCGCGAGAAAGCCGCTGCCGTGAATCGCGTTGGTCAGGGCAAAGATCGCAAGCCCCCCGGCAATCACCAGAATAGGGTACAGGCCGGCCGCCAGATTGATGCGGTTGACCAGCTGAAGCAGGATCCAGCCGCCGCCCAGGCCGATGAAACTGCCGATGCCGAACTCCTGAATCAAATGCCCCAGCAGCCCCCAGTGCAAGCCGGTCTGACCGCTGGCCAGCATGCCGATCAGGGTGACGGTCAGGAACACGGCCATAGGGTCGTTGCTGCCCGATTCTATCTCAAGGCTGGCGGTGACCCGCTCGTTCAGGCCTTTGCCGCCCAGCAGGGAGAACACCGCAGCGGCGTCTGTGGAGCCGACGATCGCGCCGATCAACAGGCCCTGAATGACGCTGAGATTGAACAGCCAGGCAGCCACCATGCCGGTCAGTACGGTGGTGATCAGCACGCCCACCGTTGCCAGCGACAAGGCAGGCCACAGCGCAACCCGGAAACTGGCCACCCGTGTGCGCAGCCCGCCGTCGAGCAGGATCACGGCCAGCGCAAGGTTGCCGACCAGGTAGGCGGTAGCGTAGTTGTCGAAGATGATCCCGCCGCCATCCACGCCCGCCACCATGCCCACGGCCAGGATGATGACCAGGATCGGAATACCCAGGCGTGATGAAAGAGAGCTGACCAGGATGCTTGCGGCTACCAGCAACGCGCCGATCAGGAACAGGCTGTTGATGGTGGTGGCGTCCAAGGGCGGTACTCCGTAGAAAACTGAATTGAAGCGAGAGGGGCGAAAACTGACCATGCAGTCCGCGTGCCAAGCGATTTAACCTGTTGAATTGCTTGGCTGTCAAAGATCAATTTCCGGCGGATCACGCAGATTCGGCGTTCCAGAGCACGTGACTCGTCGCAATCTGGCGGTCGACACAGACGTATATGCCGCAAGCCAAGCCTTCTTGCGGCCTGTTGTCGAGCTTCAGCTATAGAAGGTTTTCATCATGGACGATGAAATTGCAGAAATAAGAAGGGCGGAAATCCGTTCGGCGATAAGCGGGATCCGCATGCAGAGTTCTGGAGGCGGGCGAGCAAATACTTTCGGTCGCGATTACTTCCGGCCGAACCCGATCAATCTGCAGTCACCCGCCGCCTTTGCTGTTCGGGCCTCTGACTGAATCAGTTCACGTGCCTGCCTGCGCAGGGTCGCGTTATAAATAGTTAGTGCCACGTATGCCGTAAGGAGTGATTACGTGCATGACTTCTCTCATACAGGAAGAAGTCATGACGACCCAATCTCTGAAAATACCTAAAACCGATCAGCAACTGCTGCGTGAACGCGCGAAGCAATTTGTTTTCGACTACCCCGATCTGCACGATCTGGCCTATAGCGTAGTCAGCAAGATCATGCTTCAGCACACGCAAAAGGTGTTTAACCCTGACAAGGTCTATTGGCATCGTTTCGGCAGCGCAAGCAGCAGTCCGCGTACATTTACCGGCTGGCAACATTCCGGCAAACCGCTGCAATCGATGACGTTGATCGAACTGCTCATGCAGAACTTCAACGCCCACGACCAAGAGGCCAGTGATGAGCTTTCCCTTTACGGCGGTTTTTATACCGACGGTCCGGATCATGAGGTGTTCGACGAGCGCAACGAGGTGCCCATGCTACCGCAGACTTTGCTGGCAGAAATGTGGACGCTGGATTTCAGCTCGCTGTACACCCGCCGCATGGAGCGTTTCTGGAGTTCGCACAGTGAGAATTTTTGCATTCTGGCCAAAGCGCACTATTTGGTTGCAGCCGGTAATTGCCTGCGCAAAGGTCAGCTTTCGCCAGACGACTTCAAGCACGTCACTCGATTCGTCGTCACTGATCCCTCGCAGCCTGCGACGCTGAAGGCCTTGCGGGACTCGCCCTTGGTAACGCCTGGCCTTTCGGTGCATACGCTGGATATCAACGGCGTCAAGACTTACGACATGCTGCGTATCGTTATCGCTGATGGCCGGGAAGTGATTTACCGGCCTGATGCCGAGCAGCCTTTTCAGGTGTTCGAAAACGAACGCGCGCTATACAACTGGCTCAAGGGGCAGTTCGCGAGCGAGCAGGCGGGTAAGGCACTGACAGGCAATTTCCTGCGCGGCGAGGCGGCACGAACACAGGACAGCGTCAGGTTTGCGCGCGGAGTCAGTGAATTGCTCGCGCATGACTGGCGTGCCGATGTCCGACTTATCAATCAATCCCGGGCACCCATCGTGGGTGATCCCTTTATTTATCTGCGTGATATCGCGCGTCAGGTCATGACCGCCGACGCGCATCAGTTGCTGACGTCCAACGCCGATCTGCGCAAGCAGATGTGGATCGGTTATCTAAGTGCCTTCATGCAGGCTTTTGGCGGCCTAGCCGCGTTGGGGTGGCCCGTTGCTCTGACGCTGGTTGGCGCAGGCCTCGCCAATACCGGGTTGAACATTGATCAGGCGGTCAATGGCAAGACCCCGGCGCAACGTCGCGCTGGTGTATTGGGTGCCATTATCAACACCCTTTACCTGCTTTTTAATCTGCCGCTACTGATGTCCATTCGTGCCATGCCTGAGCGTATTCCATTAGTGCGGGCGGATGTCGTGTCGCTCCCCAGTGAAGTTGTGGAGAGTGGCGTGATTGTCGATCCGCTGGAAAACATGGAAGGCAACCTGCTGCTGGACAGCCTCACGCCCTCAGCCGAGGAAGGCAGGTTTCGTGGCGTTTACTCGTTGGGCAATGGCGAAACCTGGATCAAGCTTGCGCGGTTGCCGTACCGCGTGATGTTCAGTGAGCAACAGCAGTGCTGGTTTATCGTTGACCCTGACAATCCTTTTGCGTTCGTTGGCAGTAAGCCGGTTCGCTTGGGGCTCGACGGAGAATGGACGCTGATTCAATCACCTGGCTTGCAGGGTGGCTCGCCTATGGATCCGCAGGTGCCGTCTACCAGCTCATCAGTCCCGCCAGGAAAACCTTATGCAACAGTGCATTCAACGTTCTGGGACAGGTACCTGCAAACGGACATATTCAATGAGCAATATTATGCAGAAAGAGCCCTGACTCGTCAGAAAGAGGTCATGGATATCTGGGAGCCAGCCACGGACGATGTTCTGGAGTCTGACTCTTCACCCGAAGGCGATGAAGTGTACCGGGACCCGTGGCACGGTAAACACAGGGTGTTCAAGCTGGGCGAGGACGACTATTACGGCGCTAACATCATGCTCTATACCCAGGAGGATACGGTGTTCAATCGATTCCTGCGTACAGGCGAACGTAGGGGCCCCAACCAGGTAAGGTTCATTGAGCGTCTTGCCGATGACATCCAGGTGGTGGGCTATAGCAATGATGTCGAGTTGTATCGGGGTGGCAGCGGTGATCGGGGCACCTCGGGTGCCGTGTTCCGTAGCGGGCAGATCAAGGTTGGCGATGTGCTGGTCAATACCGATATCACTTCGTTCAGTGAAAACCCCTATGTGGTCAGCGCGTTCGCCAGCAGTCGAGCCGGTGCCCCTACTAATGCGGTGATTGGGCCGATAACGTTCGATGATACTTCGGTGGTCTTTGTTTTGCCCAAAGGACGGTATTTGAGGGCCACGCCGATCGCGCCATTTTCAGCCTCGCCCGATGAGGCCGAATCGATCTTTTTGCCCGGTTGTTATTTTCAGATCGAGAGTATCGAAGAAGTGGTCGGCGATTTTTATCGTCTCATGAAAGTCCAGATGCAGGAGGTCGATCGCCCGGTTCAGGGAAGAGCGCTTTACGATATGCGCACGGGCGAGCCATTCAGTCGAGAGCAATACGCGCTCAAGTTGGGGGCAGATGCCAAGGTATTGGTCGACCGGTTCTTTCCACAGAACCCGATGACTGACCTGTTCAGCCCTCACTGACCAAGCGCCGCCCGGTTTTATTTAAAACCAGTCATCGCGCATAGCGAGGCAGGTGTCATCGCGGTTCTCCAGAATGCTCAGCTCGTGATGGCAGCCCGGTAATTCCCATGTCAGGAAGTAGCGGGCAGCTTGCAGCTTGCCCTTGTAGAAGTCGCTGTCAGACGAATGACCTTTGCCCAGACCTTCCTCGGCGCGAATCGCCTGTTCCAGCCAGCGCCAGCCGATGATGGTGTGGCCGAATACCTTGAGGTACAGCGCCGAATTGGCCAGCGTACTGGTGATTCTGCCTTGCGCCAGATCGGTCAGCAGGCCGAGGGTGACAGCCTGCACATGAGTGACCAATTGCTCCAGAGGTTGGCGCAGCTCATGAAGTGAGTCATAAACCTGCGCCCGCTCGCATGTATCGGATATCAGGCGCAGCAGTTGCTTGAGGCCGGTGCCGCCGTTCTGCGCCAGCTTGCGGCCAAGCAGGTCCAGCGACTGAATGCCGTGAGTACCTTCATGAATCGGATTAAGCCGGTTGTCGCGGTAGTACTGCTCAACAGGGTATTCGCGGGTATAGCCATGACCGCCTAGAACCTGAATCGCCAGCTCGTTAGCCTTCAGGCAGAACTCCGAGGGCCATGACTTGACCACCGGAGTCAGCAGGTCCAACAGTTCATGGGCATGCTTGCGGGCGTCTTCGGTTTCTCCGGTCTGTGTGTCGTCGAACAGTCGTGAGGCATACAGGCACAGGTCGAACGCGCCTTCTACATACGCTTTCTGGATCAGTAGCATGCGCCGCACGTCGGCGTGCTGAATGATCGGAACAGGCGTGCTCTCGGGGCTCTTGCTGTCGGGCAGCCGACCTTGAGGTCGGTCGCGGGCATAATCCAGAGAATACAGATACCCCGAATAGCCGAGCATGACCGCGCCCAGGCCGACGCCGATGCGTGCTTCGTTCATCATCTGGAACATGTAACTCAAACCGTGATGAGGCTTGCCGACCAGATAGCCGACACACTCACCGTTATCGCCGAAATTCAGCGCGGTAGAGGTAGTGCCTTTCCAGCCCATCTTGTGAAACAGGCCAGCCAGCAGCACATCGTTGCGCTTGCCGAGGCTGCCGTCGTCGTTGACCAGAAACTTGGGCACGATGAACAGCGAGATACCTTTGACCCCGCCAGGCGCATCCGGCAGTTTTGCCAATACCATGTGCACGATATTTTCCGAAAGCGCGTGATCACCACCCGAGATGAAAATCTTGTTGCCACGCAGCCGGTAGGTGCCGTCGTCTGCCGGTTCGGCGCGGGTGCGGATGTCTGACAGCGACGAGCCTGCGTGTGGCTCGGTCAGCGCCATGGTGCCGAAGAAGCGCCCCTCGATCATCGGTTGCAGAAAGCGCTGTTTTTGTTCGTCGTTGCCAAAACTCTCAATCAGATTCGCCGCGCCCATGGTCAGGAACGGGTAGGCCGTGGTTCCGACATTGGCTGCCTGAAAGTGGGCAAAGCAGGCCTGTGACAGTAGGGTCGGCAACTGCATGCCGCCCGCTTCAAAATCACGCGATGCATTGAGAAAACCAGCGGCGAGAAACGCATCCACCGCAGGCTTGACCTCGGGGATCAGAATCGCTTCGCCATTTTCATAGCGCAGCTCGTTTTCGTCAGCCTTGCGGTTGTGCGGCGCAAAATACTTTTCCGCGATAGTACGCGCCGTCCCCAGCGCTGCATCGAAGGTTTCCCGCGAATGCTCGGCAAACCGCTCACGCCGCGTCAGCCCTTCGGCGTCCAGCACTTCATACAGCTCGAAAGCCAGGTTTCGGGAACTGAGCAGCGACTCGGACATGATGGCGTACCTATTCTTGGAATGGCTCAAGTCTAGGTCGGGTTGAGGGGGGAGGGTAGCAAGATTGATTCGGGTGATGGTCGAGCGTGTGCGGGGGGTATCGAGAGCGGACGCGAAGCGTCCAGAGCATGGGAACGGTCGGTGTTTTTCAGACACCTTTCGTTCCGCACGCTCCAGCGTGGGAAGGCCTTTCTTGACGCCCTGCGTCATCTGTTACCTAGCGGCATCAGCCGATCGTCATCAGGCTCGCATTGCCACCCGCCGCCGCAGTGTTCACGCTCAATGCCCGCTCTATCACCAGGCGTTCCAGCGGCACGTTGGTTTCGCCGTGGGACAGGCCGTTGACGCCGACTATTGCGCCGCTGCGCTGGGCGATCTGCTGGCAGATGGCGCGTAGCTGATCGGAATCGCCGTGGTGCAGGACGGCGTCGATAGCGACTTCGTCCTTGGTCCAGTCAGGGATCAGCTTGATGCGTGCCTGAACGTCCTTTGGCAGACGAGCGCGCAATGGCTTGCTGATGTCTGTTTCCGGCCAAACGGCAGAGCTGCCGACAGCCAGCACGGCCGCCAGTTGAATCAGCAGGTCGTTCTCGTCATCCGCCAGGCAAAGCACGTGTTCACGCGGCAGAATCGCATAGCTGTTGCGCTCGCCGGTCGGCCCCGCCAGCTGGCGAGTGATGCCGCTTTGCGATTGCTCGGCGTATTGGCTGCACAGGGCATCCAGATCGCTTTGCTGGTTACTGGCTGCCCAGGTCTTCAAGGCTTGCAACGGTTTGTTGAGGATGTCACGCAGGCGGGTGTCCGGAGCAGACAGTGCATCACTGCGCACGAACGATTTCTCGATGGCATCCTGCGGACGCGTCGACAGCAGGCGGTACAGGTACAGCGGGCCACCGGCTTTAGGGCCGGTGCCGGACAAGCCTTCGCCGCCAAATGGCTGGACGCCCACCACAGCACCGACGATGTTACGGTTTACATAGACGTTGCCTGCGTTGACGTTGTCGATGACCTTGGCGATGGTCTCGTCTATACGGGTATGAACACCAAGGGTCAGGCCGTAGCCGGATGCATTGATCTGGTCTATCAGCAGGCCCAGTTCCTTGCGCTTGTAGCGCACCACGTGCAGCACCGGGCCGAAGATTTCGCGTTGCAGCTCATCGAAGCTTTCCAGCTCGATCAGGGTCGGCATCACGTAAGTGCCACGCTTGAGCTCCGTGCTATCGGCAATGGCCACCTGATAAACCGTACGGCCTTTGTCGCGCATGGCCTGGATGTGTTTTTCGATACCCGCCTTGGCCTCGGCATCGATCACCGGGCCGATGTCCACGGACAGGCGCTCCGGGTTGCCGAGGCGGCTCTCGGCCATCGCCCCCTTGAGCATTTCGATGACGCGGTCGGCAGAGTCTTCCTGCAGGCACAGCACGCGCAGTGCCGAGCAACGTTGCCCGGCGCTGTCGAACGCCGAAGAAACCACGTCAATGACAACCTGTTCGGTCAGCGCCGAAGAGTCGACGATCATCGCGTTCTGACCGCCGGTTTCGGCGATCAACGGTATGGGGCGGCCCTGCGAGTCCAGGCGACCCGCCACGTTGCGTTGCAGCAGGCGGGCGACTTCAGTGGAACCGGTGAACATCACGCCTTTGACGCGTTCGTCGCCGACCAGCCCGGCACCTACGGTTTCACCGCGCCCCGGTAACAATTGCACCACGCCTTCCGGGATACCGGCTTCAAGCAGCAGGCGCACAGCCTGGGCGGCAATCAACGGTGTTTGCTCGGCCGGTTTGGCCAGCACCGGGTTGCCCGCAGCCAGTGCAGCAGCGACCTGACCGCTGAAAATTGCCAGCGGGAAGTTCCACGGGCTGATGCAGACCACCGGCCCCAGCGGACGATGGGCGTCGTTGGTGAAATCATTGCGCGCCTGTACGGCGTAGTAACGCAGGAAGTCGACGGCTTCGCGCACCTCGGCGATGGCGTTGGCGAAGGTCTTGCCCGCCTCGCGGACCAGCAGGCCCATCAAGGGCTGGATGTCGCTTTCCATCAAATCGGCAGCACGTTCCAGAATTGCGGCGCGTTCGGCAGGCGGTGTTGCCTGCCAGATCGGGCCAGCGCTCAAGGCGCACTGGATGGCGTTCTCGACATCCTGCAGCGAGGCTTCCTGAATATGACCGACCACATCACGCAGGTCCGATGGGTTCAACGCGGCAGTCAGTGTGCCTGCGCTGGCCGGGCAGCCGAGCATGGGGGCAGCTTTCCAGTCATTGTGCGCTGTGGCGAGCAGGGCCGAGGACAGCGAAGCCAGACGATGCTCGTTGGCCATGTCGATGCCGCTGGAGTTGGCGCGCTCGGTGCCATACAGGTCGCGCGGCAGCGGAATGCGCGGGTGCGGCAAGCCGAAACCGCCTTCCTGTGTTGCCATGCGTTCGATCTGGCTGACCGGGTCGGCCACCAGTTCCTGAATGGAGATCGAATGGTCGGCAATCCGGTTGACGAACGACGTGTTGGCACCGTTTTCCAGCAGACGACGGACCAGATAGGCCAACAGCGTTTCATGCGTGCCGACCGGAGCGTACACGCGGCATGGACGGTTCAGCTTGCCGTCTGCGACCTTGCCTACGACCTGCTCGTACAAAGGCTCGCCCATGCCGTGCAGGCACTGGAACTCATACTGACCTGGGTAATAATTCTGCCCGGCGATCTGGTAAATAGCCGCCAGGGTGTGGGCGTTGTGTGTGGCGAATTGTGGATAAATGACTTCTGGTGCCGCCAGCAGCTTGCGGGCACAGGCGATGTACGAGACGTCGGTGTACACCTTGCGCGTGTACACCGGATAGCCTTCCAGACCTTCGACCTGGGCGCGCTTGATCTCGCTGTCCCAATACGCGCCCTTGACCAGACGGATCATCAGGCGGTGACGGCTGCGCCGAGCCAGATCGATCACGTAATCGATCACATAAGGGCAGCGCTTCTGGTAAGCCTGAATTACGAAGCCAATGCCGTTCCAGCCAGTCAGCTGCGGTTCGAAGCACAGGCGCTCGAGCAGATCCAGTGACAGCTCCAGACGATCAGCCTCTTCGGCATCGATGTTCAGGCCGATGTCGTACTGCTTGGCCAGCAGGGTCAGCGACAGCAGGCGCGGGTACAGTTCTTCCATCACGCGCTCGTACTGGGCGCGGCTATAGCGCGGGTGCAGTGCCGACAGCTTGATGGAAATGCCCGGGCCTTCGTAGATACCGCGGCCGTGGGAGGCCTTGCCGATGGAGTGTATGGCCTGCTCGTAGGACGCGAGATACTTCTGCGCATCATGCTCGGTAAGCGCCGCTTCACCCAGCATGTCGTAGGAATAGCGGAAGCCCTTGGCTTCAAAACGGCTGGCATTGGCCAGGGCTTCGCCGATGGTTTCGCCGGTGACGAACTGCTCGCCCATCAGGCGCATGGCCATGTCGACGCCCTTGCGGATCATCGGTTCGCCGCTCTTGCCGATGATGCGGCTCAGTGAAGAAGTGAGGCCTGCCTCATTGTGAGTGGCGACCAGCTTGCCGGTCAGCAGCAGGCCCCAGGTGGCAGCGTTGACGAACAGCGAGGGGCTGTTGCCCAAGTGCGGCTGCCAGTTGCCGTTGCTGATCTTGTCGCGAATCAGGGCATCGCGCGTGCCCTTGTCCGGAATGCGCAGCAACGCCTCGGCCAGGCACATGAGTGCAACGCCTTCCTGCGAGGACAGCGAAAATTCCTGCAACAGGCCTTGAACAATGCCAGCGCGGCCGCCAGCACTTTTCTGGTTGCGCAGCTTTTCGGCAATAGACGCGGCCATCTTGTTGGTGGCTTCGGCAACAGGTGCAGTCAGGCGCGCCTGCTCCAGCAGCATCGGCACCACTTCCTGCTCGGGGCGGCGGTAGGCGGAGGTGATGGCCGCCCGCAATACCGACTGCGGTTGAATGCTCTCGGCGAAATCCAGGAAGCATTGCAGGCCTGTGTCTTCCGCCACTTCGCCTCGGTCTTCGCTGTCTTTGCCAGTCGCGCCATTGAGCTCCAGCAAGGTTGCACCACTCTCCAGTTTTTCCAGGTAATTGAAAATTGCCTGCTTGATCAACCAGTGCGGTGTGCGGTCGATCGAATGGGCGGCGGCTTTCAATCGCTCGCGGGTCGGGTCGTCAAGTTTGACGCCTAGAGTAGTGGTGGCCATGTGTTGTCCTCATTATAGCCACGCAACGGTGGCATCGGCTTTGGCGAAGATTAGCGCTGTGACGGGGTCAGGTGCAACCGAGTGCAACCCTGTTTCGATAATATTTTGTGACATTCCCGGCAAGTGACCCGCGAGAGTGCTGCTTTGCTCAGAGCTGGTGCGCGATTGTTTGTAGAGAGGGTCGAAAACGCCCTAAAATGGCGCAGAAAAACGCCTTTATTGGTTTTTTTGTAACAGGTGCAACTTGCACGTTGAAATGGGTTGCACCTTGTTTGGTTTGTTTAATAGGATTCATTCCCGCGGTGCAACCGCCAGTCATTGATTGCCGATCCTTGCGGAGCGATCAGTCAACGCGGTGTCGGGTGCAAAAGCACGGATGCGCCGAATATCGGTCGCTATTCCCTTTGGCATCGGGTGCCAACATAAAAACAATGCCAAGGCAGAACTCATGAGTGTCAGTAACCCTACCTTGATCACGTTTGTGATCTATATAGCGGCAATGGTCTTGATCGGCCTGATGGCCTATCGCTCTACCAACAACCTTTCGGATTACATCCTCGGCGGGCGCAGCCTGGGCAGCGTGGTAACAGCGCTTTCAGCAGGGGCCTCGGACATGAGCGGCTGGCTGTTGATGGGGTTGCCGGGGGCTATCTATATGTCCGGCCTGTCGGAAAGCTGGATCGCCATTGGTCTGATCATCGGCGCCTACCTGAACTGGCTGTTCGTGGCCGGTCGTCTGCGTGTGCAGACAGAGCACAACGGTGACGCGCTGACCCTGCCGGATTACTTCAGCAGCCGCTTCGAAGACAACAGCGGCCTGCTGCGCATCATCTCGGCCATCGTGATTCTGGTGTTCTTCACCATCTATTGCGCCTCGGGCATCGTTGCGGGCGCGCGTCTGTTTGAAAGCACCTTCGGCATGTCCTACGAAACCGCCCTGTGGGCCGGCGCTGCGGCTACCATTGCGTACACCTTCGTCGGTGGTTTTCTGGCCGTGAGCTGGACCGACACCGTACAAGCCACGCTGATGATCTTCGCCCTCATCCTGACGCCGATCATCGTCCTGCTGGCAACAGGCGGGGTCGATACCACCTTCCTGGCCATTGAAGCGAAAGATCCGACCAGCTTCGACATGTTCAAGAACACGACCTTCATCGGCATCATTTCCCTGCTTGGCTGGGGACTGGGTTATTTCGGTCAGCCGCATATCCTGGCGCGCTTCATGGCGGCTGATTCGGTCAAGTCGATTGCCAGCGCCCGACGCATCTCTATGGCCTGGATGATCCTGTGCCTTGGCGGTACTGTGGCGGTAGGCTTCTTTGGTATCGCTTACTTCTCCGCGCACCCGGATGTGGCCGGGCCGGTGACCGAGAACCCGGAGCGGGTCTTCATCGAACTGGCCAAGCTGCTGTTCAATCCATGGATTGCCGGTGTATTGCTGTCGGCCATTCTGGCTGCGGTGATGAGTACGCTGAGTTGCCAGTTGCTGGTGTGCTCCAGCGCGCTGGCCGAAGACTTCTACAAGGCTTATCTGCGCAAGGGGGCTTCGCAGCTTGAGTTGGTGTGGGTCGGGCGTGCGATGGTGTTGCTGATCGCTGTCATTGCCATTCTGCTGGCCGCCAATCCCGAGAATCGCGTACTGGGGCTGGTGAGCTATGCCTGGGCAGGGTTTGGCGCTGCATTCGGCCCTGTGGTGCTGATATCTGTGCTGTGGAAAGGCATGACGCGCAATGGTGCGCTGGCTGGGGTAATAGTCGGCGCTGCGACTGTCGTACTCTGGAAGCAGTTCAGTACCCTTGGCCTGTATGAAATCATCCCGGGTTTCATCCTTGCCAGCATTGCCATCGTGGTATTCAGTCTGATCAGCAAGCCTGCGTCCGCGTCCATGCAGACACGTTTCCTGGCGGCTGAGCAGGAGTTCAAAGCCAACCGCTGATAATGCTGCTTGAATAACCGATGAAATGAAAAGCGGCCCGCACTTTCTGCAAGTGCGGGCCGTTTTTTTGATCGTTTGATTCAAGGCCTGCGTGCGACTCAGCTCTTGTTGTGATCAATATCCAGATTATAGAACGTGGCCTTGCCGCCTTCCGAGGTATACCCGGTGTTGTCCTGGGTATAAACACCGGCTTTGAAATACAAAGGCTTGTCGCGCCAGGTCTCGCTGATGCGCTTGCTCCAGTCGGTGTCGTTGACACTGACAGTCAATTTTCCACCCTTGCTCAGGTGAATGACGTAACTGAATGTCTGATTGAGCTTCACACCTTCGACTATCTTATAGACCTTGCTTTCGTCGTCATCGAAACGATTGCGAACTTTCGCAACGATGTCTCCGGTCTTGGTGTCTTCCTTGTATTGATACTCGACTTTCAGAAGAGGCTCGGTGCTCTCGTAGGCATGTATCTGGCCGATCACGATCTTGCCGGAAGAGGGCACCTGATCGACTTCCAGTTTAGCGTTCAGATAGTTGTCCGCGTCGGGATATACCCAATTGTGCAGTGATCCATCTGACCATGTTTCCCGTAACTCGCTGCGCGAATATTTAGCGTTTTCGGTTTTGGTCCCGGTCACCGGAGACCAGAACACAATGGAGTCCGATTTTGATTTGAAGTATTTGCCGTCATAACCCTTAACAAGCTGAGCGGTGGTAATGGTTTTGGGGGGTGAGCCCACTGGAATGCTGAGTTGGTACGATCCGAGATCGATCATGTTCAATCCTTCCGCGCATGTCTGTTTGCTACCAAGGGGGGCCTCTAGCAAGAGGGTTTGAGCGAGTTTTATACGGATTGTAGGGCGATTTGTTAATTAAAAGTTGTCGAACCAATGACGTCAAAGTGCTGTCACTTTTCCTGCAGAGCAGAGTGTGCACGGCGTACAGGGAATGACCGTTAGTCGGGTAGATCGAACTTTGATGGTAGGGAAGGGGTGCCTTGCTTCTGCTTTTTGCGAGACGGGGCTAGAGTTATTCCAAAGTATGACGGTCGTCCTGAAACCCAGGCGTCATGCCCACATAGAGAAGCAGCATGGAACGCGTGCCAACACAGCCACACGATGGCTCTTCGGTTTTACTGGTTGTAGACGATTACCCGGAAAATCTGGTGACGATGTGCGCTGTTCTGCAAAGAACGGACTGGCATATTGTGACTGCGAGTTCAGGCATCGAAGCATTGACGGTACTTCTTGAGCAGGAAGTCGATCTGGTTCTGCTGGATGTGCAGATGCCGGGCATGGACGGCTTCGAAGTCGCCCGGCTAATGCGAGGCAGTCAGCGCACCCGTCTGACGCCGATTATCTTTCTCACGGCCAATGAGCAGACTCAGGATGCCGTGCAGAAGGGGTATGCGAATGGCGCGACGGATTACCTGTTCAAACCCTTCGACCCGAACGTTCTCAAGCCCAAGGTGCAGACCCTGCTTGAGCAGCAGCGTAACCGTCGTGCGCTGCAACAGCTCTCGCTGGAGCTTGAATCGGCCCGAGCGTTCAACGCGTCAGTGCTGGCCAACGTCGCCGAAGGCATTCTGGTCGTTGATGAGGCGGGCACCATCAGTTTTGCCAATCCCGCCATCTGCCAGTTGTTGAGCGCTTCGGTCGATCAACTGCGCGGTACGCAAGTGCTGGATTACATTATCGAACCGCAAGTGGGCGACTGGCTGGAGTCTGGCTTCTACAAGCACTATCGCAAGGCCGACACCTACCGGGTGCACGATGCCGTTCTGCGTACCGCACAAGGTACACAGTTGCCGGTTGCCTTGTCTTGCGCGGCGCTGCCTGCGGAGCAGAAGGCGATGGTGATGACGGTTCTGGATATGTCGGTAGTCCGTGATCTTTATCAGCAACTTGAAAAACAGGCCGTTACCGACGCTTTGACAGGCCTGCTCAATCGCCGCGGGCTTTATCAGGCCGTTGAAGGCATGCTCCTGCGAAAGGAGCAGACAGACAAATACCTGGTTGTGCTGTTCATGGACCTGGACGGCTTCAAGCAGATCAATGATGCGCTGGGTCATGACGCCGGTGATCAGGTATTGCTCTGGGTCGCCGAGCAGTTCAAGGACAGCATGCGCCCCTATGATGTTCTGGCGCGCATTGGCGGCGACGAATTCACGGTCGTGATCGATGGGCTTGATTACCCCGAACAGGCGGCCAAAATCGCCGAAAAGCTCATTGAACGGGTGTCGGGAAGACGCCAGGTCGACGGTGTCGATATCACCTTGGGTGCCAGTGTCGGTATTGCGACCTTTCCGGACTGCGGCTCGAATCTGGACGGTTTGCTGCGTGCGGCAGATATCGCCATGTACGAGGCCAAGCGTGCAGGGCGTCAGCAATACCGGTTCTACGACCAGAACATGAACGGACGCGCCCGCTCACGGCTGATGCTTGAGGAAAGCGTGCGCACGGCCATCGATGGCAAGGATTTTTCGGTGGTGTACCAGCCCCAGGTCCACGTTGCGGATGGCCGCCTGCGTGGTTTCGAAGCGTTGTTGCGCTGGCAGCATCCGGCGGTCGGCGAGGTACCTCCTGCACTGTTCATTCCCTTGCTTGAAGAGACCAGGTTGATCAACCGGCTAGGCAGCTGGATTTTCGATCAGGGTGCCGAACAGCGTCAGGCGTGGAGTCGGGTGTTTGCTGCCGATGTGGTACTGAGTGTCTGTGTCAGCCCCACGCAATTCTGCATGCCCAACCTGGCTTCGGAGCTGAAGCGTGCCATGGATCGCTTCGAGCTCAAACCAGGGCAGATCGAGGTGGAAATCACTGAAAGCTCTCTGGTGCATAACCTTACGCATAGCCATAAACAGCTGAAGTTGCTGCATGACGTCGGCGTGCGTATTGCGCTGGACGATTTCGGGACCGGCGAATGCTCGCTGTCGCACTTGCGCAATCTTCAGCTAGACACCTTGAAGCTGGACAGGCGTTTTGTCGCCAACATTGTCGAGTCCAGGCGCGAGGCGGCGATGGCCAGCAGCATCATCGACCTGAGTCGCAACCTCGATATGCTGGTTATTGCCGAAGGGGTCGAGACCCCCGAGCAATACCAGTGGCTGGCGGACAACGGCTGTCAGGTCATGCAGGGCTTTCTGATCGCGCATCCGATGGTGCCCGAAGACGCGCTGCGCTTCCCCGGGCACTTTGAGGTGGCAGGCTTGAGATCGAGTGGATTGCTGTAGAATGGCGTCTTTCGTCATCATGCAAAAGGCCCCATGACTGCCGCCAGCCATGCTCCGCTCAAATACCTGCAGGCCTATCCGCAGACCCTGCAGGATCAAGTGCATCAGTTGATTGCCCAGAACCGTCTGGCGGACTATCTGGAGCAGCGCTACCCTGAGCGTCATCAGATACAAAGCGACAAGGCTCTTTACGCCTACGCGCTGGCGCTCAAGCAGGATCACCTGCGCAACGCGCCGGCCATCAGGAAGGTGCTCTTCGATAGTCGCCTGGACCTGACCCATCGCGCGCTCGGGTTGCACACTAAAATATCCAGAGTGCAGGGCGGCAAGCTCAAGGCAAGCAATGAAATTCGGGTAGCCGCCTTGTTCAAGGAAGCCCCTGCACAATTCCTGAAGATGATCGTGGTTCATGAGCTCGCACATTTTCGCGAGTCAGACCACAACAAGGCGTTCTACCAGTTATGCGAGCACATGCTGCCCCGGTATCACCAGCTGGAATTCGACCTGCGCGTCTACCTGACCTATAACGAGCTGCAGGCTTCGAACGGCAAGCTTTAAGCTCGCAACTGCCCTGCTAGGGATACCCGAGCACGGCCTTGATGCTGTTCAGGTTGCGGGCGATCCATGTTTTGTCGATGGCGCCCCAGTTGCGAATACGGTAATTGCCTGCGTGATTGCGGGCACCTTCCTGCTGTTCGAATTCACACACGATGTCCAGATCGGAGAGCGCGCTGATGGTGTCCTGCGCGGTGCGGCGTGGCATGCCGGTCACGGCGGTCAGTTCGGGTACGCTGCTGGCGAGCTTCGAATCAATCAGGTACGCCACGTACAGGCGGCGATAGAAACTGCTTTTGGTCTTGCTGACCTCCATCGACGAATCCCTTTTCAATGCTTTCAATGTGCAGCTTGCAGCTCAAGGCGTGCAACTGCTCTTAGTCCAGATCGCGGCGCATGCCGATGTGGGGGATGTCGTCTTCCAGGTAGACCTCGCCCACCGGGTTGAAACCGTAGCGGCTGTAATAGCCTTGCAGGTGGGCTTGTGCCGACAGATAGATTGGCTGGTCAGGCCATTTGCGTTCGGCGTTTTCCAGAGCCTGTTCCATCAGTTCATGGCCAATGCCCCGGCTGCGAATCGAAGGGGCTGTCACGACTCGCCCAATAGTGACGTCGCCGCCCTGCTGGATAGGGTCCAGCAAGCGCAGGTAGGCGACCAGCTTGTCTTCCTGCCAGGCCATCAGGTGGCAGGTATCGCCCGTCAGGTCCTGCCCGTCCACGTCCAGATACACACATTGCTGCTCGACCACAAACACCTCGGCGCGCAGTTGCAGCACGGCATACAGCTGCTGGATGCTCAACTCGGTGTGATGTTTGCAGATCCATTTGATAGACATGTCGCAGACTCGCAGGGAAACCAGAAGCGAAGTCTAAACGTATCCGCCGACATTCCCAATAAACGCTGTCAACGATGTGCGTACAGCTTTACTGAGCATGTTCTTCTTCCGGCTTGTCTACTGACCGCTTCAGGTCTTCAATTAAAAGCTGCTGGCACTCTCATGAGTGATGGTTTTGCTGCCGATAGGATTAAATCGGGTATACCGCCCTTTTCAGGAACCTGAGCATGTCGCAGTGGCTTCGAGCGGTTGGGTTGCTGGTCTTTTTGCTGATGGCGCATGCCAGTGCAGCGGAGAAACTGCGCCTCGTCGCTGACCCTTGGCCACCTTTTACCGATGCGCTGCTGCTCAACGGCGGGCTTGCGACCGATATCGTCAATACGGCTTTACGCCGCGCCGGATACACCACCCTGTATGAGCAAGTGCCTTGGGCGCGGGCAATGCTGGGGTTGAGTGAAGGGCGGCACGATGTGCTGATCAACGCATGGTTCAGCGAAGATCGCACAAAAATTGGCCAGTTTTCAGCCGAATACTTGCTCAATCGCGTGCGCTTCATCAAACGCAGGGAATCGCCTATCGAGGTTCGGACCCATGAACAACTGCACAATTACAGGATTGCGGTTGTACGCGGTTATGCCTATTCCCCTGCGTTTGACGGCGACAGTCTGCTCAAGAAGGTCCCTGTACAAAACTTCTCCACAGCCGTACGCATGCTCGCTGCCGAACGTGTAGACCTGACACTGGAGGACGAATACGTCGCCCGCTATAACCTGGCGATGGAGCCAGAAGCGGTTCGCGACCGTGTCGAGTTTCTACCCGGGTCGTTGAGCGAGAACAGTCTGCATATTCTGGTCAGCCTGAAAAACCCTCAGCACGCAAAAATCGTCGCCGATTTTGATCGTGAAATTGCCGCCATGAAGGCCGACGGCACCTACGACGAGCTGTTCAGACTGCATGGGCTGCAACAGCCTCCGGAGCTTTGATCAGGTGGGCGGCAAGGGTGCGTAGCGGTGCCAGCTGGCGGCAGATCAAGGCTAGCTGAGCCTGTACCAGACGCTGGCTTTCGTCCATCTCTTCCGGCAGCTGTTCCAGTTGCGCGGCCAGTGCTTCCTCTGCGTCACTCTGTACGGCGACAGGTTTCTTCTCGGCCAGCCCTGCGGCGATTTCGTCGATACTGGCTGCCAGCGTAGCGCCGACGTTATCGATCAGGTGTTCGCGGACATCGCCAGGCAACTGTGTATCACGGTGCGCGCCGAGGCCGGAAAGGTAGCTCAGCAGCGTATGTGACAGGACCAGAAAGCGGAAACCGACATCGGCCTCCTTGCGGAAGTGACCGGGCTCCATAAGCATGTTTGCCAATGTGGTCGACAGCGCAGCGTCGGCATTGTGTGCGTTGCGTCGCGCCAGTCGATAGGCAAGGTCGTCACTCTTGCCCTTGGCGTACTGCTGCATGATCTGCCGCAGGTAAATGCTGTTGCAGGTCAGAGTGTTGGCCAGCACCTTGTTCAGGCGTCGTCCTTGCCAGTCCGGCAGGAACAGGAACACCGCGAGCCCGGCGATCAAGCTGCCCAGCAGCGTATCGAACAGCCTTGGCAGGAACAGCCCGTAACCGTCGCCGACCTGATTGAAACAGAACAGCACCATGACTGTGATGGCGGCGGTCGACAGGGTGTAGCGCGTGGTGCGATTGACGAAGAACACCACACCGGCCAACACCGCGCACATCGATTGCAGAATCGGACTGGTAACCAGATCGAACAGTACCCAGCCGACCGTCAGACCTATTGCCGTACCAATGATCCGCTGGCCGAGTTTGCGTCGGGTGGCGCCGTAGCTCGGCTGGCAGACAAACACCGTGGTCAGGATGATCCAGTAGCCCTGTGACGGGTGAATCAGGTGCACCATCGCATAACCGATGGTCAGCGCCAGCGGCAGGCGCAGGGCGTGACGGAACAGCAGTGAGGTCGGCGTCATCTGCAGGCGCAGGCGGGTCCAGACATCCTTGAGGTTGCGCGGCGAGCGGTCCAGCAGGCTGCTGTCGGTGGCATCGGCCACGGCGTCCGGGTTGCTGGCGTCGCTGATCAGGCGATCCAGTGTGCCGAGGTTGGCAGCCAGTGCACGCAGCGAACGCAACAGGCCACGCCACGCAGGGTTGCTCTGGATGCGCAGGTGTTCCAGAGAGGCGTGCAGGTCCTCCATGGCTTCGGCGAAGCTTGGGTCGTATACGAATGGCTGACGCAACTGGATGGATTCCGACAGGGCCTGACAGGCAACGCCCTGTTGACGCAACAGGCGCTGGCAGCGGAACAGCACATCGCTGTGGAAAAAGGCGTCGGCCAGTGAGTTGTAGGGGTAGTGCGACGAGCTGGCGCGCTCGTGGATGTCCTGGGCGATGAAATACAGCTTCAGGTAGCGGCTGACTTTCGAACCGGGGCGGCCGCTGCCAACGCGGTGCAGGATGATTTCCTTGGTGGAGTTCAGCGCGGCGACCACTTTGCCATTCTGCTGCGCCAGTTCCAGACGACGTGCCTCCACGTTGAGCGTGCGAATCGGTTCAAACAGGGTCGATTTGAGTTTCAGGTACTGGCCCAGCTCACGAAACAGTCGCGCCAGCGCCTGTTGCACCGGCTGGTTGGAAAACAGCATCTGCCACAGCACCGACAGCAGGCCGTACCAGGCTGCACCCGCCACCAGCAGCATCGGCTCATGCCAGAAGTCCAGTACCTCACCGCCGCGCTGATCGACGCCGATCATGGTGTAGACCGAGAGGATCAGCGTGCCATAGGCAATCGCGCCATAGCGTTCGCCCAGCGCGCCGAGCATGGTCAGGCAGAAGCTGGCCAGCGCCAGTGAGCAGACAAACAGCCAGGGGTAGGGGAAGAGCAGTTCTACGGCGAGTGCGGCAACACTGAAGCACACCAGCGTCACGGCCAGAGCATTTAGCCGGCCTTGCCAGCTATCGTCAGTCTCTGCCAATGCGCAGGCAATAATCCCCAGAAACAGCGGGATCAGCAATGCCATCTCGTTTTGGTACCAGCACAGCGCCATGCTGCCGGTCAGTGCGATAAAGACTCGAACGCTATAGCTGAATTTATCCAGCGCCCACAATCGACGGAATGTATGACGGAGAGATTTCGATGCCATGGGTAAGCTGACGGCCCTGTTCGCAATTGATCAATTCTGCAGGAGGATATGTACAGACCAAACGACTGGCTGTACATCCGCTTGGCAAAATTTATACCGGTTTGCAGTGTCGTGATGTTACGCCACGCGCACTACGTCACACGTACTGCGCCGCTGCGTAGGCCGAGGCCCACGCCCACTGAAAGTTGAAGCCGCCCAGATGACCGCTCACGTCGAGTACTTCGCCGACGAAATAGAGGCCAGGGGATTTCAGCGACTCCATGGTCTTGGACGACACTTCACGGGTATCGATACCGCCCAGCGTCACTTCAGCGGTGCGATAACCCTCGGTGCCTGCCGGGACCACCTTCCAGCTCGCCAGTTTTTCGGCGATGTCGGACAGTTCGGCGTGGGTGTACTGCTTCATGGGCTTGGACACGAACCAGTGTTCGGCGATCAGGTTGGCCATCTTCTTGGTGAAAATCTCGCCCAGCAGGGTTTTCAACTCGCTGTTGGGACGCTCGGCCTGTTGCTGACTGAGCCAGGCGGGCACATCGTGATCGGGCAGCAAGTTGATTTCCACGGTGTCACCGGGCTGCCAGAACGAGGAGATCTGCAGGATCGCCGGGCCACTGAGGCCGCGATGCGTGAACAGGATGTTTTCGCGGAAGCTGGTGTCATTGCAACTGACCAGGCAATCCACCGATGTGCCCGAAAGCTCGGTGCACAGCTCCTTGAGCTGATCGGTGATGGTGAACGGCACCAGGCCGGCGCGGGTGGGCAGCAGCGTGTGGCCGAACTGCTTGCCGACCTGATAGCCAAAGCCGGTCGCGCCCAGCGTCGGGATCGACAGCCCGCCCGTGGCGATGACCAGCGCCTCGCAGCTCAACGTGCCCAGCGTGGTTTGCAGGCTGTAGCCGTATTCGGTTTTGTCGATCTGCTGCACGGAAGTGTCCATGTGCAGGCTGACACCGGCCTGACGGCATTCCTCCAGGAGCATTTCCAGAATGTCGCTGGACTTGTTGTCGCAGAACAGCTGGCCGAGTTTTTTCTCGTGATACGGCACGCCATGTTTGGCGACCATCGCAATGAAATCCCACTGGGTATAGCGCGCCAGCGCCGATTTGCAGAAGTGTGGGTTCTGCGACAGGAAATTGGCCGGCTCGGTGTACATGTTGGTGAAGTTGCAGCGCCCGCCACCGGACATGAGGATCTTCTTGCCGGGTTTATTGGCGTGATCGATCAACATCACCCGGCGCCCGCGAGCGGCAGCGGTGAACGCACACATCAGACCAGCGGCGCCAGCGCCAATGATTACAACGTCGGTAACGGGCACAGCGTGTTTCCTCGATCTGTAGGTCACGATCGTTCCTATGCTCCGCGCTAAGCTATATACAAGCCTGTTTTTGATTCTGGCCGAAGGCCGTGGGAGCGGACCGGGCGACGCTTCGCTTGTTCGCGAAAGGGCCGGTATGTTCTCCGAAGATTTATCGTCTGAACTACCGTCTTCGCGAACAAGTTCGCTCCCACGCCCTACGGGCAGAGGCCTGAAAACCGCGTTTTCAGGACCTTCGGGGCCTGTATATGATGCTCGGCGCGGAGTGTAGGGACTATCAGGGTCAACTATAAACTTTACAAAATCCGCACGCGCAGCGACTTGCCTTTGATCTTGCCGTTGTTCAAACGCTCCAGAGCCTGTTTGGCCATGCTGCGCTCGACGGCGACGTACGCCTGGAAATCGAAGATCTCGATCTTGCCCACCTGAGTGCCCGCAATACCCGCTTCGCCGGTCAGCGCGCCAAGAATGTCGCCCGGGCGCAGTTTGTCCTTGCGACCCGAACCGATGCACAGCGTCGTCATGGTCGGCAGCAGTTTGCCGCCTTCCTTGACGCTTAGCTGATCGTACTGCTGCCAGTTCAACGGGGCTTTCTGCAATTCTTCGATAGCGCGGGCGCGCTGGCTTTCCGACGGTGCCACAAGGCTGACCGCGATGCCTTTTTCGCCTGCGCGACCGGTACGGCCTACGCGGTGAATGTGGATTTCCGAATCGCGCGCCAGCTCGACGTTGATCACCATGTCCAGTGCGTCGATGTCCAGACCGCGCGCGGCCACGTCGGTGGCGACCAGTACCGAGGTGCTGCGGTTGGCGAACATCGCCAGTACCTGATCGCGGTCGCGCTGTTCCAGATCACCCTGCAGACCGACGGCAGACATGCCTTTGGCGGTCAGGTGGTCGACCACTTCCTGAACCTGCTGCTTGGTGAAGCAGAACGCCACACAGGACGCCGGACGGAAATGACCGAGTACCTTGACCACCGCTTCCAGACGCTGTTCCGGAGAGATCTCATAGAAAATCTGCTCGATCTGGCTGTCGGCGTGCAGCGCTTCGACTTTGACAGTTTGAGGGTCACGCATGAATTTCGACGACAACTGCTTGATGCCGACCGGGTAGGTCGCGGAGAACAGCAGGGTCTGACGGCGTTGCGGGGTCTGCTCGATGATGTCGGCGATGGCGTCGTAGAAACCCATGTCCAGCATGCGGTCGGCTTCATCGAGAATCAGCGTGTTCAGGCCGTCCAGCACCAGCGAACCCTTGCGCAAATGTTGCTGAATACGCCCAGGCGTACCGACGATGATATGCGCGCCGTGCTCCAGCGAGCCGATCTGCGGGCCGAAAGACACGCCGCCGCAGAGGGTCAGCACCTTGATGTTGTCTTCCGAGCGCGCCAGACGGCGGATTTCCTTGGCCACCTGATCCGCCAGTTCGCGGGTCGGGCACATGACCAGTGCCTGGCAGCCGAAGAACCGCGGGTTGATCGGGTTGAGCAGGCCGATACCGAACGCAGCGGTCTTGCCGCTGCCGGTCTTGGCTTGCGCGATCAGGTCCATGCCCTTGAGGATCACCGGCAGGCTCTGCGCCTGAATCGGTGTCATTTCGGCGTAACCAAGCGACTCCAGGTTAGCCAGCATGGCAGCGGACAGAGGCAGAGAATTGAAAGCGGTGTTAGTCACGACGGTGGACCTGCAAAACAAAAATGTCGCGTAGTGTATCACCCGCCAGTCAGACCTGGCACCGCGATAAAGGTCGTGGGAGCGAGCTTGCTCGCGAAGGGGTCCGTACAGCCCCAGAAGATGGTCGTGAGCAATGCGGATCGCCGCCCCGGTCACTCCCACAGAATCCAGCAATGAGCGCGGAGCATGGGCGCGATAGCCAGGCAAAAAAATCCCCGCTGGAAGGCGGGGTTGAGGTTCGAGCGTGGCAGCTCGCAAAGATGTATAGCAAGGCCCGTCCGGGGACGGGCCTGCCTGGCTTACAGCAGGATTGTGCGGATATCCGCCAGCAATTCGCTCAAGCGCTTGGTGAAGCGGGCGGCAGCTGCACCGTTGATCACGCGGTGATCGTAGGACAGCGACAGCGGCAGCATCAGTTTTGGCTGGAAGGCTTTGCCGTCCCAGACTGGCTGGATGGTGGCCTTGGAAACTCCGAGGATTGCCACTTCCGGCGCGTTGACGATCGGCGTGAAGCCGGTGCCGCCAATGTGGCCGAGGCTGGAGATGGTGAAGCACGCGCCCTGCATGTCGTTTGCAGTCAGCTTTTTGTTACGTGCCTTTTCAGCCAGTGCTGCGGCTTCGGCGGCCAGCTGCAACAGGCTCTTCTGATCGACGTCGCGGATAACCGGTACCAGCAGGCCATCCGGGGTGTCCACGGCAAAGCCGATGTGCACGTACTTCTTGCGGATCACAGCCTTGCCGCTTGGTGCCAGCGAGGCGTTGAAGTCCGGCAGCTCCTTGAGCAAGTGGGCGCAGGACTTGAGCAGCAGAGGCAGAACGGTCAGCTTGACGCCAGCCTTCTCGGCAGCGCCTTTCTGCGCAACACGGAAAGCTTCCAGGTCGGTAATGTCGGCCTGGTCGAATTGCGTGACGTGCGGAATGTTCAGCCAGCTGCGGTGCAGACCCGAAGCGCCGAGTTGCATCAGGCGCGTCATCGGTACTTCTTCGATCTCGCCGAAACGGCTGAAATCGACTTCCGGGATCGGCGGAATGCCCGAGCCGCCGCTTGCGCCGCCAGCCGGAGCGTCCTTGGCCTTCTGCATCATGGTCTTGACGTAAACCTGAACGTCTTCTTTCAGCACGCGGCCGTGTGGGCCGGTGGCGCTGACCGCGCTCAGCTCGACGCCGAACTCGCGTGCCAGCTGACGAACAGCCGGGCCTGCGTGAACCTTGGCGCCGTCTTTGGCCGGTGCAGCCGGAGCAGGTGCTGCTTCGGCTTTCGGCGCTGGAGCAGCGGCCGGTGCAGCCGCTTCAGCCTTGGCAGGAGCGGCAGCCGGTGCGCTGGCAGCAGGTGCCGCAGCTGCGGCGGGCGCTGCGCCTTCGACTTTCAGTTTGAGGATCAGGTCGCCGGTACCGACTTCCTGGTCCAGCTTGACTTCGATGCTCTCGACAACGCCTGCTGCCGGAGATGGGATCTCCATGCTGGCCTTGTCGGATTCCAGGGTGATCAACGACTGATCAGCCTGAATGGAGTCACCAACCTTGACCATCAGCTCGATGATTTTGGCCTTGCCCGACGAGCCGATGTCCGGCACGTGGATGTCCTGAACGCTGGCGCTGGCTGCCGGAGCAGGCGCAGCGGCAGGTGCCGGTGCAGCTTCAGCCGGTTTTTCGGCAGCAGCTGGGGCCGCGGCAGGTTCGGCTGCGGGGGCAGGAGCGGCAGCCGCTTCGCCTTCCACTTCCAGCTCGAACAGCTCGTCGCCTTCTTTCAGGCGGTCGCCCAGCTTGACCTTCATGGCCTTGATGACGCCAGCCTTGGGAGCAGGGATTTCCATGCTCGCCTTGTCTGATTCCAGCGTCAGAATGCTCTGGTCGGCTTCGATGCGATCACCGACCTTGACCATCAATTCAATGACTTCGCCTTCACCGTTGCCGATGTCGGGTACACGAATTAACTCACTCACTATGTCTCTCCTTAGGAGAACCTGTTCACTCACCAATACGCTGGTTCAGTTACAACGAAACAGCGTTGGATGCTCATTTACGGTAGGTAAATTCCGCATCCTCGGCTGTTTACGCTCTGATCAGCGCTCTTGAAGCAGACTCTTAGCAGTCCAGTGGATTGCGTTTTTCAGGATCGATGCCGAACTTGGCGATGGCTTCCGCCACCACTTTAGGTTCGATATCGCCACGATCCGCCAAAGCTTCCAGGGCTGCCAGCACAACGAAGTGACGATCGACTTCAAAGAAGTGACGCAGCTTCTTGCGGCTGTCGCTACGGCCGAAACCGTCGGTGCCCAGGACTTTATACTCCTTGGTTGGAACCCACTGACGAATCTGGTCAGCGAACAGCTTCATGTAATCCGTCGATGCAATGACCGGGCCTTTGCGACCGTTGAGGCACTGCTCAACATAGCTCAGTTCCGGCTTCTGGCCAGGGTGCAGGCGGTTGTTACGCTCTACCGCCAGACCGTCGCGACGCAGTTCGTTGAAGCTGGTAACGCTCCAGACGTCAGCGCCGATGTTGAACTCGTCACGGAGAATCTTCGCCGCTTCGCGAACTTCACGCAGGATGGTGCCCGAGCCCAGCAACTGGACGTGGTGCGCCGCTTCCCTGGTGTCTTCTTCGAGCAGGTACATGCCCTTGACGATGCCTTCTTCCGCACCGGCCGGCATGGCTGGCTGGGTGTAGGACTCGTTCATCACGGTCAGGTAGTAGAAAACGTCCTGCTGCTCTTCGAACATCCGGCGCATGCCGTCCTGGATGATCACTGCCAGTTCGTAACCGTAAGTCGGGTCGAAGGTGCGGCAGTTCGGGATGGTCGACGCCAGAATGTGGCTGTGACCGTCTTCGTGCTGCAGGCCTTCGCCGTTCAGCGTGGTACGGCCGGCGGTGCCGCCGATCAGGAAACCACGGGTGCGGCTGTCGCCAGCAGCCCATGCCAGGTCGCCGATACGCTGGAAACCGAACATCGAGTAGAAGATGTAGAACGGAATCATCGGCTGGTTGTGGCTGGAATACGAAGTACCGGCAGCGATGAAGGAGGACATGGCGCCCGCTTCGTTGATGCCTTCTTCGAGAATCTGGCCTTTCTTGTCTTCGCGATAGAACATTACCTGTTCTTTATCGACTGGCTCGTAGAGCTGGCCGACCGACGAGTAGATGCCCAGCTGGCGGAACATGCCTTCCATACCGAAGGTACGGGCTTCGTCCGGGATGATCGGCACGATGCGCTGACCGACTTCCTTGTCCTTGACCAGCTGCGCCAGGATGCGCACGAAAGCCATGGTGGTGGAAATTTCACGATCGCCCGAACCGTCAAGGATGGCCTTGAGGGTATCGAGTGGCGGCGTCGGCAGGCTGAAGCTCTGCGCGCGGCGCTGAGGTACGAAGCCACCCAGCGCAGCACGACGCTCGCTCAGGTAACGGGCTTCGGCGCTGCCTTCTTCCGGCTTGTAGAACGGCAGGGCTTCGAGTTCGGAGTCCTTGACCGGGATGTCGAAACGGTCACGGAAGTGACGCAGGCTGTCGACATCAACCTTCTTGGTGTTGTGTGCAGTGTTTTTCGCTTCGCCGGCGCCGGTGCCATAACCTTTGATGGTCTTGGCCAGAACCACGGTTGGTTGACCCTTGTGGTTGACGGCTTCGTGGTAGGCCGCATAAACCTTGTACGGATCGTGGCCACCACGGTTGAGTTTCCAGATCTCGTCGTCGGACAGATCGGCAACCATTGCCTTGAGTTCAGGCGAGTTGAAGAAGTGCTCGCGGACGAACGCGCCGTCCTTGGCCTTGTAGTTCTGGTATTCGCCGTCGATGACTTCGTCCATACGACGTTGCAGGATACCGTCGACGTCCTTGGCCAGCAGCGGGTCCCAGAAACGGCCCCAGATGACTTTGGTGACGTTCCACTGAGCACCACGGAACACGCCTTCGAGTTCCTGGATGATCTTGGCGTTGCCGCGAACCGGACCGTCGAGGCGCTGCAGGTTGCAGTTGACGACGAAGATCAGGTTGTCGAGCTTCTCGCGACCGGCCAGAGCGATGGCGCCCAGGGATTCCGGCTCGTCGGTCTCGCCGTCACCCAGGAAGCACCAGACTTTCTGCTTGCCTTCCGGGATGTAACCGCGGTGTTCCAGGTACTTCATGAAGCGTGCCTGGTAGATCGCCTGGATCGGGCCAAGGCCCATCGATACAGTCGGGAACTGCCAGAAATCCTTCATCAGCCACGGGTGTGGGTAAGACGACAGGCCATTGCCGTCGACTTCCTGGCGGAAGTTGTTCATCTGGTCTTCGGTGATACGGCCTTCGAGGAACGCACGGGCATAGACGCCTGGCGATGCGTGACCCTGGAAGTAGATCAGGTCGCCGCCGTGTTCGTCGGTCGGGGCCTGGAAGAAGTAGTTGAAGCCGATGTCGTACAGCGTGGCGCTGGAGGCGAAGCTGGAGATGTGGCCGCCCAGATCCGGGTCGTTCAGGTTGGTTTTGACGACCATTGCCAATGCGTTCCAGCGCACCAGCGAGCGAATGCGGCGTTCCATGAACAGGTCGCCAGGCATGCGTGCTTCGTGGGTGACAGGAATCGTGTTGCGGTATGGCGTAGTGATGGCGTACGGCAGCTGCGAACCACTACGGGTGGCCAGCTCGCCCAAACGGGTCATCAGGTAGTGAGCGCGGTCTTCGCCTTCTTTGTCGAGAACCGATTCCAGGGCGTCCAGCCATTCCTGGGTTTCGACGGGATCGAGGTCTTGCATGGCTTGCTCCAGGGCGGAAAGGCTTCCAGAATCGGTTGCCTGAGTTTGCGACTGGCCTTGTGGGCAGACGACATAAATTCTTGGATTACCGGAGGGTGGGATCCGGCGGCGTGTAGTTTTACTACAAATCGACGACGATTTCAGCCCTCCGAGTATCGGACCCAGTAGTAAAACTACAGAGAAGCGACTCAATCGCTCCTGTTGTCTTGTAACTTAAAACGTTACTGTTGATTGCTATTGAATATCTTGCAGGGAAAAAGCGGATTTTTATGCTTCTAATTTGATTTTTCCAGCAATTTATAACCTTTGTTCGACAAGCGGTGCTGGCAGACGTGTCTTGCCGTCATGACAGACGGGCGTTTGCACGCCGATCAAGGATAGACCATGAGCCTACCTTTACTGGCTGAATTTCCGGCCATTCTGCTGCCATTGATTACCCGTGCCCGCCAGACTTTCCAGGCCGCGCTCACTGCTTTGTCGGAGGACGCGCTGGCGTCTTTCGAGGCCTGGCCGGAAGCGCGCCGCAAGGCGTTCGACCGGGTTTGCGCCGCCAGTGATTTTGTCACCGAGCAAGTTTGCCGTGACCCACAGATGCTCCTGCAACTGGCCGATTCGGGCGAGCTGGAGCGTAGCCTCTCTGCCGGCCAATTGCGCGGTCAGATTGCCGATGCCCTGTCGAGCGCCACCAGTGATGACGAGCTGGGGCGTAATCTACGTCGGCAGCGCGCACGCCAGCAAGTGCGAATCATCTGGCGCGATCTGACCCGTCAGGCAGATCTGATCGAAACCTGCCGTGATCTATCGGAAATGGCCGATGCTTCGATCGACCTGGCCTACCAATGGCTGTATCCACGGCACTGCGAGCAGTTCGGCACACCGACCGGTCGTCACTCTGGGCAGCCGCAGCACATGGTCATTCTGGGCATGGGCAAACTCGGCGCGGTCGAACTGAACCTTTCGTCGGACATTGACCTGATCTTTGCCTACCCGGAGGGTGGCGAGACGCTGGGCACCAAGCGTGCGCTGGATAACCAGGAGTTTTTCATTCGCCTGGGGCAGCGGCTGATCAAGGCTCTGGACCCGGTAACCGTCGATGGTTTCGTGTTCCGGGTCGACATGCGCCTGCGGCCCTACGGTTCTTCCGGGGCGCTGGTGCTCAGCTTCAACGCGCTGGAGCAGTATTACCAGGATCAGGGCCGGGACTGGGAACGTTACGCGATGATCAAGGCACGAGTGGTCGGCGGCGATCAGACCGCAGGTGCCGAGCTGCTGGATATGTTGCGCCCGTTTGTGTATCGCCGTTACCTGGACTTCTCGGCCATTGAAGCGCTGCGCACCATGAAGCAGCTGATTCAGCAGGAAGTGAAGCGCAAGGGCATGGCGGAAAACATCAAGCTCGGTGCGGGGGGGATTCGCGAAGTCGAGTTTATCGCCCAGGCGTTCCAGCTGATCCACGGTGGCCGCGACCTGAGCCTGCAACAGCGCCCGCTGTTCAAAGTGCTGAAAACCCTTGAAGGGCAGGGTTATCTGCCTTCGGCGGTGACTGAAGAGCTGCGCGAGGGTTATGAGTTTTTGCGTTACACCGAGCACGCCATTCAGGCGATTGCCGACCGTCAGACGCAAATGTTGCCGGACAACGATCAGGATCAGGCACGCATTGCCCTGATCATGGGCTTTGCCGACTGGGTCAGTTTTCACGAGCGCCTTATGTACTGGCGCAGTCGGGTGTCCTGGCATTTCCGTCAGGTCATCGCCGACCCCGATTCGGATCCCGACGACGAGCAGCAGGACGACAGTGAAGTCGCGGTGGGTGGCGAGTGGCTGCCCCTGTGGGAAGAGTCCCAGGACGAGGAAGCCGCGGGTCGCCAGCTGTTGCAGGCCGGTTTCGTCGATGCCGAAAAGGCACTGAAGAATCTGGCCAGCCTGCGCAGCAGTCCCAACCTGCGTTCGATGCAGCGTCTGAGTCGTGAGCGGCTGGATGCGTTCATCCCTCGGTTGCTGGCTCAGGCGGTAGAGCATGAGAAGCCCGACCTGGTGCTGGAGCGTGTGCTGCCGCTGGTAGAAGCGGTCGCCCGGCGCTCGGCGTATCTGGTGTTGCTGACCGAAAACCCCGATGCATTACGACAACTGTTGACCCTGTGCGCTGCCAGCCCATGGATTGCGGAGCAGATCGCACGCTTCCCGCTGCTGCTCGATGAGCTGCTCAATGAAGGTCGCCTGTTCAATCCGCCGTTGGCACCAGAGCTGGCGGCCGAGCTTCGTGAACGACTGATTCGTATCCCGGAGGACGACCTTGAGCAGCAGATGGAAGCCTTGCGGCATTTCAAGCTGGCGCACAGTCTGCGCGTTGCGGCGTCCGAGATATCCGGCAGCCTGCCATTGATGAAAGTCAGTGATTACCTGACCTGGCTGGCCGAGGCGATTCTCGATCAGGTGCTCGCTCTGGCTTGGCGCTACAGCGTGGCCCGGCACGGTACGCCTTTACGTCCGGACGGCACGTTGTGCGATCCGGGCTTCGTGATCGTCGGCTACGGCAAGGTCGGCGGCATCGAGCTGGGGCACGGCTCCGATCTGGATCTGGTGTTCATTCATGATGGCGATCTGGAGGCCGAGACCGACGGTGCCAAACCGATCGACACCGCGCAGTTCTTCACTCGTCTGGGGCAGCGGGTGATCCATTTGCTGACCACGCAAACCAACTCCGGTCAGTTGTATGACGTCGACATGCGCCTGCGGCCGTCGGGTGCATCCGGCCTGCTGGTCAGTTCGCTGGGGGCCTTCGCCCGTTATCAGGCCAATGAAGCCTGGACCTGGGAGCATCAGGCGCTGGTGCGTGCGCGGGTTATGACCGGCAGTCGCGATGTTGGCGAGCAGTTCGAAAAAGTCCGTGCCGATGTGCTGGGGCGCGAGCGTGATCTGGGCAAGCTGCGCGCAGAGGTCAGCGAGATGCGCGGCAAGATGCGCGACAACCTCGGCACCCGCGTGACAGCAGCCGGAAGGGCGGCCAATGCCTTCGAGGCGTCGGTGCCGTTCGACCTCAAGCAGGACGCCGGAGGTATCGTCGATATCGAATTTATGGTGCAATACGCCGCCTTGGCGTGGTCCAGAGAGCATCCTGCGCTGCTGCAATACACCGACAACATACGGATTCTCGAAGGGCTTGAGGACGCCGGACTGTTGCCTGACACGGACGCCGGCCTGTTGCGCGAAGCCTACAAGGCGTACCGCTCGGCAGCGCATCGTCAGGCTTTGCAGAAGCAGGCGGGCGTGGTCAGCGGCGATCAGTTTCATGCCCAGCGGCGTGAGGTGATGCGGATCTGGACGCAGATGGGGTTGAGCTGAGCCGCGCGGCAACGCCATATTCCGCTGCAACACTATATAAAGCTATGACAGGGAGGCGACAGGTTGTGTGGGAATGTCACGCAGTCTGATCGGCCTCCCTGATCGTTTCTGGTCGTTTTTGGATAGAACATGAAAATTCTGATCGTTGGGCCTAGCTGGGTCGGTGACATGGTGATGGCACAAACGCTGTTCCAGTGTCTGAAACAGCGTCATCCCGAGTGCGAAATCGACGTGCTGGCCCCTGAATGGAGCCGTCCGATACTGGAACGCATGCCGCAGGTTCGTGCTGCGCTCAGTTTCCCGCTGGGTCACGGCGCCCTCGAGCTGGCGACCCGTCGCCGGATCGGCAAGTCCCTGGCTGGCCAATACGATCAGGCTATCCTGCTGCCCAACTCGCTGAAATCCGCTTTGGTGCCCTTTTTTGCCGGTATACCGAAGCGTACCGGCTGGCGCGGTGAATTCCGCTATGGCCTGCTCAATGACGTGCGCACCCTCGACAAACAGCGCTATCCGCTGATGATCGAGCGTTTCATGGCTTTGGCATTCGACAAGAGCACCGAGTTGCCGCGTCCTTATCCCAAGCCCAGCCTGCGCATCGACACCGCGACTCGCGATGCGGCATTGAGCAAGTTCGGGCTGACCCTCGATCGTCCGGTGCTGGCACTATGCCCAGGTGCAGAGTTCGGCGAGTCCAAGCGCTGGCCTGCCGAGCATTACGCACAAGTCGCCGACGCCAGCATTCGCGAAGGCTGGCAAGTCTGGCTGTTCGGCTCGAAAAAGGATCACCCGGTCGGCGAGAGTATTCGCCAGGAACTGATTCCCGGTCTGCGTGAGGAGTCGGTCAACCTCAGTGGTGAAACCTCGCTGGCCGAAGCCATCGACCTGCTCTCGTGTGCCGACGCGGTGGTGTCCAACGATTCCGGCCTGATGCATGTGGCCGCAGCGCTGAACCGCCCGCTGGTGGCCGTCTACGGTTCGACCTCGCCGGGCTTCACGCCACCGCTGGCCGACGCAGTGGAAGTGGTGCGCCTGGGTATCGAGTGCAGCCCGTGCTTTGAGCGTACCTGCCGTTTCGGCCATTACAACTGTATGCGTCTGCTTGAACCGGACGCCGTGATTCAGGCGCTGAGCCGCCTGAACAGCACGCCGGTGGAGGTCGCCTGATTTTGCGGGTACTGCTGATCAAGACTTCTTCGCTGGGCGATGTGATCCATGCCTTGCCCGCACTGACCGATGCGCAGCGAGCGCTGCCCGGCATCCGCTTTGACTGGGTAGTGGAAGAGGGTTTCGCCGAAATTCCCGCCTGGCACCCGGCGGTCGACAAGGTGATCCCGGTGGCGATCCGCCGCTGGCGCAAGCACCTTTGGCAGACCTTCAGGTCGGGGGAGTGGCGGCGCTTCAAACAGCAGGTGCGCGAACAGCGCTACGATCTGGTGATTGATGCTCAGGGCTTGTTCAAAAGTGCCTGGCTGACACGTTATGTCGATGCGCCGGTGGCGGGGCTGGACCGCGACTCGGCACGCGAACCGGTCGCCAGTCGCTTTTATGACCGCGCTTTTGCAGTGCCACGCGGGCAGCATGCGGTCGAACGACTGCGTCAGTTGTTCGCTCAGGCATTGGGTTATCCACAGCCGTCCGGTATGGGCGACTACGGCCTCAAGCCGCTGGCGACTCTGGATGACACGTTGCAGGCTCCGTTCGTGCTGTTCCTGCATGGCACAACCTGGGGCACCAAGCACTGGCCCGAGTTGTACTGGCGACAACTGGCCGAACTGATGGCGGCTCGGGGCCTGCAGGTGCAATTGCCATGGGGCAACCCGGCAGAAAAGGCACGCGCCGAGCGCATTGCCGACGGTCTGGACAGCGCACACGTGCTGCCGAAATTGAATCTGGCGGGTGTAGCGCGGGTATTGGCCAGCGCACAGGCCTGCGTTGCGGTGGATACCGGAATCGGACACCTGGCCGCCGCACTGGACGTGCCGACCATTTCCCTGTTCGGCCCGACCAACCCGAGCCTGACCGGAGCGTATGGCAAGTCGCAGGTGCATCTGGCCAGCGACTATCCGGGCTGCACACCTTGCCTGCAAAAGAAATGCACGTACCAACCGACCGCCGATGATCAGCGCCGGTTCGACCTTAAACGCGAGTGGCCGATGTGCTTCACTCGTTTGAATCCCGAGCGAGTAGCGAGCCAACTGGGCGCGCTGTTGCTGGCAAAGGAACCTGGCTGATGCAACTGGCTTTTGTGCTCTACAAATACTTTCCGTTCGGCGGTCTGCAACGCGATTTCATGCGCATTGCGCTGGAGTGCCAGCAGCGCGGCCACCAGATCCGCGTCTACACCCTGATCTGGGAAGGCGATGTGCCGCCCGGTTTTGAAGTGCTGGTAGCGCCGGTCAAGGCGTTCTTCAATCATCGACGCAATGAAAAGCTCACGGCGTGGATGGAAGCAGACCTGGCCAGGCGCCCGGTGGACCGTCTGATCGGTTTCAACAAGATGCCCGGCCTGGATGTGTATTACGCCGCCGACGGCTGCTTCGAGGACAAGGCGCAGAACCTGCGCAGCCCGCTGTATCGCAAGTGGGGCCGTTATCGCCACTTTGCT
Organism: Pseudomonas syringae group sp. 243L2; assembly: GCF_032587875.1. Classification (NCBI taxonomy): domain Bacteria; kingdom Pseudomonadati; phylum Pseudomonadota; class Gammaproteobacteria; order Pseudomonadales; family Pseudomonadaceae; genus Pseudomonas; species Pseudomonas syringae group sp. 243L2. Next base: position 582,606 of record NZ_JAWHPL010000040.1, read on the forward strand.
GACTACGAGCGCGCGGTGTTTGCTAAAGACTCGAAAACTCAGGTGTTGATGATTTCCGAAGTACAGCAGCCGCTGTTCATCAAGCATTACGACACCCCGCCGTCGCGCTTTCATTTGTTGCCACCGGGCATTTCCCAGGATCGCCGCGCACCGCCGGACGCACCAGACATCCGTGCTGGCTTTCGCAAGGAATTCGGGCTTGCCGACGACGACCTGTTATTGGTGCAGATAGGCTCCGGTTTCAAGACAAAGGGCGTCGATCGCAGCCTGAAGGCGCTGGCGGCGTTGCCTGCCGAGCTCAAAAAACGCACGCGCCTGTTTGTAATCGGCCAGGACGACCCCAAAGTATTCCAGCTGCAGAGCGCGGCGCTGGGCTTGGGCGACCAAGTGACGTTCATGAAAGGGCGCAGCGATATTCCGCGTTTTCTGCTGGGCGCCGACCTGCTGATTCATCCGGCTTACAACGAGAATACTGGCACCGTATTGCTTGAAGCACTGGTCGCCGGTTTGCCGGTTCTGGTCAGTGCAGTCTGCGGGTACGCCCATTACATAGCCGAAGCTGACTGCGGGCGGGTGCTGGACGAGCCGTTCGATCAGGTGCAACTCAATCGCTACCTGTCGGACATGCTTGAGGATGATGACGCGCGCAGCGCCTGGGGTCGCAATGGCCTGGCCTTTGCTGACACGGCGGACCTTTACAGCATGCCGCAACACGCTGCGGATGTGATTCTGGCGGAGCACTATTGATGAAGCTGTTCCTGGCTGAACCGTTCAAGAGCCTGTGGGCCGGACGCGATGCGTTCGTCGAGGTCGAGGGCCTGAGCGGCGAGGTCTACCGCGAGCTTGAAGGACGCCGCACGCTGCGCACCGAGGTCGACGGGCGTGGTTATTTCGTCAAGATCCACCGTGGTATCGGCTGGGGTGAAATCGCCAAGAACCTGGCAACTGCCAAGTTGCCAGTGCTGGGCGCTGGCAAGGAGTGGGACGCCATCGAGCGTCTGCATGAAGTCGGCGTCCCGACCATGACGGCCGTGGCCTATGGTGAACGTGGCAGCAACCCTGCCGCGCAGCATTCGTTTATTGTCACTGAAGAGCTGGCCCCGACTACCAGCCTGGAAGACGTCAGTATCAACTGGCGCAACGAGCCGCCGGAGCCCCGTCTGAAAAGAGCGTTTATCGCCGAAGTTGCCCGTTTGGTCGGTATGATGCACCGCGCCGGAGTGAACCATCGCGACTGTTACATCTGTCATTTTCTGTTGCACACCGACACGCCGGTCACCGCTGACGATTTCAGATTGTCAGTCATCGACCTGCACCGTGCCCAGACGCGTCGGGCAATAACACCACGCTGGCGCAACAAGGACCTGGCCGCGTTGTATTTTTCAGCGCTGGACATTGGTCTCACGCGACGCGACAAGCTGCGTTTTCTCAAGGGTTATTTCCAGAAACCGCTGCGCGAAATACTGCTCAAGGAAGCGCCGCTGCTGAGCTGGCTGGAGAAGAAGGCCGACAAGCTTTATCAGCGCAAAGTGCGCTACGGGGATGCACTCTGATGGCGGGCTGGAAGCTTGAGCCCGAGTACGCTTTTCTGCAGCAGGATTTCGGCAGTCTGGATTCCGTGTTTGCCTTGCAAGGCCAGCAGTTGACCCGAGACCCGCTGTCCGACGTCATCCGCGTCGAGCGCGCCGGGGTTTACTACTACGTCAAACGCTACGTAGGGGCGGGCAAAGGCCTGCGCCGTTACATCGGCAAGCCCAGGGTCAAGTCCGAGTGGCAGAACCTCAAGCGTTTTGCCAAATGGGGCATTCCCACGGCAGAAGTGGTGGCCTGGGGGCTGGAGCGCAACGGCGCAGCGTATGATCGCGGCGCACTGATCACTCGCGGCTTGCCCAATACCGAAGACTTGTCTGCGCTGGCGCAACGCAAGGATCCGCGACTGGCCGACCGGCAATGGGTCGACGCGGTAAGTCACCAGCTGGCTGCCTGTACCCGGACCATGCACGACAACCATTTCACACATAATGATTTGAAATGGCGCAACCTGTTGGTTGATGACAAAGGCCAGCTGTTTTTCATCGATTGCCCTAATGGCGCATTCTGGTGGAGCTTCATGCTGCGCTACCGGATCACCAAGGATCTGGCGTGCCTGGACAAGGTCGCGAAGTATCACTTGTCGGCCACCCAGCGCCTGCGCTTCTACCTGCAGTACCGTCAGCGAACGCGGTTGAACGCCTCCGACAAAAAACGTATCCGACATATCGTCAGCTTTTTCGAGGGCCGTGAATGAGCGTTTTTATTGCCAGTGCCGACCAGCCGTTACTGGCGCGTCACAACCTGGCTGATTTTGAATCGCTTTGGAACATCAGGCTCGATGCGGTCGACGAGCCCAATACCGGGCGCGGCGGCTGGAGCAGTGTGTTCCGCCTCGACCTGGAGGGTCAGGGTTTTTACCTCAAGCGCCAGAGCAATTACCTGACTCGCACGTTGCATCATCCGTTTGGCGAACCGTCCTTCTCTCGTGAGTTTCGTAACATCAGTCGCTATCGCAAGCTGGGTATTCCCGCGCTGCAAGCGGTGTTTTATGGCGAGCGCAAGGTCGACGGGGAACGCCGGGCGATCCTGATGACGCGTGCGCTGGACGGCTGGACCGATCTCGACGAACTGTTGCAGCAGTGGAACCAGATGGAGAGCGTGCAGCGTCTGGCGGTACTTCACGCCTGCGGCCAATTGGCCCGCACACTGCACGGTGCCGGGCAGGTTCATGGCTGCTTTTATCCCAAGCATATTTTTCTGCAGGCGGTGGGAAAGGGCTATCAGGCGCAACTGATCGACCTGGAGAAAACCCGTCCGGTGATCTTCGGCAAGCGTGATCTTGCCCGTGACCTGGAACCGCTGCTGCGCCGTGCGCCGATGTGGCATGAAGCCGAGCGCCGCGAGCTGTTGGCGGCATACCTGCAAGCCACTCCGGACAGCTTGCTGGTCGATGCCTGGAATGCGCGTTTGGGCAAGCGCAGCGCTCACAAACGTGACCTTCAACACCGCGATGATAAAGAGACCCGTTGATGCGCTTGTCTGAACTCAAGAATGCCGGACGTACCCCCGAGTTGCCGATGAGTCTGACGCTGGCCGATGCTGCCGGTTCGGCTGAACTGCAATTATTGACCCTGCTGCGGGTATTGCCGGGGCAGCGCTATGTGGGCGCAGGCGTTTGGCGAGGCCGAACGGTGCTGGCAAAACTGCTGGTGGGCGACAAGGCGGCCCGGCACTTTCAGCGTGAACTGGCCGGGGTGCGTCTGCTTGCCGAACAGGGGCTGACCACTCCGCTGCTGCTGGCCGACGGTTTGCAGGATGGCGAGGGTGGCTGGCTGCTGTTCGAGTTTCTGGAGCAGGCGTCAAGCCTGGGCGATGCCTGGAATGCTGTCCAGCACCTGCCACCGCTGGCGGATGAGCAGCAAGCCGTGCTCGGCGAGGCGCTGAGCGCCATCGCTCAACAGCACGCCAAAGGCTTGTGGCAGGAAGATCTGCATCTGGACAATCTGCTGCGCCACCAAGGCCGGCTGTACCTGATTGATGGTGCCGGCATTCGCGCCGAGCAGGCCGGCAAACCGTTGTCCCGGCAAAAGGTGCTGGAAAACCTCGGCGTGTTCTTCGCCCAGTTGCCCAGGTCTTTCGAGCCCTTCACTGAAGAGTTGCTGGTGCATTACCTGTTGAGCAACGCCGAACATGGTTTGCCGATGGAGGCGCTGCAAAAGCAGATCGACAAGGTTCGCAGCTGGCGGCTCAAGGACTTCATGGGCAAGACCGTGCGCGATTGCAGTCTGTTCAGCGTCGAGGACAGCGCTTCGGTGTTCCGTGCTGTTCGTCGCGAGGAAGAACCCGCGATGCTACCGGTGCTCGCTCAGGCTGATGCCCAGCTCGAAAGGGGCCATCTGTACAAGACCGGTGGTGCTGCGAGCGTCGGCCGTGTCGACATCAGTGGTCGTACGCTGGTCATCAAGCGTTACAACATCAAGAATTTCAGTCACTGGCTCAAGCGCTTCTGGCGTCCCAGCCGGGCCTGGCATTCATGGCGCGAAGGTAACCGCCTGATGTTTCTCGGCATCGCCACGCCAAAACCGCTGGCAGTTCAGGAAAAGCGTTTTCTCGGCTTGCGCAGCAAAGCCTGGCTGGTGACCGAGTTTATCGAGGGACCGGACATCATCGAGCGCTTCGCTCCCCATGTGGCAACCGGTGATGCACCAGAGGCCGAACTGCTGGCGCTGGACACGCTGTTCGCACAGCTTATCCAGGCGCGTATCAGTCATGGTGATTTCAAGGGGCATAACCTGTTCTGGCACACCGATCGCTGGGCGATGATCGACCTGGATGCCATGCAGCAGCACAGTTCTCAATCGTCCTTTGCAGCAGCCTACGCGCGTGACCGGGCGCGGTTTATGCGCAACTGGCCGGTGCAGAGTGCGCTGCACCAGATACTGGAGCAGCGCTTGCCGAAGATCACGCCAGACTGAGCCTGGCCTCTCAGGCAATGCGGGTGAGGTTCATCGCCTCGAGGGCCGTCACCAGCGCGTCCATGTCGTCGAAGGGTTTGAGGTGGATACGCGGCCAACGCACACGCTCCAGATACAGTTTGCCCTCGGCATTGCGCTGCACCGGTGTGCGATGAATCCATGTGTCACGAGCACGATGGACGATGGTCTGCAAATCGCCTTCGCCCTGTTGCACCAGAAACATTCCCGGCTTGAAGAGGCGTTTGTCAATGCTCAAGAGCCTGGCTGACTCTGGGCGCAACACTTCCATAGCCACTCGGTAATCGCCCTTGATGTAGACCTGTTCATTGGTTATGCCTCCCGTAACAAGCTCTCCCGGATCCGGTACTACGCCGGTCGATTTCCCTGGTGCCACATCGATAACCCGCAGACCGATCCCTCCTTGCAGTTCTGCAATACCGGGTACCACGCCCTGGTAGGTATTGGAATGGCTGTTGCCAACCAGCGCGATCCATTTGTGGGAACCCATCACGTCCTGATGCCTGCGGATTGTGCGCGACGCAAAGTAATTCATCATCTGCTGGCGGGTGATGGACTCTTCTCTGGCAATACCTTTGAGGTGATAGCTGCTTGCGCAGTCGATAGCGCGGACCTCCAGGCCGTACTGCCGCGCCTTGATGATCAGTTGTTCGAAGTTATAGACCTTGTCCGGATCGGTGTGATGCCCACGGTCCAGGATTTTCAGGTCATGCAGCAACGTTTTGCTCATCTGGCCGGTTTCGAAGAAACGATCCAGGTCCGCCTGATGCAGGTCGGTCAGCAGGTGCTCCATGTACAACGTCTTGACGTTTTGCCGCGCCAGCAATGGCAGGTTGTCGATGATCAGTTTTTTGCTCGAAACAGAAAAATGCGACTCGCCGATAACAATGCCTTCCGTGTGACGGTACAGGGTTTCAAGCAGCCCCGCCGTGCTCGTCTGTGGCTCGATGGCTGGCAATGTCGGGCGAGGTGGCAGTTGGGCCGATCTGATTGTGGCGGCGTCCTTTTGCAGATTTTTGCGGCGCTGGGCGAACGTATTGCGAACAGTGTCGAGTTTTGTGTCTTCAAAGAAATACTCCATGTCGAGCCCTTTCCTTTCGAAGTTCGCCAATGTATGAAGCGTCGTTCTGGTATCAAGCGGCATCTCATAGGTCGCGTCGGCCAAGGATTGCTGGATCGCTGTCATCGGGCTGTCGGCAGTCCACTCTTCGGGTGGTACGCGTAGCCAGGTAGTGTTTTCGCCGTGGACAAACCCGTACTGGCCCGCCCAATGCTCGCCCTCGGCAACGGAGCCCCTCAGCTCGCGGATCAGCATGTCATCCACAGGGGTGGCGGGGGGCAGCGGAACGCCCGGCAGTGCAGGGTCGGCAAACGCAATGGTGAAGTCACAGCGAGTCGGCGTGTTTTGATGCGGCCCGTCGGTACCTTCACTTATGCGGGTCGGGCGTCCTGCCGGTATGTCCTGAACATGCACACTGACGACTCCTTGCATCTCGGCAATGCCGGGCACCTGATCATGCGTCGTGGCAAGTTTCTGGTCGAGCAGTGCGACCCAGCGTTTGGAAGAGCCGGGTGCGATGTCCTGGCTGATGAGCCTGTGCCCGAAGAAGTTGCTCATTTTGCTGGCCGCTGCCGGATCATCAGCGGCGGCCAGCACCGAATGGCCGAAAAACGGGTAGCTTATCGACGAGCTGAACGGGCGCACTTCGATGCCGTGACGGTGGGCTTCCTTGATCAGGTGGTAGTAGTCGTATTCGCTGCTCGAGTTGTTCAAGGCGCCGCGATTGACGTCGTGCAGGTAGTACTTGAGCTCATGAGAGCCAGAGCGACTCTTTTTGCCCAACTGGCGATATCTGGCCAGTTTGCGCAGGTGTTTGTCGGTGAGCAGGTGTTCGATGTACAGGACCTCGACACGCTGCTCTGCGAGCAATGGCATGTTGAGCAGGAGCAGGCGCTTGCTGGCTACCGACTTTGGGGCCTCGCTGAAAACCAACCCGTTGCTGTGCGTGAAGATGTGCTCGATCAGCGTCTCGACTCTACCGGGCAGGCCATAAGCGGGCAGTGTCGGCCTGGGCGGCGGAGAAAATCGGGCAAAAAATGCCTGAGCGTCCTGGTAGAGCTTTTCCCGAAACGCTGTAAAGGTCTGGCGTATTTCCGTGAAATAGGTCTCGAAATAGATTTCCAGACCTGCGCCGGTCGGGTCAAAGACTTCCTTGCTGATGACGATGTCCAGATGCGCTCTCATGGTGCTTGGCATCTCATAGTCGATCAACGTGTTGAGCGAGCCTGCGGCGGCATCTTCAGGCAGTGGCCTATAGTTCCCCGGACCGTCCAGCCCGCCGCCGCGCAAGCGCCGGTCGACGACCAGCCACTGGCCCTGTTCATTCAGGCGAACCGGCTGTTTGCCGAAGAATGCGAATGGATTGGCCGGATCGATGATCTGCCAGCAGCGCAGATGCGCATCGTATTGAACCTGAAAGGTGTTGCCTGACAACCTGATGTAATTTTTTCCGTTGAGTGCGTACACGCCTTTCGCGTGGCCGTCGGTGCTACGTGGCACGTTATCCAGCGAAACGTCGACTGCCAGGTCGGTGCGCAGCCCGGAAGGCGCGCGCGCCACGGCGTTGGGCGGTGGCAGGAGCGGCTGCCAGGCACCAGCGGCTTCTCGCAGGGCGAACTGACCGGTTGCCATAGGGGGCGCCGAGGCGACGTGGGGTGCATGGAAAACTGCGGCGTGACCATGGGCGTTGGGCTTGCCGATCAGAAAAACCTGCTCCTGCAGTTCAACCGGGTACAGGTCCTCGTAACGCGGCAGCGAGGACTGGCGCTGGAACGAGCGCAGGACCGGCGCTGATTGATGACCGTGCTCAAGCTGATGCAATACGCCGCCGAAGCCCTTAATGCCAACCAACAAGTCGCTGCCTGCGCCGATGCCGTTGAAGAGTGCCGAGAGCATGTATGTTGCAGCGCGTTGCTGGTCGCCTTCAGTCAAGGCGGCAACTGCCTGCCCGCTGTCATGCAATGAAAGCAGGCTGCCAACCGCAAAGCTTGCCGGTGGGAACGGCAGGGTCAAGGCGGTAGCAATTATCTCGACGCTGACCCGGATCAGCCGGACGAGCATGTCGTTGCGGCCGGTGGTGGTCTCTTCCACATCACGCAACCTGCGCTCCAGCGGCCTGTTGAAACAGGTGTCGGCGAAGTCTGAAATGAATGCCTTGGGAATGACCGGAGGTTTGTTGGCCTTACCCTGCTGCATGTCGCGGAGCAAGAACGACAAGGTTCGGCGCGTCTTGATCCGGCAGCGATCCTTGTAGTAATCGATCATGCCTTCGCTAACGAGCGAGCGCACAAAGTCGCTGAACAGACGAAACTCGATACCGTCAGGCGCCTGCGGCGTGTAGAGCAGCGCAGCATGGCGAGTCTGTGTCGGCAGGATCACCAGGCAGCCCTGCACGGTTTCGACGTGGGTGAGCAGCGTGCTGGGAATGACCAGTTGATCGACGCCGGTCAGCCCCGAGGCGATAAACGGTTTGTCCACATGCACTTGCAGCGGGTAGAGGGGATATCGCTCGCGGGAGGCGGTGTCGTCAAGGTGGGCGTTATCCAGAGATTGTTTCAACCACGCATAGTGCGCTGCTTCGATATGACCTTTCAGCACGCTGCGCAATGCCGCTGCCTGCATCTGCAGTTGCGTGATTATCACGCTGAACTGGCGACGATAGGCATAGCCTTCGCTTTCGCTGTTCAGCAGGGTGTTTCTGATCAAGGCAATGTACTCGTCCGCCAGCCACTGACCGCGCACCGAACCTGCAACGGCAGCAGCTGACAGCGCGCTCACGTCGATGCCTTCCGGGCCGCTGAACGTCGCGTTGGTTGCTGCGGAAGCACGCAAGGGGTCAATGCTGTCGTCATAGCCATTGAGCAGCATGTCGGTGTAGGTCAGTGTTTCGCGCTCGGTGGTAATTACGATCAGGTCGGGGTCTACCGTGCCGGCTGGTACGTTCAGCAGCTTGCCGATTTGCTGGCTGGCACGTTGGTGTACGTAATCCTTGAATGGCTTGACTCCGGTGTGTGGCTGCGCCTGATAGTTGTCGAGCGCTCCGCCAATGGCCTGTTCAAGGGCCAGCAGTTCCCGGCGCTGAGCGCGACTGGCGCGCAGGTACCAGTCCGGCGTATGCCTGGCCTGTTCGGAAAGCAATATGCGGGTCTGTTCGTCGGTAAAGCGGCGCAAGGCCGACTCGCAGTCCGCATGATCAATAAACTGAATGAAGTCTTTCGAAGGCTGGGGTTTGAGTGCCAGTGCCGTCAGTTGCTCTGCCAGTGCCGCACGGGCATCCACTTCCACCTGATCGAGCAGGTAGTTGACCATTGATGGCGAAGCAGTCCAGCCGACCACCTCGTGCAGCAGTTGGGTTTCAGTGTCGAAGGCTTTGAAGTACTGCTGCCCGGGTGCATCGGTAGCGACCATGATCAGCCGCTGCGTACGCCCCTCGGCACCCTGCTTGCGAAACACCAGCAATCTGGCCATCACGTTGCGGTTGTTGAGTTTGATCTGTTGTACACGCAATGCTGGATCGGATGCGCGCGCTGCCGGGCCGGTCAGTGCCGCGACCATGGCGAAATCACCGGGCTGGATATGCCCCTGCATCTTCGCTGCCCAACCCTGCGCGGTCAGTCGGGTTCGCGCCAGTGCGCAGAGCATTTGCCGGTTGTGCTCTTGCTGGTAAGCCTTGCGTTGAAACTCGCCAAACTCCGCCCGCAGATCGAGCTCATCGATCACTCCGGCAAGGTAAGCCGGATTCAATGCCGAGCAGGCTGCATCAAGCGGTTTGCCATCAAGAGTGATAACGGTGTGATCGAGAAAGTCCGAGCCTGCACTCTCGTCTTCCGGGTGCAGGCCATAGAGTGCCAGCTCGACCAGTGAGCATGTCACGCGGTAGGTCTCGCTCGTGGATGGCAGCAAGCGCCGCGTGTCGATGGTCAATGCGCGTGGGTCCAGGTCATGGCCCAGGTCATCGGCCAGCCGGGTGCGCAAACGTGCTTCGGCAAAATGTTCTGGAGAGGCCGCGATGCCCAGTACGCTTAGCATCGCTGCATGCGCCTCATCGTAGTGTCGCAAGTGCCAGGCATAGGTCTGCAGGTCGGCTTCGCTGGCAATCTTCATCCAGTCCGGCAGGCTTCGATGATACTGACGTTGCCTGTTGGTCAGTTCGCGCAGTTCGAGCATGTAGGCAGGGCCAAGCAGGCCGCGCATGTCGATGGCTGCCTGAATCAGCGCCTGACGTGTTGCCCGGTCTTCAGTATCAGGTCGTTCGCACGCATGGCGAATGTCATTGCGCTGCTTGTTCAGCAGGCGATCCAGGGCATGCATGAAGGGGGTGGTGGTGACCGGCTGTAGTTGCAGGTCTTCAGCCTTGAATGGCTCAAGGTAAAGGTCGGCGTCCTGGATGATCTTGAAAAGCTGATCTTGATGACGCCTTTCCATCGTGTTCAGAAGAGCATCCTGCAACGTCGCTGTGTTGAGCCAGCGCGCCAGGGTTGCGAGCATCAGGGCCTGCGTGGCAAAGCCCATGATACCGAGCCCGGGTAACATCAGCAGCGTGCGTCCCTGTTCCTCGGATATCGCCAGCGCGCCTGCCATTTCAACGTGTTCGTCATCGTGCAGTTGCACATGCAGCGAGGCGGAAGTGAGCGCCGGGCTTTGATCGGGCGAGTCCGGCAGGCAGACAAGATAGCCACTCTCCAGATCACGCTCGTGAATCCTGACGCTGGCTTCATCACGCAAGGCTCGCTGCAAGGCAGGTACAAGCCGGTCGCGGCGGCTTTCAGCGTTTTTGCCAGGGTCTGTCCAGTAGTCATCGGTCTGTTGCAGCAGGCTGAATATTTCCAGTTCCCGTTCAGAAACATCGGAACCGCCAAGCGCAGTCAACAGCGCTTCGCCCGGGCCAGGCTGGGCCTTCAGCTCGATGGCCAGAAGTGTGCGCAGTTCATCGAGCCTTTTCAGTGCGGCGGAGGCGGCAGGCCAGGTATCGGCAGGTTTCAGTGGTGTAGGCGTTATAGCCAAAGAGGACAGTGTTTGTGTCATGACAGGCGTTCCATTGCGCGCTTCAGGCGCTGAGGTTTGAGCGACGGCCGTAGGGCCGGCGACGATGGGCCTCAATTAATCAGAAGCAACGGGCGTCAGGTCGTAGATAGTTATTGATGCTGAGAAAGAGATGTTTCCTACGCCGTCTGGCGGGCATCCCCGATGACATTTCAGCGCGTCGAGCCAATCCTTGGTCATTACGTTATAATCCCGCCCTTTAGCTGCCCTCAGCCCGCTGTGCGGGGGCACACCTTTTCTCGGGCGCAATGCGCCTGCATGCAGACTAAAGAGGCTAGACCCTAGTGGCATTGACGATCCTTGGCCTGTCCGGCGCCCTTAGCCATGATCCTTCCGCAGCGCTTTATATCGACGGCAAGCTGATAGCAGCGGCTGAAGAAGAGCGCTTCGTTCGTGACAAACACGCGAAGAACCGCATGCCCTACGAGTCGGCAAAGTTCTGTCTGGAACAGGCAGGCATCAAGCCTTCGGACGTCGACGTGGTTGCAATTCCGTTCGCCCCCATCAGCCTGTTCGGCAAGGCCCGCTGGCACTACGCCAAGCGCTACTGGTACGCGCCGGATCGCGCCCTTGATGCGTTGCTGATGGGCAACCGCCGCTATAAGCGCTACCGCAACAAGATCGTCTGGTGCCTCGAGCAGCTGGGCTTCGATCCGAAAAAGATCAAGATCGAGCCGGTCGAGCATCACCTGGCCCACGCATCCAGCGCCTACCACTGCTCTGGTTTCACCGAGAAGACCGCGATCATGGGCATCGACGGCAAGGGTGAGTACGCCACGACCTTCTTCGGCTATGGCGAAAACGGCAAGATCCACAAGATCAAGGAATTCTTCGATCCGGACTCGCTGGGCGGCCTGTATGGCGCTATCACCGAATTCCTCGGTTTCGAGATGCTCGACGGCGAATTCAAGGTGATGGGCATGGCACCGTACGGCGATGCCAGCAAGTATGATTTTTCGCGTCTGGCCACGTTCGAGAACGGCGAGCTGATCATCAATACCGAGCTGGCCAATGTCATTGGCCTGCGTCGCTATAAAGAGAACGGCAAGGGCTTCTACTTCTCGCCGAAGCTGATCGAGTGGCTCGGCCCGAAACGCGTTGGCGACGTAGCCGACGAGCCCTACATTCACTATGCCGCGAGCATGCAGGCACTGTTCGAAAAGCTCGCGTTGCAGATGATGGATCACTACCTGGGTGACATCCTCAAGGAGACCGGCAAGATCGCTTTCGCCGGTGGCTGTGCGCTGAACGTCAAACTCAACCAGCGCATCATTGCCCGTCCTGAAGTCAAGGAACTGTTCGTGCAGCCTGCGTCCGGCGATGCCGGTACGGCGGTCGGTGCCGCGGCTTATGTGTCCCACGCTCGCGGTGTGCCGGTCGAGAAGATGGAACACGTCTACCTTGGCCCGGCGTACAGCAACGAAGACGTGATCGCAGCCTGTGCCCGTCACCCGAGCAAGCCGGTCTGGCGTCAGATCGACAATACGCCACAGCGGATTGCCGAAATCATGGTCAAGGGCAACCCGGTTGCCTGGTTCCAGGGACGCATGGAGTTCGGTCCGCGTGCGCTGGGTGGTCGCTCGATCATCGGTTGCCCGAGCGTTACCGGGGTAGCCGACCGTATCAACCATCAGATCAAGTTCCGCGAGCGCTGGAGGCCTTTCTGCCCGTCGATGCTCGACACCGTCGCGCCGCAGATGATCAAGATCGATCACCCGGCACCGTTCATGACCTTCACCTTCGAAGTGGCGGAAGAGTGGAAAACCCGTGTTCCGGAAGTCGTCCATGAAGACGGCACTTCCCGTGCCCAGGTGCTCAAGCGCGAATACAACCCGCGCTACTACGACATGATGAAGGCGCTGGAAGAACTGACCGGCAATGGCGTTTCCCTGAACACCTCGCTCAACCGCCGTGGCGAACCGATGATCTGTTCGCCGACCGATGCGCTGAACATGTTCTTCGGCTCGGACCTCGAGTACCTGATCATGGAAGACATCCTGGTGGTCAAAGAGGGCGTCGAGGCTTATGACACGCTCGGTTGAACGTCACGTACTGCAGTTCTGTCACGGCTATGACGGGCCGTTTCTAGACTGCGCGCGGCAATACGCCAGCCTGTTCGCCGGCAAGGGTTATCGGGTGACGACGGTGTTTCTGACCGGCGCCGCCGACCCCGACGTGGTCGCCGACTGCGGCTCGGAAGAAGTGCTGTTCATGGAATACAGCTCCAGTGCCATTCGTGGCCTGAAGCTGGGTGCCATCCGTGACCTGCGCAAAATTGCCGCGACGCGCTCGTTCAGCTTTTGCATCGCGCATCGCTTCAAGCCGGTGTACATCGCCCTGTTGGCGACGAAGTTGCCGGTCATCGGTGTGCATCATGCGTTCGGCGATTATCAACGGCGCAGTCGCAAGCTGTTCGCCAACCTGTTTCGCAAGCGCCTGAGCCTGCTGGGTGTTTCCGATGCAGTTCGTGACGATATGCGCAACAGCCTGCCCAAGTGGTCGGCCGAACGTATTCAGACCCTGTACAACCGGATCGATGTCGAGCAACTGCAGGGCAGTCAGTTTTCCGCTGAAGATGCTCGCGCAGAGCTGGGTCTGTCGGCATCGGCCTGGATTGTCGCCAACGTCGGTCGCCTGCATCCCGACAAGGATCAGGCCACGCTGTTGCGCGGTTTTGCCGAGGCTCTGCCCAATCTTCCCGAGAACAGCCAGCTGGTGATTCTCGGCAAGGGCCGCCTGGAAGAAAACCTCAAGGCGCTTGCGCTGGAGCTGGGCATTGGTCCGCAGGTGCTGTTTCTTGGGCAGGTGCCTGACGCCCGCCGCTACTTCAAGGCGTTCGATGTATTCGCCCTGAGCTCTGACCACGAGCCGTTCGGTATGGTCCTTCTGGAGGCGATGGTGGCCGGTGTGCCACTGGTTGCAACGTCCTGCGGCGGCGCGAAGGAAGTGGTCGAAGACGTGGGTCTGCTGTTCCCGCTGGGTGATGTTCACAGCCTGGCGCACGGCCTGGTACACATGGCCGGTCTTGACGCCGAGCAGCGTCAGGACTGCGCCGAGCGCATGTTGCTGCGTTTGCGCGAACGCTTTTCCGATCATGCTGTGCGCGATGTCTTCTGGCGGCTGCCGCAAGTCTCCAGCCTGACGGCGGGGGCCTGATGCTCAATCGATTCAAAGGCTGGCGCGAGCGTGGCTGGGTGCAGATCGACGCGGCTGCTTACGAGCAGGCATGGCAACGGTTGGGTGGCAGCGTAGCCACTCATCCGCTGGTCGTTGCGCGCCTGTCGGCGTTTTCCGGTATTGCTGTGCGTTATCTGGCCTGGGAGCAGGGCGGCGAAGTAAAGGCAGCGATTGCCACCTGGGGGCGTTCGCTGGCGCTGTCCAAGGACGAACTCAAGCGTCACGGCAAGAAAGGCCTGTTCGACCTGGGCAACGCCGAACTGATTTTGCCGGTGGCCGACGATATTCAGGTCCCGGTCCGCCATCGTGCCCGCTATGTGTCTGCGCTCAACGAGGGCCGCATCAGCACCTTCAGGCCGCAGACCGAATCGCTGGCGATGGCGCGTACGCCTGAAGAACTGTCCAAGAAATTTCGTTACAACCAGCGTCGTGAACTTCGCTTGCTGGAGGAGGCTGGCGGCACGGTAAGACCTGTCAGCGAGTTCAGCAGCGCCGAGCTGGCGAGTATGTATTGCGATCTGTTTCAGCGTCGCTGGGGCTTTGAGGCCACCGGTGCCCGGCACAAGGCCGAGGTCATCGAGCTGTTGCGTGAACTGCTGATCGGTTCGGTGGTGTTTCTCAACGATGCGCCGATTGCCATTCAACTGGTGTATCGCGTCGAAGCGCCGCAGTGGGTCAGCATCGAGTACGTCAACGGCGGTGTCGATCCCGAAACCCGGGACTTTAGCCCAGGCAGCGTGCTGAGTTTCGTCAATACCCAGTCCGCCTGGGAGAACGCCCGCGCCTTGGGCAAATCACTGCGTTTTTCCTTTGGTCGTGCCGACCGCGAGTACAAGGACCGATGGTGCAACCCCGTTCCGGTGTTCCAGATTTGAGTCGCAAGCAACAGTTGCTCAAGCGCCATCGCCGTAACAAGCGGCTGGCGTTACTGGGTGGCCTACTGCTGTTGATTGCCATCGGCGTGTTGACGGTCTGGTGGCTGGTGCCGCTGCTGGCTGTGTGTGCCTGGGTCGCTCATGAGGCCTGGTTTGCCGATCATCTGTTCTATTCGCCATCTGACGACTATCAGTACACCTTTGCTGCCGACAGCGAAGTGCCGGGCGTCCGCCTGGACGGCGGCACGTTGCTGATCGACCCCGCCGTGCAACTGAACGGCGACGAAACATTGATACTGGCACTGACAGTAAAAAGCACCTGGCTGGGACGTTTTCTCGATCCGGTGGTCGAGCTGCAAGGTCAGGGCCTGAGTGACCGGCAGGCCTTCGAGCGTGGTGTCTGCGGCGTGCGTTATCTGAACCTGACCGGTCTTGGCGAGCCGCTGGCTGCGGGTGCCCTGCAATTGCGCGGGCATTTCTGTCGTCTTGCTGGTACGCCGCGCCTCTGGCTGTTTCGTCAGGCGGATGCGCGAAAGCAGCGTGTCATGGTCATCGCACCGCATGCCGACGATGCCGAGCTCGCCGCGTTCGGGCTTTACAGCCAGGCCGATGAAGCCTGGATTGTCACGCTGACCGCCGGTGAGATCGAGGCTGAACATTATCGCCAGATGGGCATGCAGCGCGCCGAAGCTGCGCGCATGAAAGGCCGGTTGCGCGCCTGGGACAGCATCGCCGTCGCACGTTGGGGCGGTGTGCCTGAGTCTCAGTGTGTGCAGTTGGGTTATTTCTGCCTGCAGTTACCCGCCATGCAGGCCGCGCCGGATACGCCGGTCGCTTCGCGTGAGGCGGATCTGACCGATACGCGGTTGTTTCGCCAGTTCAATACGCTGCCATTGCCCGGCGATGACGGCCTGCCAACCTGGAATAACCTGCTCGCCGACCTGCGTGCACTGGTCCTCAAGGCCAGGCCGCAGGTTATTGTCATGCCGCACCCGGCCATCGATCCGCATCCCGACCATATCTGTGCCCAGGCAGCCGTGCGTGAAGCGCTGGCCGGTCTTGAATGGCAGCCAGACGTGGTGCTCGGTTACGCCAACCACTTGCACGACAACGACCGTTGGCCAATGGGCGATGCCTACAGTGGCATCAGCCTGCCGCCGGTATTCGATGCCAGTCTGCCGCTGGTACCGTACAGCCTGCACTTATCGGTTGCGGCCCAACGCGACAAGGCAATGGCGCTGGGTATGATGCATGACCTGTTGCCGCCGATGCCGTTCAAACGCCGTGTGCGCCGTACGTTGCAACGCGTTCTGGCCGGTCGCCACTGGCCGGCCGAAGGCGAAAACGAATTCTTCCGCAAAGCTGTGCGACGACACGAGTTGTTCTGGCGCAGCCGTGACATCTGATTCAGCAGGCGCAGTACTGCAAGGAAAACCATGAAAGTTCTACTTCTGGTCCAGAAAGAGCAGCGTGCGATTCTGGACCGTCTCTATGACGGCATCGCGGCACACTGCGAATGCGATGTGCGCTGGCTGAGTTCCGCGGAGCAACGCAACCTGCGTGGCTATTTCCGCCGCGAAGTGGACGTCAGCCGTTATGACCGGATCGTGTTTTTCCTGCGCTTCAAGCAGGAAGTGCGTCAGGTCGGGTTCATCCGCACGATTCCCAACCTGGTCATCCTTGAACACGATGCCTACCAGAACTACATTCCTTGCAAATACACCGGCAAGTTCAGTGCGCACTATCGCAAGCTGCCTTGGGCGCGGGTGATCTGCTCGGGGTTCATGGTCAGCGAGCGCCTGCGCCAGGAAGGCTTCGACGCGGTGTTCGTGCCCAAGGGCTATGACCAGAGCCTGTTGCAATTGCAGGCGCGTGAGCGTGACATCGAACTGGCGTTCGTGGGCAGCACCAACAGTGTGGCCTACAGCGGCCGCAAGGCGTTGCTGGATGAGTTGGGGCAGGTCGAGAATCTGCTCGTCACGCGTACCAAGTCCGGGGAAGAGTATTGCGACACCCTTAACCGCATCCGCTTTTTCGTCAGTGCCGATGTCGGCATGGGCGAGTACATGATCAAGAATTTCGAGGCCATGGCCTGCGGTTGCGTGCTGCTGGCCTTTGATCAGGGCGCTGAAGAAAACCGCGCGCTGGGCTTTGTCGACATGCACAACATCGTGCTCTATCGCGACATTCCCCAGCTTCGTGAAAAGCTGGCGAAGTTGCGCGAGAACACCGTGCTGGCCAGCGAAATATCCTGTAATGGGCAGACTTTGGTCGAAGAACGCTTTACATTCCATGCCCTTGGAAAAGCCATCGTGGACGCAATGCATTCGCCGCTGCGCAGCATGCCGGCGATGAGCTGGCTCGACCGCCTGCGGTCACGATTGGGGTGGTAGGGAATTATGAATATTCAATGATTGGGAACGAATGATGGTATTCAGCGAAAACAGCGACATTACGCTGGTTGTCACCAGTTGTGGTCGGTTCGACCTGTTGAAGCGCACTCTGGAAACGTTCGACCATTTCAACACTGCGCCCATACGCCATGTGCTGATTACCGAAGACTCCGGCGATGCCCGGGTCCAGGCGTGCATTCCCGAGCACTGGCACCCGCATACGCGCTTCATCATCAACAACCCCAAGCTGGGGCAGATGCGCTCTGTCGATGCGGCCTATTCGCTGATCGAAACGTCCTGGGTGTTCCATTGCGAAGACGACTGGGATTTCTACCGCCCGCACTTCATCGAAGAGTCGATGACGCTGCTGGAACACGACCCTCAGGCCTTGCAGGTCTGGTTGCGCAGCTACAATCATGATCTGCGTATTCACAGCCCCTATGTTTATCTGAACGAGCGTGAAGTGGTCGAAGGTATCCCGTTTTACAAGCTGGGCTCGCACAAGCCGGAGTGGCAGGGTTTTTCCTTCAATCCCGGGCTGCGCCGCCTGGCTGATTACCAGCAGCATGCGCCGTATGCCGAGCATGGTGGCGAGAAGAAACTTTCACAATTATTCGCGTCGCAAAACCGTTACGCTCTGATTCTGGAAAATGATGCCGTATTGCACACCGGGTTCGGTGAGCATGTGGTGGTGCCGCAGGAGCGGCTCGACAAACAGCGTCGCAAGCGTCGTGATCGCGTCAAGCTGATCATCGCTGTGCTTGCTGGTCTGGTAACAGGTTGGTTGCTCAATAATGTCAGTTGACCGAATCACAATCCCCAGCAACAAAGTACAGACGTATTTCACCGTAGCGATTGTAGTCTTCCTGCTGAGTTTCATTCTTAACCCGTCAGCCAAGATCACCAACAATCTGTTTTACGCATTCACCGCCTTGCCGGGCTTGTTCTTCTTGATCAAGTACCGCGGCGCCGGGGTGTTTGCAGAGCCGCTGGGCATAACCTGGGCTGTATTCATGGCGTGTTTTCTGGTGCCGGCGCTGCAAGCGCAGGAGTTCCAGTATTACAAGCATATTGTCTACGTCAGCCTGTTTGTCTTTGTCGTGGCCGGTATTACGGAAAACGGTTTCTTCCGGCGCGGTTTGTTCGTGCGCGGCATGTTCTGGGCCATCTGCCTGTACATTCTGCTCAGCAGCATTTACAGCTGGGTAACCGGGAAATTCGAGTTCGGTCAGCGTGTGGCCATTCTTCCGGGGCGTATGGAGAATGTGATCTACACCAGCGCATGGCTGGTTTGCAGCCTCGCCCTGGCACTGCCGCTATGGGCCAGAGAGCGGCGCTGGATTGAAGCGGTGTCTGCAGTTCTTGTTACTCTGGTGTTAACGGCTTTCGTCGTCCAGACCCGCACCGCGCTGGTGGGCGCAGCCTTCCTGTTTGCCATCTGCACAGCATATTCGCTTTACCGCTTTCCACTGCGCACTGCCGTGGCCTTGCTGGTGGCGGGCGTTGTGGCTGCCATAGGTTTCTGGCTTGTGAAGGATGAGCAGTGGGTCGCTCTGCTGATGGTCAGAGGTGACTCCTATCGCGTCGAGCTGTTTGAAATCATGACCGGTGAATGGCGTCGCTGCGGCTGGGTGCTGGGTTGTGGTGTCGATTTTTATACCACCCAGACTCTGACGGGCGGTATGCCCATTCAGCATCCGCACAACATTTTCGTGTCGCTGGGGCTGTACACCGGCGCGGCTTCGCTGGTGATGTTTCTGGTCGTGATGGCGATGACGCTGTGGAACGCCTTGCGCAACGGTGATGCCTGGGGCCTTTACCTGGCCTGTGCGCTGTTGATGCTCAACTTTGACGGTGGCCAGTTGGTCGGTAACCCGGATGAGCTCTGGGTGCTGGTGTTGTTACCGGCAACGATGGTGCTGGGCCGTATTGTGCAGGCGCATCGGCTCAGGCAGCAGCAGTAAGATAAAAAATGGCCGCTTCGAAAGCGGCCATTCTTTTAGTGAAAGCGTTACTGAATAGCCTGGACCAGTTCGCTGGTGTCGCACAGGCTCTGAGCGCTCATATAGCCATCCAGAAACGCCGGGTTGCCGTTATCCAGCAGCCATTGGCGATCTTCCTGATAGCGCAACATGTGTTTGAAGTTGCGCAAGCGAAGGCTTTTGCGCAATGCGCGGCGATAGGTTTTCATGTCGGCAATGTCGATCAGGCCGAGGCTGCCTTCCGGTGTGAGGATAACGTTGCCAAGATGGGCCGAGCGAAAGTAGATGCCCTTTTCATGCAGGTGAGCAATGAAGCTTCCCAGTTGCCTGCGCAGCTTGTCGTCGGCCACCGCACTGCCCAATAGCTGGCGCAGGGTGAAGCCTGCCAGCGGATCATAATGCACTGCATCGCGCTCGATTTCGGCGATGCGGCTTACCGAGCGTATGCGCGGGCAGGGAATGCCGCGTTTGATCAGCGTTTCACAGTTGTCTGCGAAGCGTTGGGCATAGGGATACCAGGCTGCCGAGCTGACAAGGCGTTTGCGGCGAAACAATTTCAACATGGAGCCGTCACGCAGACGTAGTACTTTGTCGCCCGTGCCATCGGCTTCAAGCACTTCGGCACCTTGAACCAGATCAAGGTAATGGGCGTGGTCAAGCGCTTGCATCGATACTCCGGTTTTTACGCCCCAAGGGCTACTGGTCGTCATACAGAAGCCGGATTTGCAGGCTTCAAGCAGCGGTCAGAAACCCTTGGGAATGGACGAGCCGCCTATGTTACCGCAGCAGGCAGCCGCGAAAACTGCTGTGATACAATTCGGCCTCTTTTTAATACGACGGATTCTCATGACAACCACCGAATCGTCCTCGACTTCCAGCGTGAAAATCTATTTCCGTTTGTTGTCTTATGTGCGTCCGTATGTGGGCATCTTCCTGCTCAGCATCATTGGTTTCGTGATCTTCGCCTCGACCCAGCCAATGCTTGCCGGCATCCTGAAATACTTCGTCGATGGCCTGACCAACCCTGAAGCCGTGCTGTTCCCCAATGTGCCTTATCTGCGTGAGCTGCAACTGTTGCAGGCAGTGCCGTTGCTGATCGTTCTGATCGCCGCATGGCAGGGGCTTGGCTCTTTCCTGGGTAACTACTTCCTGGCCAAGGTGTCTCTCGGGTTGGTCCATGACCTGCGGGTGGAGCTGTTCAACAAGCTGCTGGTACTGCCCAATCGTTACTTCGATACCACCAACTCCGGCCACCTGATCTCGCGTATCACGTTCAACGTCACGATGGTCACCGGTGCCGCCACCGATGCCATCAAAGTGGTGATTCGTGAAGGTCTGACCGTGGTGTTCCTGTTCATCTATCTGTTGATGATGAACTGGAAGCTGACTCTGGTCATGCTCGCCATCCTGCCGCTGATTGCCGTCATGGTCGGCAGTGCAAGCAAGAAATTCCGCAAGCAGAGCAAGAAGATTCAGGTAGCGATGGGCGATGTTACGCACGTTGCCTCGGAAACCATTCAGGGCTATCGCGTGGTACGCAGCTTCGGTGGCGAGTCCTACGAACAGAACCGCTTCGCTCAGGCCAGTGACAGCAACACACGCAAACAACTGCGCATGACCAAAACCGGTGCCATCTATACGCCGATGCTGCAACTGGTGATCTACAGCGCCATGGCGGTGCTGATGTTTCTGGTGCTGTTCCTGCGAGGCGATGCTACCGCGGGCGATCTGGTTGCCTATATCACTGCGGCCGGTCTGCTGCCCAAGCCGATTCGCCAGCTGTCGGAAGTCAGTTCGACGATCCAGAAAGGCGTCGCTGGGGCCGAGAGCATCTTCGAACAACTGGACGTGGAAGAAGAAGTCGATACCGGCACCATCGAGCGTGATCGCGTGACCGGCCACCTTGAGGTGATGAACCTCAGCTTCTTCTACCCGCAGACCGAGCGTCAGGTGTTGAACGACATCAGTTTCTCCGCAGCGCCTGGGCAGATGATTGCGCTGGTAGGCCGTTCCGGCAGCGGTAAATCGACCCTGGCCAACCTCATACCGCGTTTTTACGGGCACGAGATGGGCAACATCCTGCTCGATGGCGTCGAAATCAACGACTACCGTTTGCGCAACCTGCGCAAGCACATCGCCCAGGTCAACCAGAACGTCACGCTGTTCAACGACACGATCGCCAACAACATTGCCTATGGCGATCTGGCAGGTGCCCCGCGTGCCGACATCGAAGCGGCCGCCGCTGATGCCTACGCCAAAGAGTTCATCGACCAGTTGCCGCAGGGGTTCGATACTCAGGTGGGCGAAAACGGCGTGCTGCTGTCCGGTGGTCAGCGGCAGCGTCTGGCCATTGCTCGCGCACTGCTTAAAAACGCACCGCTGCTGATCCTCGACGAAGCCACGTCGGCGCTCGACACCGAGTCCGAACGCCACATCCAGGCGGCCCTGGATCACGTCATGAAGGGCCGAACCACGCTAGTCATCGCTCACCGCCTTTCGACCATCGAAAAGGCCGACATGATTCTGGTCATGGACGCCGGGCAGATCGTCGAGCGCGGCACGCATACCGAGCTGTTGGCCCAGAACGGCTATTACGCCCGTCTGCATGCCATGGGTCTGGACGAGCCGGCACCTGTCGGCGCAGTCTGACCTCGCTTTCACCGGGCGGGCCCCTGCGGCCTGCCTGCCTTCGGGCGGTGTGATTCAACAGCCTGTCGGTTATAAACCCCTGTGCTAAGATTCCGCCCCTGTCTATTTTTAAAGTACGGGTAGTTCCATGAAGTTATCCATGCCGCGCTTTGATCAGGCCCCTGTCCTGGTGGTTGGCGATGTGATGCTCGACAGATACTGGCATGGCGGCACCTCGCGTATTTCCCCTGAAGCGCCGGTGCCTGTGGTCAAGGTCGATCAAATCGAAGACCGTCCGGGCGGCGCTGCCAACGTGGCCTTGAACATCGCTGCACTGGGCGCACCGGCTTCGCTGGTCGGTGTGACGGGTGACGACGAGGCCGCAGAAAGTCTGGCCAACAGCCTGAAAGCAGCGGGTGTGCTGGCGCGTTTTCAGCGCATTGCCAATCAGCCCACTATCGTCAAGCTGCGTGTTATCAGTCGCCATCAGCAGCTACTGCGTATCGACTTCGAAGAGGCGTTCAATACTGACCCGCTGGCACTGAGTGCAGAGGTCTACAGCCTGCTGGATGGCATCAAGGTGCTGGTCCTGTCCGATTACGGCAAGGGCGCGCTGAGAAACCATCAGGCACTGATTCAGGCTGCCCGCAAACGCGGTATCCCGGTGTTGGCTGATCCCAAGGGCAAGGATTTCACGATTTATCGCGGTGCCAGCCTGATTACGCCGAACCTCAGCGAATTCGAAGCGATCGTCGGGCATTGTGAAGACGAGGCACAGCTGGTCACCAAAGGCGCGCAGCTGATGCAGGAGCTTGACCTGGGCGCTCTGCTGGTGACCCGTGGTGAACATGGCATGACCCTGCTGCGTCCTGATCAGCAGGCGCTGCACCTGCCAGCCCGCGCTCGGGAAGTGTTCGATGTGACCGGCGCCGGTGACACGGTTATTTCCACTCTCGCAGCAGCGATTGCTGCGGGCGAGGAACTGCCGCATGCGGTGGCGCTGGCCAATCTGGCAGCAGGCATTGTGGTCGGCAAGCTGGGTACTGCAGCCATCAGCGCCCCGGAACTGCGCCGCGCTATTCAGCGCGAAGAAGGTTCCGAACGCGGCGTGCTGGGGCTGGAGCAACTGTTGCTGGCGGTCGATGATGCGCGCGCGCACAAAGAGAAAATCGTCTTCACCAATGGCTGCTTCGACATCCTCCACGCAGGTCACGTGACCTACCTGGAGCAGGCGCGGGCGCTGGGTGATCGTCTGATCGTTGCCGTCAACGATGATGCGTCTGTCAGCCGCCTGAAAGGGCCGGGCCGTCCGATCAACAGTGTCGACCGGCGTATGGCCGTGCTGGCAGGGTTGGGTGCAGTGGACTGGGTGATCAGCTTCCCTGAAGGCACCCCTGAAAATCTGCTGAGTCACGTCAAACCGGACGTACTGGTAAAGGGCGGTGATTACGGCGTTGACCAAGTGGTCGGTGCCGATATCGTCCAGGCGTACGGTGGCGATGTGCGTGTGTTGGGGCTGGTGGAAAACAGCTCGACTACGGCAATTGTCGAGAAGATCCGCGGGCAGGGATAGTTTTTAGCTGCAAGCCGTAAGCCAAGGCAAATCAAAAGGCTTGAGGCTCATAGCTTGCCGCTCATGGCGTGCAGCAGCTCACGGGCTTTTCCGGTCAGGCGTTTCAGTCCTGACTTCTTCGCCGGTGGGGCCATGCCCTGCTGGCGTAGCCAGTCTTTCCAGCGAATTCGTTCCTCACGCACGATCCAGCCATCCTGCGCGGCGAAACTTTCGGCCAGGTACAGCCCTCGGGTGCCAGCCGGGATCAGTTTGTCGCGCTTGAGCGTGTACAGCTCGGGCAGCGGCACTCCATTTTCCAACGGCATCAGGTACAGGTCGGGTTTGCTGCGGTTAAGGCGGGCGACCAGTTGATCGTTTTCAAGCACTTCATCGACATGGAAAAGGCTGACCGGGCGCGCTTCCTTGGGGATTTCCAGGCGCATGTCGTAAATCAGCTGCAAGGACGCGGTGGGTAAATGCACATAAGCCCGTGGGCGTTCCAGCAGTGTCAGGCTGCCGCTTCGCACCGGCCGCGCTGCGCCGGAGAGCGGGCTCAGACGAAAGGGCATGGCCTCGCGATAATGCAGCGCAGCGGCATATGGCGCAGGCAGCCAGGTCTCTTTGAACAGTCCACTCAGCCAGCCCTGAGGCGTTTCGATCATGCACTCTTCGGCCACTTCCTGAATGGCGGTATGCAGTGGCAGGGTCAGTTCGTGGGCCGGCACATAACCCGAGATCAGCTTGAGTACGACGTCGCCACGGTCCTGGCGACGCTGGCGAACCAGCACCCAGTAATCGCGATTCTGCCAGCTGACGGTAAGGCGAACGGACACCCCCAGATTTGCAAGCTCGGTGGAGAAACGTTCGGTGTCTGGCACGTCGATCTTGCGCCGCCGCTGCAAGGTCTGCGCGAAGTTCATCGGCATGCCGATGCTCTGGTAGCTCAGGCCTTCCGGCGTGGCCTCGACAAACAGCGGCAGGGTCTTGAAGTTGCTGGGGTTCTTGCGGATCAGTGTTCGCGGCATAACGGCTCCTTCTTGCGTTGGGGTCGGCCGCCTCAATCAGGCTTGACGGCAAATCACGGCAGCGGCAGTTGCAACGTTGTGCGCCAGGTGCAACGGATTGATGGTACCGACAATAGCACTGGCTACCGCCGGATGTTTAAACAGTAGCTGAAAACTGGCCTGCACCGGGTCTGTGCCCGGCGTCAGACAGACATGACCGCTGGCCAGCGCTTTCTTCACCAGGATGCCTTTGCCGTGGGCGGCAGCGTAATCCAGCACCGGTTTCTCGCCTTGCTCGTTGAGGTTGTAGGTGACCATCGCACAATCCCCCTCGCGCAATGCCAACAGGCCGCCTTCGACCGTCTTGCCGGAAAAGCCGAAGCCGCGAATCTTGCCTTCGCGCTTTAGGTCGGCGAGGGTCTGATACACCTCGGCCTCGTTGAGGATCGCCAGGTCGTTGCCGTCCGAATGCACCAGCACCAAATCGAGAAAATCGGTTTCAAGTCGTTTCAGGCTGCGCTCGACCGATTTGCGGGTGTGCTCAGCGCTGAAGTCATGGCTCGACTGACCGTTGTCGAATTCTTCGCCGACCTTGCTGACAATCACCCAGTCCTGGCGCTGACCGCGCAGCAGCGGTCCCAGGCGCTCTTCGCTGGTGCCATAGGCGGGTGCAGTGTCGATCAGGTTGATGCCCATGTCGCGAGCCATGCGCAGCAGCATCTGCGCCTGCTGGTCATCGGGAATCTTGAAACCGCTAGGGTATTTGACGCCTTGGTCGCGGCCCAGTTTGACGGTGCCCAGGCCAAGGGGCGATACGCTCAGGCCGCTATTGCCGAGCGGGCGATGCAGGTCGTGCAGGGTTTTCAGGCTCATGGCAGCAGCTCATCCCAGACAGGTATGGCCATCGGCGGCCTTGGTACATCAACCAGTGGTGACTGCGGTGTCGGATGGATGCCATCTCTCGAAAGCTGCGACAGAACCCGGTCAGCGAAGTCCGGAGCCAGTGCCAGTTTGGTCGGCCAGCCAACCATCAGGCGACGCTGGCTGTCGAGAAAGGCGTTGTCTGGCCGCACCAGCCCCGACTGGGCAGGCTCGGCGCGGTCCACGCGCAGGGTCGCCCATTGTGCCTGACTCAGGTCGACCCACGGCAGCAGGGCTTCAAGCTCCTTGCGGGCGACGGCGATCTGCGCGTCAGGCTCGCGCGCCACGCCCTCGGCCTCAGCCAGATCGCCACCCAGGTACCACACGCACTGGCCGTCAGCCGCAGGGTGGGTGGTGACCGTGATGCGTGGCTTGGGCCCGCCACCCAGGCAGTGAGCGAACAGCGGTTTCAGGGTCGGGCCCTTGACCAGCACCATGTGCAACGGGCGGCGCTGCATCTGCGGTTGCGATACGCCAAGTGCATTGAGCAGGTCGGCGTTGCCACCGCCAGCACTGAGTACGATGCGCTGGGCATGAATATCGCGCCCATCGACGCGCAGCCCGATCAGCTCATCGCCCTCGTACAGCGGCTCAACATTCTGACCGGCCAGCAGGCTGTCACCGGCCAGCTCGGCGAGTCGCTCGATCAGGCTCGGCACATCGACCACCAGTTCCGCGAGACGATAGACCTTGCCCTTGAATTTGGGGTTTTGCAGTGCGGGCGGTAATTGCTCGCCCTTGACCTGATCCACACGGCCGCGCACTGCCTTGCTGGCGAAGAAGCTGGTGAGATTGCCGGCGATGGTGCCTGGCGACCACAAGTAGTGGGCCTCGGACAGCAGGCGTACACCGGACAGGTCCAGCTCGCCTTTGCCATCGAGAGCTTCACGCCAGCGGCGCGGCATATCGGCGATGGCCTCGGAGGCACCGGAAAGTGCACCGTGCAGCGCGTACTTGGCACCGCCGTGGATGATCCCCTGAGACTTGAGGCTTTGCCCGCCACCCAGGCTGGCGCTTTCTACCAGCACTGTCGAGAACCCTTGACGACGCAACCGGGCGTTGAGCCATAGACCGGCTACGCCAGCCCCGACAATCAGCACGTCAGTGGAAATAACCGATGGCATGAGCACCTCAGTGAGCAAAAAGTACGAGCATTATAAAGGATCGGCTTTTCAATGCCCGGCGGTTTTCGAGAACAGCTGGATGACGGCTACGCCAGCCACAATCATGCCCATGCCCAACAACGCGGGCAGGTCGAGTTTCTGGCCGTAGATGAAGAACGCCGCAATGCTCACCATGACAATGCCCATGCCCGACCAGATGGCGTAGGTGATGCCGACCGGGATCGTGCGCATCACCAGAATCAGCATCCAGAATGCAATCGCATAACCAGTGATCAGCAGCAACAGCGGCAGGGGAGTGCTGAACCCTTTCACGGCTTTCATGGAAGTAGTGGCGATGACTTCTGCGCAGACGGCGATAGCCAGCAGATAATAAGCGTTCATGGTGCATTCCTTTTCGTCAGGCTGCGCATTCTAGCGACTTGTGATGGCGGGCTGATAAACTCCGCGCCCATGAATAGAACCCTTTATACCCTACTGTTTCATCTCGGCCTGCCACTGGTTGCCCTGCGCCTGTGGTTACGTGCGCGTAAGGCTCCGGCGTATCGCCAGCGCATCGGCGAGCGGTTCGCCAGCGGCCTGCCTGCCATGCAGCGCGGTGGTATCTGGGTGCATGCGGTGTCAGTGGGCGAAAGCATCGCGGCCGCGCCGATGATTCGCGCGCTGCTGCTGCAATACCCCCAACTGCCGATCACTGTGACTTGCATGACGCCCACAGGTTCGGAACGAATCAAGGCGCTGTTCGCCAGCGAACCGCGCATTCAGCATTGCTACCTGCCGTATGACTTACCTTGGGCGGCAGGGCGTTTTCTCGATCATGTGCAGCCCCGGCTGGGCATCATCATGGAAACCGAGCTGTGGCCCAACCACATCCACCAATGCGCCCTGCGCGGGATCCCCGTGGTGCTCGCCAATGCGCGGCTTTCTGAGCGCTCGGCGAGGGGCTACGCACGTTTTGCCAAGCTTGCCCGGCCGATGCTGGCGCAAATGGCCTGGTTCGCGGTGCAGACAGAAGTCGAGGCGCAGCGCTTTCGTGATCTGGGCGCGCGTCCCGAGTGCGTTGCAGTGACCGGTTCGATCAAGTTCGACCTGAGTATCGACCCGCAATTGCTGGAACGTGCCGCGCACTTGCGTGAGCAATGGCAGGCGACGCAGCGTCCGGTATGGATCGCCGCCAGCACCCATGCAGGCGAGGATGAAAGCGTTCTTTCAGCTCATCGCACGTTATTGACGAGCCATCCTGATGCGCTGCTGATCCTGGTGCCGCGTCATCCCGAGCGTTTCGACAGCGTGCATGCGCTGTGTCAGCAGCAGGGTTTTGCGACGGTTCGGCGCTCATCCGCGCAGGCTGTCACGCCGGACGTCTCGGTGCTGATGGGCGATACCATGGGCGAATTGCTGTTTCTCTATGCGCTGGCCGATATCGCTTTTGTGGGCGGCAGCCTGGTGCCTAACGGCGGTCACAACCTGCTGGAGCCTGCTGCGCTGGCAAAACCGGTGCTCAGCGGCCCGCACCTGTTCAACTTCCTCGAGATTGCCACCATGCTGCGCGCTGCCGGCGCGTTGCAAGAGGTCAGCGATGCGACCACGCTGGCCGCCGCCGTGCAGGGGCTTTTCGACCAGCCACAGCAGGCTCGCAGCATGGCCGATGCAGGGCTGGCTGTGATGAAGGCCAATCAGGGCGCGCTGCAACGCCTGCTCGACGGGATCGGGCGGTTGATGGGCAGGCGCTGAGTCGGAGGACGCGGAGCGTCCAGAACTGCATGCCGACGCAGAGCGTCGGCACGATAGTTGAGCTCGTCCAGACGCCTATCGTTCCTCACGCTCCAGCGTGGGAATGCCTTGGGTGACGCTCCGCGTCACAAATCTGCGTCGCGCTGCATGACTTGAAGTCGGGCGCAGAGCATCCAGATCGGTCAGCAATCTCAGCGCTTTGCAGGTCGCTCGAAGTTCTTCTGCGCGGCAGTCGCCAGGTCCGGCGGCAGGAAGTCCTTGTCCGGGTTGTAGTCGGCCTTCAGGTAGCGCGACAGATCCTGCAGGTCGCCCGGGCTCAGTGTGCCGGCTGCCTGCTTGAGGCGCAGGTTGTCGAGGATGTAGTCATAGCGCGTGTTGTTGTAGTCACGCACCGAGGCATACAACTGGCGCTGCGCATCCAGCACGTCGACGATGTTGCGGGTGCCAACCTGATAACCGATTTCGGTGGCTTCCAGCGCGCTCTGGTTGGAGATGATCGACTGTTTGCGGGCCTGGACCTGCTCGACATCGGTATTCACCGCACGGTGCAGGTTGCGCGTATTTTCCACCACCTGACGACGCAGGCTTTCACGGCGTTGCTCGCTCTGGCTCAGGCGCGCATAGGCTTCGCGTACCTGTGAACTGGTCAGGCCACCGCTGTAGATCGGGATATTCAACTGCACGCCAATACTGCGCTGCTCGACGTCGCCGCCATAATTGCGCCCGGTGTAATTGGGGTTGCTAAAACCCAGTGCGTCGTTGTCGCCACGCTGATAAGTCGCTACGGCGTCGAGTGTCGGGGCGTGCCCGGCCTTGCGCTGACGCAGGGTTTCCTCGGCAGCACTGACCGCGTAGTTACTGGCCAGCAGGTTGAGGTTCTGTTGTGCTGCCGTATCGACCCAGGCCTTGGCATCGTTTGGCGTTGGCGCCAGCACAGGCAAGGTATGCACGATGCCTTCGATGGAGTTGTATTCACGATTGGTCAGCGTCACCAGGGCTTGAAACGCATCATCCACCTGGCGCTTGGCGAGAATCCTGCTGGCACGCGAGGTGTCGTAGCTGGCCTGCGCCTGCAACACGTCGGTCTTGTCCGACAGGCCGACATCGAAACGCTCGTTGGCCTGATCGAGCTGGCGTTTGAACGCTGCCTCCTCGGCCTTGGTCGAGGCCAGATTGTCCTGGGCGCGCAGCACGCTGAAATAGCTTTGTGCCGCTTGCAGGATCAGGTTCTGCTCGGAAGCCGACAGCTCGAGTGCCGCCTGCTCGTTGCTCGCCTCGGCGGCCTGCAACTGGAACCAGCGGTCGGCACGGAAGATCGGCTGGCTCAGGGTGGCTTGATAGACGTTACCGCTGCGGGTCGCCACGGCTCTGGGCTGGTCGATGCTGGTGCGGGTATTGTTGCTTTGTGCGCTGCCGGAAATGTTCGGCAGCAAACCGGCGCGGGCCTGCGGTACGGCTTCCTTGCGGGCATCGTAATCGGCGCGGGATGCCGCAAGGTCGGCATTGTTGTCCACCGCCTGCTGATAGACATTCAGCAGACCTGTCTGGGTCGGCAGTGGCATATCGGCTGCCCACGTCAGGCCGCTGGACGCAAACGAAACGGCCACAACCAACGAAAGTTTGCGCAGCATGAGGCATTCCCTGTTCATGAAGAAAGTAATCACGGTTTTAAGCGAAACCGGGTTAGCGAGTGTAGAGCCAGACTCTTTTAGCAACAATCGGCGATTTGCGCCATTTATCGAGCCCTGTG
The DNA here is from genome assembly GCF_032587875.1 of Pseudomonas syringae group sp. 243L2. Taxonomy (NCBI): domain Bacteria; kingdom Pseudomonadati; phylum Pseudomonadota; class Gammaproteobacteria; order Pseudomonadales; family Pseudomonadaceae; genus Pseudomonas; species Pseudomonas syringae group sp. 243L2. The sequence continues at coordinate 612,372 of NZ_JAWHPL010000040.1, forward strand.
CAAATAGGCTGGCATTGCGACCGCGCCCCGGCATAGACTGATCGCGTTCTTGTCGGGGTGCCTTGCTATGAGGCTGAGATCGGTTAAACCGGATCCCGTTGAACCTGATCAGGTTAGCGCCTGCGTAGGGAACAAGATTTCTCGTCTCCCGGCGAGTCCTCTTGAGTATCGTCCGGGGTCGATTGTTCAAAAAATGAACAGCGTACGTCTCCTTTCGATACTCAGCACCAGCACTGGTGTACCCGTCCGTCACGTCAGGTCACTCCGACAATAAATCCGCAACCGGATGTCTGGAGAGCCCGTGATGAGTACAACACTAAAAAACGCAGCCCATTTGAGCGAGTCGGCACAAGTCGATTCCGGATCGGTACAGCCGTTTACCCGTTCGCAGAAAATCTACGTTCAGGGCTCACGCCCGGACATCCGCGTGCCGATGCGCGAAATCACCCTGGACGTCACACCGACTGACTTCGGCGGTGAAATCAACGCGCCGGTCACGGTCTATGACACCTCCGGCCCGTACACCGACCCCAACGTGATCATCGACGTGCGTAAAGGCCTGGCGGATGTTCGCTCGCCGTGGATCGACTCGCGCAATGACACCGAGCGTCTGCCCGGCCTGAGTTCCAACTTCGGCCAGCAACGCCTGAGCGACGCCGAACTGACTGCGCTGCGCTTTGCTCATGTGCGCAACCCGCGCCGGGCCAAGGCGGGGGCCAACGTCAGCCAGATGCACTATGCGCGTCAGGGCATCATTACCGCCGAGATGGAATACGTTGCCATCCGCGAAAACATGAAGCTTCAGGAAGCCCGTGCCGCAGGCCTGCTGACCCAGCAACATGCCGGGCACAGCTTCGGCGCGAGCATCCCGAAGGAAATCACTGCCGAGTTCGTGCGCGAAGAGATCGCCCGTGGTCGCGCGATCATCCCGGCCAACATCAACCACGTCGAACTGGAACCGATGATTATCGGCCGTAACTTCCTGGTGAAGATCAACGGCAACATCGGCAACAGCGCGCTGGGATCTTCCATCGAAGAAGAAGTCGCCAAGCTGACCTGGGGCATTCGCTGGGGTTCTGACACGGTCATGGACCTGTCTACCGGCAAGCATATTCATGAAACCCGTGAATGGATCATCCGCAACTCGCCGGTGCCGATCGGTACTGTGCCTATCTATCAGGCTCTGGAAAAAGTCGGCGGTGCGGCCGAGGACCTGACCTGGGAGCTGTTCCGCGACACACTGATCGAGCAGGCCGAGCAGGGCGTTGATTACTTCACCATCCACGCCGGTGTGTTGCTGCGTTATGTGCCGCTGACCGCCAAACGTGTGACCGGGATTGTCAGTCGTGGTGGTTCAATCATGGCCAAGTGGTGCCTGGCGCATCATCAGGAAAACTTCCTGTACACCCATTTCGAAGACATTTGCGAAATCATGAAGGCTTATGACGTCAGCTTCTCGCTGGGCGATGGTTTGCGTCCGGGCTCGATTGCCGACGCCAACGATGCGGCGCAGTTCGGTGAGCTGGAAACCTTGGGTGAACTGACCAAGATCGCCTGGAAGCACGACGTGCAGACCATGATTGAAGGCCCCGGTCATGTGCCGATGCAGTTGATCAAGGAAAACATGGACAAGCAGCTGGAATGCTGCGACGAAGCGCCTTTTTACACTCTGGGCCCGCTGACCACCGATATTGCGCCGGGGTATGACCACATCACGTCGGGCATCGGTGCCGCGATGATTGGCTGGTTCGGTTGCGCCATGCTGTGCTACGTCACGCCCAAAGAGCACCTGGGGCTGCCGAATAAGGATGACGTGAAGACCGGGATCATCACCTATAAGATCGCTGCCCACGCAGCGGACCTTGCCAAAGGCCATCCAGGGGCGCAGATCCGTGACAACGCCTTGAGCAAGGCGCGTTTCGAGTTCCGCTGGGAAGACCAGTTCAACCTCGGGCTGGACCCGGACACCGCACGCTCTTACCACGACGAAACCCTGCCCAAGGACTCGGCCAAGGTCGCGCATTTCTGTTCCATGTGCGGGCCGAAATTCTGCTCGATGAAAATCACTCAGGAAGTACGCGAGTACGCCGCCAACCAGCGGATCGAAGCAGTCGACGTCGATGTAGCCAAAGGCCTGGCCGAGCAGGCCGAGCGCTTCAAGCAGGAAGGCAGCCAGTTGTACAAGAAGGTGTAGAAAGCGGTACGTGCACGACAGAACACCGCTAGCGGTTATCGCTACGCTCCAGCATTGGGCTTTACGACTCGGAGCGTCGCACGATAGTTGCGATTATCGTTCCGCACGCTCCAGCGTAGGAATGCAGGTCTCGACGCTCTGCGTCGTCAAGAGGACGTGGAGCGTCCAGAACGTCATGCGACGCAGAGCGTCGCACGATAGTTGCGATTATCGTTCCGCACGCTCCCGCGTGGGAATGCAGTTCTCGACGCTCTGCGTCGTCAAGAGGACGCGGAGCGTCCAGAAAGGCATGCAACGCAGAGCGTCGCACGATAGTTGCGATTATCGTTCCGCACGCTCCAGCGTGGGAATGCAGTTCTCGACGCTCTGCGTCGTCAAGAGGACGCAGAGCGTCCAGAAAGGCATGCGACGCAGAGCGTCGCACGATAGTTGCGATTATCGTTCCGCACGCTCCAGCGTGGGAATGCAGTTCTCGACGCTCTGCGTCGTCAGGAGGACGCGGAGCGTCCAGAACGGCATGCGACGCAGAGCGCCGCGCGATAATTGCGATGATCCCACGCTCTGCGTGGTAGCGCTGTTCTGGAAGCTCCGCGTCCGATCCCGAATCACCGATCAACACCCCACACGAGACACAAACGTGAACACACCTGGCACCTATTCTCCCGACACCCCCATCCCTGCCAGCCAGCGGGTGTTCGGTGGGCGGGATCTGTTCTCCCTGTGGTTTTCCCTCGGCATCGGTTTGATGGTGCTGCAAACCGGGGCCTTGCTGGCACCGGGGCTGGGCATGTCCGGCTCGCTGCTGGCGATTTTCCTCGGCACGCTGGTGGGCGTTTTACTGCTCGCCAGTGTCGGCGTGATCGGCAGTGACACCGGTTTGTCTTCCATGGCAGCCCTCAAACTCAGCCTGGGCAGCAAAGGCGCGTCGTTGCCTGCAGTGTTGAACCTGCTGCAACTGATCGGTTGGGGGTCGTTCGAGATCATCGTCATGCGCGACGCCGCCAGTCTGTTGGGCGATCGGGCTTTTTCGCAGGGCAGTCTGTGGACCAGTCCGCTGCTCTGGACACTGTTTTTCGGAGCGCTGGCCACTCTGCTGGCGGTCAGCGGGCCATTGACCTTCGTGCGCCGATTCTTGCGCAAGTGGGGGATCTGGATACTGCTGGTCGCGTGTTCATGGCTGACCTGGAACCTGCTGAGCAAGGCTGATCTGGCAGCGCTGTGGTCGACATCCGGGGACGGTTCACTGCCGTTTGCTTCGGGGTTCGACATCGCCATCGCCATGCCGCTGTCCTGGCTGCCGCTCATTGCCGACTACTCGCGCTTCGGCAAACGCGCGAAAAGCGTCTTTGGCGGCACGGCCGCAGGCTTTTTCATTGGTAACTTCTGGCTGATGGGTCTGGGCGTTGCCTATACATTGGCGTTCGCCCCTGGCGGCGAGGTCAATGCCTTGCTGCTGGCACTGGCCGGCGCAGGTCTGGGTATCCCGCTGCTGCTGATTCTGCTGGATGAGACGGAAAATGCGTTCGCCGATATTCACTCGGCAGCGGTCTCGAGTGCTTTGCTGTCACGTATCAAGGTCGAGCATTTGGCATTGATCATCGGCGTGATCTGCACGCTGATCGCCTGTCTGGCACCGCTGGCCCAATACCAGAACTTCCTGCTGCTGATCGGCTCGGTGTTTGCGCCGCTGTTCGGTGTGGTGCTGGTCGACCATTTCATCCTGCGTCGTCGCAGTGGTCAGGTAGCGGAGGGCGGTTTGCGCTGGATGAGTCTGCTGGCGTGGCTGGGCGGGCTCAGCACCTATCATCTGCTGGCCGGTTTTTACCCGGATGTCGGTGCAACGCTGCCAGCGCTCATCGTCGCTGGCGTGCTGCAGCTGTTGATCGGCGGTGCGATCAACCGCGACCGGGGAACAGTTCCGGCTTGAGGATGCCATTGAGCTGAGGGTAAGGAATCTTCAGCTCGATGTGACCCATCGAATACGGCGCGATGGTATCCACCGAGTACTTGAGGATCACCGCGCCGTACGTCAGCGCGATATGTGGCGTGCGCTTGAACGGCCAAGTCTTCATGAACTCGCTGTCTTCATTCATCTTGGTCGAGACCAGCCAACCCTGGTGGGCCAGTTGGGCCTTCTGCCAGAACTCGCTTTCCTTGCCCGGAATGATCATGTCAGCCAGGGTCAGGACTTTCTGCTGCTGACGCGAATAGTTGATGAACGCCCGGCCGGGGTTGCCGTGGGCACCACCGGTATCCAGATAACTGGAAAGTTCGACAACCACGATACCGTCATGCTGCTCACGTACCTTGGCTTGCAGATAACTGCTGTTGCGGCCCTGGGCCTGGCTCAGGAACTGCTCCTGATAGGCTTTGATGGACGCAGGCGGCGAGGCGCTGCTGTCGGCAACGGTCAGTTGCAGCAAGGTCTTCTGGACGATGGCGTCCAATCGCGGCTCATCGGGAAAATGCACGGTATCGATGTTCACCAGCGGGCAGTCCGCCGTGGTGCAGCCTGGCTTGATCAGCTCGGAGGCATCGCGCTGGACTTGCAGCGGTGTGCGCATGTTGGGCGTGAAGAGGCTTTGGCAGGCGCCGAGCAACAGGGCCAGGCAAGCCAGTGAAGTGATCCTCAATAACGACATGTTGATCCTTGGCAGTGTCAGTAAAGGCGGTTGCGTTGTGCGTATGCAGGCTGGTTGGACTGTAAACAACGTCTTCGGTTCGATCATGGCAGATTAGAATTGTTTTAAGTCCCGGCCGTCTACCCTGCATCTTCAAGGGGGCTGCATCTTAACGTCGATGCGCGTTAGGATGGCCCGATGTCAAAAACGGCGGCAAGCGAGAAACCCATGACCCAGACCACACGATCTGCACCAAGCGCTTTTGAAACCATACAGCGCGAAAACTGCTTCAAGGGCTTCTATAGGCTGGACAAGCTGCATGTGCGCCACGAACTGTTCGACGGTGGCATGAGCAAGGAAATCAGCCGCGAGCTTTTCGTTCGCCACGATGCGGTTTGCGTACTGCCTTACGATGCCAAGCGTGACGAAGTGGTGCTCATCGAGCAGTTTCGCGTGGGGGCCATGGAAAAGACCAGCAACCCGTGGCTGATCGAACTGGTCGCCGGGCTGATCGACAAGGATGAGCAGCCGGAAGAAGTTGCTCATCGCGAGGCAGAGGAGGAAGCTGGACTGGTGTTCCGCTCGCTTTGGCCCATCACAAAATACTTTCCTTCTCCAGGTGGCAGTAATGAGTTTGTTCACTTGTACCTGGGGCAGTGCAGCAGTGAAGGGGCAGGCGGAATTCACGGGCTTGAGTCCGAAGGCGAAGACATCCGGGTCACGGTCTGGTCATTCGATGACGCAATGCAGGCGATGAAAGACGGAACAATCAAAAACGCGTCGACGATCATCGCCTTGCAATGGCTGGCGCTGAATCGTGCGGAGATAAGGGGTTTATGGTCGTGAATCTATTGCGCGAGCGCTACCGTGTCGACCTTGCCGGACTGCAGGCTGCGTGTGAGGCCAACTACGCGCGCCTGATGCGCCTGCTGCCCGACATGCGCAACGAACAGCGCTCACGCCGCGTCGCCGTTACACAGGGTGACCAGATGCTGGGCGTACTGGCCGTCGAGGTATTGCTCGACTGCCCGTACACCACCACCCTGCAAGTCCGCCAGGAACACAGCCTGCCGTGGCTGCCGGTGCCGGTGCTCGAAGTACAGGTCTACCATGACGCACGCATGGCCGAAGTCATCGGCGCCGAGCATGCGCGGCGCTTTCGCGGGATTTATCCCTACCCCAACGCCGACATGCACCAGCCAGACGAAAAGGCCCAGCTCAATTTGTTTTTGGGGGAATGGCTGAGTCATTGCCTGGCGTGTGGGCATGAGTTTGAGGCGGTGCGTTAACGCCTCTTCAATTGTTATCGCACTACTGCTCCTTGGCTTCGCCCTGTATTTATCCCACACGGATTGCCCGATAAGTGACGTCAGCTGACAGCGGGCAGGCTCCAGTCTTGTAGGTGGTTTCTGAAAATCCCCCGGCACCTTGGATTTGAAACCACATGCCTTACATTCGACCTGAATTTATTTGCAGGTATAACGAATGAGTGACTTAGGCACCCCACGATGTCTGTTAGCGTGCTTCTCGGGAATCACCCTCAGCCTTTTCAGCTATCTCGGGTTGATAACCCTGGCAGGCAGCGCTCTGCGTTGGGAACACTTTCTATATACGGCCATTACTGGAGTGGTCATCGGTATTCTGTCTTTGAAGCTCATGCCGTGGATCGTTCATCTGGCTGCACTGGCAGGAATGATTCTTGGCGTTGTCCTGGAGCTTTTGTTGGCGGGATATCTCTGGCCTGGAATGCCTTATGAGCGGGTGCTGAGCTATCTCTTGGGTGCGGGACTGGCGGGCATGGTGTCTGCCGGACTTATTGCTTTAATTGTGCTCAAGCACCGAGCAAATCAGCAAATGTGACCAAATGCTCGTCTGCGCTCACATTCCCGGTTTACCCGCCCGCTGCCACATCACATAATCGCGCTGAATCCTCTCTGGGAGACGGTCTTGCCAAGCGCAGCCCCTTCATCGTCAGTTTTGCTGGTGCAGATATCCGACAGCCACCTGTTCGCCGAGGCGGACGGGGCGTTGTTGGGTATGAGTACCCGCGACAGTCTGGAAAAAGTCGTTGATCTGGTCCTCGCCGAGCAGCCGCAGGTTGATCTTGTGGTTGCAAGCGGGGATATCTCGCAGGATGGCAGTGTCGAGTCTTACGAAGCGTTTCGCCGGATAAGTACGCAGATCGCCGCCCCCGCGCGCTGGTTTGCCGGTAATCATGATGAGTTGCCGCAGATGGAGCATGTCGCACAGGCTGAAGGGCTGCTTGAGCCGATCATCAACATCGGCCGGTGGCGGGTGACACTGCTGGATTCGGCAGTGCCCGGTTCGGTGCCGGGGTTTCTGGCTGCTGGGCAATTGCAGTTGCTGGAGCAGTCCCTGAGCGAAGCGCCTGACCGGCATCATCTGGTCTGCCTGCATCACCACCCGGTGGCCATCGGCTGTGAATGGATGGCACCCATCGGTCTGCGCAATGCTGACGCGTTGTTTGCGGTGCTGGATCGATTCCCGCAGGTTCGGGCCGTATTGTGGGGGCATGTACATCAGGAGTTCGACCAGATGCGTAACGGCGTGCGCCTGCTGGCGTCGCCCTCGACCTGCATTCAGTTCGCGCCGGGCAGTGCCGATTTCAAGGTGGACACCACGGCACCGGGCTATCGCTGGCTGCGACTGCATGACGACGGACGGCTGGAAACCGCTGTTTCCCGAGTGGTCGGCATGCAGTTCGAAGTCGATTACGGCGGCACCGGCTACTGAATGAGCGGACGGACACGTTTCCAGTGAGGTGTTGTAGCGTAAGTCCCTGTAAACTACACGGCTTTGCCTTGCACTCGGGAGCGACAGCGTGACGAGCGACACACCTTCACTGCTATACATCCATGGCTTGAACAGCTCGGCCCTGTCGAGAAAGGCCTGTCAGTTGGCCGCGCTGATGAAGTCATTGGGTCTGGCTGATCGTCTGCAAGTCCCTGAACTGCATCACCATCCGCGTCAGGCTATGGGGCAGCTTGAAACCGCTATAAAGGAGCTGGGACGGCCATTACTGGTCGGCAGCTCGCTCGGCGGCTACTATGCGACTCATTTGGCGCAGCAGCATGGCCTCAAGGCGGTGCTGATCAACCCGGCAGTCAACCCGCATCAGCTGTTTGACGGGTTTCTCGGCGTGCAGCAGAACCTGTACACCGGCGAGCAGTGGCAGTTGACCGAAGACCATATTCAGGCACTGGCCGAGCTGGAGGTTCCTGCTCCCCAGGACCCGCAGCAGTTTCAGGTGTGGTTGCAGACCGGTGACGAGACCCTTGATTATCGTCGCGCCGAGAAGTTTTACCGGGCCTGTGCCTTGCGCATTCAGGCGGGCGGCGACCACAGTTTTCAGGGTTTTGCCGAGCAAATGCCAGCGTTGTTGAGCTTTGCCGGGTTTGCCCCCGATCTGTTGCAGAAGATCGACCTGTCGGCGCTATAGGCGATCGATGCCCGGCCTACTGAATGCAAGAACATTGAACCCCCGAAATTCCATGAAAGATTGATAACGAGAACCCATGGCCAATCCCAGCGCTAGCTCTTATAACGCAGACGCCATCGAAGTCCTCTCGGGCCTCGATCCGGTTCGCAAACGTCCGGGCATGTACACCGACACCTCGCGGCCCAACCACCTGGCTCAGGAAGTCATCGACAACAGTGTCGACGAAGCTCTGGCTGGTCACGCGCGCTCGGTACAGGTCATCCTTCATGCCGACAACTCGCTTGAGGTGTCCGACGACGGCCGCGGCATGCCGGTGGACATTCACCCGGAAGAAGGTGTGTCCGGCGTCGAGCTGATCCTCACCAAGCTGCATGCGGGTGGCAAGTTCTCCAACAAGAACTACCAGTTCTCCGGCGGCCTGCACGGCGTAGGGATTTCCGTGGTCAACGCGCTTTCCACTCAGGTTCGGGTGCGGGTCAAGCGCGATGGCAACGAATATGAAATGACCTTTGCCGACGGCTACAAGGCCACAGAGCTGGCGGTTATCGGCACTGTCGGCAAGCGCAACACCGGGACCAGCGTCTATTTCGCGCCCGATCCGAAGTATTTCGATACCCCGAAGTTCTCCGTCAGCCGCCTCAAGCACGTGCTCAAGGCCAAAGCGGTTCTGTGCCCGGGTCTGCTGGTCAGCTTCGAAGACAAATCCACTAACGAAAAAGTCGAGTGGCATTACGAAGACGGCTTGCGCTCGTATCTACAGGATTCGGTCAGCGACTTCCTGCGACTGCCGGACGAACCGTTCTGCGGCAGCTTCGCCGGTAACAAGGAAGCGGTCGACTGGGCGCTGCTCTGGCTGCCCGAAGGTGGCGACAGCGTTCAGGAAAGCTACGTCAACCTGATCCCTACCGCGCAGGGTGGCACCCATGTGAACGGCTTGCGCCAGGGCTTGCTGGATGCGATGCGCGAGTTCTGCGAGTTCCGCAACCTGTTGCCGCGTGGTGTCAAGCTGGCACCGGAAGACGTCTGGGAGCGAATTGCCTTCGTCCTGTCGATGAAAATGCAGGAGCCGCAGTTCTCCGGGCAGACCAAGGAACGTCTGTCGTCCCGTGAGGCGGCGGCGTTCGTTTCCGGCGTGGTCAAGGACGCTTTCAGTCTGTGGCTCAATACCCACTCGGAGCTGGGCCTGCAACTGGCTGACCTGGCGATCAACAACGCCGGTCGCCGCCTCAAGGCCAGCAAGAAGGTTGAACGCAAGCGCATTACCCAAGGCCCCGCGTTGCCGGGCAAGCTGGCTGACTGTGCCGGACAGGATCCGGCGCGCTCCGAGCTGTTTCTGGTCGAAGGTGATTCCGCCGGTGGTTCGGCCAAGCAGGCGCGGGACAAGGAATTTCAGGCCATCCTGCCCCTGCGCGGCAAGATTCTGAATACTTGGGAAGTGGACGGCGGCGAAGTGCTCGCCAGCCAGGAAGTGCACAACATCGCGGTTGCCATCGGGGTTGATCCGGGCGCGGCGGACATCAGCCAGTTGCGTTACGGCAAGATCTGTATTCTCGCCGACGCCGACTCGGATGGTTTGCACATCGCCACCTTGCTGTGTGCGTTGTTCGTCCAGCACTTCCGCCCGCTGGTCGACGCCGGTCATGTGTATGTGGCCATGCCGCCGCTGTACCGGATCGACCTTGGCAAGGAAATCTACTACGCGCTGGACGAAAGCGAGCGCGACGGAATTCTTGACCGTCTGGTGGCTGAAAAGAAACGGGGCAAGCCACAGGTCACCCGATTCAAAGGCTTGGGTGAAATGAACCCGCCGCAACTGCGCGAAACCACCATGGACCCGAACACACGGCGTCTGGTGCAGCTCACGCTGGATGATTTCGCTGCTACGTCGGAAATGATGGACATGTTGCTGGCGAAGAAACGTGCAGGTGATCGCAAGTCCTGGCTTGAATCGAAGGGCAACCTCGCCGAGGTCCTGACTTGATACGAGCCTGGCTCGCCGCCCTGACCCTGGTTGCCGCGCCGGTTTTCGCCGCGCCGCTTGAGGTCCTGAAACTGCAATCCGAGCACCCGGTAGACGACATGGTCGGCGGCAATCTGTCGGGTCTGGCCATGTGCAATGGCCAGCTGTGGACCGTTTCCGACCGTGACGACAATGTGCTGTACAGCCTTGATGTGTCGCAAAATACCTGGAAGGCAGAAGCACACCGCATTGACGCACCTGCGCCGCACAGCTATCTGCCGCTCAAGCTGCGTTCGTTGGCAGGCCTTTCCGCGTTGGTGCGTGGTGGTGATCTGGATTTCGAAGGCGTGAGTTGTGATGCAGCCGGTAACCGTTATCTGGTCAGCGAGGCCTATGGCACGGTGCTCAAGGTTCCGGTCAGTGGTGCACCGTTCTGGCTGGACTTGCCGCAGGCACTGATAGAACAGGCGCGCGGCCAGGGCATGTTGCAACACTTCAATGCGATTTTCGAAGGGATTGTCGTGAACGCCTCTGGCGACCGCATCTGGCTGGCCGCCGAGCGCGAGAAGCGCGGGCTGCTGGTTGTGCAGCGCGACAAGGAACAATGGAGCTGCGGGCAAAGCTGCGTGCTGCTGTCCGAAGACGGTAAAGACCTGCTGCCCGCAGAACAGGGGCACAGGACCGTGTCTACGGACTTTTCCGATCTGTCGCTCTACAACGGCAAGCTGTTCACGCTCGAACGTGCGGCCTATCGCATCTGTCGGCGTGGGCTTGAGACCGGGCAGATCGAACGTTGCTGGTCGTTCGCCAAGGAAGCGATGGTGGCTTCGCGTCGTTATGATCAGCCCTACGGCCTGACCGAGGCGCTGGTCGTGGACGAGAAGGGCGCGTGGATCGGCATCGACAATAACTTCGGTGCGCGCGCCGATGGTGAAAAACGCCCGATTGTCTGGCGGTTCGCTGCGCCTGAAGCGGGCTGGAGCGCCGGTCAGTGAGCCAGCCCGCGAATCAACCGCAACCCGGCAAGCGCGCGGGCAAGATATTAATGATCGTGGCCTGGGCTGCTGGCCTGTTTCTGGCGACGCGCTTTTTCGGCAGTTGGGAAGACAAGCAGCAGAACCCTAATACGGTGGTTGCTTCGCAACACGGTGACGGATACATCGAAGTGCAACTGGCGGGTAATCGTCAGGGGCACTTTGTCAGTACCGGCCAGATCAACGGCCGGACGTTAGAGTTCATGATCGACACCGGGGCGACCGACGTGGCGGTACCCGGTGATATGGCTGACAGCCTGGGCCTGAAACGTGGCTATCCGGTCACAGTCAGCACGGCCAATGGCAACAGCCAGGGTTTTCGGACCACGCTCGACCGCTTGCAACTGGGCGATATTGTCCTGACCAATGTGCGTGCTCTGGTAGCACCCGGTCTGGACGGTGAGCAGGTGCTGCTGGGCATGAGCGCCATGAAACAACTTGAATTCACAAAGCGTGGCGGCAACTTGCTGCTGCGCCAGTCAACGAAATAATGAGGCCCGCATGAGCGACTCCCTTGACCTCAGCCTGGATGGTGTAGAACGCCGATCACTGGCTGACTTCACCGAACAGGCCTACCTCAACTACTCCATGTACGTGATCATGGACCGTGCCTTGCCGCATATCGGGGACGGCCTGAAGCCTGTTCAGCGGCGCATCATCTACGCGATGAGCGAACTGGGCCTTGGGGCTGACGCCAAGCACAAGAAATCGGCGCGTACCGTCGGCGACGTACTCGGCAAATTCCACCCGCACGGCGACTCGGCCTGCTACGAAGCGATGGTGCTGATGGCCCAGCCGTTCAGCTACCGCTACACGCTGGTGGACGGGCAGGGTAACTGGGGTGCGCCGGATGATCCCAAGTCCTTCGCGGCCATGCGTTACACCGAAGCGCGCCTATCGCGCTATTCCGAAGTCCTGCTCAGCGAACTGGGCCAGGGCACGGCTGACTGGGTGCCGAACTTTGACGGCACACTGGACGAACCGGCCGTGCTGCCGGCGCGTTTGCCGAACATCCTGCTCAATGGCACCACCGGCATTGCCGTCGGTATGGCCACCGACGTGCCGCCGCATAACCTGCGCGAAGTCGCCAGCGCCTGCGTTCATCTGCTGGACGACCCCAAGGCCACGGTCCCGGAACTGTGCGAGCACATTCTGGGGCCGGACTATCCGACCGAAGCGGAAATCATCACGCCGCGTGCCGACCTGCTGAAAATTTACGAGACCGGGCGCGGTTCGGTGCGCATGCGGGCCGTGTACCGCATTGAAGATGGCGACATTGTCGTGACTTCACTGCCGCATCAGGTTTCCGGCGCCAAGGTGCTGGAGCAGATCGCCGCGCAGATGCAGGCCAAGAAGCTGCCGATGGTTGCCGACCTGCGTGACGAGTCTGACCACGAAAACCCTTGTCGTATCGTGATCATTCCGCGCTCCAACCGGGTTGAGCTGGACGAGTTGATGCAGCATTTGTTCGCGACCACCGAGCTGGAGTCCAGCTATCGGGTGAACATCAACATCATCGGTCTGGATGGCAAGCCGCAGCTCAAGAACCTCAAGACACTGCTCGGCGAATGGCTGACGTTCCGCATCGGTACTGTGCGTCGTCGTCTGCAGTTTCGTCTGGACAAGGTCGAGCATCGTCTGCACCTGTTGGACGGTTTGCTCACGGCTTACCTGAACCTGGATGAAGTGATCCACATCATCCGCACCGCCGAACATCCCAAGGCGGAACTGATTGCACGCTTTGGCCTGTCGGAAATCCAGGCGGACTACATCCTCGATACCCGTCTGCGTCAGTTGGCGCGTCTGGAAGAGATGAAGCTGCGCAGCGAGCAGGAGGCCCTGCGCAAAGAGCAGGCCAAGCTTCTGGCCCTGCTGGGCAGTGAGTCCAAGCTGCGCAAGCTGGTCCGTGCCGAACTGATTGCCGACGCTGAAACCTATGGTGACGACCGTCGTTCGCCGATTGTTGCCCGTGCCGAAGCCAAGGCGCTGTCTGAAAACGAATTGATGCCCACCGAGCCGGTAACTGTCGTGCTTTCGGAAAAAGGCTGGGTGCGTTGCGCGAAAGGCCACGATATTGATGCCACCGGGCTTTCCTACAAAGCAGGGGATGGTTTCAAGACGTCGTCCATCGGCCGCTCGAATCAGTTCGCCGTGTTCATCGACTCGACCGGGCGCAGCTATTCGGTGGCAGCACACACCCTGCCATCTGCACGAGGCCAGGGCGAGCCGTTGACCGGTAAACTGCAACCGCCACCGGGTGCGACGTTCGAGTGCGTATTGATGCCCGAAGATGACGCGCTGTATGTGATCGCTTCGGATGCCGGTTATGGGTTTGTCGTCAAAGGCGAAGACCTGCAGGCCAAGAACAAGGCGGGCAAGGCGTTGCTGAGCTTGCCGAACGGGGCAAAAGTCATCTTGCCCCGGCCGGTGCCCGACCGTGAACAGAACTGGCTGGCAGCGGTGACCACCGAAGGCCGCCTGCTGGTGTTCAAGATCAGCGATTTGCCGCAGTTGGGCAAAGGCAAAGGCAACAAGATCATCGGTATTCCGGGTGAGCGGGTAGCCAGCCGAGAAGAATATGTGACCGATCTGGCGGTGATTGCGCAGGGCGCGACGCTGGTACTCCAGGCGGGCAAGCGAACGCTGTCGCTTAAACCTGAAGACCTTGAACATTACAAGGGGGAGCGGGGCCGACGTGGCAATAAATTGCCAAGAGGCTTCCAGCGCGTAGACGCGTTATTGGTGGAAAATAGCTAAAAACATTGATCTGGCACCAGCGTTCTTCGTTTTGCCATGAAGTACGATGCATAATCGCTGGAGTCATGATGCATATTCACGGATGATATGGGGTCTTGGGGTGCATGCGTGGCTCAGTGCCTGCATGGGTCTTGAAAGTACTTATACTGTGGCCTGCCTCGGGGCGGCCACCTGGATGGGATGATGAATTTTCTACGCCTTCCCCTGATCTTGCTGATGACTGGCGTTTTGGGTCTGGCTGGTTGCAGTGTGCGCCAGCCGACCGCGCTTTATCAGCTCGATAGCGGTGAGCCTGGTCAGCCGAAACAGAGTAGTGGTCTGGCAGTATTGCTGGGTCCTGTTTCGGTGGCCGACTATCTGCAACGCGAAACCCTGCTGCAACGCCAGCCTGACGGCACTTTGACCGCATCGCCTGACGGGCGCTGGGCGGGCAATCTGTCTTCGGACATCGACCAGTTGCTCTTGCGTCAGCTGGCCTGGAAGCTGGACAGCCAGCGTGTCGTCATGGCACCTGCGGTTGCCAACTTCACACCGGACGTTCAGGTCGTACTGTCGATCACCCGTCTGGACTCCGGTGCCAAACAGCCTGCCGTTCTGGATGCGCAATGGCGTCTTCTGGACCGTAAAGGTCATGTTCGTGACAGCCGACTGGTGCACCTTGAACAGGTCCATGCCGGCAGCTCCGCCGACCAGGTCAAGGCCCAGGGCATGCTGTTGCAACGCCTGGCCGATCAGGTCAGTACTGCGATCAAGCCGATTTCCTGGCAGCCGATCGAAGAACCGAAAAAGCCCCCGGTTGCGAAGGCCAAAGAGCCTGACAAACCAAGAATTCCAATGGCCTCGCCCATACGTACCGACCTTGAAGTGTTCCGCTTCTAGGGTTGGCCCAACAAAAAGCCCGCAGCGATGCGGGCTTTTTGTTGGACGCGAATCTTCGCTTCTCACACCTCGACGTTCCTGACGCACCACGCAGTCAGGAGGACGCAGAGCGTCCAGAACGGCATGCCCACGCGGAGCATGGGCACGATGGTGATCTTGCGGACACCTATCGTTCCGCACGCTCCAGCGTGGGAATGCCTTGGGTGACGCTCTGCGTCACAGATCTGTGCCGCGTTGCACCGTCAGGATCGGACGCGGAGCGTCCAGAACGGCATGCCCACGCGGAGCATGGGCACGATGGTGATCTTGCGGACACCTATCGTTCCGCACGCTCCAGCGTGGGAATGCCTTGGGTGACGCTCTGCGTCACAGATCTGTGCCGCGTTGCACCGTCAGGATCGGACGCGGAGCGTCCAGAACGGCATGCCCACGCGGAGCATGGGCACGATGGTGATCTTGCGGACACCTATCGTTCCGCACGCTCCAGCGTGGGAATGCCTTGGGTGACGCTCTGCGTCACAGATCTGCGCCGCACTGCACCGTCAGGACCGGACGCAGAGCGTCCAGAACGGCATGCCCACGCGGAGCATGGTCACGATGGTGATCTTGTGGACACCTATCGTTCCGCACGCTCCAGCGTGGGAATGCCTTGGGTGACGCTCTGCGTCACAGATCTGCGCCGCGCCGCCACAGTCAAGGTCGGGCACCTCTCGTCCTGTGCTTACGCATGTGAACGAGAGGCGGTGGTCAGGCCTTGTTGGATTCGTGCATGCGCGCCAGCTGGCGTTCGAGCATCGAAGGGTAGGGCTCCATCAGGCGTTCCACACAGCATGCGCCTTCAGGGCTGGCGATAGGACGGATACGGGCGCGCTGGCGTATCAACGGGTCGTCGTTGATACGGCGTTCAACCAGCAGCAGGTTGCGGCTGTGCTGAGACAGCGCCAACGCATCCTGCGCCGTTTCAGTCAGCAGCAGGTCGATCTGGCTCAGACCGCTCAAGCCTTCGCCCAGCGTCAGGCCCAGTTGCAGTTGCAAGGTGATGCCGCTGTCGGCCACCTCGATCTGCAAGGCATGGCTCAGGGCACGCAATAGCTCGCCGCAGCAGATTGCGTTGGTGAGGTAGTCATCACCGCTTTCGTGGCTGTGAAACAGCATCAGGGTGCTGCCATCGTTCAGGGTATGCAGCTCGCTTTCATACAGCGAGGCGGCCTGATCGAGGCAGTCGCGATAACGTTGCAGCAATTCGGTCAGTCGTGCGCGCGGCAGGCGGCGCAATTGGTCCTGCGCGCCCAATTGTACGGCCAGCACGGCGCTGTTGTGCGGCTCGACGGGCGCTACCGGCGCAGCCACAGGGCGTGCAACTGGTGCGGTATTCGAATTGTCACGCAGGTCCACAAACGGATCTTCGTCGTCGTCTTCGTCTTCTTCGGCAACAATGCGACGCTGGACTGGCGGTGCCGGCAGGCGCGGCTTCGGTTCGCTGGTGCGTGCCGAGACCGGTGGTGCAGGTCGCTCTTCCGGCTCCAGGTACGGATCGTCACCGTCGTCCTCGTCGCCGTCATACTCGGGTTCGGGCAGCGGCTCCGGCTCTGGAACCGGTGGTGCGAACGAGGTGCGCAGTTGCCGGGCCAGATCGCCTATTTCATCCTGGCGGTCGGTAGCCGGGGTGTATGGGTCGATGTCGCGCAGCCAGATGCGCATCTGCATCAATGGCGTGGAGATATGGCGACCGAGGCGCAGGCTCAGGGCCAGCGCCAGGGCCAGCAGAATGCCCGCCAGAATGCCCATGCTCTGCAGGCTGATGGTCATCGGCTGCTGGAACTGTGACATGTCGAGGCTGATGCGCAGATGACCCGCCATCACGTCCTGAAACGTGATCTTGATTTCATACAGGCCCTGAGCCTCGCCCAGAAGCCCGTTTTTCGGGCGCTGGCCAGCTTCCGCAAGAATGCGGTTATCCACACTGTAGATAGCGGCATGCGCCACCAGCGGGTTCTTGACCAGATTGCCCAGCAGCACGTTGAGACTGAGGATGTCGTTAGACACCAACAGCTCGGTGGCCGAGGTGGCGGTCTGGGTCGTCAGGGCCTGCCCCAGCGCATCCGCCTGTTCATGCATGGCCTGCTTGAACTGCAGGCCCATGACACCGGCGTAGATCACCAGCGCCAAAGCGACCAGGATCACGTTATGGCTGGCAATGCGCAAAGCGATCGGTACACGGCGATGACGCAGGGCACGAAAGATGAGCAGGAAGAAATTATCGGTTTTAACGGGCGTGGGCCGGTTCACAGAGCACGGCTCTTTCGGTGAAGTTGTCGCGCAGTATAACGAGCGACCCAGTAGCGGCAAAGCGCTGCCTGTGCCCGGTGGTCACTGAATGTGGTTAGAATGCGGTTTTTTTCCACTATGGGGGTGCGCCTTGCGCGAAATCGTCCTGATTAACATCACAGGTGTCGACCGTCCAGGTCTCACTGCTGCCATCACCGGCGTCCTCGCCCAGGGTGGCGTGAACATTCTCGATATTGGTCAGGCGGTTATCCACGACACCCTGTCGTTCGGCATCCTGGTTGAAATTCCGGATACCGTGCAGGGTTCTTCCGTGCTCAAGGACATCCTGTTCACCGCCTACAAACTCGATCAGCAGGTCCGTTTCACGGCAGTGTCCGAAGCGGATTATCAGCACTGGGTTGAAGGTCAGGGCAAGGCCCGTCATATCGTCACACTGCTGACCCGCAAGGTTACGGCCGAGCAATTGCAGTGCGTCAGCGCCATTACGGCTAAATACGGGCTGAATATCGATCAGATCGATCGTCTGTCCGGGCGTATGCCGCTCGACACGCCGGCCGACAAGGGCAAGGGTTGCATCGAGTTCACCGTGCGCGGCGAGCCAGCCGACCCGAAAGCCATGCAGGCCGAGTTCCTCGCAGTTGCCCAGGATCTCAACGTAGATATCGCGTTCCAGCAGGATTCGCTGTTTCGCCGCAACCGGCGTCTGGCTGTGTTCGACATGGATTCGACCCTCATTGAGGCCGAAGTGATCGACGAGTTGGCCAAGGCTGCCGGTGTGGGCGAGCAGGTTTCCGAGATTACCGAGCGTGCGATGCGCGGCGAACTGGATTTCAGCGAAAGCTTCAAGGAGCGTCTGGCTCTGCTCAAGGGGCTGGATGTCAGTGTGCTGGATGAAATCGGCGCTTCTCTACGCTTGACCGAAGGCGCCGAAACGCTATTCTCCGAGCTCAAGCGTCTGGGTTACAAGACCGCGATTCTCTCGGGTGGCTTCACCTACTTCGCCAAGCAGCTGCAAGCAAAACTGGGCATCGATTATGTGTACGCCAACGAGCTGGAAGTGGTCGATGGCAAGGTAACAGGCGTCGCCGTAGAGCCGATCGTCAATGCGCAGCGCAAGGCAGACCTGTTGCGCGAGCTGGCGCACAAGGAAGGCTTGAGCCTGGAGCAGACCATCGCGGTCGGCGACGGTGCCAATGACTTGCCGATGCTGGCGATTGCCGGGCTGGGTGTCGCATTCCGCGCCAAGCCGCTGGTCAAGCAATCGGCAAAGCAGGCGATCTCGACGCTGGGACTGGATGGCGTGCTATATCTGTTGGGTTTCCGCGACCGCGAAGGAAAGCGCTGACGCTCAGGCCGTGGTGGTTTGCCCCTGATGGCGAGGGGCCAATCGCGACGGCTGTCGCAGTGATCGCTACAGCGTGCCCCACAAGGAATCGAATTCCTGATCCGGCCTGGCCTTTTCGGTTTCGGTCGCTTTCGGGGCGTCGTACATCTGATACTCGAACTGGTTGTAACTGGCGCTGCTGACCTGCCGGTTGCTCAGTGACGCGCGGCGTTCTTCACCGGCGACGTTGATCATCACCTTGTTGCCCTCCTGAAAAGGCAGACGGGGTGCGAGCACGGTGGGCGGTTTTTCCATGGCGCGTACTTCCGGCAGCATCAGGGTTCGCAGGTACTGGCTGTTCTGCTGTTCGCGAATCAGCTGCATGCCGCACGGTTGGGCAAACGGGGCGATCAGTTCGATCCCCATCTGTGTGCCGCCGCTGCGTACCTGGCGGATCCAGCGCACGATTGCAATGCTCCAGCCCTGGCCGGCGTCATCCTGAATACCCACAAGTTCGCCAGCCTGCAACTGCTGAGGCACGTCCTTCTGCCACGCCAGGCAGTATCCGCCCGGGCTGTGGTTGACAATATTCAGGTCGAAGGTCGGAAACGTATGCTGGTTGTTGGAAAGCGAGTCGCTGTCGCCGTCGTTTTTCGGGTATTCGATCTCTTCGTAGGGCCGCAGAACGGATGAAGTCTTGCCGCGCTGAGTGTCGAAGGCAGACGCCCACGGATCGTCCGCGTCATCATTGGCCATCTTCAGCGAAAAACTCGCAGCACTGCCTGCGCTGTTGAGTTGCAGGAGTTCGCTGAACGACTTCTGACCAGCCACATAAAAATGCAGTGCGCTCATGCCGATGCACAGCTTCAGGGTGCCCTGGCCTGCCGTGCGCTGAAAGGTGCGTTCCGCCACATCACCCCAGGCGACCGCCAGATGTTGCAGCAGGTCGGTGTTGATACCGGTTGGAATAAGCAACGGCGAAGGGGTGCGCTGGTCATCCGGCAGGGCCAGGTACTGATTGATCGCTTCAGCCAGCGCGTAGGTGTTGATACCCAGCAGCCGAGGAGATTGTTCGTCGCTGAACAGGGTGCGATACAGCGGTGGTTTGTCGACCGTCGGGTCCAGAGCGAAGAGGCTGCTTTCAGTGACCGGCAATTGCAGCTTTACCAGAGGGCTCCAGGCCTCCAGCGCATCGGCCAGTTTGCCGATGTTCAACTGACGCATCTGGTTGCAGCGTGAGCAACCCATCAGCAGCGCGATCACGTAGGTTTGCTCCACGCTCAGCACTTTGCTGTGATGGGCCAGGGGCTCTTCGACCGGCGTGTTGTGCAACTGGTACTGGCGGGCAATCTGGTAGATCTGATGCAGCTCGAGCCACAGGCCATCCTGAACGGGACAGTAAAGCTGGTTGGCGCGTATCAGTGGCCCGTTGAGACCATGCAGTGCGCGTTGCAGCGCAGTGCTGAACAGCCCGGCCTGGTCTCGGGTGTAGCGCGGGGCGACCTGCTGAATGATCTGCTTGTAACCGGTTGCGAGATGGTTTTGCAGCGCCTGGCAGAGGTTGGCCACCTTGCGTGGTCGCTCGTCCAGCACAATGGCCTGATTGAGAAAGTGACGTTCAAGGTGCTTGCAGACGAAGTACACCTCGGGCCGCAGCAATTCAAGCAGTTGCAGGCGGTTCTCGCTCGGGGTGATCAACTGGTTGAGCTCGGTCAGCCCTTGATAGAGCTGGCGCGCCATTTCTCCGAGGTTCGCCTTGGGCAATCTGGAAATCCAGCGTTTGAGGTCGCGGGGGTTGGCTTCACTGAATGTCAGGCTCGACTGCGTCGGCGTAGGGGCACGCAATAGCAGAGGGAGGCTAAAATTACTCATGTGACAGGCGAACTCCAACAACTCATTGGCCCGGACGGAGGCTTTAAATGGGTGGCTGACGTCATCGCGGAGCGGGGACATGTCGAGCATACGCCCATGAAAGTGCGAAGTATCCTACAGCACCGATCGGGCGACTTTACCAGTATCGGCATCACTACGCAGTAAATATGGCCTGGAGCCATTACTGTCCGGTTTTAAACTGCATGAGCGCCCCTGTTAATGGGGCGCCCATGCCAGGCACTGTGACTTCAAGTCACAATCATGCCTGTGTCGGAACTGCCAATGCCTGGCCCATCTGTACCTTGGAGCCCGCGGTCAGTTGCTCGGCCCATTTCACCTGATTTGGCCCGAACAGCACAATGGCCGTGGAGCCCAGTTTGAAGCGGCCCATCTCGGCACCTTTTTCCAGATGGATTGGCGCACGCGCTGCTTCGTCGTAGCTGAACGTCTTCAATTCACGCTTGGGCGGCGTGACCAGCCCGGCCCATACCGTCTCGACCGACGCCACGATCATCGCGCCGACCAGCACCACTGCCATTGGTCCGCGCTCGGTGTCGAACAGGCAGACCACTCGCTCGTTACGGGCGAACAGCTCGGGTACGTTTTCAGCCGTGGTCTGGTTGACCGAGAAGATGCGGCCCGGCACGTAGACCATTTCACGCAGCGTGCCAGCCAGTGGCATGTGGACGCGGTGATAGTCCTTCGGCGACAGGTAGACCGTCGCGAACTCGCCGCCCATGAACGGTGCCGACAGCTTGGGATCACCGCCCAGCAGCTCAAGCACGCTGAAGCTGTGCCCCTTGGCCTGGAAGATCCGGCCATGATCAATCGGGCCCAACTGGCTGATGGCGCCGTCGGCTGGCGAAAGAATCGCGCCCGGCGTGGTATCGAGCGGGCGGGCGTCGGCTTTCAATGCGCGGGTGAAGAACGCATTGAAGTGCTCGTAGGACGTCAGGTCTTCGACCAGGGCCTGCGACATGTCGACCTGATAACGGCGGGCGAACCACGCGGTAAAGGCATTCTTGAAGCAGCGCACGCGGCATTCGGCAACGCAGCCAGCCAGTCGGGACAGCAGGTGGTGTGGCAACAGGTACTGACTGATGATGAACAAGCGGTCTTTCATTGAAGGTCCTGAGGATGAGTGTCCTGAATATTTCTGCGAGGCCTGTCGCGGTTCGCTAGAGCGGACAGGTTCGACGGTTTCGGCTGGTGCTGGCTGCGCAGGCGCGACGGGTTGCGCAACCTCGACTGCCTCGGCGGGCGCGGCGGCCACTTCCGGAAGTTCTACCGGTGTCTCCGGGTGATTGCCCCATTCACCCCACGAGCCGGCATAGGCCTTGACCCTTGGGTAGCCCAGCGCTTTCGCCACCAGATAGGTGAAGCCCGAGCGGTGGTGAGTCTGGCAATGGGTGATCACTTCCTTGTCGGGCGTGATGCCCAGGCCGCGAAGAATCTCTGGCATGTCCTGACGAATACGCAGGTTGCGTGCCTTGTCCATGCCCGCAGTCCATTCGAAATTGACCGCGCCGGGTATGTGTCCGCCCTTGGCCGCGACTACTTTTTCGCCCGAATACTCGGTAGGGCCGCGAGCGTCCCAGATTGCCAGGTCGGCGGCACCCAGACGGCTTTGCAGGTATTCGCGTGTGGCGGTAGGTTCGTCGTGCAGCGTCAGCGTGACCGGGCCGCCTGCAACGGGCGCAACCTCTGTGCTCAACGGCAGCGATTGCGCTTCCCAGGCCAGCACGCCGCCATCCAGATAGTGATAACGGTGGTGGCCGATGACATCCAGCAGCCAGATAAAACGCCCGGCCCAGCCACCGCCTTCGTCATCGTAGACGACATAGACTGCATCAGGGTTGTGGCCCAGCTCGCCGAACAGCTGCTGCAGATCGGCAGTGTCGGGCAGTAGGCCTGGTGCAGGAGGCTTGCCCAGTTGCGTACGTTTCGGATCGACAAAGCGTGCGCCGCGAATGTGCCCGGCTTCGTAGCGAGCGCTGCTGGTCAGATCCACGAGGATCAGTTCCGGGGCGTCTAGACGCTCAAGCAGATCGTTGGGTTCGATGACCAGCGACAAGCCAGTGAATGCGGACATTTGCAGCCTCCGATGAAAGGAAAGAGGCGAATTGTACGCCAGGCCTCACGCTTTGCGATGACTAAAGATGCCAAGTGCCCTTTCAATACATTGCGCGGTTTTTCCGAATGCCTGGACGGAAATTTCCGACAAGGCCCCACCACCCTGGTCGGCGACCACCAGCAGCATGACTTTACCGTTGTTGCTCAGCGAGCGAATAAGCCAGTGCTGGCCACTGAACAGGGTTTTTAGTGGCGCGGGCAGCAGGGCGGCAAACTGCGCGTTGTTCGCGGGGGTCATGCGCAACTGCGTCGGCTGGGTCAGCAAGCGTTGCAACACGGTGCTTTCCTTGATGAACAGCTGCAAGGAGGCGGTTTCGGCCGGCAGTCCGGCCATCTGATTGACGCGCAGTACGGTCGAGGTCTTGTCCAGCATCAGCAGCATGACCCGCTCCATACCGCACGACATGAACGCGTCGCGGGCCGAGGTGGTCAAGTGCATGGCGTTGATGAACGGGCTGGGGTCCTGCAGCAGCTCGGCGCAGTGCTTGCGCCATAGCTGCAGGGCGTCGGCCGATGGCGGTGGCGCTGGTTCGTTGTCGCGCCTTACACGGCGCGCATCCCAAGGCCAGATCAGCGATTCGGCCGGGTGCCAGAGGTCTTTTTCCGCATGAATACGCGCGCTGCTGGCAGCGTTTTGATGCGCCTGCTGCTGCACTTCGCTGATCGACTGTTGCAGGTAAAGGCTGGTCAGCCGTTCCCAGCGCAGGCAATGCGGGCTGTTCCAGGCATGTTGCGCCGCCAGCGCCAGGCCGTTACCCAGCAAAACAGTATTGGCTGGCTGGTTCAGCCAGCGCCGCAGGTTGGGGTCGGCGTCCATGAGTTGTTGCTGTTGCAGCGGGCTGTGTTCTTCGCGGGCGATGCGCAGCACCTTGGCCAGATCGCGTCGCTCGTTGATCAGCAACTTATAACCGCGCGTGACCCAGATCGGCAGGCGCCAGAATTCGGCGAGTGCCAGGCACAGCTCCAGCAGATTGACGCCGAACAGCTCTTTTTCCACTGCAAGGCTGGAATGGCCCTTGTGGATAACCCGCAACTCCAGCTCTTCGAGCAGCTTCGGATAGGCCAGCGCCATCGGCCAAAGGGGGGAGAGGAACAGCAGGCTGCCCATATGGATGTCTTGCCAGAGTCGTGCAAGGCGACTGGCAAACAACCCGTTGGCCTGTTGTGTGGCGTGCTGGCTGACCAGAATCAATTGGCGATAGACCGCGGGAATTTCCTCGGGCGGCTTGGCCGGCAAGCGGCCCAGAAGGATTTCAGTACGCGCCAGCCCCAGGCGGTTGATCGCAATCTCGAGGCTCTCGGCCTGCTCGGTCAAACCGTGGGTGTGATGGTTGGCTTCGCGCATCACACTCAATACCAGTGCGGGGCTTTCCTGCATCATTTCAGCGATTTCACGCAGTGAGCGGCGACTGTCGTTCAATGCTGCGCGAACGTGCCCATGATTGACGGCAGGGACCGGTAACGCGATGCCGTCAAGCAGCTTGACCCAGGCATCCAGCGTTTTCGGAACGAGATGATGTGCTGCGTGTGCTGTCGACATTCGATGGCCTGTGCGGCTGATTATCTGAGCTGGGAAACCGCCAGCGTACGGGACGCTGAGGCCATTTTCCTCCTTTTATGGAGGCGGATAAATGGGTTTTTCAAAAGAACCGGCTATAGTCTGGCCCAGTTAGGCCGATAAGGAGAAGAAGAGATTCAAGAACTTCCGGACTGTCCCTGAACCCGACTCAGTAAAGTATTTTTTCCTATGGCTAAAATTATCGGCATCATTGTCGTTATCGCGAGTGTCCTCGGCGGATATGTGCTGTCCCATGGCAAGATCATGGCGCTGTTCCAGCCCTACGAGGTCTTGATCATCGGCGGTGCTGCACTGGGCGCGTTCCTCCAGGCCAACCCTGGCTACATGACCATGCACGTGTTCAAGAAGTCGCTGAAGATGTTCGGTTCGCGCTTCACACACGCCTATTACCTCGAGGTGCTGGGGCTGGTATACGAAATCCTCAACAAGAGCCGCCGTGAAGGCATGATGGCGATTGAAGGGGATATCGAAGACGCCGCCTCCAGCCCGATCTTCGCCAAATACCCTGGTGTGCTGAAAGATGAGCGCATGACCGCGTACATCTGCGACTACCTGCGCATCATGTCGTCCGGCAACATGGCTCCTCACGAGCTGGAAGGCCTGTTCGACATGGAACTGCTGAGCATGAAAGAAGAGCTCGAGCATCCATCCCATGCCATTACCGGTATCGCCGACGGTATGCCCGGCTTCGGTATCGTGGCAGCGGTACTAGGTATCGTGGTGACCATGGCGTCGCTGGGGTCGGGCGACAAGGCTGCAATCGGCATGCACGTAGGTGCTGCGCTGGTAGGTACCTTCTTCGGTATTCTTGCGGCATACGGTTTCTTCGGTCCGTTGGCCACCTGCCTTGCCCATGATGCCAAGGAAGAAATGAACGTCTACGAGAGCATCAAGGCGTCGCTGGTGGCGTCGGCCTCCGGCATGCCGCCTTCGCTGGCCGTCGAATTTGGCCGCAAGGTTCTCTACCCGCTGCATCGCCCCAGCTTCAGCGAGCTGGAACAAGCGGTTCGCGGTCGCTAAGTCATGGAAAATAATCAGCCGATTATCATCAAGCGCGTAAAGCGCTTTGGTGGCGGACATCACGGCGGTGCCTGGAAAATCGCGTTTGCCGACTTCGCGACGGCGATGATGGCGTTCTTCCTGGTGCTGTGGCTGATGTCTTCTGCCACGCCCGAACAGTTGCTCGCGGTGGCCGGTTACTTCAAGGACCCGGTCGGTTTTTCGGACAGCGGTTCGCCGTATGTGATCGACCTGGGCGGCTCGCCCGAGATGTCGCCGAATCAGACGCTGAACCCTGAGGTCAAGACCACGCCGTCACCTGACACCGTGCCCCTTGAGGCCGAGACTTCCGAGACCAAAGCTGAAGAGGTCGAGCAGGAGCGTCTGGAGATGCTGTTGCAAGAGCTGCAGAACAAGGTCGAGGAAAACCCGCAACTGCAGAAATTCAAGGACCAGATTCTGTTCGAGATCACCCAGGACGGTTTGCGTATCCAGATCATGGACGCTGACAACCGGCCGATGTTCGACTCGGGCAGCGCACGTCTCAAGCCTTATTTCGAAGACATCCTGCTGGCGATGGCTGACACCATCAAGAGCGTGCCGAACAAGATCAGTATCAGCGGTCATACCGATGCGACACCTTTTGTAGGCAACGGCGGATTCGGTAACTGGGAACTGTCGGCCAACCGCGCCAACGCTGCACGTCGTGCGCTGGTGGCCGGTACCTATCCAGACTCACAGGTGGCCAGGGTGGTGGGTTATGCCTCGTCAGCTCTTTATGATCACGAGAACCCGACCAATCCGGTCAACCGCCGCATCGACATTGTGGTTTTGACCAAAAAGGCTCAGCAGCGTATCGAAGGCGACCAGAACTCCGGTGGTGCGCCTCAGTCCAAACCTGCGCCCGCCGCTCCTGCTACTCCCGCTGCTCCGGGTGCTTCGGTCGGGGCACCGCCAGACCCACAGGCATACGCCCAGCCTCACGAGATCCGGCAGAAGCTGAATATCTTTGACGATGGCAAGTTGCGGGTCGAGCCAGCCCAGAACTGAGCTGCAACCGATACAAAAACGCCGCGATCATCGCGGCGTTTTTGCGTGTTGCGTTCGGTGCTCAGTAACTGTCTTGCGGCAGGCTGGCAATGATCGAACGGTAGCTGTTCATGCGCTGTTGCTGCACGCGGCCATCTTCAAGCCCCTTGAGCAGGGCGCAGCCCGGTTCGCGGTCATGCTTGCAGTCGCGAAAGCGGCACGTGCCGATCAGGTCGTTGAATTCGATGAAGCCAGCTTCTACGTCTGCACGGCTGACATGCCCCAGGCCGAATTCGCGGATACCCGGTGAGTCGATCAGATCGCCGCCACGCGGAAAGTGGAACAGGCGGGCGGTTGTGGTGGTGTGTGTGCCCTGGCCGGAGACTTCGGACAACGGGCCGACCCGGGTATCCGTTTCCGGCAGCAGGCTGTTGACCAACGAAGACTTGCCGACGCCGGACTGGCCAACGAACACACTGATGTGGCCATCAAGCTGGCTTTGCAGTGTCTGCATGCCATCGCCATGATGCGCCGACACTTCCAGCACCGGGTAACCCAGTGTGCGGTAGACCGCCAGCAACGCATTGAGCGCGGGCGCGTTCTGTTCGTCGATCAGGTCAGCCTTGTTGAGCAGCAGCAGCGGACGAATCCCGGCATGCTCGGCGGCCACCAGATAGCGGTCAATCAGGTTGGCATGTGGCTCGGGCATGGGCGCGAACACGATCACGATCAGATCGACGTTGGCAGCCACAGGCTTGAGCTGGCCACGTGAGTCCGGGCGGCGCAGTTCGGTGGTGCGGGGCAGTTGCGCAACGATGACGCCAATGCCCTGATTGCCGGCGCGCCATACAACGCGATCACCCGTGACCAGTGCCGGCAGGTTGGCGCGCAAGTGGCAGCGAAATACCTGACCGCTTGCTTCGCCTTCCTGAGCCTCGACTTCGACCTGAACACCGAAGTGAGCAATTACAAGGCCGGTCTGTTCGGGGCCGAGGTCGCCGCCTTCCAGTGTTTCAAGCGTAGCGGACTCGCGTTTTGCCGCGCGGGCAGCACGCTCGCCCTGAATTTTTTCGATGCGCCAGTTCTGACGACGATTGAGTTGGCGTTTGGCCATGGGTGTTCCGATGTGATGTAACCGATGAATTAGGCAGTACGATTGATCGGCAGGAGTCTAGCACGGCAGGGTGAGCTAAACTGCGCGCCTACGCTGAGGAGTCGACACATGCAGAACAAGCAGAACCTGATCTGGATCGATCTGGAAATGACCGGTCTGGACCCTGATACCGATGTCATCATCGAAATGGCCACGATCATCACCGATAGCGAGCTGAACACCCTGGCCGAAGGCCCGGTGATCGCTGTGCATCAGAGCGACGAGACGCTGGCGAAAATGGACGAGTGGAACACCCGCCAGCACGGTGGCTCGGGCCTGACCCAGCGAGTACGCGAAAGCACCATCAGCATGGCTGAAGCCGAGGCGCAGACCCTTGAGTTCATCAAGCTGTGGGTGCCGGAGCGCAGTTCGCCGATCTGCGGCAACAGCATCTGCCAGGATCGCCGCTTCCTGTATCGCCACATGCCGACGCTGGAAAACTGGTTCCACTACCGCAATCTGGATGTCTCGACCCTCAAGGAACTGGCGGCGCGCTGGTCCCCCGAGCTGAAATTCAAGAAAGGCAGCACCCACCTGGCGCTCGATGACATCCGCGAGTCGATTGCCGAGCTGCGCTTTTATCGTGAGCACTTCATCAAGCCTTGATCAAGACTCGCGCGTGCAGTGAATAATCTTCGCTGCACTCTTTCAGTGCGTTGGTCGGCTGGTTAGACTGCGCGCCTTTGTCGCAGAGTCCCCGCCATGTTGCTGATGCTTTATCTGATTGCCATCACTGCTGAAGCCATGACTGGCGCGCTGTCTGCGGGCCGTCGAGGAATGGACTGGTTCGGCGTGGTGCTGATCGCTTGCGTCACAGCCCTGGGCGGCGGCTCGGTGCGCGATGTGCTGATCGGCCATTACCCGCTGACCTGGGTCAAGCACCCGGAATACCTCATATTGACCAGTGTGGCAGCGTTGGTAACGATCTTTATCGCGCCATTGATGCGCCACCTGCGCTCGTTGTTTCTGGTGCTGGATGCGCTGGGGCTGGTGGCCTTCACCCTGATCGGCTGCATGACCGCGCTGGAAGCCGGGCATGGTCTGGTGATCGCGTCAGTGTGCGGTGTCATCACCGGGGTCTTCGGTGGCATCCTGCGCGACATCTTCTGCAACGACATTCCGCTGATCTTCCGTCGCGAACTGTATGCCAGCGTTTCATTTCTGGCCGCGTGGTGTTTTTTGCTGTGCCAGTACCTGCAACTGCCGGATGAACAGGCCGTGCTCATCACCTTGTTCGGCGGCCTGCTGCTGCGCCTGCTGGCGATCCGATTCCGCTGGGAAATGCCCAAGTTCGTCTATAAAGACGAGCCCTGAAGAGGGCGCAGAACGCCCGGAGCTGCATGCCCATACGCAGCACTCTGCTTCATTCACATCCTGAGATGCCCGCAGAGTGGGCTTCTGCCCGAAGGGCGTGGGAGCTTCAGGAGGTCACGACGGCTGCGATGGGCTGCGAAGCGGCCCTTAAACCTGCTGACTCTGTTGTGTCTGATGCACCAAGGCGACCGTTTTTGCTGCCGGTTCCCGACAGTTCGCAGACAAGTCCGCTCCCATGCAAGTTAAGCGTCGCCCGGCCCGCTGAGACGCGTTAGCCCTCTGCGTCTGCCACCCCATGCCTCTGCAGCGCCCATTCCACATGCTCCCTGACCAATTCCGAGGGATAGTCGCGCCGTGCGTGCAGGGCTTCGATCACCGGGATGGTGGAGGGCGCGTTGCCCAGTCCGACAGCCAGGTTGCGTAGCCAGCGTTCGTACCCGGCGCGGCGCAGGGGCGAGCCTTCTGTACTACTGAGGAATTTGTCTTCATCCCATAAAAAAAGCTCGGCCAGCCCAGCGTTGTCCAGGTTATGGCGCGGCTGAAAGTCGCTCTGGTCGGTTGGTCGTGCAAAGCGGTTCCACGGGCAGACAATCTGGCAGTCGTCGCAACCGAACACCCGATTGCCGATCAAGGGCCGCAGCTCTTCTGGAATCGCGGTCTTGAGCTCGATGGTCAGGTAGGAAATGCAGCGCCGTGCGTCCAGCACATAAGGCCCGACAAAGGCCGCCGTCGGGCAGATGTCCAGGCAGGCCGTGCAGCGCCCGCAATGTTCCGTCGCATGCGGCGCATCCACCGGTAGCGGGATGTCGACAAACAGCTCGCCGAGAAAGAAAAAGCTGCCCGCCTTGCGGTTGAGCACCAGCGTGTTCTTGCCGATCCAGCCGAGCCCGGCCTGTTCGGCAATGGCCTTTTCCAGCACTGGCGCGCTGTCCACGAACGCCCGAAAACCAAACGGCCCGATGGCCTGCTGAATGCGCTCGGCCAGTTGCTGCAAGCGCTTGCGGATCAACTTGTGATAGTCACGGCCCAGGGCGTAGCGTGACACATAGGCTTTTTCCGGTTCTGTCAGGCGCTGGGCCATCTCGGTGTCGCCGGGCAGATAGTCCATGCGCAGCGACACCACGCGCAACGTTCCCGGCACCAGCTCGTCCGGATGGGAACGTTTGCTGCCGTGGGCTGCCATATAGTCCATTTCGCCGTGATAGCCTGCATCGAGCCAGCGTTGCAGGTGCTGCTCGTGCTCTGCCAGGTCCAGACCGCTGACCCCCACTTCCTGAAAGCCCAGCTCACGCCCCCATGCCTTGATTGAGACGGCAAGGGCGGCGAGATCATCGGAAGTGGGAAGTACAGCAGTAATAGCGGACATGCGCAGAGAGAAACCGGGGCCAAGGTGCGTATAATTCTGCCAGACATCGGAGCCTATAGACGCATGTTCGACACGAAACCTCATTTACCCGACGCGCTGTACAGCGCTGCGCAGGTCCGCGACCTCGATGCACGGCTGATTGCTGCCGGTACGCCAGGCCTGGAATTGATGCTGCGCGCTGCCCAGGCGCTATGGCGGACGATACTCCGACGCTGGCCGCAGGCCAATGAACTGACCGTGTTGGCCGGGCGTGGCAACAACGCCGGTGACGGGTATCTGGTGGCCGCGCTGGCGCACAAGGCAGGCTGGCAAGTCAGGGTGCTGGCTGTCGGCGACCCGGCTGCATTGACCGGTGATGCCGCTTCGGCGCACGCGGCAGCTTCCGGCATCGACACTCAGGCATGGGCCGGACAACCGCTGAGCGGCGTGGTGCTGGATGCCTTGCTCGGCACCGGGCTCAACGGCGAAGTGCGCGAGCCCTATGTTTCGGCCATCAAGGCGATCAATGCCAGCGGCCTGCCGGTCGCCGCCGTGGACATCCCGTCGGGCTTGAGTGCAGACACCGGCCAAGCGCTGGGCGTGGCGGTGCGTGCCGATGTGACCGTTACCTTCATAGGCCTCAAACTGGGCTTGTTGACGGGCGATGCGGCGGACCTGGTGGGCGAGCTGGTGTTTGATGATTTACGCGCCGACCCTGCGCTGGTTGCGCAGGTGCCGGTCAGCGCGAAGCGTCTGAGCGCATCCAGTCTGCCGACGCTGGCACCGCGTCCGCGTACTGCTCATAAAGGCATGTTCGGCCGAGTGCTGGTCATCGGTGGCGATCACGGTTTTGGCGGTGCTGCCTTGCTCAGCGCCGAAAGCGCCTTGCGCAGCGGGGCGGGCATGCTGACGCTGGCGACCCGCGCCGAACATATTCCGGCCGCCCTGACGCGCATGCCGGAAATCATGAGTGCGGCCATTCGCTCGGCTAACCAGTTGATGGCGTTGATCGAGCCGGCCAGCGTATTGGTGGTCGGGCCCGGCCTGGGGCAGGCGTCCTGGGGGCGCAGCCTGCTGTCGGCTGCTGCCAACGCCGAGCGGCCCCAAGTGTGGGATGCCGATGCTCTGAATATGCTGGCCGCCGGTCTGGTGAGTCTGCCCAAAGGCTGCGTCATCACCCCGCATCCGGGAGAGGCCGCGCGTTTGCTGGGCGTTGGCATCAAGGACGTTCAGGCTGACCGGGCCGCTGCTGTGCGGGCGCTGGCGCGTAAGTTCGATACGGTCTGTGTGCTTAAGGGCTCCGGCAGCCTGATCGCCGATGCGAGCGGGCAACTGGCGTTGTGCGACCGTGGTCATCCGGCCATGGCCACCGCCGGACTGGGTGACGTGTTGGCCGGGTTGATCGGTGCGCTGCTGGCGCAGCATCTAACGCCATTCGATGCGGCCTGTCTGGCGGTGTGGCTGCACGCAAGCGCCGGTCAGAAAGTCGGTGAATACGGTCGCGGGCTGGCGGCCAGCGATATTATTCCTGCCATTCGTCAGTTATTGGAGGAGCTGCAACCGTGTCTGATTTAACGCTGCATGTGGTTGGCGAAGAGGCCATGATGAATTTTGGTGCACGCCTGGCCGCAGTTACCGAAGGCGTGGGCGTCATCTTTCTCGATGGCGATCTGGGCGCTGGAAAAACCACTCTTTCGCGGGGAATGATTCGCGGGTTCGGGCATGCCGGGGCTGTCAAGAGTCCTACTTTCACGCTGGTCGAGCCCTACGAAATAGGTGCCATACGGGTCTTTCACTTTGACCTTTATCGTCTGGTCGATCCCGAAGAGCTTGAGTACATGGGGGTGCGTGATTACTTCGACGGCGATGCACTTTGTCTGATTGAATGGCCCCAGCGTGGTGCAGGCTTTTTGCCAAAGCCTGACCTGACCATTACCATTGGCCCGCACGGAGAAGGTCGGTCCGTGATATTGAGCCCGCTGGGCTCGCGTGGCGAACGCTGGTGTGCCACTTTGGCTTTGGAATTCAAATAGATATGGGGTTAGGTATGCGCATGCGCGCGCTGGTTACTGTAGTTGGTCTGCTGCTGATGGCCCTGGCTGTCGAGGCGGTTGCCGCTACGCAAGTAAAAAGTGTCCGCTTATGGCGAGCACCGGACAACACACGTCTGGTATTCGACCTGTCCGGGCCTGTCCAGCACAGCGTATTCACACTGACTTCACCTGATCGTCTGGTGATCGATATCAATGGCGCGACACTCGGTGGTCCGCTGAATGTATCGACAGCCAATACGCCGATCAGCAGCATGCGCTCTGCCCAGCGCACGCCGACCGATCTGCGCGTGGTCATCGACCTGAAAAAGGCGGTGACGCCCAAAAGCTTTACGCTTGCGCCGAACCAGCAGTATGGCAACCGTCTGGTGGTCGACCTGTTCGATAACGCCGCAGATGCCAACCCGACACCAGTGATCCCGGATACTGCCGCCAATACCGCGCCCGCTGTCCCGGTCAGCCCGGCCAAGCCTGAAATCAAGCTGACCCCGGTGCCCAATGGCAAGCGCGACATTGTCGTGGTGATCGATGCCGGGCACGGCGGTGAAGACCCGGGTGCCTCCGGCGGTGCCGGGCAGAAAGAGAAAAACGTGGTGCTGTCGATCGCCAAGGAACTGCAGCGCCAGGTCAACGCCGAGAAAGGCTACCGCGCTGAACTGACGCGGACCGGTGACTACTTTATTCCGTTGCGCAAACGTACCGAGATCGCCCGCTCCAAGGGGGCCGACCTGTTTGTGTCCATTCACGCCGACGCTGCGCCGTCCACCGCGGCGTTTGGCGCTTCGGTGTTCGCCTTGTCTGATCGCGGTGCGACCTCCGAAACCGCACGCTGGCTGGCGGACAGTGAAAACCGTTCCGACCTGATCGGTGGTGCCGGTGCGGTAAGCCTCGACGACAAGGACCGCATGCTCGCCGGGGTGTTGCTGGACTTGTCCATGACCGCTTCGCTGTCGTCTAGCCTGAACGTAGGCCAGAAAGTGCTGAGCAATATTGGCCGCGTCACCTCGCTGCACAAATCGCGCGTCGAGCAGGCAGGTTTCATGGTGCTCAAGTCGCCGGATATCCCGTCGATTCTGGTGGAAACCGGCTTTATCTCCAACGCCAACGAAGCCAACAAGCTGAGTTCTGCGTCGCACCAGCAGGCGTTGGCGCGTTCGATCAACTCCGGGGTAAAGCAGTTCTTCCAGCAGAACCCGCCACAGGGCACTTATATTGCCTGGCTGCGTGACAACGGCAAGTTGGCTCAAGGGCCACGCAACCATGTGGTCCGCTCCGGCGAAACCCTGGCCATGCTCGCGGCGCGCTATGACATGAACATTGCCACGCTGCGCAGCGCCAACAATCTGAAAACCGATGAATTGAAGATTGGCCAGGATCTGCGAATTCCAAGTTCCGAGGTGGCGACTCAGCAATGACCGATCTTCTGCTCGACGGCACCGAAGCCGATAACGCTCAGACTGTCCTGAACGCTGCGCGCATCGAATTGCTAAGCCCGCGTCTGGCCAACCAGATTGCGGCTGGCGAAGTCGTCGAGCGTCCAGCGTCGGTTATCAAGGAGCTGCTGGAAAACAGCCTTGATTCCGGCGCGCGGCGCATAGATGTCGATGTAGAGCAGGCCGGTATCAAGCTGCTGAAAGTGCGTGACGACGGTGGCGGTATTTCCTCGGATGACCTGCCACTGGCGCTGGCGCGACATGCCACCAGCAAGATTCGCGATCTGGAGGACCTCGAGCGCGTCATGAGCCTAGGGTTTCGCGGCGAGGCCCTGGCTTCGATCAGCTCCGTGGCGCGCCTGACGCTGACCTCGCGCACCCGCGACGCCGATCAGGCCTGGCAGGTGGAGACCGAAGGCCGTGACATGGCACCGCGCGTCCAGCCAGCAGCGCATCCGGTAGGCACCTCCGTTGAAGTGCGCGATCTGTTCTTCAACACGCCTGCCCGGCGCAAGTTTCTCAAGGCCGAAAAAACCGAATTCGATCACCTGCAGGAAGTCATCAAGCGCATGGCGCTGGCACGTTTCGACGTGGCCTTCCATTTGCGTCACAACGGCAAGACCGTGCTGAGCCTGCATGAAGCGCATGACGACACTTCCAGAGCACGACGTGTCTCGGCGATCTGCGGGCCGGGCTTCCTGGAGCAGGCGCTGCCTATCGAGATCGAACGCAACGGCCTTCATCTGTGGGGCTGGGTAGGGCTGCCGACATTTTCGCGCAGCCAGGCCGACCTGCAATATTTCTTCGTAAACGGGCGTGCGGTGCGCGACAAACTGGTCGCTCATGCGGTGCGTCAGGCGTATCGCGACGTGTTGTTCAATGGCCGTCACCCCACGTTCGTGCTGTTTTTCGAGGTCGACCCGGCTGCTGTAGACGTCAACGTTCACCCGACCAAGCATGAAGTACGCTTTCGCGACGGGCGCATGGTGCATGACTTCCTTTATGGCACCCTGCACCGTGCATTGGGTGATGTGCGCCCGGAAAACCAGCTGGGCGGCAGCGTACCGGTCGCCGTCGAGCCTCGGCCTACCGGGCCTGAGGCCGGTGAGTTCGGGCCGCAGGGTGAAATGCGTCTGGCCAATAACGTGCTGGAACAGCCGCAGGGCGAGCCTTTTGCCCGACCTGCTGCCGGTGGCGGCGCTGGCAGCGGTTATCAGTATCAATATACGCCTCGGCCCACCTCTTGCGTGCCGGTGGCCGAAGCGCAAAGTGCCTACCGTGAATTCTTCGCACCGCTGCCCAGCACCGCGCCCTCGTCGCTGCCGGAGTCGCCCGGCGATATCCCGCCGCTGGGTTATGCGCTGGCGCAGCTCAAAGGTATCTACATCCTCGCTGAAAACGCTCACGGGCTGGTGCTGGTGGACATGCACGCCGCCCACGAGCGAATCATGTACGAGCGCCTGAAAATAGCGATGGCCAATGAAGGCCTGAGTGGTCAGCCATTGCTGGTGCCCGAATCTCTCGCGGTCAGCCAGCGTGAAGCGGACTGCGCCGAAGAACATATCGCGACGTTTCAGCGCCTGGGCTTCGAGCTGCAGCGGCTTGGCCCGGAAACCCTGGCGATCCGCCAGATCCCTGCGTTGCTCAAGCAGGCCGAGGCCAATCGGCTGGTCAGCGATGTGCTGGCGGATCTGATGGAGTACGGCACCAGCGACCGGGTGCAGGCACACATGAACGAGTTGCTCGGGACCATGGCCTGTCACGGCGCGATTCGTGCCAATCGGCGGCTGGCCATCCCGGAAATGAACGGCCTGTTGCGTGACATGGAAAACACCGAGCGCAGCGGGCAATGTAACCACGGTCGTCCTACCTGGACCCAGATGGGTCTCAATGACCTGGATAAATTATTCCTGCGCGGTCAATGAATGAATGCTTTACCTCCGGCCATCTTTCTCATGGGGCCTACCGCAGCAGGCAAGACCGACCTTGCGATAGAACTGAGCAAAGTGCTGCCTTGCGAGCTGATCAGCGTCGATTCGGCGTTGGTCTATCGCGGCATGGACATCGGCACCGCCAAGCCTTCAAAAGCACAGCTGGCTGAATATCCACACCGTCTGATCGACATCCTCGACCCAGCGCAAAGCTACTCCGCAGCCGATTTTCGCAGCGACGCACTGGCGGCCATGGCGGAAATTACCGCGCGCGGAAATATTCCTTTGCTGGTCGGCGGCACTATGTTGTATTTCAAGGCTCTATTGCACGGGCTGGCGGATATGCCGGCTGCCGATGCGCAGGTAAGGGCACAGCTTAAAGCTGATGCACAGGCCTATGGCTGGCAGTCATTGCACGATCAATTGGCGGTGGTCGACCCCGTTTCGGCGGCGCGCATTCACCCCAATGATCCGCAACGACTGATCAGGGCGCTCGAGGTGTATCGGGTCAGCGGAATGAGCATGACGGCACACCGCGAGCAACAAACTGCGCAAAGTACCGAAGCGGCGGCATCAGGGCGTCAGCAATTGCCCTATACTGTCGCGAACCTTGCCATCGCTCCGGCTGATCGCAAGGTGCTGCACCAACGCATCGCGCTACGTTTTGAGCAAATGCTGGATCAGGGGTTTCTGGACGAAGTACTGGCATTGCGCTCAAGAGGCGACCTGCATTCCGGGTTGCCCTCGATAAGAGCCGTCGGTTATCGCCAGGTCTGGGATCACCTGGATGGGAAGCTGACGCGGGATGAAATGCAGGAGCGCGGCATTATTGCAACGCGCCAGTTGGCCAAAAGGCAGTTCACCTGGCTACGCAGCTGGGAGGATTTGCACTGGCTGGACAGTCTGGCCAGCGACAATCTGTCGCGCGCCTTGAAATACCTGGGATCGGTCTCCATATTGAGCTGAGTCCCTGCAATAGCCGTCTATCCTTGGGGGGTGGCCGGTAAGCCAATCGAATTCGATTTATTATTTATTGATCCTTAAAGGAGTGCGGCACATGTCAAAAGGGCATTCGCTACAAGACCCTTACTTGAATACCTTGCGAAAAGAGAAGGTCGGGGTATCGATCTACCTGGTCAACGGTATCAAGCTGCAGGGCACGATCGAGTCTTTCGACCAGTTCGTCATTTTGCTGAAGAATACTGTCAGCCAGATGGTCTACAAACACGCCATTTCCACCGTCGTACCGGTTCGCCCGATTCGCCTTCCCAGCGCTACCGACGCTGACGGCGCAGACGCCGAGCCAGGTAACGCCTGATAGGAGTCTGCCTTGTTCTTTGAGCGCCACAGTGGTGGTGAACGTGCAATTCTCGTTCATCTGGATGGTCAGGACCCTGAGGCGCGCGAAGATCCGCAGGAGTTTCAGGAGCTGGCCATATCGGCCGGTGCCGATACCGTTGCGTTTATCAACGTGCCGCGTCATCGGCCATCGGCCAAATACCTGATTGGCTCTGGCAAGGTCGAGGAGCTTCGCGACCAGGTCAAGGCCGAACAGGCTGATCTCGTTATCTTCAATCACACCCTCACGCCCAGTCAGGAACGTAACCTCGAACGCGTTTTCGAGTGCCGCGTGCTTGATCGTACGGGTCTGATCCTCGATATCTTTGCGCAGCGTGCACGTACCCACGAAGGCAAGCTTCAGGTCGAACTGGCCCAGCTTGAGCATATGAGTACGCGTCTGGTCCGTGGCTGGACTCACCTTGAGCGTCAGAAAGGTGGTATCGGCCTGCGCGGCCCAGGCGAAACCCAGCTCGAAACCGACCGACGTCTTCTGCGGGTTCGCCTGCGGCAGATCAAAGGGCGGCTGGAGAAGGTTCGCAGCCAGCGCGATCAGGCACGTCGTGGACGCCGTCGCGCCGATATCCCTTCGGTTTCTCTGGTGGGGTATACCAACGCCGGTAAATCGACCCTTTTCAACTCGGTGACCGATTCGGATGTGTTTGCGGCGGACCAGTTGTTCGCCACGCTCGATCCGACCTTGCGTCGTCTGCAGCTCGATGATCTGGGCCCTATCGTGCTGGCCGATACCGTAGGCTTCATTCGCCATCTGCCGCACAAACTGGTAGAAGCCTTTCGAGCGACGCTTGAAGAGTCGAGCAACTCCGATTTACTGCTGCATGTGATCGACTCCCACGAGCCTGACCGCATGTCGCAGATCGAGCAGGTCATGGCCGTGCTCGGTGAGATCGGTGCCGAGGGCTTGCCGATCCTTGAGGTCTATAACAAACTCGATCTGCTTGAAGGCGTGGAGCCTCAGATACAGCGGGATGCCGATGGCAAGCCGCAGCGTGTCTGGGTGTCTGCCCGCGATGGTCGAGGGCTGGATCTGCTCAAGCAGGCCATCGCCGAACTGCTCGGCGACGACCTGTTTGTCGGTACGCTGCTTTTGCCTCAGAGTCTTGCCCGGCTGCGTGCCCAGTTTTTCGAATTGGGTGCGGTGCAGAGCGAAACGCATGACGAGGAAGGTGCGAGCGTGTTGGCTGTACGGCTGCCGCGCGTTGAACTCAATCGACTGGTGAGTCGCGAAGGATTGCAGCCGCTGGAGTTCATCGAGCAACACACTTTGCAATAAAAGCACGAGAAAGCCGTTGTACGGCTTTCGCGAGCATTCTGTAGCATTGGTCGGCGCGCCGCGGGCGCGTCTTTGCTTTATCAGATGGAGAGCGCTATGGCTTGGAATGAGCCGGGTGGCAACTCGAATAATCAAGATCCCTGGGGTGGCAAACGCCGTGGCGGCGACCGCAAGGGACCACCTGATCTCGACGAGGCCTTCCGTAAGCTGCAGGAAAGCCTGAAGGGGTTGTTCGGCGGCGGTAACAAACGCGGCAGCGATGGCGGCGGCAGTGGTGGCGGTTCAGGCAAGGGCGGTGGCTTTGGCTTGCTCGGTATCGGCCTGGTCGTGCTCGTCGCTTTCTGGCTCTACAGCGCTATCTATGTTGTTGACGAGCAAGAGCAGGCTGTCGTGCTGCGTTTCGGTCAATACCACGAAACCGTAGGGCCGGGTCTCAACATCTACTTCCCGCCGTTCGATCGCAAGTAC
This sequence comes from Pseudomonas syringae group sp. 243L2, assembly GCF_032587875.1. Classification (NCBI taxonomy): domain Bacteria; kingdom Pseudomonadati; phylum Pseudomonadota; class Gammaproteobacteria; order Pseudomonadales; family Pseudomonadaceae; genus Pseudomonas; species Pseudomonas syringae group sp. 243L2. The sequence continues at coordinate 650,829 of NZ_JAWHPL010000040.1, forward strand.
ATGGAAAACGTGACTCGCGAGCGTGCCTACAGCAAGCAGGGCCAGATGCTCACCGAAGACGAGAACATCGTCGAAGTGCCGCTGACCGTGCAATACAAGATCAGCAACCTGCAGGACTTCGTCCTGAACGTCGATCAGCCTGAAATCAGCCTGCAGCACGCCACTGAAAGTGCGCTGCGCCATGTCGTGGGTTCCACGGCAATGGATCAGGTGCTGACTGAAGGTCGTGAACTGATGGCCAGCGAAATCAAGGAGCGTCTGCAACGCTTCCTCGATACCTACCGCACCGGCATCACCGTCACTCAGGTGAACGTACAGAGCGCCGCGGCACCGCGTGAAGTGCAGGAAGCGTTCGATGACGTGATCCGCGCCCGTGAAGACGAGCAGCGTGCACGCAATCAGGCCGAAAGCTATGCCAATGGCGTGATTCCGGAAGCCCGTGGTCAGGCTCAGCGCATTCTTGAGGATGCCAACGGCTACCGCGATGAAGTGGTTTCGCGCGCCAAGGGTGAGGCGGATCGCTTTACCAAACTGGTTGCCGAGTACCGCAAGGCTCCTGAAGTTACCCGCCAGCGTCTGTATCTGGACACCATGCAGGAAGTCTTCAGCAACACCAGCAAGGTTCTCGTGACCGGCGACAAGGGGCAGAACAATCTGCTTTATCTGCCGCTCGACAAGATGATCGAGAGCAGCCGCAGCAGTAACGGCAATGGCTCCAATTCAGGTACGCCATCGCAGTCGGCTAATGATGCTGCCGCTGCTGCCGCCGCTGCCCGGGCGAATGAGGCTCAGCAGCGTGGTGAAGTACGTACCAGGGAGACTCGCTGATGAGTAACAAATCACTGATCACCCTTATTGTCGGCGTGGTACTGGCAGTCATCGCCTGGAACAGCTTTTACATAGTGTCCCAGACCGAGCGCGCGGTTCTGCTGCAATTCGGTCGTGTGGTCCAGGCGGACGTTCAGCCGGGTCTGCATGTGAAGGTTCCTTATGTGAACCAGGTGCGCAAGTTCGACGGTCGTTTGCTGACCCTCGATGCACCGACCCAGCGTTTCCTGACGCTGGAAAAGAAAGCGGTCATGGTCGATGCCTACGCCAAGTGGCGTGTGAAGGATGCGGAGCGTTTCTACACCGCGACTTCCGGCCTCAAGCAGATTGCCGACGAGCGTCTTTCGCGTCGTCTGGAGTCGGGCCTGCGTGACCAGTTCGGCAAGCGCACCCTGCACGAAGTCGTGTCGGGTGAGCGTGATGCGCTGATGGCTGATATCACCGGTTCGCTGAACCGCATGGCCGAGAAAGAGCTGGGTATCGAAGTTGTTGATGTCCGGGTCAAGGCCATCGACCTGCCGAAGGAAGTGAATCGCAGCGTTTTCGAGCGTATGAGCACCGAGCGTGAGCGTGAAGCTCGCGAGCACCGTGCCAAGGGTAACGAGCTGGCTGAAGGCATTCGTGCCGACGCCGATCGTCAGCGTCGTGTGTTGCTGGCAGAAGCCTATCGCGAGTCGGAAGAAGCGCGTGGTGATGGTGATGCCCAGGCTGCCGCGATCTACTCCAAGGCATATGGTCAGGACCAGGAGTTCTACGCGTTTTATCGCAGCCTGCGCGCCTACCGTGAAAGCTTTGCGAACAAGAGCGACGTGATGGTGCTCGATCCGAACAGCGAATTCTTTCGCTATCTGGAAAAAGCCAAGCCGTAATTAATCACCCGCCGGGCGGCAAAACCGCCCGGTGGGGTGAACGTACGGTGAAACGTGTGTATCATGCGGCAGCCGGGAAATTCCCGGCTTTTTTGCGTCTGCACGATTGATTGGCCGTATCTGAATCAGAGCACGGCAAGATTTTTCGAGGAAAGTGGTCTGCAAGACCTGTCTCGGGCATTTGTCGTGCCCGTCATACAGCGCACCACTTTCTGCTTCACTCAAGGCTGGCCTGTAGGCTGGCCGCCTGGATCACAGGGGAATGGCGTAATGGCAACGGTCGACCGCTGGCTGCTACCAGATGGCATCGAAGAAGTACTGCCACCGGAAGCGGCGCGCATTGAAGTAGCGCGCCGTCAGGTGTTGGATCTGTTTCAGAGCTGGGGCTATGAGTTTGTCGTCACCCCGCATATCGAGTATCTCGAATCCCTGCTGACTGGCGCGGGTTCGGATCTGGACCTGCGCACCTTCAAGGTTATCGACCCGCAATCGGGCCGGCAGATGGGCTTTCGCGCCGACATCACGCCGCAGGTTGCACGCATCGATGCTCACACCCTCAAGCGTGAAGGCCCGAGCCGTCTGTGCTATGCGGGCAGCGTTCTGCACGCCCAGCCGCGCGCACTGTCCTCCTCGCGCAGCCCCATTCAACTGGGCGCCGAGCTGTACGGCGATGCCAGCCCGAGCAGTGACGTCGAAGTCATCAGTCTGATGCTGGCCATGCTGCAACTGGCCGATGTGCCGGATGTGCACATGGACCTTGGGCATGTCGGCATCTACCGTGGTCTGGCGCGTGCCGCTGGCCTGTCGGGAGAAGTCGAGCAGCAGTTGTTCGATGCACTGCAGCGCAAGGCCATTGATGAAGTGGTTGCCCTGACCGCCGATCTCCCGCAAGAGCTCGCAACAATGCTGCGCGCGCTGGTTGATCTGTGTGGTGGTCGTGAGGTGCTGGACGCGGCGCGTGATCGTCTGGCTGGCGCACCTGCGCCGGTGCTGGCCGCGCTGGACGACTTACTGGCAATAGCCGAGCGTCTGGCTGCGCGTTTCCCGCAGTTGCCGCTGTACTTCGATCTCGGCGAGTTGCGTGGCTATCACTACCACACCGGTGTGGTGTTTGCGGTGTTCGTGCCGGGCGTGGGCCAGTCGATCGCGCAGGGCGGTCGTTACGATGACATCGGCGCCGACTTCGGCCGCGCCCGTCCGGCGACCGGCTTTTCCACCGACCTGAAAACCCTGGTAACCCTGGGGCAGGCAGAAATCGTCTTACCGTCTGGTGGCATCTGGGTGCCGGACAGTACGGATGCGGCACTCTGGCAGATGGTTTGCCAGTTGCGCAGTGAAGGTCAGCGTGTGGTTCAGGCTTTGCCTGGGCAGCAGGCGAGCGCCGCGCGTGAAGCCGACTGTGACCGGCAATTGATTCAGCATGGCGAGCACTGGCAGGTAATGCCGCTGGCTTCTTGAGTATTCCTGCCGGCCGCCGCCGGCACCAAGTTTGCGTGAATGAGGACAAGTGTTATGGGTAAGAATGTCGTAGTCCTGGGCACTCAATGGGGTGATGAGGGCAAAGGCAAGATCGTTGATCTGCTGACCGAACATGCTACCGCCGTAGTTCGCTATCAGGGTGGCCACAACGCTGGTCACACACTGGTGATCGACGGTGAGAAAACCGTATTGCACCTGATTCCGTCCGGTGTACTGCGCGAAGGCGTGCAGTGCCTGATCGGTAACGGTGTAGTGGTTGCTCCCGACGCGCTCCTGCGCGAAATCATCAAGCTGGAAGAGAAAGGCATTCCGGTGCGTGAGCGTCTGCGCATCAGCCCGTCCTGCCCGCTGATCCTGTCGTACCATGTTGCACTGGACCAGGCGCGTGAAAAAGCCCGCGGCGAATTCAAGATCGGCACCACCGGTCGTGGTATCGGCCCGGCTTACGAAGACAAGGTTGCGCGTCGCGGTCTGCGCATTGGCGACCTGTTCCATCGCGAACGCTTCGCGGCCAAGCTGGGCGAGCTGCTTGACTACCACAACTTCGTGCTGGTCAATTACTACAAAGAGCCTGCCATCGACTTCCAGAAGACACTCGACGAGTGCATGGAATATGCCGATCTGCTCAAGCCGCTGATGCTCGACGTCACCGCTGCGCTGCATGAAATGCGTCGCGACGGCAAGGACATCATGTTCGAAGGTGCCCAGGGTTCGTTGCTGGACATCGACCACGGTACTTATCCGTACGTCACCAGCTCCAACACCACTGCTGGCGGTATCGCTACCGGTTCGGGTTTTGGTCCGATGTACCTGGATTACATTCTGGGCATCACCAAGGCCTACACCACGCGTGTGGGTTCGGGTCCGTTCCCGACCGAGCTGTTCGACGATGTCGGTGCTTTCCTGGCCAAGCGTGGCCACGAGTTCGGCGCTACCACCGGTCGCGCTCGTCGTTGCGGCTGGTTCGATGCCGTCATCCTGCGTCGCGCCATCGAAATCAACAGCATCTCGGGCCTGTGCCTGACCAAGCTGGACGTGCTTGACGGTCTTGAGACCATCAACATCTGCGTCGGCTACGAGAACGAAGAAGGCGCGGTCATCGACGCACCTACTGACGCCGACAGCTACCTGGGTCTGCGTCCGGTCTACGAGCAGATGCCTGGCTGGAGCGAATCCACGCTGGGTGCCAAGACCCTGGAAGAGTTGCCTGCAGCCGCTCGCGCCTACATCAAGCGCGTCGAAGAGCTGGTTGGCGCGCCTATCGATATCATTTCGACCGGTCCTGACCGTAACGAAACCATCGTGCTGCGTCACCCGTTCGGCTAATACCTCGCCGCGCTGTATCAAGAGGGCCGCGTTTGCGGCCCTTTTTGTTTTCAGCGTCCGCAGGATTCGATTGCGGCAAAAGTGAGACTTGTGTCACGGCACGGCGCTTGCTACAAAGATGACAGAAAAGTGCCATCATTTTAATGGCGCTGAGGGTGGAGGGATTCTCCTGTGTCTGCTGTCTTATCTCTATTGCAAAGCCGTCTGCTGCGCCCGGTCTTCATTGCCCTGGGCATTGCCCTTTTGGTGCAGGTCATCGTGGCGGTTGCTCTTACCCGGAGCACAGTCACAGCGCTTGAGGCTGACCTTGCCAATCGCCTTGGGGTAGATTCGCAACATCTTTCCTCCGAGCTGGAGCTGGCGAGTAGCGAAGTGACGTCGAGCCTCGACTCGCTTTCAGCCAGTACGCGTCAGCGCTTGAGCGTCGGACTTTCTACCCGCCTGAAGGAAGAGCAGGCCCAACTGCGTGCCACGCTGGAAAAAGACCTGAGAGAGTCCGCCACTGACATGGCCGAGCTACTGGCTGCGGTTGCCCCGCGCGCCATGTGGGACAACGACACGCCAACCCTTTCCGAATTTGCCCGACGCGCCCAGCGCAATCCCAACGTGTTGTTTGTGGTCTATGACGACGCCGCAGGTGAGCACCTTACGAGGTACATGAACCGCGATAACCCGCTGGTCAAGGCGCTGCTGGCCAAGGGTGAAGGCGAGCGGGCGATGGACAAGATCCTCAATGCCGCGAAAAACGACCCGTCGGTGTATTACGTCGAGGCCTCTATCAGCCCTAACGGTGTCGAGATCGGCAAGGTGCGCATGGGAGTGTCGACGGCAACGGTCGAGGAAAATCTTGCTGCGCTGGACAAGCGTTTCGCCACCCTGATAACCAGTGGCGAGCAACTGGTTTCCGACAGCCTTGCCAGTGCCTCCAAAGACAGTTCGACCGCCTTGCGCACGCGCTTGCAATCCGCTCAGACGGCGGGTGCTGCAATGACCACCAATACACGTGTTGCGGTTCAGGAAGCCGCCGAAACCTTGCGCTGGCGGATCGGCATGGGGCTGGCGCTGGTCGGCCTGGGCGTACTGCTGTTACTGGCGGTGGTGCTCGGGCGTCGAGTCGTCAGCAAGCTGCATCTGCTGATCGCTGCGCTCAATGATCTGGCGGCGGGTGAGGGCGACCTGACCAAGCGCGTCAAGCTGGACAGTAATGACGAAATCGGCGACATGTCGGCGGCGGTCAATCGCTTCATCGACAAGTTGCAGCCTATCGTTCGTGAGGCGGGCGAGGTGGCGCAGCGCACCGGGCAGGAAATCGGCGTGATGAGCCAGCGCAACGCCGGCGCCGATGCTGCAGCCGAACTGCAGCGAGACGAAGTGGCGGCCAGCCTCAAGGCGCTGGAGCAGATGGCCGATGAGGCGCAGTCGGAAAGCCAGGCGATGCAGGCAGCCCTACGTCAAGTGGTCGATATCAAGCAGGCGACCGATGAAAACACCCGCACGTCCAATCAGGTCGGCGGTTTGATCGAGGCGCTGGCCGGGCAGGTCGAAACCGGTGCGCAGGTCATCGAGCGTCTGGCGCAGCAAAGCCAGCAGATTGAGGTTGTGCTGGAAGTTATTCACGGCATTGCCGAACAAACCAACCTGCTCGCACTCAACGCAGCCATCGAAGCGGCGCGCGCGGGTGAAACGGGCAGGGGCTTCGCCGTGGTAGCTGACGAGGTGCGTGCGCTGGCCAGCAAGACACAAAGCTCGACGGGCGATATCCAGGAACACATCATCGCCTTGCAGCGCGGTGCGAAAGAGGCGGTCGCTGCCATCGGCATCGCTGGCCGACAGGCCAAGGAAGGGTTGGAGGTATTACGTGACAGCGCCAAACGCCAGCAGACCGTGCAGGCGTCCGTCGAGCAGGTGCATGCGGCCATTGGGCTGGCGACTCAGGCTGCCGTTCATCAGGCTGAAGGTGCGCAGGCCGTTCGCGGCCGGGTGGAGGTGATTCACGCACAGGCCGAGAAAGCCGCAAAAGCGGTGGTTGAGACGACTGCTAGCGGCAAAGTGCTAAACGGGCTGGCTGCGCAGTTGAAGGCGAGCCTGGGGCAGTTTCGGGCTTGAGGTATAGAACGTTTTCGGGAAAAGGCCTTCGTTTACACCTTGGTCTGTGAGGCACCCAGCACGATGTCTAGCACGTGCTGACGGCGAAGCGAATAATCGAGCGCTAACTTTCAAGGACGCGAGGTTGGCTGTGTCTGGATAATCGCAGGAAGTTTTTTGAAATGCCTACCTGTCAGTTCTGATAGTAACCCTATGGGCAATGCCCCCCTACAGTGAGCAAGAGCTCATGATCGCGAATGAGCACTTTGTACTGTGCTTACCTCAGAGCGCACAGCCAGATATTTAACTTTATTTCTATGGATGGAATGAATATGACTGCCTTATTGGAAAGTCCTCTTGCCCCGGTAGGTGTTGGAGGCGTCTGGAGAACTGATGCGGTTACAGGAGTAAAATATGTTCAGTTAGGCTACCCCGACAAGCCGTCATCGCCCCCCCTCGCCGTCGGATATGTCCTACCTTGCAGGGCGGGGGCTCGGAGTCAGGCTGCCGTCGATATGGAACAACTACTTGAGTTTTGCTCCTGGCGAGCACGTTCAGATTAATTTCAAGGGTAAGTCTCAGAGTGGAACGCTGATTAGTTGGAGTACGACTTACACAGCGCTATCTGTCGTGGGTGGTGATGTACGCACCGTGACGATTCCGTCTGATATTGTGAAAGCGCTCGCCGGTCAAACGGCGACTGTTCAGTATGTCGTCAGGCCCGCAAGTTCCAACAAGACTGGCAAGGTTCGCACATCGCGATCTCTTGAGTTTCAGATTCGAGGTCTTTATCTGCCGGCGCCCGAACTGTTGGAAGCTGTCAACGACTCTATCGACCCGGATCACATCAGTGCCAAGGCTACAGTCAACTTTGTCACTGTCAGTCTCGATTACCCAGGTATTCAGCTTGAGGACACCGTAAAACTGGTCAGGGAGGGCGTGGGCGCCAAGCAGAATGCAATTAAATTTACGGACAAAGACCGCCCCATCAGTGCAAATAATCTACAGCGGCGTCCAATGAAAATTACCTGGACAGATGCTGATATCAAGCCGCTGGTCAATGGCATTATGAGTATCTACTACAAGGTGTATAGAGGGGGCATCTGGTATACCTCGCCCAGGCGCAATATCTATGTAGGACCAAGCCTTGCGAGTTTGCCGCCATTTATCAACGAAGTTTCTGATAATCGTCTCGATCCGGACAAAATTGCTGACTCTATCAATGTTCATATTCCTTCCGCTGGAACCTTGGTAAAAGACAAGATCACGCTATTCTGGAGTGACTCGTCAAAACAGAAGACGTTTACCGATGAGGGGGTTATTACCCAGCAGAATGTCGATGGCGACATGTCATTTGATGTGTATCTGGATAATCCTATTGAATTCAACCGGGGCAAGGTTGTGACGGTTTTTTACCTGCTTGAGCGCGTTCTGCCAGATGGCCGAAAAGTCAGCTTTCGTTCTGCTGACTATCAGTTTTTCGTCGGCAGTCAGAAGGATCAGGAGGCTGCAGATTCCAGGGTTTTGACCGGCGCGGTGGTGGGCGGTGTCAAAGATGGCAAGATGGATGCTGCTCTTGCGAGCGTTGGAACAAAACTCACCGTGCCTTACGCCGAGACTCAGATGGGAGATAGTGTTACGGCTTATTGGCAGCCGGCCGAGGGTGGTGATCCGGTCGTATTGGGTGTTCAGGCTGTTGATGCGGCCAACGTGAATATCGACCTGGTATTCAATGTTCCCGCGGCCTCCATCAGTACAGCGCTCAACAAAAAGGCCATTGTCTATTACGTTATTGAGCGAAAAGGGCTTGGCGGCAAGACTCAGAAGTTCAGGTCTCAGGAAGAACTGTTTTCGGTAGGCACTCAGGTGGCGGGTCTATTGCTTCCTGCTCCTGAGGTTCCGGCGTCTGTTGACGGGGTTCTTGATCCGATGGCCGTGCAAAATGGCACAACAGTGGTTGTTCAGCCTTACCCCGCCATTGCTGTCGGCGACAAGGTTCGGCTCTTCTGGATTGGTACTGACGGCCCCGGGACGCCAGCTATAGCCGAACAAACTGTCGGCAGTGTGAGCAAGGCATTGGAGTTCGTTATTCCAGCCTCGGCAATTGGTTCCAACACCGGGGCAGAGGTCTGGGTCTATTACCAGGTCACGCGCAACGGGCTGATCAATCCGATAGAGTCTGACGACACCATCATCGAGGTCGATACACTTGGTGGGCATAACCTGTCTCTGCCAGTGGTCGGCCAGGCACCCGCAGATCTGCTGGATCTGGCCTCGGTAAAAACCGACATCGTGGTGACGCTCAAGAAGTGGCCATTCATGGCAGCCGGTCAACGGGTGTGGTTGCGCCTGGAGGGTACTGCCCAGGATGGTAGTGCGGTGGAGATCAACGTCTGGACAGCCAGAATATTGACCGATGCCGATGCAAAGCAGGACTTGGCTATTACTATCACTCGGGCCCAGTTCGATAATTTGGCAGCGGGCAGTCAGTTGCAGGTATTTGCAAAGGTTGCGTTCGATGGTGACTTCAGTGACACCTACGCTGAAGACTTTCCGACGCTGAGTTTGACAATCAAACCGCAAGGCAGCTTGCTGAGTGTCAAGTTTTCAGATGTGTCTTTGAGCGCTGCGTATCCGAAGCCAGGCAGCACTGCTGCAGTGCCGCCCGATTCAAGTCAGTTAATGGTTGTTAGTGGCGGTAAAGGTCCCTATACGTTCGTGTCTGGAGATTCGTCTATCGTTGAGGTCGATGCTAAAGGCCTGCTGATGGCTAGGAAGAACGGATCTGTATATGTTCAGGTGCGAGATTCCCTTGGCCAGGTTGTATACGTAACGGTCACTGTCCAAGGTATTTCCACGTTGGAGTACCTGAATTTCGATACTTACACGGAGTGCAAGAAAATTGCCGACAGCAGAGGTATTGTCATTCCGGATCTGGCTACTTGGCGCAAGCTCCGTGCCGAGGGTGGTGGAAAGTTGAGTGTCGACCTCCCGGCAGCGCCTGCGGGGCAGCAGTGGGACAGACGGGTCTGGGCAAGTGATAATGGTAGTCTTCCGTTTACCAGAAAGAGCTATTTCCCGGATGATGACAAGGATAAGGATCTGAAAGACATCGTGATACTTGGCGAGGCAGCCTATGGCTTTGGTTTGAAGATATAAGCTGGATGCGGTCTGCTGAGTTGAAGTAAATGACTTTGCAATTCCCAAAAAAAAACCGAGCCATTGGCTCGGTTTTTTTGAATTGGTGCCCAGAAGAAGACTCGAACTTCCACGACCTTGCGGTCACCAGCACCTGAAGCTGGCGTGTCTACCAATTTCACCATCTGGGCAGCATCAGCAGCGTCTCCGCCGTTGATGGGGCGCACTATACGGCGATCATTTTGCTCTGTAAACCCCTGTTTTGATTTAATAATCAAAACCCGAAAATGCAAAAACCCGCTTTCGCGGGTTTTTGTGAGGCGGGAGACTGTTGTAGTCTGTTGCCTGAATTGGTGCCCAGAAGAAGACTCGAACTTCCACGACCTTGCGGTCACCAGCACCTGAAGCTGGCGTGTCTACCAATTTCACCATCTGGGCAGTATCGGAAGGCATCAACCTGCCGATGGCGCGCACTATACGGAGCGCTTTTTAGGCTGTAAACCCCGGCGATGAAAAAAAGTCGAAAAAATTCGCGAGCGGTGTGTTTCGGGTCTTGCAGCGTGGTCGGGGAGGCTTTTTGTCGAGTGGTTTGAGCGTGAAATTTCCCGTTTCATGAGGTCTATGCCAAACTAACCCCTATATATACAAGGTGAAAACTATCTAATGGCCGATTGGCAGTCCCTCGATCCCGAGGCCGCTCGTGAAGCGGAAAAATACGAAAACCCTATTCCCAGCCGTGAGCTGATCTTGCAGCACCTTGCCGAGCGCGGTTCGCCGGCCAGTCGCGAGCAACTGGTCGAAGAATTCGGCCTGACCACCGAAGATCAATTCGAGGCCCTGCGCCGTCGCCTTCGCGCGATGGAGCGCGACGCCCAGTTGATCTATACCCGTCGTGGCACTTATGCACCGGTAGACAAGCTTGACCTTATTCTGGGTCGCATCTCCGGGCACCGTGACGGTTTCGGCTTTCTGGTGCCGGACGACGGTTCCGATGACCTATTCATGAGCCCGGCGCAGATGCGTCTGGTGTTCGACGGTGACCGGGCGCTGGCGCGTGTTTCCGGCCTTGACCGTCGCGGTCGTCGCGAAGGTGTTATTGTCGAAGTGATCTCGCGTGCTCACGAAACCATCGTTGGTCGTTACTTCGAAGAGAGCGGCATTGGTTTTGTTGTACCCGATAACCCGAAAATCCAGCAGGAAGTGCTGGTAACACCGGGCCGCAACAATAATGCGAAGATCGGCCAGTTCGTCGAGGTGAAAATCACCCACTGGCCAACGCCGCGCTTCCAGCCACAAGGTGATGTTGTCGAAGTGGTCGGCAACTACATGGCACCGGGCATGGAGATCGATGTTGCGTTACGCACTTACGATATTCCGCACGTGTGGCCTGAGGCTGTACTCAAGGAAGCTGCGAAGCTCAAGCCGGAAGTCGAAGAGAAGGACAAGGAACACCGCGTCGATCTGCGCCATCTGCCGTTCGTGACCATCGACGGCGAAGACGCTCGCGACTTCGATGATGCGGTTTATTGCGAAGCCAAGCCGGGCAAACTGCGCTTGTTCTCCGGTGGCTGGAAGCTCTACGTGGCCATTGCCGACGTATCGAGCTACGTGAAAATCGGCTCGGCGCTGGATGCTGAATCCCAGGTTCGCGGTAACTCGGTGTACTTCCCCGAGCGCGTCGTGCCCATGCTGCCTGAGCAATTGTCCAACGGCCTGTGCTCGCTGAACCCACACGTTGATCGTCTGGCCATGGTTTGCGAGATGACCATCTCCAAGACCGGCGAGATGACTGACTACGTATTCTACGAAGGCATCATCCACTCCCACGCTCGCCTGACCTACAACAAGGTCAGCACGATCCTGGAACAGCCGAAAACGGCTGAAGCCAAAAGCCTTCGCGGCGAATACGGCGACGTGGTTCCGCACCTCAAGCAGCTTTACGCCATGTACAAGGTGTTGCTGGGTGCGCGTCATGTGCGCGGTGCGATCGATTTCGAAACTCAGGAAACCCGGATCATCTTCGGTTCCGAGCGCAAGATTGCCGAAATTCGTCCGACCACTCGCAACGATGCTCACAAGCTGATCGAAGAGTGCATGCTGGCCGCCAACGTGGCCACCGCGCAGTTCTTGAAGAAGCACGAAATTCCCGCGTTGTACCGCGTCCATGATGGCCCGCCGCCAGAGCGTCTGGAAAAACTGCGTGCATTCCTGGGTGAGCTGGGTCTGACGCTGCACAAAGGCAAGGAAGGACCGACACCGAAGGATTATCAGGCGCTGCTTGAAACCGTTCGTGACCGCCCGGATTACCATCTGATTCAGACCGTCATGCTGCGTTCGTTGAGCCAGGCTGTTTACAGCTCGGACAACAACGGCCACTTTGGTCTCAATTATGAAGCGTATACGCACTTCACCTCGCCGATCCGTCGTTATCCGGATCTGCTGACGCACCGTGCTATTCGCAGCGTTATCCGCTCCAAGCAGGATACTCCACACGTACGTCGTGCCGGTGCTGCAACGATTCCGAAGGCGCGTATCTACCCGTACGACGACGCGCTGCTCGACCAGTTGGGCGAACAATGCTCGATGAGCGAGCGCCGTGCCGACGAGGCTACGCGCGACGTGGTCAACTGGCTCAAGTGCGAGTACATGAAAGATCGCGTGGGCGAGTCATTCCCGGGCGTGATCACGGCGGTAACCGGCTTTGGCCTGTTCGTCGAGCTGACTGACATCTACGTCGAAGGTCTGGTCCACGTCACGGCTCTGCCGGGTGACTACTACCATTTCGACCCCCTGCATCACCGCCTTGCCGGCGAGCGTACCGGACGTAATTTCCGTCTGGGCGACAGCGTCGAAGTGCGCGTCATGCGTGTTGATCTGGATGAGCGCAAGATCGACTTCGAAATTTCCGAAACCGCAGCGGCTGCAACGCCTGCTGGTCGCAAGCGTCGTGGTCATGACACTGCGCCGCCTGCCGCCACTACAACGACGGAAAAGGAAAAGGCGCCTGCCAAGTCCGGTCGCCGTAGCGCTTCTGCCAAGGAGAGCAGTACCGAAGCGTATCGCCCGAGCGATGCGGCGGCGAAAAACGCAGAAGTGCGTAAAAGCCGCGAGCTGAAAAAAGCCCTTCTGGCAGACGCGAAGGGTGGTAGCAAGGCGTCGTCGGGAAAGTCTGACAGGTCGGGCTCTGCTCCTTCGTCGAGCAAGCCGGCCAGTAAACACCGTAAAGGTCCGTCAAAATCGGGCTCCGCGCCAACCGCGAAAAGCGGTGGCGCTCGTAAACCCAAGGCCAAGTCATGAGTCAGCTGGAAAAAATCTACGGCGTTCACGCCGTAGAAGCGTTACTTCGTCATCACCCGAAACGCGTCAAGCACATCTGGCTGGCCGAGGGTCGTAACGACCCTCGCGTACAGACGCTGGTGGCGCTGGCAGGTGAGAATCGCGTGACCATCGGTCAGGCGGAACGCCGCGAAATGGATGCCTGGGTCGAAGGCGTGCATCAGGGTGTGGTTGCCGATGTGAGTCCGAGTCAGGTCTGGGGCGAGGCAATGCTCGACGAGCTACTCGACCGCAGCGAAGGTTCGCCGTTGCTGCTGGTGCTTGATGGTGTGACCGATCCGCACAACCTCGGCGCCTGTCTGCGTACCGCCGATGCGGCAGGTGCGCTGGCCGTGATCGTGCCCAAGGACAAGTCTGCGACCTTGACGCCAGCCGTGCGAAAAGTCGCCTGCGGTGCGGCCGAAGTCATCCCGCTGGTGGCTGTGACCAATCTGGCGCGCACGCTGGAAAAGCTTCAGCAGCGCGGCTTGTGGGTTGTCGGTACGGCAGGCGAGGCCGAGGTCGAGTTGTATCAACAGGATCTGACCGGCCCGACCATCATCATCATGGGCGCGGAAGGCAAGGGCATGCGTCGCCTGACCCGCGAGCACTGCGATTATCTGGTACGTCTGCCGATGGCGGGCAGTGTCAGCAGTCTCAACGTGTCGGTCGCGACCGGCGTGTGTCTGTTTGAAGCGCTGCGTCAGCGCAGTGTCAAGGCTGCCGGCAAAAAGGCCTGATTTCGGCGCCTGGCCAGAGTGAGCAGGTCGCGCCATGCGATCTGCTCATTAATTCACCAATTGCCTTGCGCCTCCCTCGACCCTTCTCTACAATTGCGCCCCTTGCTGTCACGGCAGGCGCGCATGTGCCTGTCCCTGAGCAAGACCAACAGTGTCATTCACTCCTTGTCTGACCGCTTTTGAGCGGCAGGCTACAACCCGTAAGGAGCATTCATGCGTCATTACGAAATTATCTTTTTGGTCCACCCGGATCAAAGCGAGCAAGTCGGCGGCATGGTAGAGCGTTACACCAAGCTGATCGAAGAAGACGGCGGCAAAATCCACCGTCTGGAAGATTGGGGCCGTCGTCAACTGGCTTACGCAATCAACAATGTTCACAAGGCTCACTACGTGATGCTGAACGTTGAGTGCACTGGCAAGGCTCTGGCCGAGCTGGAAGACAACTTCCGTTACAACGATGCTGTGATCCGTAACCTGGTCATCCGTCGCGACGAAGCCGTAACTGGCCAGTCCGAGATGCTCAAGGCTGAAGAGAACCGCAGTGAGCGCCGTGAGCGTCGTGACCGTCCTGAGCACTCCGACAGCGCCGATGGCGATGACGGCGACAACAGCGACGTTAGCGATAACGCTGACGAGTAATCCACGGACCTTTTGAGGAGCCAATTACATGGCACGTTTCTTCCGTCGTCGTAAATTCTGCCGCTTCACCGCTGAAGACGTCAAAGAGATCGATTACAAAGATCTCAACACTCTGAAAGCCTACGTATCCGAGACCGGCAAAATCGTTCCAAGCCGTATCACTGGTACCAAAGCACGTTATCAGCGTCAGCTGGCCACCGCTATCAAGCGTGCCCGCTTCCTGGCCCTGCTGGCCTACACCGACAGCCACGGCCGCTGAGACCAGGTAGTCGACAAAACGTAACAAAGGATAGAAAGCATGCGTGCCCTGGCTGAATTCATCATGCGCGGCCGTATGCAGGCCACTCTCGTAGTGGCTGGATGTGCGGCATTGCCGCTGTTGTTCTGGTTGAGTGCTGCCGCAGGGTGCCTTGTGCTTCTGCGACGCGGGTTCAGTGATGCCGTTGGTGTCCTGTCCTGGGCTCTGCTGCCGGCTTTGGTCTGGTGGTATTTCGGCGAACCTCGTACAGCCATGGTGCTGGCCGGTTCGCTGAGTTTGGCAATGGTTTTGCGTGCCAGCGAGTCCTGGGTCCGCGTGCTGCTGGTCAGCGTGGCGTTGGGCGTGGTGTATGCAGTAATTCTGGGCACGGTTTTTCGCGAACCTCTGGAAGCAATGTCGCAGGAGCTGCAAAAGCATCTGCCGACAATGCTGGCCGGGCTCTACGAGCAGTTGAACGTAGAAGAGCGAGCGCGTCTGGGAGCACTGATTGCACCCGTCCTGAATGGCCTGATAGCGGCTGTGCTGCAAATCGTCAGTGTGCTGTGCCTGATTCTTGGGCGGTACTGGCAAGCGATGTTGTACAACCCTGGTGGTTTCGGGCGTGAATTTCGCGCTGTGAAACTCCCGCTGGTGCCTGCGTTGGCGCTGTTGGTGTGCATGCTGGTGGGGCCGAATTTCGGTCCGCAGATAGCAATGCTTACACCGCTTTGCAGCGTACCGCTGGTGTTTGCGGGGCTGGCTCTGATCCACGGTCTGGTTGCTGAAAAGCGGCTTTCCCGGTTCTGGCTGGTAGGGATGTACATAACGCTGCTGGTGTTCATGCAACTGATCTATCCGTTGCTCGTGGTAATTGCCATTGTCGACAGCCTGATTGATTTTCGCGGTCGCCGGAGTTCGAAAGATTCCGGCAATGGTCCTGCGAACGGTGAAGGTTAAAAGTTAAGAGGATTTCCACATGCAACTGATCCTTCTGGAAAAAGTCGCCAACCTGGGCAACCTGGGCGACAAAGTAAACGTTAAGGCCGGCTACGGTCGTAACTACCTGCTGCCTTACGGCAAAGCAACCGCTGCAACCGCTGCCAACGTGGCTGCGTTTGAAGAGCGTCGTGCAGAGCTGGAAAAACTGGCTGCAGACAAGAAAGCATCTGCCGAAACTCGCGCTGCCCAACTGGCTGAGCTGGAAGTGACTATCACTGCCACCGCTGGTGACGAAGGCAAGCTGTTCGGTTCGATCGGTACGCACGACATCGCTGATGCACTGACCGCCTCCGGCGTTGAAGTTGCAAAAAGCGAAGTTCGTCTGCCGAACGGCACTATCCGCAACGTTGGCGAATACGACGTAGCCGTGCACCTGCACAGCGACGTAGAAGCGACCGTACGCGTTGTCGTAGTGGCTGCTTAAGCAATACGTAATCGTCTGGCGGCATTGCTGCCAGAGGATTAACATCGGGCACGATCCTGTTCACAGGTCGTGCCCTTTGTCTTTGTGCCATCCCCATTCTGCAAACCTCGAATTGAAGTGGCCATGAACGATATTTCCACCCCCGAGCAATACGATCTGCAAACCGCTGCCCTGAAGGTGCCGCCACATTCCATCGAGGCCGAACAGGCCGTGCTCGGTGGTTTGATGCTGGATAACAACGCCTGGGAGCGGGTGCTTGATCAAGTTTCCGATGGTGATTTCTATCGACATGACCACCGCCTGATTTTCCGCGCCATCGCTCGTTTGGCCGATCAGAACAGCCCGATTGACGTGGTCACCCTGGCTGAGCAACTGGACAAGGAAGGGCAGACCTCACAAGTAGGCGGCCTGGGCTACCTCAGTGAGCTGGCGAAAAACACGCCTTCTGTCGCCAACATCAAGGCCTACGCGCAGATTGTGCGGGCCCGTGCCACATTGCGGCAATTGATCGGCATCAGCACCGAAATCGCCGACAGTGCGTTCAACCCGGAAGGCCGCACCGCCGAAGAAATTCTTGACGAGGCTGAGCGGCAGATCTTCCAGATCGCCGAAGCGCGCCCCAAGACTGGTGGCCCGGTCAGTGTCAACGACCTGCTGACCAAGGCCATCGACCGTATCGATACCTTGTTCAACAGTGATAACGCCATTACCGGCCTGTCCACCGGGTATACCGACCTCGACGAAAAGACCAGCGGAATGCAGCCCGCCGACCTTATTATCGTTGCCGGACGTCCGTCGATGGGTAAAACCACGTTTGCCATGAACCTTGTCGAGAACGCGGTGCTGCGCAGTGACAAGGTGGTTCTGGTCTACTCGCTGGAGATGCCAGGTGAGTCGCTGATCATGCGTATGTTGTCGTCACTGGGGCGTATCGACCAGACCAAGGTGCGCGCGGGTCAGCTCGACGATGATGACTGGCCGCGGCTGACGTCTGCGGTCAATCTGCTCAATGATCGCAAGCTGTTCATCGACGATACGGCCGGTATCAGCCCGTCCGAAATGCGTGCGCGTACACGGCGGATCGTACGTGAGCACGGCGATATCGCCATGATCATGATCGACTATCTGCAATTGATGCAGATTCCCGGATCGAGCGGTGACAACCGGACCAACGAAATTTCCGAGATTTCGCGCTCGCTGAAAGCGCTGGCCAAGGAATTCAACTGCCCGGTCATTGCCCTGTCGCAGCTCAACCGCTCCCTGGAGCAGCGGCCGAACAAGCGTCCGATCAACTCCGACCTTCGGGAATCCGGAGCGATCGAGCAGGACGCCGACGTGATCATGTTCGTCTACCGGGACGAGGTGTATCACCCGGAAACCGAGCATAAAGGCATTGCCGAGATCATCATCGGCAAGCAGCGTAACGGGCCGATCGGCACCACGCGCCTCGCATTCATCGGCAAATACACGCGTTTCGAGAACCTGGCACCGGGCAGTTACAACTTCGACGACGATTGACCCGAGGTCAGGCCCATCAAATCCGACCACTGTCGTCGGGTTTGATCAAAAAATGTGCTATATTCCGCGCCCGCGATTTTTCCAACGTGCAAACGTAGGTCCTGAACATGCAAGCAGCCAAGCCGTTATTTGACTATCCCAAGTACTGGGCCGAATGTTTCGGACCAGCACCTTTCCTGCCCATGAGCCGGGAAGAGATGGATCTGCTTGGCTGGGATTCCTGCGACATCATCATCGTTACCGGTGATGCGTACGTCGATCACCCGTCTTTCGGCATGGCGATCATCGGCCGTCTGCTTGAGTCCCAGGGCTTTCGGGTCGGGATCATTGCGCAGCCAAACTGGCAGTCCAAAGACGATTTCATGAAGCTCGGCGAGCCGAACCTGTTCTTCGGTGTCGCTGCAGGCAACATGGACTCGATGATCAACCGCTATACCGCGGACAAGAAAATTCGCTCCGATGACGCTTATACCCCTGGCGGCATGGCCGGCAAGCGTCCGGATCGCGCAAGTCTGGTCTACAGCCAGCGCTGCAAGGAAGCTTACAAGCATGTGCCTATCGTGCTGGGCGGCATCGAAGCTTCCCTGCGTCGTATTGCCCACTATGACTATTGGCAGGACAAGGTTCGCAACTCGATCCTGATCGATGCCTGCGCCGACATCCTGCTGTACGGCAACGCCGAGCGTGCGATTGTCGAAGTCGCTCAGCGCCTGTCCTACGGCCACAAGATCGAAGACATCACCGATGTGCGCGGCACCGCGTTCATTCGTCGCGACACGCCGCAGGGCTGGTACGAAGTCGATTCCACGCGTATTGACCGTCCGGGCAAGGTCGACAAGATCATCAACCCGTACGTCAACACCCAGGACACGCAGGCCTGCGCCATCGAGCAGGAAAAAGGCAACGTCGAGGACCCCAACGAAGCCAAGGTGGTGCAGATTCTTGCCAGCCCACGCATGACCCGGGACAAGACGGTCATCCGCTTGCCATCGGTGGAAAAAGTCCGCAACGACGCCGTGCTGTATGCCCACGCCAACCGCGTCCTGCACCTTGAAACCAACCCGGGCAACGCCCGTGCGTTGGTGCAGAAGCATGGAGAGGTCGACGTCTGGTTCAACCCGCCGCCCATTCCGATGACCACTGAAGAAATGGACTACGTGTTTGGCATGCCTTACGCGCGCGTCCCGCACCCTGCGTACGGCAAGGAAAAGATCCCTGCGTACGACATGATCCGTTTCTCGGTAAATATCATGCGCGGCTGCTTCGGCGGCTGCACCTTCTGCTCTATCACCGAGCACGAAGGGCGGATCATTCAGAACCGCTCCGAAGAGTCGATCATTCGCGAAATCGAAGAGATCCGCGACAAGGTGCCGGGCTTTACGGGCGTGATTTCCGACCTGGGCGGGCCGACCGCGAACATGTACCGCATCGCCTGCAAAAGCCCGGAGATCGAATCGGCCTGCCGTAAGCCGTCCTGCGTGTTCCCTGGTATCTGCCCGAACCTGAACACCGATCACTCATCGCTGATTCAGCTGTATCGCAGCGCCCGCGCCCTGCCGGGCGTGAAGAAAATCCTGATCGCCTCTGGCCTGCGCTACGACCTGGCGGTCGAGTCGCCGGAGTATGTCAAAGAGCTGGTAACGCACCACGTGGGTGGTTACCTGAAGATCGCCCCGGAACACACCGAGGAAGGTCCGCTCAACCAGATGATGAAGCCGGGCATTGGCAGCTACGACAAGTTCAAGCGCATGTTCGAGAAGTACACCAAGGAAGCCGGCAAGGAGCAGTACCTGATTCCTTACTTCATCGCCGCACACCCCGGCACCACCGATGAAGACATGATGAACCTGGCGCTGTGGCTCAAGGGCAATGGCTTCCGCGCGGATCAGGTGCAGGCGTTCTACCCGTCGCCAATGGCCACTGCCACGGCCATGTACCACTCCGGCAAGAACCCTTTGCGCAAGGTCACCTACAAGAGCGACGCAGTCACGATTGTGAAGAGTGAAGCGCAGCGTCGTCTGCACAAGGCCTTCCTGCGCTATCACGACCCTAAAGGCTGGCCGATGTTGCGCGAGGCCCTTGAACGCATGGGCCGTGCCGATCTGATCGGGCCTGGCAAGGATCAACTGATCCCGTTGCATCAGCCGGCGACCGACAGCTATCAAAGTGCGCGCCGCAAGAACTCGACGCCAGCCGGCAGCCACAAGGTTGCCAAGAACACGAAGACTACGCTGATCCAGACCCAGCATACTGGCCTGCCACCGCGTGGCAGCGATGGCAGCAAGCCGTGGGACAAACGCGAAGAGGCCAAGGCCGCCGCAATGGCGCGCAACAAGCAGGCCGCCAAGGAGCGCATGGATGCAGCCAAGGGTGGCAAGGGCAAAGGCGGCAAGCCAGCCCGCAAGCCTGTAGTGCCTCGCTGATAGCTATGGGCCGCAGGTACGCTTGTACCTGCGGCTGGGCTGTTCTTCAGGTCAGGTAGCCTTTTGCTCTTCAGCTTGAGGCTCCTGCGTGCCCATACTGGCGATCAGTCTGCGACTGTAACCCTTACCTACGTTTATCGCCAAAAACTTCCAGGTGACGTGCTTCACGACGAATTGCGAGACGCCAGTCAATACTTTCCCCGTCACGTCAGGGGCTGGCCTGATATTGATCGAGGTGGTACCTCTAAGTGTAATGCGCGTTTTCATGAGCAATTTCGAAACATGAACTTTGCCAACTCGGGCTATCAGCTTTTTGCCTAAACGCGTGGCGATCTTTGCAGTACCTGCAAGCAGCTTTCCGGCGAAGCCACCGTACGGAATCATGTAGACCGTCAGCCCTAGTGCTCCTGCCCTCATGCGGTTTTTCTCTCCGGACAGGAGGCTTTTGAATTCGGGCCAGGGCGTCAGAGATATCAGGATATTGGTTATCTCTTCGATAGCCCCGGGCGCGCTTTTGTCCTTTTCTATTTTGGTAATGCCTTTGCATTGTGCATAAAGGTCATCTTCATTAACGTAGAACAACTGGCTGCAGACAGTGCTGGCGATGCTGGCACAGCGCGTTGAAAACGTGGTTATGGGCATATGCAGGGCTGTCTCAGTGTTCGACGGGCCGAATGGCTCGCCAACAATTTCTGCAATCATGGTGGCGGTCGCGCCATCACGCGGTTCATCGCCGCGCAGGTAGGCGTTTTGATCAAACGGCAATGTTCTTCCCTTATTGACAATCACCGGCGTCGGGATTGTGGATGTAATCGTCCAGAACTCGATCCCGGGTACACCATTCTCGATAAGCGCCTTCAGATCAGGGCGATAACGCACCCTCATCAACAGAGGGAAAACTTCGTAGAACCCTGTTTTGCCTTCGTAGACAGCCTCAATGATAAAACCGGCGCGGCCTCGCAGTGGTTCTCGATGCTTCTCGCTTTCTGCAACAGCCATCAGGTCTTGGGTCGGTAGTCTGAGCGAGTAGAGTGATACGGCACCATTTTCGATGGCCAGGCGATGCTTGAAAGGCAGTTGAGTCAGCAACTTTTTAATGATTGTCGCGTAAGCCTTGCGGGCATCAGCCAGATAAGCCTGAAACTCATGCTCGAATTGTTGATTGATGTCTGGCAGCGCCTTGTACAGCAACTGCATTTCACGGTTTATGGGAAGTAGGCCTTCCGTGCTGTCGCGCCCCGGCAGTCTCCAGTCATCAATGTTTTCACCGGCCATGTAGACCTCCAGCAACGACGACGAATCGTGTTTTATGCCGTAAGCGTTATAGGGCAGATTGGATGCTGAGAGGGTGCCTTTATGATCGCGATAGACAGGCGTATGGCTTTTCCGTAGCACCGCCAGCCTGGGGCGTAGATCAATGGGCGGGAATGGATAATCTTCCTGCTCAAGTATCTGTTGAATTGCAGGCGTCCTTCGCGCTTCTGTCATGGCGACGATGGCCATCGCCTTGCGTTCTGGCGCTGTGCGAACCAGTGCATTCACAGCTTCAAGTGATTCGGTTTCGGATTCTTCGAACGCGCTGACTGCCTGTGCTATCTCTTGTTCGGAATAAGGCAGGTTGCCCTGAATACGGATATAACCGTTGGCCTGCGCCCATGCCAGAAGGATGGGCAGGCGGGTTGTGAGGTAGGCTGCCTGTTGTTCTTCGGTGTCCATCTTTTTGTTGAAGATCACTGGCAGTTCGATCAGGTCGTCAAAGCTCATCCAGCGTGAAGAACCAAACTCGATGGCTTCCGCAAGGGTGACCCCATGCTGAAAATTGACCCACACTTCAGTACAACCATATGGCAGATCGTCGGGAACACCGTTGACCAGCCATTCAGGGCAGTTCTCCAGTGCCAGTATGAAGCGTGCGAGTATTGCTTCGTTGATCGACGCCGCCTTGCCCGTGTTGATCAGGTGGCTGTGCATATCGTTCAGGATGTCAGCGTGGCTACGCCCCAGGTTTTCTGTTCTGGAGAATGTGTAGCCAGCAATTTCTCCAGGCTTTCGATCCTCAGGTTGCTGAAGATCGCTGCTGATGGCATGCCATAAAATCCGGTCCATGAGTGTCATCAGGGACGCGGACGTTTCTCCCTCAGGCCGATCAAGTTGTGCCAGCAGCGTTTGTCCCAATGCCCTTGCCGGTCCGGATCTGAGAACCCGGGCCATAACCGTCACTGGGGAGTCCTGAACATGTGCCAGTGGACAGGAGGCAATGATTTCAGCACCCAGCTTGCTTAGCAGCGTGCCACCTTCGTTGCCCAAGTACTCGGTGCAGGCTCGTTTCAGGTCCTGCAGATTTTTCGGTGTCAGCATAGCCTTGATGTCGAACTGATCAATAAGCCCCAATTCCTGACTGGCGCGAAGTTCTGCCAGCGTATTGAGCAGGGTTTTGATTGCCGTTTTGTCAGGCGATGGTGGAAGCGACAACCCGTAGTTGTAGCTCAGCATCAATGCCAGGCTGACGCTGCCATCGCTGTCTATCTGAAACGGCAACTCCTGCTTTTCGGCTTGGAGCGGTGCAGGCAGAGCCGCTTTCTCAGCGCAGTATTCGCCGAATCCGGACGCTGGATCTGGCTTGATTCGAATGTCTTCAAGGCTGATAGGGGCATTGCTGCTCTGCATTACCGCAAGCAATGCTTTTCGTGTCGTCTCGTAGTCAGCACTTTCGGCCGGATCCATGAGGTCGATGTGAGCGTCGACAGCCGGGGTCGGTTCTGAAAGCGGTTGTTGCGCGGGATTTAGCTGTGTCATTACAAGTGCTCCGATAATGGTTAATCATTGGAGGACGATGTAATCAGGCATCAATCTGTCTGTGGCACTAAGTAAATATTGCGTGCGGGTCCAACCTTATTGCCCTGTGCGCCCCGTTTCCGTGCGACCCTTGCACCTTCAGTTCAGGCGAGCACAATTTTGGTGCTGCGCCTGATCGGGCGGGGAATGTCACTCTCGTTGGCGCACGACTTTGACCGGATGGCATAAGTCTTGCGCGGCTCAATTACCGTTCAGGCTCGCAGGAGGCACGCCGTGTCGATTCATATTGCCTTGCACCATGTCACGCACTATCGCTACGAACGCGCGGTCGAACTGGGTCCTCAGATCGTTCGCCTGCGCCCGGCCGCTCACAGCCGCACGCGCGTACTGTCGTATTCGCTGAAAGTCCTGCCCGAAAACCACTTCATCAACTGGCAGCAGGATCCTCAAGGTAATTACCTGGCGCGTCTGGTCTTCCCGGAAAAGACCAGGGAATTTCGCGTCGAGGTCGATCTGGTCGCCGAGATGGCGGTGTTCAATCCGTTCGATTTCTTTCTGGAGCCTTACGCCGAAAACATCCCCTTCAACTATGCCAGCGAAGAACAGCGCGAGCTGGCGCCGTACCTGGAAAAACTGCCGCTGACCCCAAGATTTCAGGCGTATCTGGACAGCATCAGTCGCGAGCCGATACCCGCCATCGACTTTCTGGTGGGCCTCAACCAGCGCCTGAGTCAGGACGTCGCTTACCTGATCCGTATGGAACCGGGTGTGCAGACCCCGGAATTCACCCTGGAAAACGCTTCAGGCTCTTGCCGTGACTCCGCGTGGCTGCTGGTGCAGCTGTTGCGCCATCTGGGTATGGCGGCGCGATTTGTATCGGGCTATCTCATCCAGCTCAAGGCCGATGTCGAGGCGCTGGACGGGCCGTCGGGCACTGATGTCGACTTCACAGACCTGCATGCCTGGTGCGAGGTCTATCTGCCGGGTGCTGGCTGGGTCGGTCTGGATGCTACTTCCGGCCTCTTTGCAGGCGAAGGGCATATTCCGCTGGCGTGCAGCCCGGAACCGTCTTCCGCAGCGCCGATCAGCGGTCTGGTCGAGCCGTGCGAAACCGATTTCAGCCACGAAATGTCGGTCGAGCGCATCTGGGAGGCCCCGCGGGTCACCAAGCCGTACACCGAAGAGCAATGGCAGGACATTCAGTCCCTCGGCCGACAGATCGACGCGGACCTGACGCGTGACGACGTGCGCCTGACCATGGGCGGCGAACCGACGTTCGTGTCCATCGATGATCGCGACGGTGCCGAATGGAACACGGCTGCGCTGGGGCCTCGCAAGCGCGAGCTGTCTGCCGAGCTGTTTCAGCGCATGCGCGCGCATTACGCGCCACTGGGGATCGTGCATTTTGGCCAGGGCAAATGGTATCCGGGCGAACAGTTGCCACGCTGGTCACTGAACTGTTTCTGGCGCAAGGATGGCAAACCGGTCTGGCGCAACAATGCGCTGATCGCCGATGAAACCCAGGATTACGGCGCTACCGGCGAGCTGGCCGGGCGCTTTCTGGCCAGCGTTGCCGAGCGTCTGAAACTACCGGCCCGTTTCGTTTTTCCGGCTTACGAAGACAATTTCTACTACCTGTGGCGCGAAGGCGCATTGCCAGTCAACGTGACTGCCGAAGACTCGCGGCTGGGTGATGAGCTGGAGCGCGCGCGTCTGCGCAAGGTCTTCGCTCAGGGGCTGGACAAGATGATTGGTCAGGTCCTGCCGTTGGCCCGTAATGCAGGCGGCGATAGCTGGCAGAGTGGCCGCTGGTACTTGCGTGACGAACACTGCCGTCTGGTGCCGGGTGATTCCGCGCTGGGCTATCGCCTGCCATTGGCCTCGCAACCCTGGGTCAAGGCGGCGGAGTATCCGTTCATTCATCCGACCGATCATAACCAGGACTTCCCCGAGCTTGCCGACAGCGACTCGCTGACCTCGGCGCTCAAGTCCACAGATATCGACGCCGAACGCTCACCGAAAATCGATGAGTCGGCCGACTGGCTGACTCGTACGGCGCTGTGTGCCGAAGCGCGCGACGGGCGTCTGTATCTGTTTATGCCGCCACTGCAAAAGCTTGAGGAATACCTTGAACTGGTGGCCGTGATCGAAGCGACCGCTGAAGAACTGCAATGCCCGATTCTGCTGGAAGGCTACGAGCCACCGAGCGATCCGCGTCTGTGTAACTTCCGCATTACCCCGGACCCTGGTGTGATCGAGGTCAACGTGCAGCCGTCCGCCAGTTGGGACGAGTTGGTCGAGCGCACCGAGTTTCTTTACGAGCAGGCGCGTCTCACACGTCTGACCACAGAGAAATTCATGATCGACGGCCGCCACACCGGCACAGGCGGCGGCAACCACTTCGTGCTGGGCGGTGCGACACCGGCGGATTCGCCGTTTTTGCGTCGTCCAGACCTGCTGCGCAGTCTGATCAGCTATTGGCACAACCATCCTTCGCTGTCGTATCTGTTTTCCGGCCTGTTCATCGGCCCGACGTCCCAGGCACCACGCATCGATGAGGCGCGCAACGACTCGCTTTATGAAATGGAAATCGCCTTCGCACAGATGCCGGAGCCTGGTGAGGATGTCGCGCCGTGGATAGTGGACCGCCTGTTGCGCAACCTGTTGATCGACGTCACCGGCAACACCCATCGAGCCGAATTCTGCATCGACAAACTGTACTCGCCCGATGGTGCGACCGGGCGTCTTGGCCTGCTGGAGCTGCGTGCCTTCGAGATGCCGCCGCATGCGCGCATGAGCCTGGCGCAGCAGTTACTGCTACGCGCACTGGTGGCGCGTTTCTGGCGTGAACCCTATGCACCGGCCAAGCTGGCACGCTGGGGCACGCAATTGCATGATCGCTTCATGCTGCCGCACTTCATCGAGCAGGATTTCGCCGATGTGGTCGCCGACCTCAACTCGGCAGGCTACCCGGTGCAGGCCGACTGGTTCTCTGCGCATTTGGAGTTTCGCTTTCCGAAAGTGGGTGATTACGCCGTCAATGGCATCGAGCTGGAGCTGCGGCAGGCGCTGGAGCCCTGGCACGTTCTGGGTGAAGAAGGCTCGGCCGGTGGCGCGGTGCGCTACGTCGATTCGTCGCTGGAGCGCTTGCAGGTGCATCTCAGCGGGCTACCACCGCAGCGCTACGTATTGACCTGCAACGGCGTCGCGGTGCCTTTGCAGCCCACTGGACGGGTTGGCGAGTTCGTCGCGGGTGTGCGTTATCGCGCCTGGCAACCGGCCAACTGCCTGCAACCGACCATCGGCGTGCATGCGCCACTGGTTTTTGATCTGCTCGACACCTGGATGCACCGCTCGCTGGGTGGCTGCGAGTATCATGTCGCCCATCCGGGCGGCCGTAACTACGAAACCTTGCCGGTCAACGCCAACGAAGCGGAAAGTCGTCGCCTTTCACGTTTCTTCCGCATCGGTCACACCCCGGGCAAACTGGACGTTCCGTCGCTAAACATTAACGACGAGCTGCCGATGACGCTGGATATGCGTCTGCATTAGAAAAACAGTGGCTCTGTGCGTCAGATGCACACGGACGTGACATCTGACTGCACTAATCTGAAGTCCTTACGTTGCCTGCCGAGCCTTCCATGCCCGACCTGCTTGACCATTACCCGCTGTCCGAGGGTACTTACCACGAAATGCTCGATGCCGACGGTGCCGTCCGCCCGCACTGGCGTCGTCTGTACGAACACATGCAGCGCAGCACCTCGGCGCAGCTGATCCAGCGCCAAGCCTTGCTGACCCGGCAGATCCAGGAAAACGGTGTCACCTATAACGTTTACGCCGACCCCAAAGGCGCGGACCGCCCATGGGAGCTGGACCTGTTGCCGCACATCATTGCGGCCGATGAGTGGCAGCACGTGGCGGCAGGGATTGCCCAGCGTGCACGGCTGCTCAACGCAGTGCTTGCGGACCTTTACGGCCCGCAGACGCTGATTGCCAATGGCTTGCTGCCCGCTGAACTGGTATTTGGCCATAACAACTTTCTGTGGCCGTGTCAGGGCGTAAAACCTCCCGAAGGCACGTTCCTGCATATGTACGCGGTCGATCTGGCACGCACCCCGGACGGGCGCTGGTGGGTGACTGCCGACCGCACCCAGGCGCCTTCGGGTGCCGGTTATGCACTGGAAAATCGCCAGAGCGTCGCGCGTGCCTTGCCGGAAACCTATCGTGACCTGCAAGTCCGGCACCTCTCGGGTTTCTTCGACGCGTTGCAGCAGACGCTGGCCCGTCAGGCGCCCACCAGCAACGAGGCACCGCTGATCGTCCTGCTGACGCCGGGCCGTTTCAACGAAAGCTACTTCGAACACTTGTACCTGGCGCGACAACTGGGCTATCCGCTGGTCGAGGGTGGTGATCTGACGGTGCGCGATGCCACTGTTTACCTGAAAACCCTCAGCGGCTTGCGTCGGGTTCACGCGATCATGCGCCGTCTGGACGACGACTTCTGCGATCCTCTGGAATTACGTACCGATTCCGCGCTCGGTGTGCCGGGGCTGCTGGAGGCTGTGCGTCAGGGCAATGTGCTGGTCGCCAACGCATTGGGCAGTGGTGTTCTGGAGTCGCCTGGCCTGCTGGGCTTTTTGCCGAAAATCAGTCAGTACCTGTTCGGCGAAGATCTGATCTTGCCATCGGTCGCAACCTGGTGGTGCGGAGAGCCGCCCGTGCTGGCGCAAGCGCTGGAGAAACTGCCTGATCTGTTGATCAAACCTGCATTTCCTTCGCAGCACTTCGCCCCGGTGTTCGGTCGCGATTTGAATGAGGAGCAGCGCAACGCGCTTGCCCTGCGCATGCAGTCGCGCCCCTATGCCTACGTCGCCCAGGAGCTGGCGCAGTTGTCTCATGCACCGGTGCTGCAGGCCGATGGTACCGGTTTGCAGCCGCGCGCCATCGGCATGCGTGTCTACGCAGTGGCCAGCCTCGACGGCTATCGCGTGCTACCGGGCGGCCTGACCCGAGTGGCCGCCGAAGCCGATGCCGACGTGGTGTCGATGCAGCGCGGCGGTGCGAGCAAGGACACCT
This sequence comes from Pseudomonas syringae group sp. 243L2, assembly GCF_032587875.1. Lineage (NCBI taxonomy): Bacteria > Pseudomonadati > Pseudomonadota > Gammaproteobacteria > Pseudomonadales > Pseudomonadaceae > Pseudomonas > Pseudomonas syringae group sp. 243L2. The sequence goes on from NZ_JAWHPL010000040.1 coordinate 678,722, forward strand.
GGGTGCTGGGCGAACGCTCGCACCTTGGCGAGCCCTGGAAGGGGCAGCGCACGCTGGGTGTCTATGACCTGATTCGCCGTGACCCTTACCTGCCGTCGCGGGTGGTGGAGAACCTGTTCTGGTTCGGGCGTTACTGCGAACGTTGCGACGACAGTGCTCGCCTGCTGCGCATCATGTTGACGCGCTATGTCGATGACGACGATCCCCTCGCGTTGCAGGCGGCCGTCGCGCTGGCCGAGAGCCTGGGCATGCTGCCCGAAGCCGAGGAGGGCGAAGAGTTGAAGGATCGCCTGCTGGTTGCTCTGCTGGGCGACGAGTGGCCGTTCAGCCTGCGCGCCAATTTGCAGCGTTTGCAGTGGGCCGCTTCGCAAGTGCGCGGCAAGCTCTCACGGGAAAACTGGCAGGCGCTGGTCGAATTGCAGCGCGAAGCCTCAAGCCTGGAAACCGAAGAGCCGGATTTTGGCGAGCTGCTGGATTTTCTCAACCGTCTGGTGATGTCTCTGGCAGCGCTTTCCGGTTTTGCGCTGGACGACATGACCCGCGACGAAGGCTGGAGCTTTTTGATGATCGGGCGACGTATCGAGCGCCTGAAGTTTCTCAGCACCAGTCTGGCAGCGTTCTTGCGCGGCTCGGCAGTCTCGGAGAAAGCCGGGCTGGAGTGGTTGCTGGAGCTAGGCAACAGCAGCATCACTTATCGTTCGCGGTACATGGCCGTACCGCATCTGATTCCGGTGCTGGACCTGTTGTTGCTTGATGAGCAGAACCCGCATGCGGTGCTGTTTCAGCTCAAGCTGGTGCAACGCTCGCTGCGCCGCCTGAACGACGAGTTTGATGCGCCGCGTGACAGCAGCCTGGCGGTGCTGGCTCAGCGTCTCGCCGCATTTGACCTTGGCAGTCTGGAGAACCCGCTGTTCGGTCAGAGCAGCATCGACGCTGTCCTCGACGGGCTGGCCGATCTGCTGCAGAGCATTGGTGACAGCAGTGGGCAGGCCTCCGACCGCCTGGCGCTGCGCCATTTTGCTCACGTCGATGACGTCAGCCAACGCACGGTATCTGTCTGATGAGCGCCTTCTACCAGATTTTTCATGACACGCATTACAAGTACGACAGCCCGGTTTCGCTGGCTCAGCAACTGGCGCATCTCTGGCCGCGCAGCAGCCCGTGGCAGCGTTGCACCGAGCAGGCACTCGAGATTTTTCCGGAGCCTACCACGCGCCGTGATGAGCTGGATGTGTTCGGCAACCCGCTGACCCGACTGGCGTTCGAGCGTCCGCACGACGAGTTGCAAGTCAATGCGCGGTTGCGTATCGAGGTCATGGAGAAGCCGTTTCTGGACTTCAATCTGTCGCCGGAATGGGAAGTGACCCGCAGTGCGCTGACTTACAGCGCCAAGCCGATGACTGCTGATATTCTGGAGGCCTGCCGCTATCGCTTCGAATCCCCCTATGTTCACCTGAAGCGTTCGTTCGTCGAATTCTCGCAGGTCTGTTTCCCGCCGGGCCGCCCGTTGTTGCTGTGCGTACAGGCCCTGATGGAAAAGATTTTCGACGAATTCACTTTCGATGACGAGGCGACTCAGGTCGCCACGCCCCTGGTGGAAGTGCTGGAGCGGCGACGGGGGGTGTGTCAGGACTTCGCCCACTTGATGCTGGCGTGCCTGCGCTCTCGAGGTCTGGCCGCGCGCTACGTAAGTGGCTATCTGCTGACCCAGCCACCACCGGGCCAGCCCCGCTTGATCGGTGCCGATGCCTCGCATGCCTGGGTATCGGTGTTCTGTCCGGCTTCGGGCTGGGTCGACTTCGACCCCACCAACAATGTGCAACCTGCGCTGGAGCACATCAGCCTGGCCTGGGGGCGTGACTTCTCTGACGTCTCGCCTTTGCGCGGCGTGATTCTGGGCGGCGGTACGCATGATCCCGATGTCCGGGTGACGGTGATGCCGGTCAGCGCCTAATTACCTGCTCCCGTGAATCGTTCTTCAGAAGGGCGCTCCGTCGCGAGCGCCCGAGGGACCATTTGACGCACGTCCTTGGAACCCCGGCCCTGATCGGGCACTCTCTTCTTACGTCAGTTATCACGTTAATCAAGTCCTGCCCTGGAGATTCAAATGATTCGCAAGCTTGTAGCGATTTCGCTGTTGTCGTTGGCCAGTAGCCAGTTGCTGGCTGCCGAGTGTTCGGCCACAGTCGATTCGACCGATCAAATGATGTACAACACCAAAGCCATTGAGATCGACAAGAGCTGCAAGGAATTCACCGTCAACCTGACGCACTCCGGCAGCCTGCCGAAGAATGTCATGGGCCATAACTGGGTGCTGAGCAAGAAGTCCGATACCCAGGCAATCGTTACCGACGGCATGGCTGTCGGCATCGACAAGGATTACCTGAAGCCCGACGACAGCCGCGTCATCGCCCACACCAAAGTCATCGGCGCTGGTGAAAAAGACTCGGTTACCTTTGATGTATCGAAGCTGGACCCGGCACAGGAATACCAGTTCTTCTGCACATTTCCAGGGCACATCAGCATGATGAAAGGCGCTGTGACCCTGAAGTAACGACACGCCCCCGAACGAGGACGCGGAGCGTCCAGAACGGCATGCCGACGCAGAGCGTCGCACGATAGTTGAGATTATCGTTCCGCACTCTCCAGCGTGGGGATGCCTTGGTTGACACTCCGCGTCGCAGATATGCGCCGCGCCGCAAACGCAAGACCAGACGCAGAGCGTCGCACGATAGTTGAGATTATCGTTCCGCACTCTGCAGCGTGGGGATGCCTTGGTTGACACTCCGCGTCGCAGATATGCGCCGCGCCGCGCCGCAAACGCAAGACCAGACGCGGAGCGTCGCACGATAGTTGAGATTATCGTTCCGCACGCTCCAGCGTGGGAATGCCGTGGGTGACGCTCTGCGTCACAGAACTGTGCCGCAGAGCACATTCAGAAACGGACGCAGAGCGTCCAGAAAGGCGTACCCACGCGGAGCATGGGCACGATGGTGTTGCTGCTCTCTCGTTCCGCACGCACCCACTCAAGGCGCGTACGGCAGCTCGCGTTTGTGCTGGGTCTTGGCGTAGGTTTCGCAGATGATCTTGAAGGCTTCCTCACGCACTGGTTCACCGTGCAGGAAAGCGTCGATCTCGGCGTAGGTCACGCCGTGCGAGGCTTCGTCCGGTTTGCCGGGGGACAGGTCTTCCAGGTCCGCCGTCGGTACTTTCTCGACCAGTGATTCCGGTGCGCCGAAATGCCGGGCGATGGCGCGTACCTGGTTTTTCACCAGACCGCTCAACGGTGCCAGATCGCATGCGCCGTCGCCGAACTTGGTGAAGAAGCCCATGACCGCTTCGGCAGCGTGGTCAGTACCGATCACCAGCCCCTGATAAGCGCCGGCGACGGTGTACTGCGCGACCATGCGCATGCGCGCCTTGGTGTTGCCGAGAACGAAATCCACCGAGCTGGCTGGAAGGCCGTCAAACGCCTTCACCTCGGCAGCCAGCGCCTTGACGCTGCTACCGATGTTGATGGTATGGCGCTCGTCCGGCTCGATGAAGTCGACCGAGGCCTGGGCTTCGTGCTCATCGGCCTGCACGACATAGGGCAGACGCACGGCGATAAAGCGGTAGCTGTTATCGCCTGTGCTCGCGCGCAATTCCTTCACCGCACGCTGAGCGAGCAAGCCGGCCGTCAGTGAGTCGACCCCGCCGCTGATGCCGAGCACCAGGGTCTTGAGCCGTGCGTTCTGCAGGCATTCCTTGATGAAACTGACGCGGCGGGCGACTTCGGCCTGTAGCGCGTTCTGGTCCGCGAAAGGTGGCTGGACCTTGAGCTGTTCAGCAATCTGGCGCTGTACGGCGTGCATGATTCACTCCTCGTAAATAGGACAATTCAAGCTGGTTTTTCAGGGCTCGGCAAATCCGGCACCTTGAACACATGTCGCAGGTAGGCGACAAAGTTCGGGTCCTTGCACTGCGTCTTGCCGGGCTCGTCGGAAATCTTTGCCACAGCCTGACCGGCGCATGCGGTCATTTTCAGCACCATGTTCATGGGCGCGATGCCGGGTATGTCGGCGGTCAGGTTGGTGCCGATCCCGAAGCTGACATTGATGCGTCCGCGCAACGCCCGGAAGATGTCGAGTGCCTTGGGCAGGTTCAGCCCGTCGGAAAACACCAGCGTCTTGCTCATCGGGTCGATACCGAGCTTCTGGTAATGCGAGATGCATTTTTCGGCCCACTTTACCGGGTCGCCCGAATCATGGCGCAAACCGTCGAATAGTTTGGCGAAGTACAGATCGAAGTCATTCAGGAATGCGTCAGTGGTGATGCAGTCTGTCAGCGCGATCCCCAGGAGACCACGGTACTCGCGAACCCAGCAATCAAGCGCGGCGATCTGGCTGTCGATCAGGCGCGGTCCCAGTTGCTGGTGGGCCATGATCCATTCATGAGCCATTGTGCCCAGTGGTTTCAGGTCAAGCTGACGGGCCAGATGAACGTTGCTGGTGCCGACAAACTGGCCTGGGAAATCGTTTTTCAGGACGCCAAGCATTTCTTCCTGCACGCGATAGGAAAAACGCCTGCGCGTGCCGAAGTCCGCCACTTTCAGCTCGGCCAGTTCATCGGCTGTGGCATGAGTGGTCAGCCATTCGAACTTGTCATACAGACGATCCCGCGCCTGACTGAGCAGGGTGTCAGGATAGCGGTGCCGGTTACGCACCTCACTGACGATCGCCAGCAGTGGTACTTCGAACAGAATGACGTGCAGCCAGGGACCGTGCAGACGAATGCACAGCTCATCGTTTTCGATGCTGGTTTTCACATAGCGGGTGTTAAAGCGGAACAGTCCCAGAAACCTCAGAAAGTCCGGTTTTATGAACGTGATGCGCTCCAGAAAAGCCAGGTGTTCCGGGCTCAGGGACAGCTCGCACAGCAACTCGATCTGGTGTCTGATCTCGTCCAGGTAGGGGCGAAGATCCTCCCCGTTGCGGCACCGAAACTCCCACTCAACGTCGACGTTGGGGTAGTTGTGCAGCACTGCCTGCATCATGGTCAGCTTGTAGAAATCGGTGTCGAGCAGGCTTTGCACGATACGATTTGAAAAGGCGCTCTCGCTCATTGAATCGGGCTCTCCAGAGCAGCCGGATAATGTCGGACCCGCGACTTCCTGTCTGTCACCACGGAAAGCTCACGGCCGGATGGGTGGGCATTGTCGCCCTTAACGGGCCGGTTGATCCAACTGTTCCAGCATCCACTGCAGAAAAACCCGGATTTTGGGCACGTCGGCAGTGTGTTCCGGATAGGACAGGTAGTACGCACTGTTAGTGCTGGGCAATGCGTAATCCCATGCAATTACCAGCTTGTTCTCTGCCAGTTCTTCCTCGACCAGAAAGCGTGGCAACAGCGCGACACCGCAGCCGACCTGGGCGGCGCGGATGCACATATAGAACGTCTCAAAACGCGGCCCGTGATAGCTATGGTCGGTGTGATAACCCTGGCTTTCGAACCATTCGTGCCAGGCCTCGGGGCGGAAGGCATTCTGTAGCAGGACCAGTTCGCTCAACTGAGTCGGGTCGCTGAGGGGTTCAACCGGCAGGCTCTCGGGTGAACACACCGCTACCAGTTCTTCGCCAAACAGCTTCACGCTTTCCGCGCCCGGTATGGCGGCCTGGCCGAAGTAGAACGACACGTCGCAACGTCCCTTGATCAGGTCGTCAGACTCCTGTTCGTTGATCAGGTCCAGGTGAATATGCGGATGACGCAAGCGCCAGCCCTTCAGGCGTGGCACCAGCCACCGGGCACCGAACGTCGAGGGCGTGGACACCCGCAGTACCTCGGTTTCTCCGCCGTAAGAGCGCAGGAAGTGAGTGGACATCTCTATCTGGGTCAGGATCTTGCGCACTTCGGCCAGATACAGCGCCCCGGCTGGCGTCAACTGCAAACGGCGGCGGACGCGCTGAAACAGCAGGTGCTGAACCAGCTCCTCAAGCTGCGCAACCTGTTTGCTGACGGCGCTCTGGGTCAGGTTGAGTTCTTCGGCCGCGCGGGTGAAGCTCAGGTGCCGGGTCACCGCCTCAAAGCATTGCAATGCGGCTATCGAGGGCAGATGACGTTTGTTCAGCATGATGGTTTCTCTGTTCGAGGCGCGAGGGTGCAGACACGGGCACTATGAATAATCGGAATGATATCTCGCTTAAAGGTCGTTTGTCGGTCGCATGCGGGAAGGTTATTACTGCGGTTGCGTGACGTGTGTTTCAGATTAAGGCGTTGATTCCGGCAGTTGCGGCTGAATCCGCTAGCCTCAAATGGTGCGTCTCGTAGCGTTCGCGCACCGGGCGTGTGCAATTCGGTGACGCGTGTTGTTACAGGTGGGTTGTCCAAAGGTATTGGGTCGGGTTGCTATTTGATCTGGCTTGGGTTGCCCTTTTTATGGGGAGGGTTGCACCTTTGGCGTCTCAAGCGGTTGTACGGCCTGCGACTTGAGCAGTCGTGTTACTGAATGGCTGGAAACGCATGACATTTTCAATAAGAAAAAAGTGATGGCACGGGCCTTGCTCTAAGCAAACGCGTATCCGGGCAATCATGTAACCGCACTGCTAATTAAAAAAATATCCTCAGGAGCACCACTCATGTCGCATACGTTTTACAGGAAAGGTTTTCTGGCAATCGCAGTGGCAACTGCATTGGGCGTGTCTTCGTTTGCACAGGCGGACGTGAAAATCGGCGTTGCGGGTCCGATGACCGGCGCGAACGCATCATTTGGGCAGCAGTACATGAAAGGTGCGCAGGCTGCGGCCGACGCGATCAACGCGGCGGGCGGTGTGAACGGGGAAAAAATCGTGCTGGTCGCGGGCGATGACGCCTGTGAGCCGAAACAGGCCGTGGCAGTGGCCAACCGTCTGGTTGACCAGGACAAAGTGATCGGCGTGGTCGGGCACTTCTGCTCATCGTCGACCATTCCTGCTTCAGAGGTTTACAGCGATGCGGGAGTAATTGCCATCACGCCGGGTTCGACCAATCCGACGGTGACCGAGCGTGGCCTGAAGGAAATGTTCCGCATGTGTGGCCGTGACGATCAGCAAGGTGTGGTCGCCGGTGATTACATCGTTGATGTGCTCAAGGGCAAGAAAGTCGCGGTCATCAATGACAAGGACACCTACGGCAAAGGGCTTGCTGATGCCACTGCCAAACAACTGGTAGCGCGTGGCGTGAAGCCGGTACTTGAGGAGGGGCTGACCCGAGGCGAAAAGGATTTCAGTGCGCTGGTAACGAAAATCCGTTCGACCGGTGCCGACGTTGTGTATTTCGGTGGCCTGCATCCGGAGGCCGGTCCACTGGTTCGCCAGATGCGCGAGCAGGGCCTCAAGGACGTCAAGTTCATGTCCGATGACGGCATCGTGACTGACGAACTGGTCACCACTGCCGGTGGTGCGCAATACGTAGACGGCGTGTACATGACCTTCGGTGCCGACCCGCGCGTACTGCCGGACAGCAAGGCAGTCGTGGACCAATTCCGCAAGTCCGGTTACGAGCCTGAAGGCTATACCCTCTACGCGTACGCTTCGATACAGGCCCTGGCTGCCGGTTTCAATGGTGCCAAATCCAACAAGGGCGACAAAGCCGCAGAGTGGCTTAAAGCGCACCCGGTAAAGACCGTCATGGGTGAAAAAGCCTGGGATGCCAAAGGCGACCTGAAAGTCTCCGACTACGTGGTTTACCAGTGGGACGCCACCGGCAAATACAAGCAACTCGAAAAACAGAAGTGAGATAGACCTCGTGTCAGTTCTGCCCGGCAGACGCTGACCCGGTGATGGGCTCGCCCATGAGCGAGCCTGCATCTCTTTTATTGTTTTCGGACCTGTCGGTCGCACCTCACGAGGGTGTGATCGGCAGGGTGCTGAGCTGCCTTTCAGTGTGAGCGTGCGTGATGGATGGGATCTTCCTGCAACAAATGGTCAACGGACTCACCCTCGGGTCTGTCTATGGCCTCATCGCCATCGGCTATACGATGGTCTACGGCATCATCGGCATGATCAACTTCGCCCACGGCGACGTTTATATGATTTCCGCCTACCTGGCCGCTATCGGTCTGGCGGTTCTGTCTTTCTTCGGACTGGAATCCTTTCCATTCCTGATTCTCGGCACGCTGGTCTTCACCATCGTGGTGACTGGGGTATACGGGTTTGTCATCGAGCGCGTAGCCTACAAGCCGCTGCGCAACTCGACCCGGCTGGCACCGCTGATCAGCGCCATCGGTATTTCCCTGATCCTGCAAAACTACGCGCAGATCAGTCAGGGCGCTCGCCAGCAGGGCGTGCCCACGTTGCTTGAGGGTGCGTGGCGCTTCGAGATTGGCAGCGGCTTTGTGCAAATTACCTACACCAAGATCTTCATTCTCATCGCCGCATTTGTCGGAATGGGCGTGCTGACCTACATCATCAAATACACCAAGCTGGGCCGCATGTGCCGCGCCACGCAGCAGGACCGCAAGATGGCGTCGATTCTGGGCATCAACACTGATCGGGTCATCTCCTACGTGTTCATCATCGGTGCTGCCATGGCGGCGCTGGCCGGTGTGCTGATCACCATGAATTACGGCACGTTCGACTTCTATGCCGGCTTCATCATCGGCATCAAGGCGTTCACTGCCGCAGTGCTGGGCGGGATCGGCTCGCTGCCGGGTGCCATGTTGGGCGGCTTGATCCTGGGGGTTGCCGAGTCGCAGTTCTCCGGCCTGATCAACTCCGATTACAAAGACGTGTTCAGTTTCGGCCTGTTGGTGCTGATCCTGATTTTCCGTCCTCAAGGCCTGCTGGGTCGCCCACTCGTGGCGAAGGTATAAGTATGTCCGCTCCTGTTGCTGCTCCTGTCGTCAAACCTGTTGAAATCAAGAAAAGCCTGATAGATGCCGTGGTCGCGGGGCTGCTGGCACTGATCGTGTTCGGTCCCATCGTCGGGATTGTGCTCGATGGCTACAGCTTCAACCTGCAACCCACCCGCGTGGCCTGGCTCGTGGCCGTGGTCATGGTCGGGCGCTTTCTGATCAGCCTGTTTCTGCAAACACCCAAAGGCATACGTGTTTCCCAGAGCTTCGAAAGCTCCGACTCCGGCGTGCATGTGCTCAAGCCTGATCACAAATCCCGCCTGTACTGGATCATTCCGCTACTGATCGTGATTGCCATCGTGTTTCCGATCTTCGCCAACAAGTACATTCTGACCGTGGTTATTCTCGGGCTGATCTACGTATTGCTGGGGCTTGGCCTGAATATCGTGGTCGGCCTGGCCGGCCTGCTCGATCTGGGCTACGTGGCGTTCTATGCCATCGGAGCCTATGGCCTGGCGCTTGGCTATCAGTACCTTGGCCTGGGCTTCTGGTCGGCGCTGCCGCTGGCGGCAATTGCGGCGGCACTGGCCGGATGTATTCTGGGCTTTCCGGTGTTACGCATGCATGGCGATTATCTGGCCATCGTGACGCTGGGGTTCGGGGAAATCATCCGTCTGGTGCTGAATAACTGGCTGTCGTTCACGGGCGGTCCGAATGGTGTGCCGGTCCCGTCACCGACCTTTTTCGGCCTGGAGTTCGGGCGTCGTGCCAAGGACGGTGGCATTCCGATTCATGAATATTTCGGCTTCGATTACAACCCGGACCTGAAATTCCTGTTCATCTACACCGTGCTGTTTCTCGTCGTACTGGCCGTGTTGTTCATCAAGCATCGCCTGACTCGCATGCCGATCGGCCGCGCCTGGGAAGCCCTGCGCGAGGACGAGATCGCCTGTCGCTCGATGGGCCTCAATCATGTTCTGGTCAAGCTCTCGGCGTTCACCATCGGTGCTTCGACGGCTGGGCTGGCTGGAGTGTTTTTCGCCAGCTATCAGGGCTTCGTTAACCCGACGTCGTTCACCTTCTTCGAGTCTGCACTGATTCTGGCGATTGTGGTGCTGGGCGGTATGGGGTCGACCGTAGGGGTGGTTATCGCTGCGTTCGTGCTGACCGTTGCGCCTGAACTGTTGCGCAGCTTCTCCGAGTACCGCGTGCTGCTGTTCGGCATCCTGATGGTGTTGATGATGATCTGGCGCCCACGCGGGCTGATCCGCATCAGCCGTACCGGCGTGAAACCGCGCAAGGGTGCGCTGGTGACAGAAGGAGGTGCGCGATGAGTAATGAAGTGATTCTTTCCGTCGAGCACCTGATGATGCACTTCGGCGGCATCAAGGCTCTCAGCGATGTCAGCCTCAAAGTTCGCCGCAACTCTATCTTCGCTCTGATCGGCCCCAACGGCGCAGGCAAGACCACCGTGTTCAACTGCCTGACCGGCTTCTACAAGGCCACAGGCGGACGTATCGAGCTGCACACCCGCGACAAGACCACCAACGTGATCAGGTTGCTGGGCGAGCCGTTCAAGGCGACCGACTTTGTTTCGCCGAAAAGCTTCTTCAGCCGGGTGTACTACAAAATGTTTGGTGGTACCCATCTGGTCAACAGGGCAGGGCTGGCGCGCACGTTCCAGAACATTCGCCTGTTCAAGGAAATGTCGGTCGTTGAAAACCTGCTGGTTGCCCAGCACATGTGGGTCAACCGCAGCCTGATCAGCGGGATCCTCAATACCAAAGGCTATCGCAAGGCTGAAGAGGATGCGCTCAATACGGCGTTCTACTGGCTGGAAGTCGTGGACTTGGTGGACTGCGCCAATCGTCTGGCCGGAGAGCTGTCCTACGGGCAGCAACGTCGTCTGGAAATCGCCCGGGCCATGTGCACGCGTCCGCAGGTGATCTGCCTGGATGAACCGGCTGCCGGTCTCAACCCGCAGGAAACCGAGGCGCTCAGCGGCATGATCCGACTGCTGCGCGATGAACACGACATGACCATTGTGCTGATCGAGCACGACATGGGCATGGTGATGGGGATTTCCGACGATATTGTGGTGCTCGACCATGGCAACGTGATTGCCGCGGGCGGGCCGGAACAGATCCGCAACGATCCGAAAGTGATTGCTGCGTACCTGGGCGCTGATGAAGAGGAGCTGGTATGAGCAAGCCGATCCTCGAACTGAAAGAGATCGATGTGTTTTACGGGCCGATTCAGGCTTTGAAGAAGGTCTCGCTGCACATAAACGAGGGCGAAACAGTCAGCCTGATCGGCTCCAACGGTGCAGGCAAGTCGACGCTGTTGATGTCGATCTTCGGCCAGCCGCGCGCCGCCAGCGGGCAGATCATCTATCAGGGCACCGACATCACCCAGAAGTCCTCGCATTACATCGCCTCCAACGGCATTGCGCAGTCGCCGGAAGGGCGGCGGGTGTTTCCCGACATGTCGGTCGAGGAGAACCTGATGATGGGCACCATACCGATTGGCGACAAACATTCGGCTGAAGACATGCAGCGCATGTTCGAACTGTTCCCCAGGCTCAAGGAACGCCGCAACCAGCGCGCCATGACCATGTCCGGAGGCGAGCAGCAAATGCTCGCCATCGCCCGTGCGCTGATGAGTCGTCCCAGGCTGTTGTTGCTCGATGAGCCGAGCCTTGGGCTGGCGCCGATCATCGTCAAACAGATCTTCTCGACCCTGCGGGAACTGGCAGCGACTGGCATGACGATCTTTCTGGTCGAGCAGAACGCCAACCATGCGCTGAAGCTGTCTGATCGCGCCTACGTGATGGTTAATGGCGAGATCCGGCTGTCCGGCACAGGCAAGGAATTGCTTGTAAATGAAGAGGTCAGGAACGCTTATCTGGGCGGACACTGAGTTCGTCAAAACCCTGCCGTTTTCGACGCGCGCCCCGAATGTGCAAACATTCGGGGCGTCACTTTTTGCGATTGTGGAAAACAATTTTGACGGGTCTGCCAAGTGCGACATAAAACCGCTGCAAATGGTTGTTTTGTCACCGTTTTGACTTGTTCAGGTTTACTGTGGAACCGGCTGTTAATAACTTGGGAGTATGTGCCTGAAGCCCTTTATGCATAAGGCTTGCAGGCGATTGATTAAATTTTGATCAAGGGTTTTCGACCGGTTTTCAGGGGTGTTTGTCAACAGTATTGAAGCTGGTCGTTCATACAGCTTTTCCAGTTACACAGCCTGTGGATAAGTCTGTTAACAAGCCTTGGAAATAGTGATCCAGCCGTTACTGCGTCTGGGCTACAGGCCATTACGGTTTTCTGACGCCTCGTGGCGTCCTGGCAGTATCGGGCAAAGTCAAGGTCAAAACTTCTCCATACCTGCTGGAAGCCCCGAACTACGGGACTTTCAGCGTTACCGACTTGCCCCCAGAGATTGTGTGTCTGACTGTGGATAAGGTGGGCAAAACTGCCTGCAAGGCCCGTGGCGTATGGCTCGGCTTGAGTTGGTTGTTTTTTGTACAAATACACTGGGTTGTTGCATCGACGTGCCGCTGACGGGCATTCTGCTGCCCTCATCAGAACTTATTAACAGGTGCGCTGTTTTTCGCGCCAGGTCAGGAGAACGAAATGACTTCCACTGTATTCATCACGGGCGCTACCTCCGGTTTCGGTGAGGCCTGTGCCCGCCGTTTTGCCGAAGCAGGCTGGTCGCTGGTATTGACTGGCCGTCGCGAGGACCGTCTTGCCGCGTTGAGCGCCGAGCTGTCGAAGCAGACCAAGGTGCATACGCTGGTACTGGATGTGCGTGACCGCAAGGCAATGGAGAGTGCTATCGCAGATTTGCCTGAAGAGTTCGGCAGCATTCGCGGGCTGATCAACAACGCCGGTCTGGCGCTGGGGATCGACCCTGCGCCCAAGTGCGATCTGGATGACTGGGACACCATGATCGACACCAACGTCAAAGGTCTGGTCTACACCACACGCCTTTTGCTTCCACGTCTGATTGCGCATGGTCGCGGGGCAAGTATCGTCAACCTGGGCTCGGTAGCCGGCAACTATCCTTATCCGGGTGGTAATGTCTACGGTGGCACCAAGGCGTTTGTCGGGCAGTTCTCGCTGAACCTGCGCAACGATCTGATCGGCACTGGCGTACGCGTCACTAATCTGGAGCCGGGGCTGTGCGAGAGCGAGTTCTCGCTGGTGCGTTTCGGCGGCGACCAGGCCAAGTACGACGCCACTTACGCGGGCGCCGAGCCAATTCAGCCGCAGGACATCGCCGACACTATCTTCTGGATCATGAACACGCCAGCGCACGTCAATATCAACAGCCTGGAACTGATGCCTGTCAGCCAGACCTGGGCCGGTTTTGCGATTGATCGTAACCGCGGTTGATTGTTTGCTGATCGGGCCGCACAGGTGGTGCGGTTCGATCAATCAGTCTTCTACAGGCGTGGGCGGCGGGAAAGCGTTCACGAAGCGGTTCTCGACAAAGTCGGCCAGCCCGATGTAACAGGTTGCCAAGTGGTAAGGCGTGGTCGACGGCATGTCACTGCGGCTGACCGCGCCATCGGGCTCTACGCACTCGTTCCAGCCTTTGGCATGCAGGAAGCGCTGCGCAAAGGCTGACATCTGCGCAGCCAGGTTCGCCTCGCACTCTGGCCGCATTGCCATGGCTCGCAGGTATTCCGCCTGAGCCCAGATACGCTGGGTGGCGTCGCGTACCGTGCCATCAAGTGTCAGCATTGCAGTCACCGCGCCGCTCTGTGGCTCGACACCCTGTGCCTGAGCGTAAGCAAACGCGCGGGTCATGGATGCGTGCAGCTCACGTCCATGCAGCTCTGGCGACGATTGCAGCAGGAAGAACCATTCGAACTGATGACCTGGCTCGTACCAGTTATCCACAGCGCCCAAGGGTTTCTCCAGCATCACGCCGGTGGCGGTGTCGACAAAGCGACGCTGCATGTGGATAACCAGAGCGTCCAGCGCTGACTGGGTTGCAGGGTCGGCGCGCACCGACAGCGTTGCCAGAAAGGCCTCTGCCAGATGCATCAAGGGGTTCTGGAGCGGGCCGCTGCCCAGCGTCGACCAGTCCTCATCGAGTTGCGCTTCGTACAGCCCGTCATCGTCGGCAAAGCGCTCCGCTACAACGCTGAGCGCCGCATTGAGCACTGACTCTGCCAGCGGGTCCTGCACCTTCGCCCAGTAATGTGCGCAGGCGAAAATAATGAAGGCGTGAGTGTAGAGGTCCTTGCGGCGATCCAGAGGTTTGCCCTGTGGATCGATGCTATAGAACCAGCCGCCATGCTCGGCATCGTGGAAGTGCTGTTGCAGGGAGCGAAACAGCTCACCGGCCCGCGCCCGAGCGTTCGGCACTTCGACGTTATCGATAAGGCTGGAAAACAGAAACAGCTGACGTGCGCAGGCCATGGCTCGATAGCGTTGCGGCGGTAGAGGCTGATCGTTGGCGTCTAGCGCTTCGTAAGGCAATGCCAATTGTGCGTTCCAGCCAGGGCCCTGCCAGAGCGGAACGACGACCTGCAGAAAATGCTGCTGCAGGGCAGCGAACACCGAAGTCAATTCAGGCGTGGAGGCGGAGCGGGTCACATGAGGCATCGGCTGGCATCGCGGCAGTGTCGAAGTGCGCAGCATGTTATCAGGATTGCTGCATGCGGGGTCGTGGTGATGATTCCTCACGCTCGGCGCGTGAGGAACCTCTTTCAGTCAGCCAATCAACGCCAGCCGCTCATTGATCGCCGCTTCGATCCCTTGGGCGTCCAGCCCGCACTCAGCCAGCATCTGCGCAGGCTTGGCATGCTCGACGTAGGTGTCCGGCAGGCCCAGGTGGAGTACCGACTTGAGGATATTGGCGCGTGCCAGAAACTCACTGACCGCAGCACCGGCACCGCCCATCACCGCGTTTTCTTCCAGTGTGACCAGTAACTCGTGGTTGGCGGCAGCTTCGCTCACCAAGGCTTCGTCCAGTGGCTTGACAAAGCGCATATCGATCACCGTCGCGTCGAGCTTCTCGGCCACCACCAGCGCATCGGCCAGTTGCACGCCAAACACCAGAATCGCAACGCCCTGGCCCTGACGACGCACAATGCCCTTGCCGATTTCGACCGGGTCAAGGCCTGTCTCGATCAACGCGTTCGGACCGGTACCGCGTGGGTAACGCACTGCCGCGGGGCCTGTGTGCAGGTAACCGGTGTTGAGCAGCTTGCGCAGTTCGTTTTCGTCACTCGGCGTCATGACCACCATGCCGGGGATGCAGCGCAGGTAGGACAGGTCGAAGCTGCCTGCGTGGGTCGGGCCGTCTTCGCCCACAAGCCCGGCGCGGTCGATGGCAAACAGTACGTCGAGGTTCTGCACCGCGACGTCATGCACCAGTTGATCGTAGCCGCGTTGCAGGAAGGTCGAGTAGATAGCCACGACCGGCTTGCTGCCTTCGCAGGCCATACCGGCAGCCAGTGTTACGGCGTGTTGTTCGGCGATGGCAACATCGAAGTAGCGTTCTGGAAAGCGTTCGCTGAATGCCACCAGGTCCGAGCCTTCCTTCATGGCTGGCGTGATGCCCACCAGCCGTGAGTCAGCCTCGGCCATGTCACAGATCCACTGGCCAAACACTGCGGAATACTTCGGCGCGCTGATTTTTTT
The DNA here is from genome assembly GCF_032587875.1 of Pseudomonas syringae group sp. 243L2. Classification (NCBI taxonomy): domain Bacteria; kingdom Pseudomonadati; phylum Pseudomonadota; class Gammaproteobacteria; order Pseudomonadales; family Pseudomonadaceae; genus Pseudomonas; species Pseudomonas syringae group sp. 243L2. The sequence continues at coordinate 694,196 of NZ_JAWHPL010000040.1, forward strand.
CGGGGCGACAGGCGCATTCAGCGGCTCAAGCTTGGTAATGGCGTGATAACCGATCGGGTCGACTTCGGCTGGCGCAAAACCTTTGCCCTTCTTGGTGACCACGTGCAGAAACTGCGGGCCTTTCAGATCACGCATGTTGCGCAGAGTGGCGATCAGAGTCGGCAGGTCGTGGCCATCGATAGGGCCGATGTAGTTCCAGCCCAGCTCTTCGAAAAGCGTGCCCGGGACCAGCATGCCTTTGGCATATTCTTCGGTGCGACGTGCGATTTCCCAGGCGCCGGGCAGGCGCGAAAGCACCTTTTTGCTGCCTTCGCGCATGCTGCTGTACGTGCGGCTGGAAAGAATCTTGGCCAGGTAATTCGACAGACCGCCGACATTGCGCGAGATCGACATGTCGTTGTCGTTGAGAATTACCAGCATGTTGGCTGCCACTTCCGGCGCGTGGTTCAACGCTTCGAAGGCCATGCCGGCAGTCAGCGCACCGTCGCCGATCACGGCAATGGATTTACGCTCGCTGCCTTGCAGGCGCGAGGCAATCGCCATGCCGAGTGCGGCGCTGATCGAGGTGCTGGAATGCCCGACGCCGAAGGTGTCGTACTCGCTCTCGCTACGACGCGGAAAGGCCGCTACCCCATCCTTCTGGCGCAGGGTGGACATGCGCGCACGACGGCCGGTGAGGATCTTGTGCGGATAGGCTTGATGACCCACGTCCCACACAAGGCGATCGTCCGGGGTGTCGAAAACGTAATGCAGCGCGATGGTCAGCTCGATGACCCCAAGACCGGCACCAAAATGCCCTCCGGTCTGGCCAACGGAATACAGCAATTCCAGGCGCAGCTCATCGGCCAGGGTTTCCAGCTCGGCTTCGCCCAGACGGCGCAGGCCGTGCGGGGTATCGGCTCGGTCGAGCAGCGGCGTGACCGGGCGCTCGCGGGGGATCTCTTTGAACGTCGTGGGCATCAGGCGAATCGTTATAAGTAAAAGAGGCGGCAGTTTACCTTATGCATCGCAAGCTGCCCATGAAGTGAGTCGGCGGATAGTCCGCCGACTGACACGCTTAATGACTGAGACCTGACGAACCGTGGTTGATTCAGCAGATTTCCGGCTTCGGTGACGGTAATCAGTGGCGACGTTCGACGATATAGCGTGCCAGCTCGCGCAACGGTTCTGCGGCGGCATCGAACGGGCTCAGCGCTGTTAGCGCCTGATCACGCAGTTCCAGTGCATAGCGCTTGGCCGCTTCCAGGCCCAGCAACGCAGGGTAGGTCGGCTTGTCGCGGGCGATATCGGCACCCTGACGCTTGCCGAGGGTCGCAGTATCGCTTTCGACATCGAGAATGTCGTCCTGAACCTGAAAGGCCAGACCGACCGCGCGCGCATAAATCTGCAAGGCGTCAAGACGGGGCTGATCGGCTTGACCACTGGCCAGTGCGCCAAGCCGGACGCTGGCTTCGATCAACGCACCGGTCTTGTGCCGATGCATGTATTCCAGCGCTGCCTGATCAAGCTTCAGCCCCACAGAGCCCAGATCGATCGCCTGCCCGCCCACCATACCTGCCGGGCCGGCAGCGGCTGCGAGGGTATTGACCATCTGCAGACGCGTTTCAGCATCGCGTGAGGTCAGGTGCGGCGCGAGCAGTGCAGTAAACGCCAGGCTTTGCAGGCCGTCACCTGCGAGGATCGCGCAGGCCTCATCGAAAGCCTTGTGCGTGGTCGGCTGGCCGCGACGCAGGTCGTCATCGTCCATCGCCGGTAAATCGTCGTGCACCAGCGAGTAAGCGTGAATCAGTTCAACCGCACAGGCGGCACCGTTGGCATCCTCGGCTACGCCGCCCAGCGCTTCGCAGGCCGCGTAGGCCAGCAGCGGGCGCACGCGCTTGCCGCCGTTCATCACGCTGTAGCGCATGGCTTCGTAAAGCCGGTTCAGCTCAGGGCTCGGTGCCTGAAACAGTTTTTCGAGTGCTGCGTTGACGCGAGTCTGGCTTTGCGCTTGATAGCTCGCGATCATTCGGGAAGTTCCGCATCGTCGAACGGCTCTTCGCTCAGTTCGCCATCGCGCTCCAGCAGCACCTGGACCTTCTGTTCGGCCTGGGTAAGGGCGCTTTGGCAGTCGCGGGTCAGGCGTACACCTTGCTCGAAGGCGGTCAGGGAGTCTTCCAGAGACAACTCGCCATTCTCCAGCCGCTCTACCAGCGCTTGCAGGTCAGCGAGTGACTGTTCGAAATCCAGTGCAGCTTTCTTGCGGGCCATGGGGGCATTTCCGGTAGAGGTTAAACCGCGCGACACTAGCAGAGCGAGGGCTTCTGGGCAAATAACGGCGACGGAGCAATGCAAGGGCAGCAACTATCAGGATTAACCCGCAGCGAACCCGTTCTGTAGGTCTGCAATCAGGTCTTCCGGGCTTTCCAGGCCAACCTGCAGCCGCAGCATCGGGCCGGTGCCGCGGTCAGGACCATATTGCTCGACTTCAGTGATCAGGCTTTCAAAACCGCCCCAGGAGTAACCAATCCCGAACAGTTTCAACGCGCCGGTAAATCGGTCCAGCACCTTCCGGTCAACGGCATGGAATTCGAAACTGAGCAAGCCGTTGCAGCCATGGAAATCGCGCTTCCAGATGGTATGGCCCGGATCGTCCGGCAATGCGGGATACAGCACGCGGGCAACCTGAGGCTGGTCCTGCAGCCATTGTGCAATTTGCATCGCGTGGCGTTCATGCATGGCCATGCGTGCCGCCAGACTGCGGGCACCGCGCAGCACCAGATACGCATCGTCGGGGCTGACGGTATTGCCCACGGCGGTGTTCATGGTCTTGAGGGTTTTCCAGTGCGCTTCGGTGGTGCTGACGCTGCCCATCATGACGTCGGAATGCCCGGCCACGTACTTGGTCAGGGCCATCAGGGAAATGTCCGCGCCCAGTTCCAGCGGCTTGAACAGAATTCCCGAGCCCCACGAGTTATCCACAGCCAGCAGTAGATCCCTGGCCTTGCACACCTGTGACAGTGCAGGCAGGTCGCACATGTCGAACGTCAGCGAGCCGGGCACTTCAGCGTAGATCATCCGTGTGTTGGTCTTGATCAGCGATTCCACATCACTACCGTCAGCCGCGTAGAAATCGAACTGGATGTCGAAGGCCGTCAGCATCGTTTTTGCCAGGCGCCGAACGGGGCCATACACCGATTCAGTAATCAGCACATGGTCGCCTGGGCGCAGAAACGATTGAAACATCTGCGCCACTGCCGCCAGCCCGGTCGGGTACAGGCAAGTACCGTGTGCGCCCTCAAGCCCGGAAATCAGATCCTGCAAGGCAAACGCCGTCGGGTTGCCGTTGGCACCGTAAGTCAGCGAGCGCTCAGGCCCCGTGGTGCGAATTTCCGCCTCGCGCAAACTCTCCAGACTGTCGAACAGCACCGTACTCAGACGCACGACCGGCGGGTTGACCGCCAGCCCTGGCCCGCTGCTGGCGCTACGGCCGCGTTGCGACAGGGCGGTGTAGGCGCGAGGGTCCTTATCGTGCGGCATTGGAGGCTCCAGTCAGGGAAAGGGCAAGCAGGCAGACTGCCGCTCAGGCATGCACAAGCGTAATGCATCGTGCGTCTGGCGGGTATCACTGATCGCTCAGCACAGCGCTCGCATAGAACTCATGCAGCTTCGCCTGCAATAGCTGCCTGTCCGGCAAGCGGGTCTGGTACTCGGCAATCAGCGCGGGTGAAAGCGAGCGGTTCAGGGCGTACTCGACCACTTCTTCGTTTTTGCTGGCGCAGAGTAAAACGCCGATGGCCGGGTTTTCATGGGGTTTGCGTACATTCCGGTCCAGCGCTTCAAGATAAAAGTCCAGCTTGCCCAGGTATTCGGGTTCAAAGCGGCCGACCTTGAGTTCGATGGCAACAAGGCAGTTGAGGCCGCGATGGAAAAACAGCAGATCCAGCGCAAAATCCTGGCCGCCGACCTGCAACGCGTACTCGGAGCCGACAAAACAGAAGTCGCGGCCCAGCTCGATCAGAAAATCCCTCAGGCGTTGCAGCAAACCGCGGTGCAGGTCAGCTTCGGCGTGTCCCGATGGCAGCTCGAGAAACTCCACCATGTAGGCATCACGGAACACATCCAGTGCTGCCGGTCGGGTTTCCTTGAGCATCGCCGAGGCCTTGGCTGGCTGGGTGATACTGCGCTCGAACAAGGCGGTCTTGAACTGGCGCTCCAGCTCTCGGCTGGACCAGTTTTCCCTGATTGCCATGCGCAGATAAAACTCACGCTCTTCGGGGCGCTTGCTTTGGCTGAAGATGATCAGGTGATGAGTCCATGGCAATTGTGTCAGCACTGCTGACACTTTCTCATCGTCGCGGTAAACCTCGAAGAACTGGCGCATACGAAACAGGTTTCGACGCGTAAACCCGCGCAGTCCTGGCTGGGTTACAGCCAGATGCTCGGCAAGCTGGCTGACCACCGCGTCACCCCATTCGGCGTTTTCAATCTTGCGGCTGATGTAAGCGCCTACCTGCCAGTAAAGCTCGATCAGGCGAGTGTTGACCGCCTGTGCAGCTTGCTGTCGAGCGCCCTGAATCATTGCGAGCACTTCATCAAAGCGATCATTTACAGGCGTATGCGGTGCATTGGGAGTACTCATGCTGCAAGTACTCCACTGCGTGGGAAACCGATGTCGAGTTGCAAGTGAAAATCTGGATGGGCAGTTGTCCGGCTCATAGGGCGCGTCCTTGGGCAGTGGCTAAGGACGCTACCTTACGTTCAGATCACGACTGTCCGACCCAGAATCTCTTTTGAGTGTGTAGCACCAGGTTTCTGTTTGCGCAGGCCTTGACTTGCGTCTTATTTATCCAGGTCGGATGCCTGATGCCGCTCCGGCACCTGATCCGCCTCTTCGCCCCAGGTGCGGTTGACCTTCTGGCCTTTGATGACAGCAGGGCGCGTGGCGATTTCTTCCGTCCAGCGAATCAGGTTCGGGTATTCGTGCACCGACAGGAACTCGGCGGCCGAATAAACCTTGTTCCTTACCAGCGCGCCATACCATGGCCAGACCGCGATATCGGCAATCGTGTAGGTATCGCCAGCCAGGTAGCGGTGCTCGCCCAGTCGGCGGTTCAGCACATCGAGTTGGCGCTTGGCCTCCATCGCGAAGCGATTGATGGGGTATTCGAGTTTCTCCGGCGCGTAGGCGTAGAAGTGCCCGAACCCGCCACCCAGGTAGGGCGCCGCGCCCATCTGCCAGAACAGCCAGTTCAGCGTTTCGGTACGGCCTGCCGGGTCGGCGGGCAGGAAACTGGAAAACTTCTCAGCCAGGTACAGCAGAATCGAACCGGACTCGAATACCCGAACAGGTGTTTCATGGCTTCGGTCCAGCAATGCAGGGATCTTGGAGTTGGGATTGATCTCGACAAAGCCGCTGGAGAACTGATCGCCCTCGGAAATGCGGATCAGCCAGGCGTCGTATTCCGCCCCGCTGTGCCCCAGTGCCAGCAGCTCTTCGAGCATGATCGTGACCTTCACCCCGTTGGGCGTGGCCAGTGAGTAAAGCTGCAGCGGATGCTTGCCGACGGGCAGTACCTTGTCATGCGTGGGACCGGCTACGGGCCGGTTGATGCTGGCGAACGTACCGCCTGCTTTTGTTTCCTGCTGCCATACCTTCGGCGGGGTGTAAGGGGTTTGGGTCATGAGTAGCCTCGCTTGTTCAAGGGTGATCGCTGGACCAGTCGTATTGCGAATGACCATTGACGTTATAGATCAACGTGCGCGGATGGAAGTGCCTTGCGATTCTGATCGAGCGTGGCGAGGCCTCGAAAGGGCTATTTAGCTGCCGCCGGTAGTTTGTGGAATATTCCTACAGTAACTAAGGCGTCGTCCTATAGCTGTAACTCTATGAAAGAAGAGAACATGTGCCCGCAGCAGGAGGCCATAAGGTTATCCATTTATGATCTTGATTGTCAAAATCGTTCTCTGATCTACCTGTCAATAGCTGGATACCGTATGTCGTCATCTCGCAGCACAAGCTTTATAAAATGGCGTGACCTGATCATCAATCTCGTGTCCAAGGAAATTAAAATCCGTTACATGGGTGCGACGCTGGGCTTCGTTTGGTCATTGGGAAATCCGCTGGTTGTTACACTCACGTATTACACGGTTTTTACCTATATCCTGCCCAGCAGTCAGGACCGTTTTGCACTTCATCTGGTAACGGGTGTTGTCCACTGGATGCTTTTGGCGCAAATAGTTTCACAGAGCGGGGAATGGCTCATCAATAACGGCAATCTCATTCGAAAGTTACGGTTCCCGCGTATATTGCTACCCCTCTCCGGAGCATTGTCGATTGCTGTGTTCTGGGCGGGCTGCATGATCGTGTATGCATCGTTATTTCCCATGCTGGGTGGCGTGTTTTCACGCGCTCTGTTTTTTTATCCCATTGTACTGATTGCGTTCATGGCGCTGATTATGGGGTTCGGTCTGGCGCTTAGCGTCATTCAGGTAACTGTGAGGGATGCAAAACACTTCATCGATGTGTTTCTGCCCTTGCTGTTCTGGTTGACGCCAATTGTGTGGGTCACCTCCGCGCTGCCCGAGGGTGTCGCCAGCATAGCGGCCTACAACCCGGTAGCTCTTTATTTCGATAGTTTCAGCAGCATTTTGCATGCTGGTGTGGTTCCAGACACCCGTGATCTGCTGCTTTGCGTGTTGATGGGGGCCGCCTCGTTGCTCATCGGCCTGCTGATATTCAGAAAGGTCGACGACGTGGTGGAGTATTTATGAGCCGCGTCGTCATCAAGGCGGAAAACCTTACCAAGCAGTTCACTCTTCGCCACAACAGGGGCGGTTTGAAAAGCAAGTTTCTAGGTCTGTTCGATGCTCGATACCGTGAGCATGCCGAAACGTTCATGGCAGTCAGCGACGTGTCGTTCACCTTGCATAAAGGGGAGTCGCTTGCACTTGTGGGACATAACGGTTCAGGTAAAAGCACGCTCTTACAGCTGGTTTCACGCATCCTTGTTCCCACCAGCGGACGTTTGACTACGGTGGGTCGTGTAGCCCCTTTAATAGAAATCGGTGTGGGCTTTCACCCTGATCTGACAGGGGAGGAGAATATCTATCTTAACGCCAGCCTGTTCGGGTTAAGTAACAGGGAAGTGCGTTCGCGTTTCAACGAGATCGTGGATTTTTCCGGGCTGGGAAACTTCATTGATACTCCGGTCAAGAACTATTCATCGGGTATGTATATGAGGCTGGGTTTTTCGGTGGCGGTTCATGTTGAGCCACAGGTTTTGCTGGCTGACGAAGTGCTCGCTGTGGGGGACGAAGAGTTCAAGCGCAAATGCCACGAGCGAATTCGCACTTTGCAGGATGACGGCATGGCCCTGATTCTTGTTACCCACGCGGTAGAAGAGGGTAAAGAGTTTTGTCAGCGCTATTTGACGCTTGAGCGTGGCCGGATGATTGAACACGGTTGTTATTGATTCATTGCAGTCAATGCCGCTTCGTCAACTTCAAAATCACCCATTCAAAAGGGATTTTCATGCTGCAAATTATCGTTCCAATGGCGGGTGCCGGGAGTCGCTTTGCGGTCGCGGGCTACACCGATCCCAAGCCGTTGATCCCTGTACATGGCGTACCGATGATCAAGGTCGTGATTGACAACCTGACGCCGGATTGTCCGCACCGATTCATCTTCATCTGTCAGGCGGATCAGGTCGCAACCTATTCGCTGAAGGAAAAGCTGAATGCGTGGGCACCTGGATGCGACATCGTCGAGCTTGGTGGGCTGACGGGGGGCGCCGCGTGCTCCGTTTATGCCGCCAGGCACCTGCTCGACTATAGCCAGCAAGTGATGATTGCCAACAGCGACCAGTATGTCGATGTGGACATAAACGCTTATCTGCAGGCAATGAACGAGAGTGACGCAGCGGGCTTGATCATGACGATGAAAGCCAGCGATCCGAAGTGGTCGTTTGTGGGCTTCAGCGCAGAAGGCCTCATCACCCGCGTAGTGGAAAAAGAGGTCATCTCTGACGAAGCCACTGTCGGCATCTACAACTTTCGCAATGCAGGTCAGTTGATATCGGCCATCGAGACAATGGTCATGAAAGATCTTCGCGTCAATGGCGAGTTCTATGTTGCCCCGGCGTACAACGAGATCATCGGACGCGGCGCCAAAGTGATTCATTACAGTATTGGCGCAGAGGGTCATGGCATGTACGGCCTGGGTATACCGGCAGACCTGAACCAATTCCTGTCGTTGCCGCTAAGCAGGCAGGCAGCCTCGGGAAGGCAGGCCTGACATGCAGATCATCAGCCATCGTGGCTATTGGCTGCAAAAGCCGCAGCGCAATTTGCCCGAAGCATTTCACCGATCATTCGACCTTGGTTTCGGCACAGAAACCGATGTCCGTGATGTAGCGGGTCAATTGGTTATTTCTCACGACATGCCCGTTGGTGGCGAGCTGACGCTTGAGGAGCTGCTCGCCATCATGGCAGGTCGTAACTTGCCACTGGCCATCAACATCAAAGCTGATGGAATGGCGCAGGCGCTCGCCAAAACCTTCGCTCGATATGGTCATACCAACTGGTTTGCCTTCGATATGGCGGTACCGGACATGCGCAGTTACTTTCACGCGAACGTTATTACTTACACCCGGCTCAGCGAAGTTGAACCGTCCCCAGCCTGGATCGAAAAGGCAGCAGGTGTCTGGCTTGACGGTTTTGAGGGGGAATGGTTTTCCAGTCAGGTTATTGGCGATCTTCTATCTCAGGGCAAGCAGGTGTGTGTGGTATCTCCCGAGTTGCACGGGCGTGACCATCGCAGCCTGTGGCAGCAATTGCTTGAGCTCGAAGCGCACGACGGTTTAACGATTTGCACTGATATTCCCGCAGACGCAGCCACTTTCTTCAAGTGAGGCAATCATGATCAAGGCAGTGATATTCGATATGGATGGCGTCCTCATTGAAGCCAAGGAATGGCATTACGATGCACTGAACAAAGCCCTCAGCCTGTTCGGTTACAACATTAGTCGCCATGAACACCTCACCGCCTACGACGGTCTGCCCACCTCGCGCAAACTCGACATGCTGAGCGTAGAGCGCGACCTGCCGGTTGCGTTGCACGCATTCATCAACGAAATGAAGCAGCAGTACACCATGGAAATCGTGTACGCCCAGTGCAAACCGACGTTTGTGCATCAGTACGCGTTGTCATCGTTGAAAACAATGGGCTACAAGCTGGCGGTTGCATCCAACTCCATTCGCAACACCGTGGAGGTCATGATGAACAGGGCAGACCTGGAGCGATACCTCGATTTGCAGCTCTCCAACGAGGATGTCAAACATGCCAAGCCAGCTCCCGATATCTATACCAAAGCCATCAGGCAACTGGGCCTGATGCCCGAAGAGTGTCTGATCGTCGAAGACAACGAAAATGGTATCAAAGCCGCCAGAGATTCCGGTGCCCATGTTCTGGTCGTGGCTGAAACCTGCGATGTAAACCTCAATAACATCCTCGGCAAGGTCGATGAGATCAACGTCGACAAGGTGGCTAGCCTGTGAGCGCATTGAACATCATTCTTCTGTCGGGAAAGAAGGGAGAGACGTCGCTCGACGACGGCGAGTACCCCGAATATCTGTGCGAATGCAATGGCAAGCCACTGATCCATACGCTGATCGACAACTGTGCTGCGCTTGAGCCGCGCAGGATCATCTGCACATTCTCGAATGACGATGTCACTCGGCTGCACCTTCGCAACATGGTCCAGCAAATGCACCCTGCGGCCAGTGTTCTGCCCATTAACAAAGTCACCCGGGGTGCCGCCTGCACGGCACTTCTGGTGAGCGGGCAAATCGACAACGATGATGAGTTGTTGATTCTCAGTGTCAGTGATTTTCTGGATATAGAGCTGCGTGACGCCGTACGTGCGTTTCGGGACAACGATGAAGATGCCGGCGTGGTTATCTTCAATTCACTGCACCCTCGCTATTCATTCGTACGTCTGGATAGCCACTGCCGGGTCATTGAAGCTGCCGAAAAAAATCCGATCAGTCCCCACGCCATTGCAGGTGTGTACTGGTTCAAATCCGGCTCGCTGTTCGTGGCGGCGGCGAAAGAGATGATTCGCAAGGATGCCAGGGTCAATGACAACTTCTACATAGCACCCGCCCTCAATGAGCTGGTGCTGTTACAGAAAAGGATCGGTGCCTACCGAATCGAACCCAGTCAGTACCGGCCACTGAAAACCAATAGTCAGCTTCACGCTTTCGAAGCAGGAGAAATGCGATGAAAACGGCAAGACTGCAAGACATGGTCAAAGGCTGGTTTGTGGGCGGCTTCGAGCCTGCTGCTTTCAATACCGAGTCCTGTGAGGTCGGGGTCAAGATTTACCAGGCAGGCGAAAAGGAAGCTGCCCATTATCATAAGGTTGCCACAGAGATAACCGTGCTCATTTCCGGGTCCGTCAACATGCGCGATCAGGTCTGGCATGCAGGCGACATCATCGTTCTGGAGCCGGGCGACATCACTGCGTTCGAAGCGCTCACTGATGCAACCACCGTTGTCGTTAAGGTGCCCGGCGCGCTTGCCGACAAGTACGTCGTCTGAACCATGAAAACGACCCATCTCCAGCACCATCCAAGCCTTGGTTACCTGGCGGCGGACAGCCTGCGTAAGCTCCCGGTTGGCCTGCTGCTGCCCCATGAATGTTCGGGTTTTGTTTCGTTCCGCGCCCATCCGTTTCGCAAGCCGGAGCGGGTAATCAAAAACCTGCATGCCGCACTGCGTCCGTTATCCATGTACGACTCGGGTAGTTACTGCTTTTATGGGGTCCAAAGTGATTCACCGCTGGCGCCACTGCTGCTGTGGGACGGTGTCCATTTTCTGAATGTTGGCGAGAAGATTACAGTTATCGAAGACACTGAGTTTGAGTGCTATCTGGACCGTGAATATTTTGCCGGATCACTCAAGGTAATCGAACGCTCGGCCACCTCTGTCACCTACAAAAAGGTAGCAAGGCTGGCGGCGGAGTCCGATGACGATCTTGATGGCTGGAGCTTTTGCCTTCCTGTAGGGCCAGGAGACGCCACGGTCCTGAATGCGGTAGTGAAGCGCATTCTGGAAATTGACGTCCCGCGCAAGGAGATACTTCTGTGTGGCACACCGGGAAGCAACTTCGCCTATTTCGACAAGGTCCGCATCGTGGGGCAGGACATTACCGCTCCGCCAGTGCAGATCTGCAAGAAGAAAAATCGTCTCGCTCTGGAGGCCGGATTCAGCAATCTCGTGATCCTGCATGACCGCGTATTTCTACCCAGGAATTTTGGAGAAATCGTACGTCGCTTTGGTCCGCGCTATCCGTTGATGACACTGCAAAGCATGTTTTTCGACAATCGGCTTAGTATGCACCCTCGCCGCTATTCGGATTACGGCATGGCTTTGGGCACGATAGCCAACGGTCTTCAGGGGGTGAGCCGAAACTGCAGCGATGCAGCGAGTATCGCCCCGTCGATTTTTCCAGAGATCGAGCGGACCGGTTTCAGTTATGCCAGTGCCATGCGTTACAACAGCGACTCCTGCTACGCGACCGGCAGTCTCTACATCTGCCGGAAGGAAGTGTGGAATGCCTTCCCGTTGGACGAGTCTTTGTATTGGGTTGAATTTGAAGACATTGAACACGGTATGCGCCTGTCAAAAGCTGGCGTACCTTGCAGGGTCAATCCATTCGGCATTACGCAATCAATCACCTCCCGTGCGCTATTGGGATCAGAGACTTTGGTGCAATCAGCAAGTGGCAAACTCGGACGCATAGGCCCGCGTTACTTCTCGGTTCTGAACAAGAAGCCTCTGATCAACATCTCCAGCAAAACGGCTCTCGCCAGGCTGCACCAGTTCGCAAGTAAGTACCTCGTCAGCCGGGCAGCAGTGAGTATACCGACCGGGGTTTGTCATATAAGTGTTCGAGCCTGGATCGAGCTGATCAATCATGTCGTTCAGCAGTCCACGTTCAAAAACGATATTGGAACGGTCAGAGAATTTATCAGCGACTTTGAGAGGCTGGTGTTGTTTGACCAGCTCCCAAGTACGCGGCAAGAGTTTCTGGTCAATCGCTTCCTTGCAGACCCTGTGCTGGCCAAACAGACGCTGATCACCCAGAGCTGTGAAGTGCGCAATATGTTGCGTCAACGCAGTACGCAGACATGGTTTGTTCGTCAGCAGGATGATTACTTTCATCACCTCCTCCTGTCGCTCCCGGGTATTTTGATTTCGGCGGTTCGTGCTTGCAGAAACAACGGGAAAATCTTCTATTTTGAAAGCGTGTGGGCTGCGGTGAAGGCTATCTATAACTCCACTCCCTTCAAGTCCTATGCCAGAGGTTCAAAATGAAGATATTCGTCGTGTCTCATTTGAGCCCCAGGCCGGCCAGTCATGAGCTGATCTGTCAGCTGTCCCACATCCAGCACGCGTATAGAAAGACTATCCCGGTGCTTGTCATCGATGACCGCTACAACCTGACCGAACTGCCCATCAGCGATCTACCGACGGACCACGTCCAGTTCAGTCTGGAAGACTTCCTTCACGAAAATGGCCTGAGCGGCATCGTGGCGAACAGCGTTGCGCGTCATATGGATAAAGTCGAGAGCGCATGGGTACTGATTGATTTTGGTCAGCATGACTCGGCTACCTGCATGGACTTCATCCAGAAAATGGCTCGCTACAACTATTTGAGCCCAAGGCTTCGAAACCGAAACATCGTGATCATGGTGCCTGCCATGCACCTGGGTATCTATTCGCGAACCCTCAATGCCTCGTTCAATAACCTGCCTTCAATCACAACAGCTGCAGCTCGTTCGGCTCAAATCGGGAGGTTATTCATGGTCACTCGTCTTGAGACGGTGCTGATCAGCCTGCCAATGCTGGCTGGAGTCCTGCGTCGCATGCATCGTCTTTTTTTGCGCGTCTTTCGGCGTGCTGCGAGATTTATCTGAATGATCTGTTCTCGTCGTCATTCCTCATTAAAGGTTAAGAACATGCCTCATCTTGTGGCCGTTGATTCCAGAAAAATCAGCGTGGTTATCCAAGGGCCTCTTTATCGCAACCTGAGCCCCCAGCGGAATATCTTCGCCTGTATCGCATCGGTCAGGACACACCTGCCACATGCCGAAGTTATCGTCTCTACCTGGTGTCATGAAGATACTTCTGCGGTTGAAGCGGATCAGCTCATCATGTCGGATGATCCGGGTGCCTTCGTCGACGATGCCGGTAATCAGATCAACATCAATCGCATGCTGCGATCGACGTTGTGCGGTATTCAGGCCGCCTCAAGACCGTATGTCATGAAGATGCGCGCCGACCACAACCTGACCAGCTCTGCACTGGCCGTAATAGGCCAGTCAGATGATGCCGAGCCTGGCGAAACAAAGCTGTTCGAGACGCCAATTACCACCACGACGCTCTACATTCGTGACCCTGAACGGTTACCGATGTTGTTCCACATATCGGACCTTGTTCAGTTCGGCACACGCGATGCGATGCTCGCCATGTGGGAGCAACCACTGTTTGAAAGGAGCGCGCTTTTCAATGACAAGCCGTCTCGCAACCCGTTTGGCAACTTCATTGGCTACACGTCTGCGCGCCTGGTGACCGAGCAGGCGCTGATGCTGGGTGTCATGCGCAGGAAGGGCATTGACGCCCGGCTTGGACGTCCCTGCGAGGTAGGGCTGAGCAATCTGAAGTTATGGGACAACGTCTTGAGGCGCAACTTCAGAGTCCTGAATCACTCCGAGGCTGGCGTAGACTTCCCGGAACGCTTTCTAACCAGCCGCCGCGTATTGAGCACACTCTACAAAGCTTCTGCGATAGAGCAATTGCGGGGTATTGATCCGAAGCGCTACAGGCTGAGAATCGCGCGCATCTGGCTCAATCAGTACCTGCTGACCTGCCTGCGCCCCGGCTGGTGGGTGTCCTTTGCGACCATCGTATTGTTCAGCAGTTCGCCGACCTTTGCCAAGCGCGTTCGCTCGTACTGGCGCACGCTCAGGAAGGTAGCGCATGCGGAGTCCTATCGGGTCTAGCCATCCCGACCCTGAGCACTTGCACGACTTTAGCGAAGTGTGATTGTGCCGATAATAGTTGATGTTATTTCAAGTCGGTTACTTTATTCTCGCCGCGCTCTTCTGTGTGGCCAATGGCCACTTTTCGCTGCGGCAGGTTCTCGACAAGCATGGCAGCGCCCCCAACATAAGGAATGAATCTTGAACTCTGTGATGTTTCGCAAGACCCTTCTCGCCATGGCTGTGGCTGCAACTGCCGTTCCGGCTTTTGCTGAAACAGTCCAACTGACCAACGCTGGCTACAAAAGCGAGCGTCAGACCCATACCGGCAATCTTGAGATCAACGGTGCCTATTCGGGGAGTGCGGTTAAAGATGCGATTCAGCTAAGTGGTTCGACCGTTGAAAAGAACCTTATCCTCAACGGGAACATCAGTGGCTCCGGCACCTTTGCCAGTGGTGAAGGAGCCAAAGGCATCAGCCTGGAGGGCGGTAAGATCAACGGCAACGTCATCAACCACGGTCTGGTTGAAGTTTCCGGTCAAGGCGCGACGGCCCTGGACGTCGCCACGAGCCTGAAATTCTTCGAAAACCATGGCAGCCTCTCCGCTAGCGGCGCGGGGTCTCAGGGTCTTCGAATCGACGGGGCCACTATGATAGGCAATAGTGCGGACATAACCAACACCGGGACGATCCGCGGCGAGAGCGCTGCTATCGTGATGGGCACTACTAAATTCTCTATGATCGGCGCTCAGCCTTGGTACATCGAACGGGGCGACTTCAATATCTATAACGAAGGTTCGATCATTTCCGCTGACAGGGCCATCGACGCTTCTGGAAGCAATCGTCCGATCGAGCTGATCCTGAGAAAGGGCAGCGTCGTTGTCGGTAACCTGATCGACGTAAGCAATATCGAGCTGGAGGGGGATACTTCCTTCACAGGTACTGACAGCCGTAGAGATGGCTACAACATTCGCCTCAAGAGCGGCGGATCGGTTTATGTTGGTGGCACCTCCGACAGTCCTACTACCATGACTTTCGAGTCCGCACACAGCAGCATTGGCGGCGATCTGTATGTCGACGGCAATTCGGCACTCGGCCTGAATCTGAGTAAGGCCACTGATACTAAAACCGCGGTGCTGAAAGTTACCGGCACTACTCAGTTCGAACCGGGAGCGCAAGTAAAGCTCGCGGCCAAGGGTGACGACTTCAATGCCAACGGCACTGCTTACACGCTCATCGAATCAGGCAAGATCGAACTGCTGACCAAGGATGGGCGCGCGGTCGACCCTGCTGGCAAACTGGATGTAGTCAGTACCTCGGCGCTACTTAAAATCGACAGCTATACCGTTGACGGCAAAGACGTTGTAGCTGTGGTCACTGCCAAGGGCAAGGAAGAGGTCGCTCAGGTAGTTGCCAACAACGGCGGCTCAGTTAATGAACAGACCACACTGGTCAACCTGACCGGCGACAGCATCATCAGCAAGCTGAACGACAGCGATGCGTTCAAACAGCTTTTGCTGAACGCTGACGGAGGGCAGCTTGCCAAGCTGGCCTCGCAGCTGTCGCCGGAGGTCAACGGCGGGGCCAGAAGCGCCGCTACTACCAGCCAGGGTCTGATCAGCAACGTAACGGGCAGCCGCACCAGCTCGATACGCGGCGCGTCTTCTGGCGAAGGTTTCAAGAATGCCGGGGTTTGGGTCCAGTCGCTCTACAGCGACGCCACTCAAGGCCAGCGTGACGGAATTGCTGGCTATAACGCGTACAGCAGCGGAGTCGCGGTGGGCGCTGACGGCAAGCTCAACGACAACCTGACGCTGGGGTTGGCGTACAGCTTCATCAATACCGACGTGAATGGCAAAAGTGGCAACAAGACCGAAGTCGATAGCCATGCATTCACGCTGTACAGCGGCTTCGAACAAGGCAATTACTTTGTCGATACAAGCCTGACTTACGGCCTCAACGACAACCAGGGCAAACGCAGCATTGCAGGTACGCGTGCCAAGGCAGATTACGACAGTGACCTGCTGGGCCTGAATCTGGTGGGTGGCTACACCTATCACGTCAACCCGCAAGTATTGGTCGAACCACGCCTGGCGGCGCGTTACAGCCAAGTGAACATCGACGGCTATCGTGAGAAAGGCTCGTCGGCTGCGTTAAAGGTTGAAGACCAGCGTTATGAAACCATTGAGCTGGGCGCAGGCATGCGCGTGGCTGGCAGCTTCCTCTTGCGCGCCGGAACGCTGGAGCCACAAGCCAAACTGATGGCCTACCACGACTTCGCCGCCGACGAAGCGCAGAGCACGTCCACCTTTTTGCTCGGCAGTACACCGTTTGTAACCAGCGGTGCCAAGGCTGTGCGTGACAGTTACGAAGCGGGTGTGGGTGCCGATTACAAACTGGGTGCCGTCACACTGGGCGTCAACTATGACTACATCGGTAAATCAGGCTTCGATGCCGATGTGTTCTCTGCAAAAGTGCGTTACGACTTTTGATGTGGAGTTACCGCCTCGGTCGAAAACGCTTGGGCGGTACCCTTGCAGTCGTGATGGCGCTGCTGTTGAGCGGAGCCATCGCCGGTTGTCAGTCTCCGCGCGCTGATCTGCAGCAATTGGCCAACCAGCATGGCCGACAGATGCAGATTCTGCCGGCACAGCCCTTTCCACTGGCGGCGCTATTGCCGCCAGAGACCTTCAGAACAACTCGCCTACGAGTCTATCTGGAAGGCGACGGCCATGCCTGGGCCACCGCCACTCAACCCAGTCTCGACCCGAGCCCACGTAAGCTCCTCGTGCCGCAGCTGGCAGTCAACGACCCGACGCCCAGCGCCTATCTGGCAAGACCTTGTCAATTCATCACAGCCCCGGCCTGTAGCGCTGCCCTTTGGACCAATCGCCGTTTCTCCCAGGCAGTGGTCACCAGCCTCAGCAGCGCGCTGGACCATATGAAACAACGTTACGGTAATAACGAGTTCGAGCTGATTGGTTATTCAGGCGGCGCAACCCTCGCGTTGCTACTGGCGGGACAACGAAACGACATCACCCTGATTCAGACCATCGCTGGCAATCTCGCCCCGAACCAGTGGACAGAACTAAAAGGACTTTCGCGTCTCAATGGCTCGTTGGATCCACTCGATTACGCCCAGCGCCTGGCATTGATACCTCAGCGTCACTTGTCGGGAACGCGTGACGAAATGATCCCGACTGAACTGGCAAAGCATTACATCAGGCAGCTAGGCAACGGTGCGTGCAGTCAGCTGGTTATTGTCTCGGGTCCGAGTCATGAAGACGGTTGGGAAGAGGTCTGGGAGCTGTGGAGAGGACGGGACGTAGATGTGTGTCCGTGAGAGTCCTATAGCTGACCAAAACGCACTGCATTGAATCGCTATGAGTCATTTTTCACGCAAGCGCTCATCCAGCAAAGCTTCGCGATTGTAGATTACAGGCGAGCCATAGAGTCCAGCTTGCTGAGCAGCGCATACGGGTCAGTACCGATCCCCCGACAGACATCCATGAACTCAATGACATCGAGCCCGCGCTCGGCGTTCTCCGTCTTTGAGACAAATGACTGCGGCCGCCCCAGCCTGACGGCCAATTCTTTTTGCGTCATACCGGCTGCGTTGCGCGCTTCCAGCAAAAGATCAAGCAACGCTTGGTAGCGGGCGTTATGGATGGTTTTCACGTGGCAAACCCTCTAATAGTCCGGTTACCTGAATAAACCTGACTTGGGATTATCCTAAAGTGGGTTTCGACCGGGACAACCAGCAAAGTACTGTCAACGGCTGATTTGGCGGGAAGTTTCTCAAGTAGATGATATCCACTGCCCAGCCGCGAGAAGAACGCGGGAGGCATTAAAAAGCCGGCTTGTGGCCGGCTTCTCGTAGGCGGTTCCGATCTATTTTTGATAGACCGCAATCGCCTTCAACAGATGCGCCTCTTGAAGAAGCGCGAATAGGCAACAGGGCAAACGGATCACATGCCCCATTCAAACACCGCATCGCATGACTGCGTCGGGTGCTCTGGATGGCGCACAGAATACTGAAATTCTCCGCCAATGCCCAGCCCGAATGCCTTTCAACCCCAAACGCCTCACAACAGCAGCATCGCATTGCGCCGACTGTTGAGTGTCGACCACCAGAATATCCAGCCCAGAATCCGTATTTTCTCCCGGTCGATGTCTTCGGCACTGAACAGTTCGTCCGGGTATTCGGCGTCGTTATGGCTGCGCAGGCGCAGACCGCCATTGGGCATGCGGTAGAGGTAGCGCACGCGCAGGATGCCGCCGTGCTCGAGGGCGTAGATTTCGCCGTCGATGACCTGGGTCAGTTCGCGGTCGACGCCGAGAATCGAGCCGTCCTGGATCTTGTCGGCCATGCTGTTGCCGACCATGGCGACACACATGCAGTTTTTCGGGTCGATGCCCATGGTTTGCAGAACTTGCACGGGCAGGCGGATTTTTTGCCCAGGGGCTTCGGAAAGGACGGTTTTGCCGACGCCATGAGTGGATTCAACCTCCGTGTAGATCTGAATTTCCACATCGCCGCGCAGCACGTTTCTGGTCTGCTGGATGACCATGCGTGTGTCTTCACCAGTGTTTTCATTGGCCGATTCATTGGGATGTTTGGGCCCGTCGCCCGTGCGCAGCCAGCGTGCGTTTACGGTTAACAGTTCAGCCACCTCATCGATCCGCGCCATGGGCACGCCACGCTTGAACCAGTTATTGACGTGTTGCGGCGTGATTTTGCGGTTGGCCGCAAAGTCAGTCGCTGTGAGATGGCACTCCCGAAGGAGGATGCGGAGTCGATCGCCTGATGTATTCATAGGGCAAAGTCTACGGACGTCGCTTGGGCGTTTAAATGAACGAGGTGTTGAGATCGACGTTATCCCAAGGGGGTGGCGGCTATTCGGACTACGGATGGAATGAATATCGTGTAGGCAGATTCCGTAATAGCGCTTTTTTGGCTAAACGACGTATCGGGCGTTTACCCTTGCTATACGGGAATTAACGAACTGTTTATCGAGCGCCTAAAAGTCGAACGCATTTTTAAACGTGTGCGCTGCAAAAAAATGGATAGGTGTGTTTCAAGGAACGGTATTGGCGGGGAGCAGCGGCAGGGAAGGGGTCAAGCGTGTTTCAGGGCACGTGTGTGGCGTGCCCTGAAACGCCAGATCAGTGATCAGCCTTTGAACGCTGCAACCGATTTGGTGATCTCGGCGCGGGCAGCGTCAGCATTGCCCCAACCTTCGATTTTTACCCATTTGCCTTTTTCGAGATCCTTGTAGTTCTCGAAGAAGTGCTTGATCTGTTCAAGCAGCAGGGCTGGCAGATCGGTGTACTCTTTGACGTCGACATACAGCTGGGACAGCTTGTCGTGTGGCACTGCGATAACCTTGGCATCGCCACCGCCGTCGTCAGTCATGTGCAGAATGCCGACCGGGCGGGCACGGATGACCGAACCTGGGGACACCGGGTAAGGCGTCACCACCAGCACGTCCAGCGGGTCGCCGTCGTCAGCCAGCGTGTTAGGGATGAAACCGTAGTTGGCCGGGTAGAACATCGGGGTGGCCATGAAACGGTCAACGAACAGGCAATCGGTTTCTTTGTCGATTTCGTACTTGATCGGCGCATGGTTGGCCGGGATTTCGATCGCGACGTAGATGTCGTTCGGAAGGTCTTTGCCTGCCGGAATCTTGCTGTAGCTCATTGGGCATTGCCCCCATAGTTGACCAGACAGATTTTGGCGCGAACCGCCAAAAAGTGGTCCGGATTATAGGCATATTCTGTTTTGGTTGCCACGCATGGCCTTGGCGGCTGTCAGTTGTCCCGGTAAGCCGGGTCCTGCTGACGCAGCAGGTTCAGTCTGGCGATAGTGTCTTGCCGGTAAAACGCCTTCAGTTGTTCGTAGACTGCCGGGTAACTGTCGTGCAGCAGGTCGGGTGCGCTGAAGAAGTATTCGCTGGTCACGGCGAAAAACTCGGCAGGGTCTTCTGCGGCATAGGGATCGATGGCGGGCTCGGCGTCGGGGTTGTGGTCCAGTTGCCGGTTGAGATCATCGAACGCGCTTTGCATGACGCGAGCCCATTCGGTCACCTGCATGTCGCTGTGCAGCGGCGGCAGGCCATTGGCGTCGCCGTTGAGCATGTCGAGCTTGTGCGCCAGTTCATGGATCACCAGGTTGTAGCCATCCCAGTGGCCGCTGCTCAACACGCCCGGCCAGGCCAGAATCACCGGGCCCTGCAGCCAGGCTTCGCCGCTGTGTTCGCCGTCCCACTCGTGCTCTACGCCACTGGCATCGCGGTGGCGCTGCGGGCTGACGAAGTCGTCGGGGTACAGCACGATCTCGTGAAAGCCCTGATACCAGTTCAGTTCGCCCAGATTCAGCAGAGGCAGTTGCGCCTGGGCGGCGAGAAACAATCGCTGCTCGTCATCCAGATCAACGCCCGGCAGTGCACTGAGGTGTTTGTCATTCAGAAACAGTACGCAGGCGTCACGCAATTGCGCATGCTGCCCGCTGCTCAGCCCATCGAGGATCGGCAGACGTCCACGCACCTTCTGCCACAGCTCGTCAGCAATCGGGTGTCTGGCGAGCGTGCGCTGCCTGCGCCAGTTGCTGAACGACCACATGATTCAGCGTGCGTCTGCCGGAGGCGCGCTACGGCTGCGAACCACACCAATGATCATCGGCACCAGCGACAGCAGGATGATTGCCAGCACCAGCAAGGTCAGGTTTTGCTTGATGAACGGCACGTTGCCGAAGAAGAAGCCCAGTGTCACCAGGCTGCCGACCCACAGCACTGAGCCCAATACGCTGAAACCCACGAAGCGCGGATAGGACATTCTGCCCACACCGGCCACGAATGGAGCAAACGTGCGGATGATCGGCAGGAAACGCGCGAGTGTTACGGTTTTGCCGCCGTGGCGCTCATAGAAGTCCTGGGTGCGCAGCAGGTAGTCGCGGCGGAAGATGCGCGATTTGGGGTTGCTGAACAGTTTTTCGCCCGCAGTGCGGCCAATGACGTAGTTGGTACTGTCGCCCAGAATCGCCGCCAGCATCAGCAGCCCGGCCAGCAGGACCGGGTCCATGCCGCCGCCGGCAGCCACGGCTCCGGCGATGAACAGCAGCGAGTCGCCTGGCAGGAAGGGCATGATCACCAGCCCGGTTTCGCAGAAAATCACTAGAAACAGAATCGCGTAGACCCACGTACCGTAGTTGGTCACCAACAGGTCAAGGTAGACGTCGAGATGCAGAATAAGGTCAAGCGGGTTGAAATCCATTAAGGCACCTGAGGCGAGAACCCTGTACGGGGTCGCATGCGGAAGAAACGACTGTTCAGTATGCGCGGCATTATAGAAGCAGAATGCGCAGAAGGGGTTTGGGAATAAACGCTGGGTTTTTGATGTGTGACGACTGGAGCAGTATGTTGCGCTGACGCGGCTTTGCTGCCGCGTGCTGGCGAGCGGGTGATCAGTCCTGGTTGATGGGCAGCACGTAGTTTTTGAACTGCGTGTCTTCCTTGAAACCGATGGACTCATAGACTTTTTGCGCCACCTCGTTATTGCTGCTGGTCGACACGCGCAGTCGCACCGCATGCGTTTCCTTGGCCATCTTCTTCGCCTGTTTCATCAAGTGATCGGCGACCAGTTGGCGGCGCGCGTCCTCGGCAACATAGATGTCGTTGAGAATCCATACCCGCTTGAGCGACAGCGATGAGTAGCTGGGATACAGCTGGCAGAAGCCCAGCAGTCTGCTCTCGTCATCCTTGGCCAGCGCCAGATAGATAACTGACTCGTCACGACGCAGACGTTTTTCGAGAAAGTCCCGTGAGGAGTCCGGGAACGGTGACTCGCCGTAGAACTCGCGGTATTTGATGAACAATGGGCAGAGCAGGTCCAGGTGTTCGAGAGTCGCTTTGATGATCCGCATGGTTGGCCTCAACTTCCCTATGGGCTGATGCAGTGCGCCGGGATGATTACTCGATCCTGCCCGGCGACTTTAGAAAGCACAATCTAATGTGGTGCGGCCGGGCCGTCGAGCAGGAAATTGCCGATCGGCTTGTCTGAATGCTCGGCAGAGCCGTCTGAATCAAGGGTCTGCAGTTGCGCTTCGTCTTTAAGATTGACCCCCGAGATCTGCCGCCTGCAGGCCTCGCGCATCAGGTACAGCAGCCGATGGGCTGCCATGCCGTAGCTCAAGCCCTCCAGGCGCACGTTGGAAATACAGTTGCGGTGCGCATCATTCAGCCCGACCTTCGGCGCGTAGGTGAAATACAGCCCCAGACTGTCCGGTGAGCTCAGGCCCGGGCGCTCGCCAATAAGGATCACTACCATTTGCGCGCCGAGCAGTTCGCCCACCTCGTCAGCCACGGCGACGCGGCCCTGCTCGACCATTATCACTGGCGACAGGGACCAGCCTTCGGCTTTTGCCTGCTCTTCAAGGCGAATGAGAAAAGGCACGGCATGTCGATGCACGGCCAGTGCTGACAGACCGTCGGCGACCACTACCGCCAGATCGAGGCCGCCCGGATGAGCCGCCGCGTACTCGCGCAGTGCCTGCGCAGACTCCTCATTCAGGCGTCGGCCCAGGTCCGGGCGTTGCAGGTAGCTGTCGCGGTCGGCAGCAGCGCTGTGCAGCAAAATGGTTTCACGACCTTTCTCGGTCAGTTGCGCGCTGATCGCGGCATGATCGAAGGCCAGATGCACGGCATCGCGCGCCTGGGCATGCGCCGCTTGAAAGTCGAGCTGCGCGGAGGTGGGCAGGCTGGTGCCGGTTCGCCCCAGCGCGATGCGTGCGGAGGTCAGGCGGCGTAGCTCCAGCCAGGGGTTGGCTGGTGCGGCGTTGTCTTGTATTTCGTTCATCGGCTGATCACTCATGCGAGGTGCGCCAGTGCCTGGCGGAACGCAGGCGGCAGGCTGTCACCGAAGCGGACACGGCCGTCGGTCTGGGTAAAGATGCCCATTTTCTCCAGCCAGGCCTCGTATTCCGGTGCGGGACGCAGGCCCAGGCTTTGCCGGGCATACAGCGCGTCGTGGAACGAGGTGGTTTGATAATTGAGCATGATGTCGTCCGAGCCGGGGATGCCCATAATGAAGTTGATCCCGGCAACTCCCAGCAGCGTCAGCAGGGTATCCATGTCGTCCTGATCGGCTTCTGCGTGATTGGTGTAGCAGATGTCGCAGCCCATCGGCACACCCAGCAGCTTGCCGCAGAAGTGATCTTCCAGACCGGCGCGGATGATCTGCTTGCCGTTGTACAGGTACTCGGGGCCGATGAAACCGACCACGGTGTTGACCAGAAACGGATTGAAATGCCGGGCGACGGCATAGGCACGGGTTTCGCAGGTCTGCTGGTCGACGCCGTGATGTGCGTTGGCCGACAGCGCGCTGCCTTGCCCGGTCTCGAAGTACATCAGGTTTTTCCCGAGGGTGCCGCGGTTCAGGCTCAGGCCCGCTTCGTAGCCTTCCTGTAACAGCTTGAGGCTGATGCCGAAGCTTGCGTTGGCGGCCTCGGTGCCGGTGATCGACTGGAACACCAGGTCCACCGGTACGCCACGGTTTATCACTTCGATGGACGTGGTGACATGGGTCAGCACGCAGGATTGCGTCGGGATTTCATAGCGCTGGACGATGGCGTCGAGCATTTCCAGCAAGGCGACGATGGACGAGGTGCTGTCGGTTGCCGGGTTGATACCGATCATGGCATCGCCATTGCCGTACAGCAGGCCGTCGAGCACGCTGGCGGCAATGCCGGACGGGTCGTCGGTGGGGTGGTTGGGTTGCAGGCGTGTCGACAGCCGCCCGCGCAGGCCCATGGTGTTGCGAAAGCGCGTCACCACCCGGATCTTCTGTGCCACCAGAACCAGGTCCTGCACGCGCATGATTTTCGACACGGCAGCGGCCATTTCCGGTGTCAGGCCGGGAGCCAAGGCGCGCAGGCTGGTTTCATCGGCCTGATCGCTGAGCAGCCAGTCACGAAAGCCACCGACCGTCAGATGGCTGACCGGGGCAAACGCCAGTTTGTCGTGGGTATCGATGATCAGCCGGGTGACTTCGTCCTGTTCGTAAGGGATCAGGGCTTCTTCAAGAAAGTGCTTGAGCGGAATATTCGCCAGCGTCATCTGCGCTGCAACGCGCTCGCCGTCGCTTTGCGCCGCAACCTCGGCCAGATAATCACCGGAGCGCGCGGGGCTGGCCTTGGCCAT
Organism: Pseudomonas syringae group sp. 243L2; assembly: GCF_032587875.1. Taxonomy (NCBI): domain Bacteria; kingdom Pseudomonadati; phylum Pseudomonadota; class Gammaproteobacteria; order Pseudomonadales; family Pseudomonadaceae; genus Pseudomonas; species Pseudomonas syringae group sp. 243L2. The sequence continues at coordinate 718,421 of NZ_JAWHPL010000040.1, forward strand.
GACTTCTTTGAGGCTGTCGAAGCGGTACGTCTGCGCACCGACAGAATGGGAAAAGCTCGCCATACAGATTCTCCATGACGCCGCGCTGCTTGCGTCGGACGTAGTCTTTCGGGTGAACCGGTGACGTCCCGGTTCAAACGACTGTGGGAAGCGATGCAAGCAATTAATACTCCATCCCGGCCGGGAGTGCGAGTTTGCAACCATGAACAGAGGATTCAGAGCAAAGATGCATCACGCCAAGGCGGTGTGCCAAGGCACGATGCACAGGGTTGGTGCGCGATGCTTTTTGAGATGACTATTGTGCTGACACCGCGCATTTGAGATCGGACGCAGAGCGTCCAGAAAGGCGTTCCCACGCGGAGCATGGGAACGATGAGAATTTTGAGACGACTATCGTGCCGATGCTCCGCGTCGGCATGCAGTTCGTGACGCTCTGCGTCACAAGCTCGTGCTGCCAGCGTGCATTCAGGATCGGACTCAGAGCGTCCAGAAAGGCATTCCCACGCGGAGCATGGGAACGATGAGCATTTTGAGACGACTATCGTGCCGATGCTCCGCGTCGGCATGCAGTTCGTGACGCCCTGCGTCACAAGCTCGTACTGACAGCGCGCATTCAGGATTGGACGCAGAGCGTCCAGAAAGGCATTCCCACGCGGAGCATGGGAACGATGAACATTCTGAGACGACTATCGTGCCGATGTTCCGCGTCGGCGTGCAGTTCGTGACGCTCTGCGTCACAAGCTCGTGCTGACAGCGCGCATTCAGGATTGGACGCAGAGCGTCCAGAAAGGCATTCCCACGCGGAGCATGGGAACGATGAACATCTTGAGACGACTATCGTGCCGATGCTCCGCGTCGGCATGCAGTTCGTGACGCTCTGCGTCACAAGCTCGTACTGACAGCGCGCATTCAGGATTGGACGCAGAGCGTCCAGAAAGGCATTCCCACGCGGAGCATGGGAACGATGAACATCCTGAGACGACTATCGTGCCGATGCTCCGCGTCGGCATGCAGTTCGTGACGCTCTGCGTCACAAGCTCGTGCTGACCCCGCGTATTCGAGATCGGACGCAGAGCGTCCAGAACCGCGTTACCACGCTGGAGCGTGGTAACGATAGTCGGACAATCAACTGGCCTAGAAAAAACCCAACGGGTTGGTGTCGTAGCTCACCAGCAGGTTTTTGGTCTGTTGATAGTGCTCAAGCGCGATTTTATGGGTTTCGCGGCCGACGCCGGACTTTTTGTAGCCACCGAACGCGGCGTGGGCCGGGTACAGGTGGTAGCAGTTGGTCCAGACTCGCCCGGCCTTGATCGCCCGGCCCACACGGTAGGCGCGGTTGATGTCGCGGGTCCACAAGCCTGCGCCCAGACCGAACTCGGTATCGTTGGCGATGGCCACAGCTTCTGCTTCGTCCTTGAAGGTGGTGACGCTGACCACCGGGCCGAAGATTTCTTCCTGGAACACACGCATTTTGTTGTTGCCTTTGAGCAGCGTCGGCTGGATGTAGTAGCCAGTGGACAGGCTGCCCTCAAGCTTCTCGACCTTGCCGCCGGTCAGCAGCTCGGCACCTTCGCCCTTGGCGATGTCCAGATACGAAAGAATCTTGTCGAATTGTTGCTCGGATGCCTGAGCGCCGACCATGGTGTCAGTGTCCAGAGGGTCACCGCGCTTGATCTTCTCGACCTTGCGCATCACCGCTTCCATGAACTGTGGATAGATCGACTCCTGCACCAGCGCGCGGGACGGGCAAGTGCAGACTTCGCCCTGATTGAAGAACGCCAGCACCAGGCCTTCTGCAGCCTTGTCGATGAACTCAGGCTCGGCGCTCATGATGTCTTCGAAGAAGATGTTCGGCGACTTGCCGCCCAGCTCGACGGTGGACGGGATGATGTTGTCCGCCGCCAGTTTCATGATGTGCGAGCCGACCGGGGTCGAGCCGGTGAAAGCGATTTTGGCGATGCGCTTGCTGCTGGCCAGCGCTTCGCCTGCCTCGCGTCCATAACCCTGCACGATGTTCAGCACGCCAGGAGGCAGCAGGTCACCAATCAGTTCGATCAGTACGCTGATCCCCAGCGGGGTCTGTTCGGCTGGCTTGAGCACGATGCAGTTACCGGCAGCCAGCGCAGGGGCGAGCTTCCAGGCTGCCATCAGGAGCGGGAAGTTCCACGGGATGATCTGCCCGACCACGCCCAGCGGCTCATGAATGTGATAGGCCACGGTATTGCCGTCGATTTCCGCAGCGCTGCCTTCCTGCGCACGCAGCACGCCAGCGAAGTAGCGGAAGTGATCGGCGGCCAGCGGAATATCAGCGTTGAGGGTTTCGCGAATCGCCTTGCCGTTGTCCCAGGTTTCGGTGATGGCCAGGACTTCGAGATTGGCTTCAATACGATCGGCAATCTTCAGCAGCACCAGCGAGCGAGCCTGCACCGAGGTCGAGCCCCAGGCTGCAGCGGCTGCGTGCGCAGCGTCGAGGGCCTTTTCGATATCTTCGGCGGTGGAGCGCGGGAATTCGGCGATGGCCTTGCCGGTGACGGGCGAGGTGTTGGTGAAGTACTGGCCTTTGACCGGTGCGACGAACTCGCCGCCGATATAGTTACCGTAGCGTTCCTTGAAATTGACGATAGCGCCTTCGGTACCGGGATGAGCGTAACGCATGATATGTCTCCTGGTTCTTGTTGTGAGGGAGTCTGTGTCGATTCTGCTTTCGGGCATATGGCAATAAGCGTTCAAGAATAGGCCAATTGCATCCGGCCGTGGTTAGGACTTTAGGCTTATCTGCCGGTCATTGAAATGGCCTGTGCAGGCAATGCAGCGGACAAACTCAGGGTGCCATTTCACCGTCCCTACGTTAACCTGCGCAGATGTTCTGAGAGGTTGGTCATGCATATTCATATCCTTGGTATCTGCGGCACGTTCATGGGTTCTCTGGCGGTGCTCGCCAAAGAGTCGGGGCACCGGGTCACCGGCTCCGACGCCAACGTCTATCCGCCGATGAGCACCCAGCTGCAAGCCCAGGGCATCGAGCTGACCCAGGGTTACGATTCTGCGCAACTGGACCCCGCACCTGATCTGGTCGTGATCGGCAATGCGCTGTCGCGTGGCAACCCGGCGGTTGAATACGTCCTGAATAAAGGTTTGCCGTATGTGTCCGGCCCGCAATGGCTGGCCGACCATGTGCTGCAAGACCGCTGGGTATTGGCGGTGGCCGGTACGCACGGCAAGACCACCACCAGCAGCATGCTGGCCTGGGTGCTGGAACATGCCGGCATGAGCCCCGGCTTCCTGATAGGTGGCATCCCGCAGAACTTCGCCGTGTCGGCGCGTCTGGGTGACACCCCGTTCTTCGTGGTCGAGGCCGATGAATACGACAGTGCGTTTTTCGACAAGCGCTCCAAGTTCGTTCATTACCGCCCGCGCACTGCGATCCTCAATAACCTTGAGTTCGATCATGCCGACATCTTCCCGGATCTGCCCGCTATCGAACGCCAGTTTCACCATCTGGTGCGTACCATTCCGAGTGAAGGCCTGGTGATCCATCCGACCACCGAGCCTGCGTTGTCGCGGGTCATCGAAATGGGATGCTGGACGCCGGTGCAAACCACTGGCGAAGGCGGTCAGTGGCAGGCGCGGCTGTTGAGTGAAGACGGTTCGCGTTTTGAAGTGTTGTTCGAGGGCCAGCTTCAAGGTTGCGTCGAGTGGGACATGACAGGTCAGCACAACGTGGCCAATGCCCTGGCAACGCTGGCGGCTGCTCGCCACGTGGGCGTTGTGCCTTCGCTGGGCGTGCAGGCACTCAGCGCCTTCAAGAGCGTCAAGCGGCGCATGGAAAAGGTCGCCGAAGTGCGCGGCATCACTATTTATGATGACTTCGCTCACCACCCGACGGCCATTGCCACCACGCTGGATGGCCTGCGCAAGAAAATCGGTGATGCGCCGATCATTGCCGTCATCGAACCGCGTTCCAATTCCATGAAGCTTGGCGCGCACCGCGATGGTCTGCCGGAAAGCGTGAGTCAGGCAGATCAGGTGGTCTGGTATGCCCCGCCCAATCTTGGCTGGGACCTGGCGGCTACGGTCGCAGGAGGCAGCGTACCCTCGACGGTATGTGATTCGCTTGAAGCAATCATCGCGCGAGTCCATAGCCAGGCGCAGCCCGGCACGCATATCGTCATCATGAGCAACGGCGGCTTTGGCGGCCTGCACGGCAAACTGGCCGAGGCGCTGAAATGAGCGGCCCGGAGCGCGTTACGGTTGCGATGACCGGCGCTTCTGGCGCGCAATATGGCCTGCGCTTGCTGGATTGTCTGGTGCGTGAGGACCGGGAGGTGCACTTCCTGATCTCCAAGGCCGCGCAGTTGGTAATGGCCACCGAGACCGACGTACGCCTGCCACCCAAACCGATGATGATGCAGGCGTTTCTGACGGAATACACCGGCGCGTCTGCCGGGCAGATTCGCGTTTATGGTCGTGACGACTGGATGTCGCCAGTGGCGTCAGGTTCTGGTTCGCCCAGCGCAATGGTGGTGGTGCCATGCTCCACCGGTTCGCTGTCGGCAATTGCTACCGGGGCCTGCAACAATTTGATCGAACGCGCTGCCGACGTCACGCTCAAGGAGCGTCGCCAGTTGATTCTGGTGCCCCGCGAGGCTCCGTTTTCCAGTATTCATCTGGAGAACATGCTTAAGCTGTCGAACATGGGTGCGGTGATTCTGCCCGCATCTCCGGGCTTTTATCATCAGCCGCAGACCATCGACGACCTGGTGGACTTTGTCGTCGCGCGGATTCTCAATCTGCTGAATATTCCTCAGGACATGCTGCCGCGTTGGGGCGAGCACCACATTGGCGGCGATGAATAAGCTGATATTGATATCACTTGCGCTGGCACTGACCGGCTGCGCCACCGCGCGCACGCTCAATGCGGCCAAACCCGGCGCGCCGGTGGTGTATGCAGGCACGCGGTTGAATATGTATGCGCTGCAGGGTGGTTGCTGTGCGGCTGACCGTTTCGGTGCCGAAGCACCGAGCTATCCGGGCCTGGACCTGCCGGGCAGCGCGCTGCTCGACACCTTGTTGCTGCCGCTGTCATTGCTGACGGCAGCGGGACTAGGGGTTCAGGCTACGGGCGGGCTTTAGGGTTACCGGAGCAACACCTGCGCTATCAGGTAATGCTCCCTTGGGTGACGCAGAGCGTCACGAACTGCATTCCCACGCGGAGCATGGGAACGATCATGCGATGGGCTGGAAAACAATCATCGTCCGGCCGCAGCGACCGTCATCTACTTGCCCAGCTTGCGCAGTTCATCCGACTCGACGATACGCTCGCCATTCTGCTCTTCCAGCGCCAGGCGCCACATGGCGCGGGCCAGCTGGCAGGCTTCGATAGCGCCATACTTACCGGGGATCAGTTTGGCGATGGGGGCTGCCAGTTGCTCGACCCAGCGGGTTTCGGTGCGGCTGCCTACCAGCAGGGAAGGGCGGGCGATAGTCAGTTGCGGCCAGTCCTGCGCGCGCAATGCCTGTTCCATCTCGCCTTTGATACGGTTGTAGAAGGTGCTGGACTTGGGGTCTGCACCAATCGCACTGATTACCAGCAAGTGGCGCGCGCCCAGCTCACGCGCTCGTTTGGCGAACGCTATGACCAGATCCAGATCAACCGCCTTGAACGCATCCTGTGAGCCCGCTTGCTTGATCGTGGTGCCCAGGCAGCAGAACGCGATATCCACACGGCCAGCCAGTGTTGGCAGCAGAGTGGTCAGCTCGCCGACCGGGTTTTCAAGGTGCGGGTGTTCTGCCAAGGGCCTGCGCGTTGGTGCCAGCACGCGGCTGACTGTCGGTTCGTTGAGCAGGCGGTCAAGCAAGTGCTCGCCCGTCAGGCCGGTGGCCCCTGCAAGCAGGATGTGTTGCGGCGTCAGATACATAACCGTTCTCCCTTCATACACTGATAGCCTAGTGGCTAGTCGAGGTCTTCGCTTCCGTGCGGTTCAACGCCGTATTCAAAGCGCGTTCGGCCTGGCTTTTGCGCAACTGCTGCCAGCGCGCCAGAACTCCTTTCGGTGCCCATATCTGCGGTTCGGAGGCGTCGAAATTGTCTTCGCTCTCTCGTTGGGCAACATAGGCTTTTGCTTCGTTGAAAGCGTGTTGCAGGTCATCGGTTTCGACCAATGCCCTGGCGAATAGTGCATCGCCAAAGTAAGTGAAGTCAGCCTCTTCCGAGCAGCCGAATGAAACGCGGTCGGCGCGTGATGCGGTCATGATCAACGTGCGTTCATCTTTCAGGTCTGGAATGAAACCACCGGAATAACACGCCGAAATCACCACGATCTTGTCACGATTCTTCAGCGGCGCAAGGGCGGCCGCGAGGGCATCGGCGGGCAGGTCGGCCAGCGACAGACGCGGCTGGTCCAGCACCAGTTCATGTTCCTGGGTGCCGTGGCTGGTCAGGTAAATGAAGATCAGGTCTTCCGGGCCGGTACGTTGCGCGAGTGTCTGGACTGCGCGGGAGATGGTCTCGCGGGTTGCCATTGGCCGGTCATCCATGTGGTCGCGATGATTGACCAGACTGACCTGCCCGACGGCTCCAAAACGCGACTTCAGCAGGTTGCTGACATAGTCTGCCTCGCGCATGAACACGCTCTGCTTGCCGTCGCCGCCCACGACCAGGGTGTAAAGCTCGGTGGCGGGCGTTGACGCAGGCACTGCGGCCAGCGCTTTTTCCAGCAGGGTGCCTTGTACCAGCAGCCCTGCTTCAAGCGCGTCAGGCAGCAGTTTGCCTTTGGCGTCGCGCACCCGTTGGCCATTGGCCCAGATACCGCGCTGCTCCTTGCCGTCCGGGGAGATCAGCACGCCATCGCCCTGATAGGTGTCATCGGCGAACTGGCCGACATAGCGGCTGCCGTCGGCCAGTTGCAGCTGGCCTTGCCCCATAAAGCGCCAGTTGTCGAAGTCGCCTTGATAACGGCTGCCGTCAGCACCGATCAATTCGCCTTTGCCGGTCAGCGCGCCTTCCTTGAAGTCACCGCTCCAGACGTCGCCGTCGCTATTTTCATACCGACCTTTGCCGTCGAGCTGGCTGTTGCGAAAGTTGCCGACGTATTGATCGCCATCAGCGCTGGTGAAGCTGCCGGTGCCCTGCAATTGACCGTCGACAAAATTACCGCTGTATTGATTGCCACTGGCGTCACTGCGCGAACCTTCGCCGTTGGCCTTGCCATTGGCGAACATGCCCTGGTGCTGGCTGCCGTCTTCAAGCTCCAGACGTCCGGGGCCGTCGTACAGGCCTGCCTTGAACTGACCGCGATAAAGCACGCCCTTGTCTTTCTGAGTGCCTTCGCCGTCGCGCAGCCCGAGCTTGAAGTTACCGACATAACTCGCGCCATTGCGGGTCGTTAATCGGCCCTGACCGTTGAACAGGCCTTGCTCGAAACCACCCTTGTAGACGTCGCCGTTGCTGGTGTGCCATTCACCCTGGCCTTGGCGCAGGCCGTTTTCGAACTGGCCTGCGTACCAGCTGCCGTTGGGGTAGTCGATACGGCCCTGGCCCTGCAATACGCCGTTGACCAGATCGCCGCGATAGCGCCCGCCGTCGGAGAGGCGGCCGTCGGGTGGCAAAATTGATTCGCCATCACCGCAGCCTGCGATCAAGAGTGTCAAAGCCAATGGAGCGAGCGCGCGCATGTGAGATCCCGGAAGAATGATTCAGGGGCGGGCCCGGCTCTGCTTGAGCAGATGTTATGGGGCACGACCGCAGGGGAGTATGCCGCAGCGAGTAAGCGGGATGAAACAGTCTGTTACGACTGTTTCATGTTTTAAACGTGTTACACGAAACACAGGGTTAAAGGTTCGGCCACAAAAGCGGGTTTTTCCTGACCTTCGATCTCCAGCGTGGCGATTGCCTTGAGCAGCCATTGGCCGGGTTTTTTCTCGGTCACTTCAGTCAACTGGACCTTGAGACGCACGCGAGAGTTGACCAGCACTGGCTGAACGAAGCGCACGCTGTCCATCCCGTAGTTGACCGCCATCTTCAAGCCTTCGGGCAGCACCATGATGCCCTCCATCAGCTTGGGGATCAGTGACAACGACAGGAAACCATGCGCAATAGTCGCGCCGAACGGAGTCTGCGCCGCTTTGACCGGGTCGACATGAATGAACTGGAAATCCCCTGTGGCTTCGGCGAACAGGTTGATGCGCTCCTGATCGATGGTCAGCCAGTCTGAACATTCTGCTTCCTTGCCAATGTAATGCTTGAGCTCTGTGACGGGTACAGAAGGCATGCCGCTCTCCTTGTCTGATGTGGTTTGTGTCGAGGTGCCACAGCCCGCATCAGCTAACGCCTGCGGGCGAATCACAAGATCAGCAGAGTGTTGCCGGTTGGTCAAGCAACTGCCTCAATACGAATACCCGCTCATGAACTGCGACGCGGCGTGTTTATAATGACGCCGATAATTCGCTGGATTCGTTTATTTGCCGGGGTCCTCATGTTGTTACGGGGTTTGACATGGCTGGTGCTGTTCCAATTGCTGGGAACCGCGCTGAACCATCTGTTTCTATCGATATTGCCGGGGCCGATCATCGGTCTTGTGCTGTTGATGGCCTATCTGGTGCTGCGCGGTGAAGTGAGCGAGCCGATCAGCATGGCCGCCAGCAGTCTGCTGCGTTATCTGCCGTTGCTGCTGGTACCGCCTGCCGTTGGCGTGATGGTGTATGCGTCGGCCATCGCCAAGGACTTCTGGGCGATCTTCGGTACGCTGACCCTGTCGTTGATGATTTCCGTGACCTTTGTCGGCTGGCTGATGCAGGCACTCATCAGGCGCCAGGCCCGACGCCAGGAGGGGCCATGAATATGGACTGGCACGGTGCATGGCTGTCGGTGATTCACCATCCGCTTTTTGGCATCGCGATCACCCTGGGTGCCTATCAACTGGCGATGGCTGTGTACGAGCGAACCCGTTGGCTGTTTCTGCAGCCGGTGCTGGTCTCGATGGTGGTGGTAATCAGTGTTGTGCTGTTCTGCGATCTTGAATACACCGAGTACCGCAAGAGCACTGAAATTCTCAGCACGCTGCTGGGGCCTGCGACCGTGGCGCTGGCGGTGCCGCTTTACCTGAATATGCGCCGAATCCGACAGCTGTTCTGGCCTGTCTTGACTACGCTGGTAGTCGGCGGGGTTTTTGCCACCGGGTTGTGTGTCGGGTTCGGGGTGCTGTTCGGTGCCGACCATATGATTCTGATGACCATGGCACCCAAGTCGGTCACCTCGCCCATCGCCATGCTGGTTGCCGAGCAGATCGGCGGCGTCGCAGCCCTGGCGGCGGTTTTTGTGTTGATTACTGGCGTATTCGGTGCCATTTTCGGCCCCGGTCTGCTGTCGCTGGCCGGGGTTGATAACCCTGCGGCTCGCGGCATGGCACTGGGTCTTACCGCTCATGCGGTGGGGACTTCCGTGGCATTGCAGGAGGGAGAGGAATCGGGGGCTTTTGCTGCGTTGGCAATGAGTCTGATGGGCGTTGCGACGGCACTGTTCCTGCCGCTGGCAATGTCGCTGGCCATTTAAAGGAGGCTTTTCCATGACGTTGCCATTGTTTCCGTTGAACGCTGTGCTGTTTCCAGGTTGCGTGCTTGATCTGCAGTTGTTTGAAGCGCGCTATCTGGACATGATCGGCCGCTGCATGAAGCAGGGTGAAGGGTTTGGTGTGGTGTGCATCACCGAAGGAAGTGAGGTGGGCACCGTGCCGGGCGGCTACTCGCCGATTGGCTGCGAAGCACTGGTCACGGATTTCCAGCAGCAGGACAACGGCTTGCTGGGCATCCGTGTCGTCGGTGGGCGGCGCTTCCGGGTGGTCGCCGCTGAAGTTCAGCGCGATCAACTGCTGGTGGCCGAGGTTGAATGGCTGCAAGAGCCCGTGGAGCGTCCGTTGCAGGAAGAAGACGCCGACCTCGTTGCACTGCTGGAAGCGTTGGCCGAGCACCCGATGGTGGCGTCCTTGAACATGGGCGTGTCGGCCGGTGGGCAGTATTCATTGTCCAACCAGCTTGCCTATCTGCTGCCGTTCACCGAAAAGGACAAAGTGGAGCTTCTGGAAATCGACGACCCCGAAGAACGCCTCGACGCGATTCAGGAGCTACTCGATGAAATGCAGGGCGATCTGCAGGCCTGAGCCTCGATCGCGCTGCTCATTGCGCAACACGTCAGGCGAGGTTAGCGCGGCGGATATTGCTCCAGAATTTTTGCCACCGTGGTGCGGATGGCCTGCTCCCGCTCAGCCGGGCTGCCAGCGTTGTCGTTAAGGATGCGCTCGGTGCTGCCGCGCCAGACCAGTTTGCCGTCCTTACCGTCGAACATATCAATCTGCAAGGTGCCGACCTTGTAGTCCACGCTGCGGGTTTCGGTGTTCATCGGCCCGTTCCAGTAGCCGTAGCCACCCCAAGGGTTCCAGCCGCCGCCATAGTTGGTGCTGACCGTTTGCTGGCGGTTTTCGACAATCAGCCAGGCCTGTACTTTCAAATCCGACCGGGCACCGGTAGTGGCCATACGCAGGCCGCGCTGGTCCAGTTGCTCGCTGATCGATTGGCGAATGCGTTGCTCGGTCAGGTCACTTTTGAGCCGTGGGTCATCATCCGGCTGATACTGAACGGCAGGTTCTTTCCAGCTCCAGTTGCGATAGCCGCCGAAATCACGCTGGGCATCGAAATCGCGATTGATCGAATTGCTCTGACAGGCAGCCAGCAGCAAGGCACAGGACAGCAGGACGATACGGCGAAACATGGCAGTGCTCCGAATGGGTTACGAAGGAGGGTAGGCCGTCAGCGCCTGTTGCACGGCCTGACGTAATGCGCTGCTGCGGTCTGCCAGGTTATTGCTGGCGCGTGCATCTGCGCTGGCGCTCCATACCGGTTGACCGGTGCGTGCGTCGATCAGATTGATCTGCACCACCATCACGTTTTCCTTATAAGTGCGCACCACCGGCACGCTGGCGTATCCGCCATAACCGGGCCGGTAGCCATCGTAGCGGCCATAGCCCATGCCGCCTCCGTAATATGGATCGTAATCTTCGCGCACCTGACGCAACCGGGTTTCCTGCCGGGTCGTGGCGCTGACGTAGAGGTCCGCAGCTTGATTACCGCGAGCCGGCCGCAAGCCGCGTTGGTCCAGACCATTGCTGACCGCTTCGACCACCTGCGCAGAATCCACCCACGCCGTACCGGGCGGCAACTGGCCGTTGAGCCAGCCCCACGACCGATACCGGCCATAGTCGCGCGGCGGCGCAGGGTAGGCGCTCATGTCCAGGGTCTTTGCCGCCTGCGCAGGAGCAGGCGGCATGGGCAGAGAACTGGCCACATACGGATTATCGCTCTGGCACGCGCTAATCCCGAGCAGGCCAGTCCCCAGAAGCACGGCAAACAAGGCAGAACGGTGTTTCATGGTGGTCTCCGCAGTGATGTCAGACCGGACGGCACATCCAGTGCAGGTAACGGCCCAGCCCGGCAAAGGCTGGATGACGCCGATGCGCCAGTTCCATTTCCAGCAGATCCGTCAGCTCGGCCCGAGCCTGGAATTCAACCGGCATGTAATCGTGAAACACCCGTACGCCGCTACGGGTTTCGACTTGCCACAGGCCTTCAAGTTGCGTCGCCAGTTCCCGAGGGTCGAGCGGTTGTTGTGGCGTCAGGCTCTGCTTTTCCCCGGCCATGTCATTTTTGCGCATTTTGCGGAAATGACCTTTCAACAAGTTGCGATAGATCAGCGCATCACGGTTGTAAAAAGCCAGTGACAGCCAGCCATCGTCGCGGGTCAGGCGGCGCAGTACCGGAAGGATGGAGTGCGGCTCGGCCAGCCATTCCAGCACGGCGTGGCACAGCACCAGATCGTAAGTGTCGCTCAGTAAACCGGGCAGCGCCTGCCAAGGAGCCTGAATGAAGGTCGCCGTCTGTCCGGCTTCGGCAAAGCGCTGGCGTGCGCCTTCAAGCATGGGTTCGGCGGGCTCGGCCAGGGTCACTTCATGCCCTTGTTCGGCCAGCCACAGTGACATGTGGCCCAGCCCCGCACCGATATCCAGCACGCGAAGCGGTCGTGCGGGCAGCGTCTCGGTCAAATCGGCCTGCAGCACCGCCAGACGAATGGCTCCCTTGGCACCGCCGTAGATCTTTTCTGCAAAGCGGGTCGCCAGCTGGTCGAAATGCCGATCACTCACTTGGCAAATCTCCGCTCGCTGTCTGCCAGCTTGTTGCGCACCACGGTTTCCATGTCCAGCCCCAGCTCGCTGCACAACAACAACAGATAAAGAACGATATCGCCGACTTCCTGACCGGCATGTTCCAGTTGGTCGGCAGGCAGCTCGCGGGACTGGTCTTCACGCAGCCACTGGAATATCTCCACCAGCTCGGCCATTTCCACGCTGGCAGCCATGGCCAGATTTTTCGGGCTGTGAAATTGCTTCCAGTCATTCTGGTCGCGGATGCGGTGCAGGCGTTGGGTCAACTCGTCGATGTTCATCGTGCTCTCCTGAAGGTGCATAGCTTCAGGGGGATCGGGTCGCCAGGCAAGTGGGCGTTGCGGTTTGTTCAGCCATTGAAGGGAGCGGTGCTCCCGTCAGAGGGCTTTATCAGGAGCATCACTCGGTTGCAGGCTGCCAGCTACCGATCATATGCACGATGCCCTCCAGGCCTTCGACGCGGAACTGACCATGAGAGCCGGCAGCGCTGGCCGAGAGTGTGACGTCGGCGGGCAGGCGTACCGGCTTTTGGAACTGCACGCTGATCTCGACATTCGAGGCTGGCAAGTGCTCGCCAAGGGCCGCGAGCGTACGTGCCTTGAGCCACATGCCGTGGGCGATGGCACGCGGGAAGCCGAACAGCTTGGCGCTGGGTGCGCTGAGGTGAATCGGGTTGTAGTCGCCCGACACCTTGGCGTACTCGCGCCCGATTTGTGCCGACGCACGCCAGTTGTCCAGCTCGATCAGGGGCAGCGGCGCAAGCTCGGGATGCTCTACAGGCGCGTCTTCCAGATGCACAGCGGTGCACAGCATGGTGCTTTCTTCTTCCCAAAGCAGGCCCATGCCGTCCTCGGCCTGAGTCACCAGGGTGAAGGTGGCGCCTTTGGCGTGCGGGCGCAGGTCGGTGGCCTGAACGCTGATATACAGCTGGCTTACGCCGCCGAGCGGGCGATGAGTGCGAATGCGATTGGCAAGGTGAATAAGCCCCAGCAACGGAAACGGGAATTCCTGAGAGGTCATCAGCTGCATTTGTAACGGAAAGGCCAGCACATGCGGATACGTCGGCGGCAGCAGGCTGCTTTCTTCGAATCCACAGACCTTGCGGTAGGCATCAAGCTTGTCGGTATCGACTGCGATCCAGCTTCGCAATCCCAGATCGGGTAACTGCGACCCTGTGACCTTGCGCCTGAGCGCTGCCTGGATGAACAGGTTGGACAGGGGCTGCAGAGAATTGAGGTAGCGCCAGTGAGCCGTCATCATCTATCTCCTTGAATTCGATGCTGAGGCTTATGCCCCGATCACGTTTTGACCACATACACGTAGAACCTGACCGCTCACCGCGCCGCTGCCCGGCTGGCTAAACCACGCCACAGCTTCGGCAACATCCTGTGGCGAACCGCCCTGACCGAGCGAACTCATGCGCCGTCCTGCCTCACGCAGGGTGAACGGCATGTGCGCGGTCATTTTCGTTTCGATGAAGCCTGGCGCGACGGCATTGATGCTGATGCCGCGCGACTTGAGCCCGGGAGCCATCGCCTTGGCAAAACCGATCAGACCGGCCTTACTGGTGGTGTAGTTGGTTTGCCCGCGATTACCGGCAATGCCGCTGATCGACGCCATGAGCACAATCCGCGCGTTATCCCTCAGCGCACCGGCGTCGAGAAGCACCTGAGTCAGCACTTGCGGAGCGTTGAGGTTGACCGCCAGTACCGAGTCCCAGAAGTCCTCCGGCATGTTGACCAGCGTCTTGTCACGCGTGATGCCGGCGTTGTGCACCAGTATGTCGACGCCGTCCGGCAGGTGTTCAAGCAACTGGGCCGGAGCATCCGCTGCGCAGATGTCCAGCGCCAGTGCCTGGCCGCCGAGCCGTGAGGCCAGTGCTTCCAGTTCGTTTTTGGTCTGTGGCACGTCCAGCAGGATGACCTGAGCGCCATCACGGGTCAGGGTCTCGGCAATCGACGCACCGATGCCGCGCGCCGCGCCCGTCACCACAGCCTTGCGTCCGGCCAGCGGGCGAGTCCAGTCCTGCACTTTGCCCGGACAGGCGCTCAGGTGGACAAACTGACCGGAGATGAACGCAGCCTTGGGCGTCAGGAAGAAGCGCAAGGCGCCCTCCAGTTGATCCTGCGCGTCGTCATCCACTTGCAGCAGCTTGACCGTTGCGCCGTTGCGCACTTCCTTGGCCAGCGAGCGGCTGAAACCTACGATGGCCTGTTGAGTGCTGGCCGCCAGCGGATCAGCGAGTGTTTCGGGGGATTTGCCGAGGATGACCACATGCGCGCAGTGGTCAAGATTGCGCAGCAGCGGCTGAAAGAAGTCCCGCAACTGCCTGAGCTGCTCGGTGCGCAGGATCTGGCTGGCGTCGAACACCACCGCTTTCAGGCGAGGCCCCTGGTTGGACACCCAGGTGGTGGCGCCAGGCATGTCACTGCCGAAACTGTAAAGCGAGTCGGTCAGACGACTGGCGAACTGACGGACCTGATCACCCAGCGGCCCGGCACTGATCAGCAGTGTGCCTTCTACAGGACGAAGCCGGCCGGCCTGCCAGCGCTCCAGGTGCGTGGGGGCGGGCAGACCGACGGCATTCACCAAGCGCCGACCCATGTCGGAATTGGCGAAATCAATATAGCGATCTGACGGCATGGAACACTCTCCTGAAGTCGGGGTTCAAAGGAATGGACCACGGTGGCATGACGTTTGTTCTTGCGATCGACACGGCTCATCCATTCGCTTGAAGAAAGGGAGTTTTCCATGACGCATCCTCGTCGGGTCGCCATCGTTGGCGGTAACCGCATTCCGTTCGCCCGCTCCAATGGTCCTTACGCCACTGCCAGCAATCAGGACATGCTCACTGCTGCTCTGGAGGGGCTGATCGAGCGCTTCAATCTGCACGGGTTGCGCATGGGCGAGGTAGTGACAGGCGCGGTGCTCAAACACTCCAGAGACTTCAACCTGACCCGCGAATGCGTGCTCGGCTCGCGGCTCTCGGCACAGACCCCGGCGTATGACATTCAGCAAGCCTGCGGCACGGGGCTGGAAGCCGCGTTGCTGGTGGCCAACAAAATCGCGCTGGGGCAGATCGAGTGTGGCATTGCCGGGGGCGTGGACACCACGTCGGATGCGCCGATAGGTGTCAATGAAGGGCTGCGCAAGATTCTGTTACAGGTTAACCGCAGCAAGACGCCGGGCGACAAGATCAAGGCCTTGATGCAGTTGCGTCCACACCACCTCAAACCGGAGCTGCCCCGTAACGGCGAGCCACGTACGCGGTTGTCGATGGGGCAGCATTGCGAGCTGATGGCGCAGAACTGGGGCATAGAGCGCGGGGCGCAGGATCAACTGGCGCTCGAGAGCCATCTGAAAATGGCCGCAGCCTACGCCGAGGGCTGGCAGGATGACTTGATGACGCCGTACCTTGGGCTGATCCGTGACAACAACCTGCGCCCGGACCTGACCCTCGAAAAGCTGGCTGGCCTCAAGCCCGCATTCGAGCGAAGTGCCAAGGGCACGCTGTCGGCCGGCAACTCGACGCCGCTGACCGACGGCGCGTCGGTGGTGCTGCTGGCCAGTGAAGAGTGGGCTCGCGAGCGTGGCCTGCCGGTGCTGGCCTACTGGCGGGATGGCGAGGCCGCGGCGGTGGATTTCGTCAACGGCGCAGAAGGGCTGCTGATGGCCCCGGCCTACGCCGTTCCGCGCCTGCTGGCGCGCAATGGCCTGACCCTTCAGGATTTTGATTACTACGAAATCCACGAAGCCTTTGCCGCGCAGGTGCTGTGCACGCTCAAAGCCTGGGAGGACGCTGATTACTGCCAGACCCGTCTGGGACTGGACGCGCCATTGGGTGCTATTGACCGCAGCAAACTGAACGTCAAAGGCAGCTCGCTGGCAGCCGGGCATCCGTTTGCCGCAACCGGAGGCCGCATCGTCGCCAACCTGGCCAAACTGCTCGATGCAGCAGGCAGCGGGCGTGGATTGATTTCGATCTGCGCAGCTGGCGGGCAGGGCGTGACGGCGATTCTGGAGCGTTAGGCAAATGGCTGGGGTCATGGGCATAATCCACAGCTGAAAAGGGCGGTACGTCTGAAGAGATATGACGCGGAGCGTCATGAACGGCATGCCAACGCGGAGCATTGGCACGATAAGTATTCTTCTGGACACCTCTCGTTCCTCACGCTCCAGCGTGGGAATGCATTTCGTGACGCTCCGCGTCACACCCGTGCGCGGGATGAACAGTCAGGATTATTGGCCTGTAACGTTGAGGTAAGGCATGGGGTTCATCATTGGGGTATCGGTGCTTCTGATTCTGATCGGCACGGTGCTCTATCTGTTCGACAAAGGCGCGCGGACCCGCTGGCTGAGGCCCTATATCGGCCTGGCGCTGATTGGGTTGCTGATCGGCGGGATGGGCTTGCTGGTGGGGCTGGTTTCCGATGAAATCGAAAGTTATTTCCTGCTGGTTGCCAAATGGGTGATCGCTGTGACCGGTATCATGTTTTGCCTGCGGCTGATCATACTGATCGCCAGGCGCTTCATCGTCAGAAATTGAGCGTGCAACCCGCCCATGTGTGACAGGACAACGTGGAAAATCACTTCAAGTTTCTGACCTTGCCCAAGACATCGGGCGAGGTCGCCAACGTCTTCATTCACGGCTATTCGTCAGGGCATGATCTGGACGACCGGCGCATGCTGGCCAACAGTATTCCTGGTGCCTTGCGCCAAAGCGTGAATATTCTGGCGTTCTGGCCATCCAGCCATTTTACCCAGATGGACAACCGTTCCCGTGGCCTGTTGATGGCCGCCGCCCGAGTGCATCCGCTGGCGGGCGCAGCCGCGCTGGCAGGAGACCGCGTCGTTCATTTTGCGCGTATCCGCAACCGGGCTCGCGATATGGGCAAAGTGTTGTTGGCACAACTGGACCGTTACCTGTTCGAACATCATCCGGACGTAAAACAGGTCAACCTGATTGGCCACTCACTGGGCGGACGACTACTGGTCAGCGCGCTCAAGAACCTGCAACAGACGCCCGAACACGGGCTGGTGGTGGGCGATGTGTTGCTGATGGCGGCTGCGGTGCGCATTGACGCGGCCGAGGCCGAAGTGTTGAAGCAGAAAATCAGCGGGCGATTGATCAACGCTTACTCCAGCGAAGACCACGTGCTGTTGCTGAATCTGGGCGAGAAGAGCCTGGGACGCACGCCGGTCGAGCATTTCGAGAATGTGCGGATGCAGGGTTATCGCCATCACCATTACTGGAGACGCTTGCAGGAAGTGCTGATTGCAACTCGCTTCAGCGGCTGTGAAGGACTGGAAACCGGCGTTGCCGTTTTACCGACGGTCAGCCGCGACCCGGTGTTGCAGGACATCTGGCTGCACAGCGTTCTGGCCCGCTCGCCGGACTACGTGCTGGAGGCGGCCATCAAGCATTTGTGCAGCAGTCGATGGACGCGCCTCAAGGCCACCGAAGCGGATCGCACCTACGCATTTGTGCGCGAATTCCAGCTGGTCGCCGGACACTTTCTGATCAATGCCGCCCGGCGTCGAGGCGTGCCCTACACGCGAGTGCTGGGCATGCTGGCGCGGCAATACGGCCTGAGCGATTCGCTGCACAACTGTGCGACGGTGGTTGAAGTGGAGGAACTGCTGCTGCGGACGTTTTTCCGGCAGGCGTTCAGCAACGATCACCCGCTGGTACAAATGCCTCGCGCCAGTGTCAGCGCGATGAGCTGGGAAGTGTATGCGGCACATATCGACGCACTGGCCGAGCGTTTGACCGTTGCTGCATTCTTCAAGCCTGAGCAGGCCGAGAAAGCTCCCGGCACGATCAAAGGGTTGCTGGGTGCAATTCGCCAAGCGCCGGTGCAGCGCCTGCTGACGCACTTTGGCACGGCGCTCAGGCCGGGTTATTCAGCGTTGATCCCGACAGTGGCAATCGTCTTTTACGCGCGCGTCACGCTGGGCGATGACGCGCTGATGTAACAGTGGTCAGGCGGCCTGGGCTTCTTCCAGCGCGGCCTGCGAAAGCTGCTGGCGATGACGACTGGCGTAGCTCTCGGCGATGATCGAACAGACGATCAACTGCATCGGGTGGTAGATCATGATCGGCAACAGGATCAGGCCCAGCCCTGGATTACTACCGAAGATCAGCGCTGCCATCGGCGCCCCTGCTGCAAGCGATTTCTTGGTGGCGCAGAACACCGCCGCGACCTTATCGGCATGATCGAACTTGAGCGCCCGTGCGGTGCGCGTGGTCATCAACAGGATCACCGCCAGCAGCAGCGCGGTGCCGATGAATGCGGTCAGGATCACGCTGTTGCCCTGGCTCTGCCACATGCCGGAAATCATCGAGTTGCAGAACGCCGCGTAAACCAGCAGGAGGATCACCAGCTTGTCGATCAGGTTGGTGTACTTCTTGTGACGGGCGAAAAACTTGCCCAGCAACGGCCGCATTAGCTGGCCAAGCACCAGTGGCAGCAGGAGCATGGCGCACAGGTCGAGCAGTGTATCGCCCAGATCGATCCCGCCAGCGCCGGTGCCGACCACCAGGCTGACCAGCCACGGGGTGATGAAAATCCCGATGACGCTGGACATGCTGGCGTTGAGAATCGCTGCCGGGACATTGCCGCCTGCGCTGCCGGTCAGCGCCACCGAAGACGAAATGGTCGAGGGCAGGGCGCACAGGTAGAGAAAACCCAGCATCAGCAGCGCCGGCACATACGAGCCCAGCAGCTTTTGGCACGCCAGCCAGATCAGCGGGAACACCACGAAGGTGAAGACCTGGATCATCACATGCAGCCGCCAGTTGGTCAGCCCTCGTTTGATCTGCTCGCTGGACAGGTTGACGCCGTGCAGAAAGAACACCACGAACACGCCGGCCTTGATGACGTATTCAGCGTGCATGCTGCCGCCGGTAGCGCCGAAACGCGGGAAGAAGTAGGCGAGCACCGTCGCCAGAACCATGCCCCAGAGGAACCAGTCGGTGGCGACGCGCTTGAAATGTTTGAGTGATTGCATGACGGACCCGGACAACTTTTGTAAACAAGGATGTGCGCAGGCTACTCTGTTGCGCCATATCCGTCTTGCGACATAAGGCCATAAGATGCCGACTAACGGACAGATCGATATGCGACATCCCACTGGCGAGCGGCAGATACCGGCACTGTCCGGTCTGCCGCGCCCGCTGTATGCCCGCGCTGAAAGCCTCAGTGCCGGTTCGTGGACGCCGCCCCATCGTCACGACTGGGTGCAGTTTTCCTATGCGATCAGCGGGGTGCTGGGTGTGCACACCGCCGAGGGCAGTTTTTTTGCACCGCCACAGTGGGGCGTCTGGGTGCCGGCCGGGCTTGAACACGAGGTCGTGACCTCCATGCGTGCCGAAATGCGCAGCCTGTACATTCGCACGGCTGATTCGGGCTGGGCACCACAGCGTTGCCGGGTGCTGGAAGTCACGCCGCTGGCCCGCGAACTGATCAAGAGCTTCTGCCTGTTACCCGTGGACTATCCCGAGCAGGACAGCCATGAGGCGCGGCTGGTGCAGGTATTGCTGGACCAGTTGGCGCACTTGCCGGAAGTCGGTTTTTCGCTGCCGTTGCCGCGTCACCCGCGTTTGCTGGGGCTATGCAACGAGCTGATCGAAGAACCCGGCCAGTTGATTACCCTGCACGACTGGGCGGCACGTCTTGGCACATCCGAGAAAACCCTGATGCGCCTGTTTCAGCGGGAAACCGGATTGAGCTTTCGCGGCTGGCGGCAGCGGGCACGGTTACTGTCCTCACTTTCTGCACTGGAAGAGGGCGCCAGTGTGACGCATACCGCGCTGGCCTGTGGGTATGACTCGACGTCGGCTTTCATCGCTGCGTTCAAGGGCTTGTTCGGGTATACGCCCGGTGATTTGTTCAAGTAACGCCAGGTTGTATTGCGTACTAACGAGTATATCTAGCGTAGATTTTTCGGGCTTTACACGTTTTGTCCCCGAATATCTTTTATCGCCTGTACGGCACGAAAGGTGCTTTAAACCGGGGGATTGCGTGGTTTTTGCTTAAAAAACCTTTCAATCCACTGGCCCCTACCCCTACTCGCTGGCGGAGGATTGCCGTATAACGGCAACAATCGCGTATCTGGCAACAAAGGACCCACAATAAAAGCTGATGAAAACTCCTAAACGCATTGAACCCCTGATCGAAGACGGTCTGGTCGACGAGGTGCTGCGCCCGCTCATGAGTGGTAAAGAGGCAGCTGTTTATGTGGTGCGCTGTGGCAATGAGCTGCGGTGTGCCAAGGTTTACAAGGAGGCTAACAAACGCAGTTTCCGTCAGGCGGCCGAGTATCAGGAAGGCCGCAAGGTACGCAACAGTCGCCAGGCCCGGGCCATGGCCAAGGGCTCGAAGTTCGGGCGCAAGGAAACCGAAGACGCCTGGCAGAACGCCGAAGTGGCTGCACTGTTTCGTCTGGCCAGCGCGGGTGTCCGGGTGCCCAAGCCGTACGACTTCCTGGAAGGCGTACTGCTCATGGAACTGGTGGCCGACGAGTATGGCGACGCTGCGCCGCGTCTGAACGATGTGGTGCTGGAGCCGGATCAGGCACGCGAGTATCACGCGTTCCTGATCGAGCAGATCGTGCTGATGCTGTGTTCCGGTCTGGTGCACGGTGACCTTTCCGAGTTCAACGTGCTGCTGGCACCGTCCGGCCCGGTCATCATCGACTTGCCGCAAGCAGTCGACGCCGCGGGCAACAACCACGCGTTCAGCATGCTGGAGCGTGACGTTGGCAACATGGCGCTGTACTTCGGCCGCTTCGCGCCGGAGCTCAGAAAGACCAAATACGCCAAGGAAATGTGGTCGTACTACGAGGCTGGCACTTTGTCGCCCGCCACGGTGTTGACTGGTGAGTTCGACGAGCCGGAGGACGAAGCCGATGTGGGCGGCGTACTGCGCGAAATCGAAGCCGCCCGTCTCGACGAAGCTCGCCGTCAGGCAGCTCGTGCGGCAGACGATGCGCCACCGAGCAAATCCACCGAAGAACCACCGCCGCCGTGGATGCAGTAAAAACTGACTGACTCTCGTGCAATGCTCTGCGTCGCCGTGTGACGCAGAGCGTCACGAACTGCATTCCGACGCTGGAGCGTGCGGAACGATGATCTCAACTATCGTGCGACGCTCTGCGTCGCATGCAGTTCTGGACGCTCTGCGTCCGCTCTTGAGCGGCAGGCATCCCAATCAACAACACCCTCCTGACGCCAGGTCCTTGAGGATCGGGCAGTCCGGGCGGTCGTCGCCGTGGCAGTGTTCTACCAGTTCCTGAAGCGTATCGCGCAGGCTGGCCAGTTCGTCGATCTTCTGATTCAGCTGCACGATATGCTGGCGGGCCAGCGCCTTGACGTCGGCGCTGGCGCGTTGGCGGTCTTGCCAGAGGGTCAGCAGTTTGCCGACTTCCTCCAGCGAGAACCCCAGGTCTCTCGAGCGTTTGATGAACGCCAGTGTGTGTAAATCGTCGGCGCTGTACAGGCGATAGCCACTGTCGCTGCGATGTGCCGCTTGCAGCAGACCGATGGACTCGTAGTAGCGGATCATCTTCGCGCTCAAACCACTGCTTTTCGCCGCCTGACCGATGTTCATGGCGTGTCCTCCAGATCACGTGGTTTCCAGGTTTTCAGCAGCAGCGCATTGCTCACCACGCTGACACTGGACAGCGCCATGGCCGCGCCAGCCAGTACCGGGTTGAGGTAGCCCAGCGCCGCGAGGGGAATACCGATCAGGTTGTAGACGAATGCCCAGAACAGGTTCTGGCGGATCTTTGCGTAGGTCCGTCGGCTGATGTCCAGCGCCGCTGGAACCAGTCGCGGGTCGCCGCGCATCAAGGTGATGCCTGCTGCATGCATCGCGACGTCCGTTCCGCCGCCCATCGCAATACCCACATCCGCAGCCGCCAGCGCCGGTGCATCGTTGATGCCGTCACCGACCATGGCAACCACATGATGGTTTTTCAGCTGGGTGACGGTGGCCGCCTTGTCGGCAGGCAGCACTTCGGCATGTACATCGTGTATCCCCAAGGTCTTGGCGACTACTTGAGCGCTGCCACGGTTATCGCCGGTCAGCAGATGGCTGGTAATGCCGCGTGCGTTCAGCGCCCTGATCGCCTGATCCGTTCCGGGCTTGAGTGTGTCACCAAAGGCAAACATGCCGATGACCTTCGGCTCCGGGGCCTGCTCGATCAGCCAGGACAGCGTTCGCCCTTCGGCTTCCCAGATACGCGCAGATTCGGCCAGTTCGCCGATGGGCAGGCCGCTTTCATCCAGTAGGCGTCGATTGCCCAGCGCCAGCTCCCGGCCCTGAACGGTGCCCGCTATGCCCCGGCCGCTGAGGGCATGGCTGTTTTCGGCTGCATCGAGCTTGAGTTGCCATTCATGACACACATCGAGCACCGCCCTGGCCAATGGGTGTTCACTGCCGCGTTGCAGTGCGCCCGCCAGTTGCAACAGGTGTTCTTCATTGCCCGACACCGCACTCATGTTGGTGATGCGCGGCGTGCCTGCGGTCAGCGTGCCTGTCTTGTCGAATACCACGGCATCCACAGCGTGGGCGCGCTCCAGTGCCTCTGCATCCTTGATCAGAATGCCGTAGCGCGCCGCCACGCCGGTTCCGGCCATGATCGCTGTAGGTGTCGCAAGGCCCAGAGAGCAGGGGCAGGCAATCACCAATACGGCGACCGCATTGATCAGCGCCACTTCAAGCGAGGCTCCAGCCAGCAGCCAGCCTGCCAGCGTGAAAAAGGCAATCCCCAGTACAGTGGGTACAAACACCTGGCTGACTTTATCCACCAGTTTCTGGATCGGGGCCTTGCCCGCCTGAGCGTCTTCGACCAGCCGAATGATGCGCGCCAGCACTGTTTCCGCGCCCAGCGCTGTAGTTCTCACCAGCAACTGGCCCTCGCCGTTGATGGCCCCGCCCGTGATCTTGTCACCCGTCTGCTTGGCCACCGGCAGGCTTTCACCGGTAATCAGCGCTTCGTCAGCATGGCTGCTGCCTTCGACCACTTCGCCGTCCACAGGAAACCGTTCGCCAGGTTTGACCAGCACTTGATCGCCAAGCTGCAGTGAGCTGATCGCGACGTCCTGTGCGAGGCCGTCGACCACGCGCAGGGCGCGTTCCGGGCGTAGTGCCTCGAGGGCACGAATGGCGCTGGCCGTCTGACGCTTGGCGCGGCTTTCCAGGTATTTGCCCAACAGCACCAGCGCGATAACCACCGCCGATGCTTCGAAATACAGATGCGGCGTGGTGCCGGGTGCAGCACTCAGCCATTGGTAGACGCTCAAGCCGTAGCCCGCGCTGGTGCCGATGGCGACCAGCAGGTCCATATTGCCTGCGCCCGCGCGTACGGCCTTCCAGGCAGCCAGATAAAAACGCGCCCCCAGAACGAATTGCACCGGTGTCGCCAGTGCGAATTGCGCCCAGGCGGGCAGCATCCAGTGAACGCCCAGCGGCGTCAGTAACATTGGCGCGATCAACGGCAGTGCCAGCGCGATGGCCAACAGCAGGGCCCATCGTTCGTTATGCAGGTGGCGTGCTTTCTGGTCAGCTTCGGCGTGGCGATCCTCAACCAGCGTTGCGCTGTAGCCGGCACGGCTGACGGCGTCGATCAGGGTTTGCGGATCGGTCTGTGCTGCGGTGTCTACATGGGCGCGCTCATTGGCCAGGTTGACCGTCACGCTGTTGACCCCCGGCACTTTGGCCAGAGCACGCTCGACCCGACCCGCACAACTGGCGCAGGTCATGCCGCTGATCGGCAGGTCGAAGGTGGTGGTTTGTTGCATGTGAATCACTCCCTGAGGCTGGATACCTGCAAGGATCAACCTTGCCACATGGGCAAGGTCAAGCGCGAATCAATAGTTGAGGTCGGCTTTCTTGAGGTACATGCCGTTCAGGTCCGCGGCGATACGGTATTTGATGATATCGCCCGAGCGGAGCTGGATCTTGGTGCTGCGCGGCGCTTCCATTCCCGGTTCGCAGCCCACCACGGTACCCCGCAGGGTGCTCAGTCTTATCGACACTTCACCGGGAGGCAGGTTGAAAGACACCGAGTCCTCCTGAAAAAGCCTTCCGGCCAGACGGTCCTGCACATAGATGCCGATCTCACAGGAGGTCGCGACTTCCAGGCGCTCTCGGGAAATGATCAGGATGCCGTAATCCTGATCGGCCTGAGTGGCGGGTGCGATAGCCAAGAAACCGAGAATGCTGAAGAGGCTCACTGCTGACCAGCGCATCGCTGATACTCCTGATGTAAACGTTGATGAGTCAGCTTGGCTCACGATCAGCTCGAATACCAGCCCGGCAGCGATAACAGAAACTTGACCTTGCCACGATGACAAGGTTGAAGATGCTCGCTATCCATCAATAAGGGAGTGACACCATGCAGTTATTCAATGTTCAAGGCATGACCTGCGGGCACTGTGTTCGCGCGGTGACTCAAGCGATCAAGAACGACGACCCAGGCGCTGATGTTCAGGTTGAACTGGCCAGCAAGCAGGTGAAGGTACAAAGCAGTCTGTCACCCGAGCAGATCGTCAGGTTGATCAGCGAAGAGGGTTATCAGGCGCAGCCGGCATGACGCGGGTCAGGGAGACCGGAGCGGTCTCCCTGTCTGTAAACTTTGAAAAGTTTTGAATTAATTACCCTGTCCTTCGTTCTCTGCAAGGTAAGCCGGTTAGACTAACCCGTTGCCCTGCACCCGTTAATGGACACCCGATGAATCTACGCACAATCCTTATCCTTGGCTCATTGAGTGCCTTCGGCCCTCTGGCCATCGACTTTTATCTTCCTGGCTTTCCGGCCATGGCCTCGTATTTCGGGACCGACGAAAAACATATTCAGTTGACCCTCGCGGCTTACTTTCTCGGGCTTTCCCTGGGACAACTGGCCTATGGTCCGGTGGCTGACCGGTTCGGCCGGCGCATTCCGCTGCTGTTCGGCGTTACCTTGTTCATGCTCGCCTCGATAGCCTGCGCCTTTGCGCCGAGCCTTGAATGGCTGATTGGTGCGCGCTTCGTTCAGGCGTTGGGCGGCTGTGCCGGGATGGTGTTGTCGCGGGCAATCGTCAGTGACAAGTGCAATGCCGTCGAGTCGGCCAAGGTCTTTTCACAACTGATGCTGGTCATGGGCCTGGCTCCGATTCTGGCACCCATGCTTGGCGGAGTACTGGTCAGCACCTTTGGCTGGCAATCGATCTTTGTCAGCCTGGCGCTTTTCAGTGGTGCCTGCCTGGCGGCGGTTGCACTGGGGCTGCCGGAAAGCATGCCCGCCAGCACGCCTCGTCAGCCGTTGAGTGGCGCATTTCGCCAGTACGTCAACCTGCTGCAGGACCGCGTCTTCATCGGCCATGCCCTGACGGGCGGCATTGCCATGGCCGGAATGTTCGCTTACGTCGCCGGGTCGCCGTTCGTGTTCATCAAGCTGTACGGCGTACCGGCCGAGCATTATGGCTGGCTGTTCGGGATGAACGCGGCGGGTTTCATTCTGGTCGCGCAGATCAATGCGCGTCTGCTGCGCAAGACGGGGCCGGCATTTTTGCTGTCACGAACGGTCTGGATCTATCTGACCGCGGCGCTGGTGTTGCTGGCGATCAGCTTGCTGCGCACCGAAGCGCTTTGGCCGCTGCTGGTGCCATTGTTCATTTGCGTGGCAAGCCTTGGGTGCATCATCCCCAATGCGTCAGCCTGCGCGATGAGCGGCCAGTGGGCGCGTGCGGGCAGTGCCTCGGCGCTGCTGGGTTGTCTGCAATTCAGTGTTGCCGCCATCGCCGCCAGCCTAGTGGGCTTGTTGCATGACGGCACGGCCACACCCATGGCGTTGGTTATCAGCCTGTGCGGTGTGCTGACAGTCGGCCTTTCGGTACTGACACGCCGTGCGCAAGGCACGCGGGATGCACAGGCGAAGCCTGTCTGATTCGGCGCAACGGTTGTGTCAGTCACGCGATGCGCTGACACAACCATATCGCGTTCAGAACCCTTCCAGTACAACCTTGCCCTTGGCCTTGCCACTTTCCAGCAGGGCATGAGCGCGGCGCAGATTCTCTGCGTTGATGCTGCCGAAGTGCTCACCAAAGGTGGTTTTCAGCGTTCCGGCGTCGATCAGCTCGGCCACCCGGTTGAGCAGGTTGTGCTGTTCGATCATGTCCTCGGTTTCGAACATCGACCGCGTGTACATGAACTCCCAGTGCAGCGACAGGCTCTTGCGCTTGAGCTTCGACACATCCAGTGACTTGGGATCGTCGATCAGCGCCAGCTTGCCCTGTGGCTTGAGCGCCTCGACCAACTGGTCCAGATGCTGTTCGGTCTGGGTCAGGCTGGCCACATGGGTCACCTGGTTCAGGCCGACGCGCTTCAGTTCTTCGCTCAACGGCTTGCTGTGGTTCAGCACTTCGTGTGCGCCCAGTTCGCGGACCCAGCTTTCGGTCTCAGGCCGGGAAGCGGTGCCGATGACCTTCAGGGTGGTCAGCTGACGTGCCAACTGGGTAAGGATCGAACCTACACCGCCCGCTGCACCGACGATCAGCAGGCTGTGCGAGCCTTCGCCTTTTTGCTGAGCGATCTGCAGGCGCTCGAACAACAGCTCCCAGGCAGTGATCGCCGTCAACGGCAACGCGGCTGCGTGGGCAAAGCTCAGGGTTTTTGGCATATGCCCGACAATACGCTCGTCGACCACATGCAGTTCGCTGTTGCCACCCGGCCGGGTCAGGGAGCCGGCATAGAACACCTTGTCACCCGGCTTGAACAGCGTGACCTGGCTACCCACCGCTTTCACGACACCTGCCACATCCCAGCCCAGCACCTTGGGAGCGCCGTCCTCGGGCTGGACGTTCTGGCGAATTTTGGTGTCCACCGGGTTGACGGAGATGGCCTTGACCTCTACCAGCAGATCACGAGCGCCAGCCACCGGTTCAGGCAGTTCGATGTCCTGCAATGACAGTGCGTCGCTGATCGGCAGCGAGTGGTAATACGCGATTGCTTTCATGACGGGCCTCTTCGGAAAAAATGATGAAGAGATCATTGGCTATTTCCAGTAAAGATAAAACCCGCTAAAACGGCAGGCTCTTTCAATTTTATTTTGATAATACGAGGCATTGATGTTGCGTTTTGACGACTTGCAGTTGTTCGTTCGTGCAGCGGACCTGGGCAGTCTTTCTGCCGCAGCGCGGGTGATGGACATGTCTGCGGCGGTTGCCAGCGCGGCGCTCAAACGTATTGAACGGCAATTGGGTGCGCGCTTGCTGGCACGTTCGACGCGCAGCCTGCGTCTGACCGCCGAAGGCGAGGGGTTTCTGGAGTATGCTCGCGCTGCACTTGGCAGTCTGGAAGAAGGGCGGCGCCTGCTGGCCAGCAGCCAGGACCGTTGTGAGGGCGTGTTGCAACTCTCGGCACCGTCGGATCTGGGACGTAACGTACTCTTGCCCTGGCTCGACGAATTTCAGCAGCAACATCCGCAACTGACCGTGCGCCTGTTGCTGGATGATCGTATTGCCGACCTGTTCCGCCAGCCGGTCGATGTGGCGCTGCGTTACGGCGAGCCGGAGGATTCAAGCCTGGTCGCATTGCCGGTGTTGCCTGACAACCGGCGGGTGTTGTGTGCCGCGCCGAGTTACCTGCAGCGTCATGGCGAACCGCAGCAGGTTGAGCAACTGGCGCAGCATAACTGCCTGTTGTTCATGCTCGGTGATCGTGTGCATGACCGCTGGACGCTGAATGATGGCAAGCGCGAAATCAGCCTGACGGTCAGCGGCAACCGGTTCAGTGACGACGCAGATGTAGTGCGCCGCTGGGCAGTAGCGGGCGAAGGTGTGGCGTACAAATCCTGGCTGGACGTTGCCGCAGATGTACGGGCCGGGCACCTGAAAGTACTGATGCCTGATTTGATCGGCGAGCGAGCGCCGCTGAACCTGTTATGCGCCCACCGGGCGCAGCTCAGCAAGCCGGTCATTCTGTTGCTGGAAATGCTCAGGTCACGTTGTAAGCAACAGGCTGTAGGTCCGTCGCCCGTTGGTTTGTTTTAATAGCCACGTCCGGGTAGGAAATAACCTTCGGAAGTGTCGGAAAATATAATATTTGAAAGTGTTTCAACGGTGCAAAGTTTCAACTCTCAGGCGAAGTTAAAACTGACTGTTGTTGAGTGGTTTTGGCGGTTTTGTCATGGGTATTACGCTTGTTTTTTCAATCTCTTTTTGAAGTAATGGTCGGAACCCCTTTGCTAGAGGGGGTTTGCCGTTAAGGCAGGAAGATCTTCCTGCCGATCGGGCGAGAGAGAAACGTGGGTTTTTTCGAGCTGTTGTACAACAACAGTTTGTACGAATCGTTTTTCGCCCACTGGGGCCGAAGGGCATAGAGTTTATACTTGTCATTTCATATAAGAACCACGTTCAACTCTACCGAGGCGTGATTGCTTTCACCCAGTCATCACGATAGATGAATGTTTCAACAGGGAGTGAACACATGGAATACGGACCTTGCATCAGCCAGATCGCAACATTGCTGGCCGACCCCAAGCGCAGCGCAATGATCTGGGCACTGATGGATGGTACTGCTCGTCCTGCCGATGAGTTGGCGATTTTGGCGGGACTCTCGACTTCTTCTGCAGGCGCGCACCTGGCGCGTCTGACCAGCGGCGGTTTGTTGAAACAGGAGGCGCGGGGTCGCAAGCGCTTCTTTCGCCTCGCCGCGCCGGAAGTGGGGGCCGCTGTAGAAGCTCTGGCCTGTGCCTCGCTGGCCAGTGCCGAACAGATCAGCCGCAGGTTTGCTCAGCCTATGCCGCCGTTGCCGCTACGCCGTGCAAGAATCTGCTCCGATCATCTGGGCGGCGAAATGGCCGCCGAGCTTTATCAGCGCCTTCTGGAGGCGGGCTGGATAGAACAGCAAGAGAAGCGTGTCGAGGTCACGAGCAAGGGTATGGCCAGTTTTGCCGAGCGCGGTATTTACATACCGGCGCTGGCACAGCGCAAGCGTGAAACGGTATGTGCCTGCCCGAAATGGAATGATCGCAACCCGCACCTTGGCGGCGCGCTGGGGGCAGGGCTGCTGCAGTTATTCTTCCAAATGGGCTGGCTGCGCACCACCGAGGAGCCCAGCACCTTGCAGGTCTCCTCCAGTGGGCAGCGGGAAATCAGCAAGATCGCGGCGGCGGCTTGACGGGAACCGCAGGTGTGGCTTGCCCCACCACTATCGTGTCACTGCTCCGCTTTTGCATGCCGTTCCGGACGCTTCGCGTCCTGTTGCGACGCGGAGCGTGAGGAACGATGGGGGAGCCGCTCAATCACTCCCTAGGGCTTGACCAGTCGTGCATCCAGGCTGTTTTGTGCCAAGCGTTTTGCCTGATCTTCAGTCATGCCCAGGTGGGTGTACAGCGCATGGAAGTTTTCGGTCACGTAGCCTCCGAAGTAGGCCGGGTCGTCCGAGTTGACGGTGACCTTCACGCCACGCTCGAGCATGTCGAGGATGTTGTGCTGGGCCATGTCGTCGAACACACAAAGCTTGGTGTTGGACAGCGGGCAGACGGTCAACGGGATCTGTTCGTCGATGATGCGCTGCATCAGTCGCTCGTCTTCAATGGCGCGTACACCGTGGTCGATGCGCTCGATCTTCAGCAGGTCCAGTGCTTCCCAGATGTATTCCGGCGGGCCTTCTTCTCCGGCGTGGGCGACGGTCAGGAAGCCCTCGTTGCGGGCGCGATCAAATACGCGCTGGAACTTGCTTGGCGGGTGGCCCATCTCGGAGCTATCGAGGCCCACGGCGACGAACGCATCACGGAACGGCAGCGCCTGATCGAGGGTTTTTTCGGCTTCTTCCTGGGACAGGTGACGCAGGAAGCTCAGGATCAGACCGCTGTCGACGCCCAGCTTCGACTTGCCGTCTTTCAGCGCACCGGTAATCCCGGCCAGCACCACTTCAAACGGGATGCCCCGGTCAGTGTGGGTTTGCGGATCGAAGAACGGTTCGGTGTGGATAACGTTCTGTTCCTTGCAGCGCAGCAGGTAAGCCCAGGTCAGGTCGTAGAAGTCCTGCTCTGTGCGCAAAACGTCCGCACCGCGGTAATACAGATCAAGGAATTCCTGCAGGTTGTTGAAGGCATAGGCCTTGCGCAGGGTTTCGACGTCATTCCACGGCAGGGCAATTTTGTTGCGCTCTGCCAGGGCGAACAGCAACTCGGGTTCCAGCGAACCTTCGAGGTGCAAGTGCAGTTCTGCCTTGGGCAGGGCGTTCAACCAGTCGTACATATTCTTTTCTCATCAGGTGCAGATCGCGGGCATTCTACAGATGCACGTCGCTGCGCAGGGTAAAACCTGACCGAACGTTCAACTTGCCTCCTGATCGCGGCGGTAAGCATAGGTATCAGCAAAGCGCGACAGCAGAAACTCGGCGCAGGTTGTAACAGGATAGCGCGCTGGCTGGCTTTCGCTCTGGCAACCGGGCAGGCATTCAATACGCGTGTCGGGATGCGGTTCGGCGAAAAACGGCATCGAATAGCGGTCGACGCCAAGCGGGCTGATAACCCGGTGCGGCGTGGACAGATAACGGTCGTTGCTCCAGCGCGCCATCATGTCGCCGAGATTGACCACGAACGTACCGTCAATCGGCGGTGCGTCGATCCATTCGCCCCGCACGTCGCGCACCTGCAAGCCGCCCGCCGTGTCCTGATACAACAGGGTGATGCAGCCATAATCGGTATGCGCGCCTGCGCCTTGTTGCTCGGCCGAGGTCGCCGTATCACGCGGTGGGTAATGAATCATGCGCAGCACGCTGACCGGGTCCTTGAAGCGCTGATCGAAGAAATCGCGTTCGATGCCCAGCGCCAGGGTCATGGCGCGCAGCAGGGTTTGCGCCAATGCCTGCATGTCCAGGTAATGCTGTTCCATCAGGCTTTCCCAGCCGGGAATGTCCGGGTGCCGATTGGGCCCGCGCAATGGTTTGCCAGCCAGCACGTCGGGATGGCCTGCCTCCAGATGCAGGCCCATGTCGAAGGTTTCCTTCAGGTCACTCGGCAGGCTGGGGTCCAGTTGCTCTGTAGCGATGGCACCGTAGCCACGATGATGGGTGCTTTGCGTGATGTCGATGATGAGCTTTTCGGCTGCCGGACGAGCGAAAAAGTCTTTGGCTGCCGATTGCACCTGCTCGATGCGTTGCGCGCTGATCGGGTGGCCCTTGATATAAAAGAAACCCCATTGCCGACAGGCACTGTCGATCTGCCGGGCGACATCCTGCCAGGCCTCAAGGTCGGTGCCGTAGAGCGGGGCTATGTCGATGACGGGAAGCTGGTCCATTAACGGTCCTGGAAATCATGTGGTGTTCGCTGTCGATGAGCGTGCCCGCCGAAGCAGGCACGAGACGCCAGGCGGTTATTTAGGCAGTTCGGCCTTGATCCCTTCGACGTAATAGTTCATCGACGCCAGCTCAGCGTTGGTTGCAACCACGCCGTCAGCAATTTTCACGGTGCCGTTCTGGTCCTTGATCGGTCCGGTGAACGGGTGGAATTCGCCGCTTTCGATGCTGGCGATGATCTTCTGCGCTTCGGCCTTCACATCGGCAGGCACCACGTCGCTGATCGGCAGCTCGACCGTACCTTCTTTCAGGCCGCCCCAGTAATCCTGTGGTTTCCAGGTGCCTGCGATTGCGCCCTCGGCGGCCTGAATGTAATGCGGGCCCCAGTTGTTGACGATGGAGGTCAGCACTGCTTTCGGTCCAAAGTGAGCCATGTCCGAGGCATAACCG
This sequence comes from Pseudomonas syringae group sp. 243L2, assembly GCF_032587875.1. Lineage (NCBI taxonomy): Bacteria > Pseudomonadati > Pseudomonadota > Gammaproteobacteria > Pseudomonadales > Pseudomonadaceae > Pseudomonas > Pseudomonas syringae group sp. 243L2. The sequence continues at coordinate 750,374 of NZ_JAWHPL010000040.1, forward strand.
ACGGCATACACGCCACGACGCTCGGCGGTCTGGATCGGCGCAGGGCTGTCGGTGTGCTGGAAGACCACATCAACGCCCTGATCGATGAGTGCGTTGGCAGCATCGGCTTCCTTGCCCGGATCGAACCAGGAGTTGACCCACACCACTTTGATCTCGGTGCCCGGGTTGTATTTGTTCAGCGCCAGCTGGATGGCGTCGATGTCGCGCAGCACTTCAGGAATCGGGAACGAGGCGACATAACCGATCTTCTTGGTCTTGGTCATCTTCGCGGCGATGTAGCCGCTCACGTAGCGACCCTCATAGGTACGGGCCAGATACGTGCCCATGTTCTTGTCCTGCTTATAGCCGGTCGCGTGCTCGAACTTCACCTTGGGGAATTGCTTGGCGACTTTCAGAGTGGGGTTCATGTAGCCGAACGAGGTACTGAAAATCAGGTCGTAACCGCCCTTGGCCATGTTGCGGATAACCCGCTCGGCGTCCGCGCCCTCCGGCACGTTTTCCACGTAGCTGCTGGTCACCTTGTCACCCAGCGCCTTGACCATCGCCTGACGGCCCTGTTCATGCTGATAGGTCCAGCCGTGGTCGCCGATGGGGCCGATGTAGACGAATCCGACTTTCAGCGGATCGGCTGCCGAGGCGAGCAGGCTGGAGCCAATGCCGACAACGGCGGCCATGGCACACAGCAGTTTTTTCAGGGGACGACGTGGGTTGGTCAGGTGCATCGGGTCTAGCTCCTTGCGGTCTTGTTGGAGTGCATGCCCGAGCAATGCAAATAACTGACCAACAGGACAACTTACGATGCTGGCGTGCTTCACCCTGTAGCAATAGTGCGTGTGTAGGAGCGGGCTTGTCCGCGAAGGAGGTCGTTCAGACGATGCATTTTCGGAGAATATGCCGACCCTTTCGCGAACAAGTTCGCTCCCACGGCCTTCGGCCAGAATCTAAAACAGACTCGTGTGTAACGCGTAGTGCAGCGAGAAGGTGCAGGTGCGGTGGGCTGCGCCGCTAACTGGTGCAGCGCGTGCTGCGCTCGACAATGCACATCGGCGTACCGGCCACGGGTTCGCGCATGATCTGCACCTGCACATCGAACACCTGGCAGACCAGCTCGGCCGTCAGTACATCGCCCGGCGCGCCGCAGGTCACCAGACGTCCACCCTGCATGACCGCCAGATGGTCGGCATAGCGACAGGCCTGATTGATGTCGTGCAGCACGGTAATCACGGTTTTGCCTTCGGCGCTGAGTTCGCGCATCAGGTCCAGCAGTTCGACCTGATGGCTGATGTCCAGATAGGTGGTGGGCTCGTCGAGCAAGACGATGGCGGCGTCCTGCGCGAGGATCATCGCCAGCCACGCTCGTTGGCGCTGCCCGCCGGAAAGGTCGGACAGCGGCCGGTCGGCCAGGGTTTCCAGCTCCATGCGTTGCAGCGCTTGTTCGACACTGCGCTGATCGGCCCCGCTCAAGCGTCCCCACAGACTGTTGTGCGGACTGCGACCGTACGCCACCAGCTGGCGTACGCTGACGCCTTCCGGAATCGGCAGCACTTGCGGCAGAAAAGCCACCTTGCGCGCCAGCTCGTTGGCCGACAGCTGACGGTAGGCTTTGCCGTCCAGGCTGAGGCTGCCCGATTGCGGGGTGAGAATCCGGGCGAAGGCTTTGAGCAGTGTGGATTTGCCGCAACCGTTGGGGCCGATCAGCGCGGTGACCTGCGCAGGCGGCGGGCTGAATGACAGGTCTTGCACGATCCGCGTCGCGCCGTAGCCGATGTCGAGTTGCTGCGCCTTCAGAATACTCATGGGATCAACCTTTGAATCGGGCCAGCAGCCAGAGGAAATACGGAGCGCCGATCACCGCCGTGAGAATCCCGGCGGGGATCTCGCTGGGTGCGATCAATGTGCGCCCCAGCGTATCGGCCAGCACCAGCAATAACGCGCCCAATATCATGGAGGCGGGCAGCAGGTATTGATGATGACCGCCGACCAGACGGCGTGCCATGTGTGGCGCGACCAGCCCGACAAAACTCACCGGTCCGATGATGCCCACGCCCAGGCTGGTCAACAGCACGGCACTGCTCATCGCCAGCCAGCGCGTACGTTTGAGGCCGGTACCCAGGCTCTGCGCTGCTTCATCGCCCAGGCCGATCAGGTTCAGCGGTTTGGCCAGCAGCAAGCTGAGCGGGATCAGCAGCAGAAGCGGCGAGGCCAGCAACACATGGTGCCAGTTACGGCTCCACAAACTGCCGGTCAGGGCCAGCAGGGCGGTATTGATATCCAGCGGGTTGGACAGAATCAGAAATTCGGTGATGCTCGACAGCGTCACGGCAATCGCTACCCCGGAGAGCGCGAAACGCACGCCAGAGAACTGCACGCCGGTGTTGTACAACGCCAGCAGCAATGCCCCCGCTGCACCGCCCAGACACGCCACAAACGGCAGCGCGGCCACCGGCAATTGCGGCAGGCCGATAATCGCGATGGTCAGCGCCAGCCCTGCGCCCTGGGTCACGCCAAGAATTTCCGGCGAGGCCAGCGGGTTGCGAATCACACCTTGCACGATGGCACCCGCCAGGCCGAACGCGCAGCCGGTCATGATTGCGAGCAGTCCGCGTGGCAGGCGGTGATTCCAGACTTCGAAGTCCTTGCTGTCGTGGGCGATCAGATGATCGAGCACCGCGCCGGGCGTCAGCCAGACGGTGCCCGCGCTGAGGCTCAACAGCAGGGCCAGTACCAGCAACACAATCAGCAACAACAGCCGTGAGCGGGACTGGTTCATAGCGCGCGCCTCGCCAGAAACAGAAAGAACGGCGCGCCAATCAACGCCGTGACCACGCCGGCCGGCGTTTCCACGGGGAATGCCACGGCGCGGCTGATCAGGTCGGAAGCCAGCACGATAGCCGCACCCAGTCCGGCGCTGATCGGGATCAACCAGCGGTAGTCATTGCCCAGCCATTGGCGAGCAATGTTCGGCGCGATCAGGCCGACAAATGCTATCGGCCCCACCGCACAGACGCTGGCGCCGACCAGCAGCAAGCTGACCACGAACACCAGCAGGCGCAAGGCACCGATGCGTACGCCCAGTGAACGGGCAGCGTCTTCGCCGAGGTTGATCAGGTTCAGGCGCGGCGCACAGGCAATCGCCAGCACCAGACCGATCAGCGTGCAAGGCCAGAGCAGTTGCAACTGCGCCGCGCCGACGTTGGCCAGTGAACCGGCCAGCCAGTTGAGGACACTTTGCGCCTGTGCTTCGACAAGAATCACAGTGAGGCGGGTCAAGGCTGCGCACAGCGCGGCGACGGCGACACCCGCCAGCACCAGTCGCCCCTGAGCGGTGGCAGGCGACCATGCGCCGCCAAGACTGAACACTGTGATCCATGCCAACGCACCACCGAGGCAGGTCATCAGCAGCGCGCCACCGGGGAAGGGCAGAGCGACCAGACCTGTGGAAAACAGCGCCAGCCCCAACGCTGCGCCCGCCGTGACGCCAAACAATGACGGGGAGGCCAGACGGTTGCGGGTGATGCCCTGCATCAACGCGCCCGCCACGCCCAGGCAGGCACCGACCAGCGCCGCGCACAAGGCGCGTGGCACGCGCAATTGCGCAACGATATAAGCGATGTTGCCGCCCTCGCGACCCTGCGTGAACAGTCCGTTCCAGGCATCTACCTGACGAATGCTGAACGAAGACAGGGCGAACAGCGACACCCAGAACAGTCCCAGGCAGGTCGCGGTGATCACGCCCGCCATCAGCCAGCGGCGCATTTACGGGTTCAGCACGGCCTTGCCGCCCTTGAGTACGGCAAGCGCATCGTCGGCGATCTGCTCGGACGCCATGATCCCGCGATTGCGCGCCCAGCTGTCGCCATCCACTTCAGCTACCTGCTTGTTACGTACTGCGCCAAGCACCTGCCACAGCGGCTGCTTGCTCCAGCTGTCGACGATGCTCGGGCGACGATAATGACCGACCAGCAACCAGTTCGGGTCCAATGCCAGCAACTGCTCCAGGCTGACGAATTCGGTGGGCGCGGCGTCTTTGCGTACTTCCGGGACCTTCAGACCGATCGCCTGCAACACGCTGCCCGCATAAGAGTGCGGGCCGTGCACCGAGAAGCTGTCTTCGCGGGCGACGCCGAACAGCACGTTGGTGTTGGCCGGAATCTGCTCGGCAACAGTCTTCAGGTGCTGGCGGTTCTCCGCGATCCGCGCCTGCATCTCTGGGCCTTTGCCGAGCGCCACGCCGATCAGCTCGGCAGATTTCAGACTGCCCTGATAATCCTCGCCGCGCGACGGCAGCATCAGTGTTGGTGCCAGGCTGGCCAGATCGTTGTAAAGCGCCTGATGGCGGCCGAGGTCGGCAATGATCAGGTCCGGCTTGAGCCGCGCGATCACTTCTATATTGGGTTGCGAGCGCAGCCCCACGGACTGCCATTCGCCGACGGCCTTGCGCACCTTGGGCAGTACGCGGTTGGCATCGCCATCGTCGGCGGCACCGACCGGCGTCACACCGACCGAAGCCAGTCCGTCGAGAAACGAGAACTCCAGCACCACTACGCGCTTGGGAGTGTCAGGCAGGTGGACTTTGTGTTGGCCGTCATCGATGTCGATAGGCGCGGCCTGGGCGGCGCTGGCCATCAAGGTCAGCAGGCCGCAAGCCAGCAGGTGCGGAAGTCGAAAAGCACGCATGGCGAAGGTCCTTTCTAACAAAGCGGAATCATGAAAACAGGCGCGCCCTGAAGGCCGCGAAGAAAACGGCGGGCGCTATTGTTGAAAACGGCGGGCACTATTTCACATCGTGACGACGGGATCAAAAGTCATTTACGTGTGGGTGCAGTTCTCATTCGGGTCATTTGTTGAAACCTTTTGTCACACACCGCACTCTGAACGGCTTCAATGACAGACACGTTCATGACTATCCGCGGCGATCTGTCGCAAGGGTTTGGAGAAAGTAATGGGCGCTTTGCTCAAGCAAGAAAAGTTTCTACTGCTGGCAATCATTGCCATGTTTGTCGCCTATCCGCTGGAGCATGTGCTGCTGGGCAACGGACAGGTCGTCGCACTGGTTTCCGGGTTGGCGCTGGTCGGCTTCATCGTCTGCGCCTCGATGCGCGTCGCGCACCACGCCGAAATGCTCGCGGAAAAGGTCGGTGACCCCTACGGGACGATGATCCTCACGCTCTCGGCGGTGCTGGTCGAAGTGGTGATTCTGGCGATCATGATGAGCAACGAGCCATCGCCGACGCTGGTGCGGGACACGATTTACTCGGCGGTAATGCTCGACATCAACGGCATCCTTGGCCTGGCCGCGCTGATGGGCGGTATCAAGCACGGCGAGCAGTCCTATAACGATGACTCGGCGCGCACCTATAGCGTGATGATCCTCACCGCCATGGGCGTGTCGATGGTGGTGCCCGAGTTCATCCCCAAAGGCGACTGGAAGATCTATTCGGCGTTCACCATTGGCGCGATGATTCTGCTCTACACGCTGTTCCTGCGCATGCAGGTCGGGCCGCACAGTTACTTTTTCAGCTACAGCTATCCGGAAAAGAAAAAACGCCAGGGCTCGGATCAGGCTGAACAGCATGCAGAGCCGGTCAACCTGACCCGCTCGATTGTCACATTGGTCACCGGTGTGGTGGTGATTGGCGCGCTGGCTGAAGTGATGTCCAAGACGGTCGACCTGGGCCTGGAAGGGACGGGGGCACCGCCAGTGATGACCGCCATTCTGGTGGCCGCCATTTCCGCTGCACCGGAGATTCTGACCGCCCTGCGCGCGGCACTCGCCAACCGCATGCAGTCAGTGGTCAACATCGCTTTGGGTGCATCGTTGTCCACCGTGATTCTGACGGTTCCGGTCATGGAAGCGATGGCGCTTTACAGCGGCCAGCCGTTCCAGATGGCCATGACGCCGGTGCAGACCGTGATGATCTTCATCACCCTGCTGGTGTCCGCCATCAACCTCAACGACGGCGAAACCAACGCCATCGAAGGCATGACCCACTTCGTGCTGTTCGCGACGTTCATCATGCTGTCGTGCCTGGGGCTTTAGGGCCTATTGCCTATCGCCCCACGCTCTGCGTCGCAAGAGGACGCAGAGCGTCTTGAACGGCATGCCGACGCGGAGCGTCGCACGATAGTTGAGATTATCGCCCCGCACGTTCAGCCCCGAATCAACTCCCGCGCGGCCTGGCTGTGATCGGCAATCAACTGCTTGATATCCAGGCCTTCAACCTGCCCGTCAATCACTCGCCACTGACCGCCAACCATCACTCGGTCGGCACGGTCAGCGCCGCACAGCAACAGCGCCGAGAGCGGATCATGGCTGCCGGAAAAACGCAGTTCGTCCAGCTTGAACAGCGCCAGATCGGCCTGTTTACCCACCGCCAGCTCACCGATATCGGTACGTCCCAGTAATTGCGCTGACCCCTTGGTGGCCCAGCCCAGCACGAGCTGCGGAGTGATTTTTTCGGCGCCGTAGCGCAGGCGTTGCAGGTAAAGCGCCTGGCGGGTTTCCAGGATCATGTTCGATGCATCGTTGGACGCCGAACCATCGACCCCGAGCCCCAGCGGCGCGCCGGCAGCGATCAGCTCCAGCGTCGGGCAGATGCCAGAGGCCAGGCGCATGTTCGAGCTTGGGCAATGACAGACGCCGGTGCCCGCAGCGCCGAGGCGGGCAATCTCGTCGGGGTTGAAATGAATGCCGTGGGCCAGCCAGGTGCGCGGGCCGAGCCAGCCGACGCTGTCCAGATAATCCACGGTGCGCAGGCCGAAGCGTTGCAGGCAGAAGTCCTCTTCGTCGAGGGTTTCAGCCAGATGCGTGTGCAGGCGCACGTCGAGTTTTTCGGCCATGGCCGCACTCTCGGCCATGATCTGCGGCGTGACCGAAAACGGCGAGCAGGGTGCCAGCGCGATCTGGATCTGCGCACCATCGCCGCGCTCGTGATAGGTCTCGATCAGGCGCTGACTGTCGGCTAGAATCACCTCGCCCTGCTGCACGGTTTGCTGTGGCGGCAAACCTCCGTCGGCTTCACCAAGGCTCATCGAACCACGCGTCAACATTGCGCGCATACCCAGCTCGCGAACGCTTTGCACCTGAACATCGATGGCGTGTTCCAGCCCGTCGGGGAACAGGTAGTGATGGTCAGCAGCCGTTGTGCAACCCGACAGCAGCAATTCAGCCAGCGCCACCTTGCTGGCGACCGCGAGCTTCTCTGGCGTCAGGCGCGCCCACACCGGGTACAGGGTTTTCAGCCACGGGAATAATGGCTGGTTGACCACCGGTGCCCAGGCGCGGGTGAGGGTTTGGTAGAAGTGATGATGCGTGTTGATCAGCCCCGGCAGCAGCACATGCTCGCGGGCATCGAATGTCTGTGTGCAGGGTGTCGACGGTTGTTGTCCGGCGGCCAGCACTTCAGTGATGACGCCGCCTTCGATCACCAGACCGCCACGGGCGTCCAGGTCATTGGCAGTGAACACGGCAAGGGGATTTTTCAACCAGATACGGATCGCAGGCATGGGCCGGCTCCTCTGAAAGACAGGTTCAGGTTAGCCAGCTCAGTGTTGCCCTGTCTGCTGATCCAGGGTCGCCGGGGTCAGGTGCGCCCCGGCGAAGGACGGCGATTCTAGTCGAGCAGCCGATTACCAGGCAATCGTCTTGCCCTGGTAATCGATGAAGTGATGGCCGCCCTTGCCTGCGTAGGCATTGAGCTGTTCGACAAGCCCGGTGGTGCTGGTCATGACGTCGATGGCGGCATTTTCGCCGCCCATGTCGGTCTTCACCCAACCCGGATGCATCGACAGCACGGTAGGACGGTTCTCGCCCAGCTCGGTGACAAAGGTATTGGTCATCGAATTGAGTGCAGCCTTGCTGGCCTTGTACAGCGCAAGGTTTGCGCCGTCCGGGCAAGTGACGCTGCCCAGCCACGAACTCATGAACGCCAGGACGCCCGTGCCGGGACGGATTTGCTCAACGAAGCGCTCGGCCAGACGAATCGGCGCTACAGCGTTGGTCAGGAACAACTGCCCAAGCTCGGCGGCGGTCGACTTTGCCGCGCTCTGGTGTTGCGCACCGGTAATCCCGGCATTGACGAACAGCACGTCGAACACCTCGCCACGCAGCTTCTGGACCAGCACTTCCAGCGAAGCAGGTTCGTCCAGATCCACCGCTTCGATGCGCACGCCTTCTACCGCTTTGAGGTTTTCGGCGTTCTGCGGATCACGCACCGTGGCGGTGACCTGCCAGCCCTGTTCGGTCAAGCGCTGCACCAGCCCGAGCCCGAGGCCACGCGAAGCACCGATAATGAGGGCGGTTTTCTTGGTAGTGGTCATGAATGATTCCTTGGCAAATTGAGAGACAGACTCCATGGCAGCGCCAGCAGGACCTCTCGAAAGTTTCGACCCCGCAGCGTACTACTGCCTATGCAGTGTTGGAATCTCCATGAGCCGGAAACGTTCAAGGTAGATGTCTGACGCTGAGCATCGGCGCGATAGTCGGGATTATCGTTCCTCACGCTCCAGCGTGGGAATGCCGTTCATGACGCTCTGCGTCAACCATCTGCGCCGCTAGCTCCTCAATGACCCGCCCGCCACGGCTGGCCCAGCGATACCGGCGCATACAGCCGGGTGCGCAGGGCGTCGCGGGAGAGCAGGACGAGGACGATGATGGTGGCGAGGTAAGGCAGCATCGCCAGCAGGTTGGACGGGATGGCCAGGCCGATGCCTTGCGCGACCAGGTGCAGGATGCTGGCGAGGCCGAACAGGTACGCACCGAGCAGTAGACGCCACACGCGCCAGCTGGCGAACACCACCAGCGCCAAGGCTATCCAGCCGCGTCCTGCGCTCATGTTTTCCGCCCACATCGGCGTATAGGCCAGCGACAGGTAAGCCCCGGCCAGCCCAGCCATTGCGCCGCCGAACAGCACGGCCAACGTGCGTACACGCAACACTGGCAAGCCCATGGCGCTGGCCGCATCGGGATTTTCGCCGACCGCCTGGATAATCAGCCCGACGCGGCTTTTCAGCAGCGCCCAGGCGACCAGCGCAAACAGCGCAAAGGACAGGTAGACGAGCAGGTCCTGGGCAAACAGCATGCGGCCGATCAGCGGAATGTCACTCAGCAGCGGGATGGCCACCGGTTCAAAACCACTCAATGGCTTGCCGACCCAAGCGGCACCGACGAAGCTGGAAAGGCCGACACCGAAGATGGTCAGCGCCAGCCCGGTCGCGACCTGATTGGCGTTGAACACCAGCGCCACCAGCGCAAACAGTGCCGACAGCAGCATGCCAGCGAGCATCGCCAGCAGCACGCCCAGCCATAGATTGCCGGTACTCAGGGCGATGATGAAACCGATCACCGCGCCAAACAGCATCATGCCTTCCTGACCCAGGTTGATGACGCCGCTTTTTTCGCAGATCAGTTCGCCCAGCGCCACCAGCATCAAGGGGGTTCCGCAGCGGACCATGGCATAGAAAATGTTGCTCAGCAGGTCGATATCCATCATGCGGCTCCTGTGACGGCTGTCATCTGGCGCTTGGCCCAGTGCAGTTTCAACCGTGGGCGATAGAGAATCAGCACATCACAGGCCAGCAGGAAGAACAGCATCATCCCCTGAAACAATTGCGTGATTGCCAAGGGCAGGTTCAAGGTCATTTGTGCGCTTTCACCACCCAGGTACAGCAGGGCGATCAACAGGCTGGAGAACAGAATGCCAATGGGGTTGAGGCGGCCGAGAAAGGCCACGGTGATCGCGGCATAGCCGTAACCTGGCGAGACCTGCGGCACCAGTTGACCGATCGGCCCTGTCACTTCCGATACGCCGGCCAGCCCGGCCAGCGCGCCACTGATCAACAGTGCGAGCCAGACCAGGCGTTTCTCTCGAAAGCCGACAAACCCGGCAGCACGCTTGTCCAGGCCCAGCACCTTGATCTGAAAACCGACGAAACTGCGTTGCAGCAGCACCCACACCGCGACCAGCGCAAACAGAGCGAAGTACACGCCGATGTGCGCGCGGCCATCCTCCATCAACAGCGGCAGACGGCTGGCGTCGCCGAAGGTCGCTGACTCCGGGAAGTTCATGCCGGCCGGGTCCTTCAGCGGCCCGTGCACGAAGTACAGCAGCAAGTTGAGGGCGATGTAGTTGAGCATGATGCTGGTGAGGATTTCATTGGCGTTGAAGTGTGTGCGCAGCCAGGCGGTCACGCCCGCCCAAGCCGCGCCGGCGAGGGTGCCGGCCAGCAGCACCATGACCAGTGCCCAACGACTCTCCATCTCGATGATATTCACCGCCACGGCACTGCCTGCCAATGCGCCGAGCAGCAACTGGCCTTCCGCCCCGATGTTCCAGATGCGCGCTTGATACGCGACCGCCAGGCCCAGCGCGCAGAGCAGAATCGGCAAGGTTTTGACCATCAATTCCGACACGCCATACCAGTCGCTGACCGGTGCGATCAGCAAGGTGTGCAGCGTCACCCAAGGGTTGAGCCCCAGGCCGATGAACAGCAGCGAGCCGCAGATCAGTGTCAGGACGGCAGCCAGTAAAGGGGAACACCACAACATGGCGCGCGATTGCTGGCCGCGCGGTTCCAGAGAAAGCAGCATGTTTTGCTCCGTTAACCAGGCACGTGGGCTTGGGTTTGAGAATGATCGAACTGTCCCGCCATCCAGCCGCCGATTTGCACGGTGCTGGTCTGTTCAGTGGGGATCAGGTCGGAAAGCTGGCCGCCGCTCAGGGCGGCGAGTCGGTCGCTGATCTGGAACAACTCGTCCAGGTCTTCGGAAATCACCAGAATGGCTGCCCCCGCGTCACGCAAGGCAATCAATGCCCGGTGAATCGCTGCGGCAGCACCGACATCCACGCCCCAGGTCGGGTGCGCAGCAATCAGCAGTTTGGGGTTTTGCAGGATTTCCCGACCGAGAATGAATTTCTGCAGGTTGCCGCCCGAGAGGCTGCGCGCCGCGGCCTGTGCGTCCGGCGTCTTGACCGCAAAGCGACGGATGATTTCGTCGGCCAGTGCGCGAACCTTGCCGCGCTGGATCAAGCCGTTGCTCACCAGTCCTTGCTGGAAAGCGGTCAGCAGAGCGTTGTCGGCCAGGCTGAGTTCAGGCACTGCACCATGCCCCAGACGCTCTGCCGGAACGAACGCCAGCCCACGCTTGCGGCGGGCGTCGGGGCGCAGGTCGCCGACCGGGGTGTCTTTGAAGCGCAGGGTCGTCGCCTGGGCATGAGGCAGTGTCTGTTCGCCACTCAGCAGCGCCAGCAATTCATCCTGACCATTGCCGGCAACGCCCGCGATGCCGACGATTTCGCCGCTGCGTACTTCCAGGCTCAGGTCTTTCAGTGAGCAACCGAACGGGTCCGGGTTGTGCCAGGACAGCTTGTCGATGCGCAGAAAGGCTTCGCTGCCGCTGACTTTGTCGTAGTGCGCGGTCAAGCCTTCGGCATCACCGACCATCAAGCGCGCCAGCTCCAGATCGGAGCATTCAGCCGGGATACAGTGCCCGGATACCTTACCGTTGCGCAGAACGGTTGCGCTGTGACACAAGGCACGAACCTCGCCCAGCTTGTGACTGATAAACAGAATGCTGCAGCCTTCTGCGGCCAGATGCCTGAGGGTCACGAACAGCTCTTCGGCTTCCTGGGGTGTGAGCACAGAGGTGGGCTCGTCGAGGATCAACAGACGAATGTCCTGCATCAGGCAGCGAATGATTTCGACTTTCTGCCGCTCGCCAATCGACAGGCTATGGATCAGGCGCTGAGGCTCCACTGCCATGCCGTAGCGTTGCGAAACCTCGCGAATGCGCGGTTCCAGTTGTTTGGGCGTGCCTGCCGCAGCGCCCATAGCCAAGGCGATGTTTTGCGCGACGCTGAGGGTTTCGAACAGCGAGAAATGCTGGAACACCATGCCGATCCCCAGGCTTCTTGCCTGTGCCGGATTGCGCATGGTCTGCACCTGGCCTTGCCAGATGATCGACCCGGCGTCGGGCTGCGTCACGCCATAGATGATCTTCATCAGCGTGCTTTTGCCGGCACCGTTCTCTCCCAGCAGGGCATGAATCTCGCCGGGCTGAATCGTCAGGTCGACAGCGTCGTTGGCCAGGCAGCCGGGATACCGTTTAGTGATGTGGCGCAGTTGTAGACGCGCAGGTATCGCGTGGTTTGACATGAAAGGCTCGAAGGCAGAAGTGGGTCGCTTGTGGATAAAGCAAAATCCTGGCCAAGGAGTCAGGATTCCTGTCCTGTGCGTTCAATCAAGGTTGAGTAAGGTGTTTTCGACATTCATGGCCGTGCAGTGACGACCTGACGCGATCATTTCGGCACCAGTTCGGGGCGCGCTGGCGGAGCGAGGGGCAAATGTGGCTCTTTGATTTGAGTGAAAAATGTACAGCAGGCGTCAAGCGAGGTGCGTTATGTGGATGCGCGACCCTTGCACCTGTTATCCACAGGTTCTTCCACAGATACTGTGCGCAAGCACGTCAGCGGAGAATAATACGCCGGTGGTTAGCATCCAAAGGGACTAACGAGCGCTAACAGACTGTTTTTGCACCGTTTATGGATCCATGCCAGGCGATTGCTCAAAAAACGATCATTCGCCTGAAACGCAAGCCCGGCAAGGCCCGCAGTGGAGTGTGCTCAGCTTATCCACAGCCGGATGCACAGTAGATGTGGGCAATTGCTGACGCGTTGCCTACTCTGTTGTGGCCTTGTGCAAAACAATTCTGCCGCGACTCAGATCAGCCAGTTGTCGTTGCAGCGTGTCGGCATGCTCGGGGCCTATCGCGATTGCCATCTGCACGCCAGTAGCAGTGAAGTTTTCACTTTCCAGCAGGCCGTTGACTTCCGCGAGACGCAACTTGACCAGCGCCAGTTCACTGAAGCTGCATTCAAGCTGGAATGACGAACGCTGAATCAGCGGCAGACGCTCGGCCTGCTGCAAACATTTGTTGGCACCACCGCCATAGGCGCGGGCCAGGCCGCCAGTCCCCAGTTGAATGCCGCCGTACCAGCGGATCACCAGCACCACGACTTGATCGAATTCCTGCGCCTCGATGGCTGCCAGGATTGGCCTGCCTGCAGTACCGCCCGGTTCCCCGTCATCGTTGCTGCGATACTGACCACTCAGCTTCCAGGCCCAGCAATTGTGGGTGGCGTTGAGGTCGCTGTGCTGCTCGATGAACGCCTGGGCGTCGGCCGGGCTGGCGATGGGTGCGGCGAGGGTGATGAAGCGGCTCTTGCGGATTTCTTCACGAAACTCGCAAGGGCCGACCAGGGTAAAAGGCATGCGTGTATCCAGCTGACGTCAAGGCGCCGATTCTACAAGGCTGGCGGCGTGAGCCCACAACCTTTGAGGATGATCCGGATAAGATTGTTGCTGGCCTGGTCCATGTCTTGCCGGGTCAGGCGGGAGCGACCGGTGACTCGGCAAATCTGCGAGGCGAAATCAGCGTAGTGCTGGGTGCTTCCCCACAGCAGGAAGATCAGGTGTACAGGGTCGACCGTGTCCATCTTGCCGGCATCGATCCAGGCTTGAAAAACCGCTGCCCGGCCCTGGAACCACAGGCGGTAGTCCTGGCTGAAATACTCGCTCATGCATTCGCCACCGCTGATGATCTCCATGGCGAAGATCCGTGAAGCCTGAGGCTGGCGGCGCGAAAACTCCATCTTGGCGCGAATGTAGCGGGCCAGTGCCTCGGCTGGATCATCTTCGACGCTCAGGTGGTTGAACGTGCTGTCCCACAAATCAATGATGTTGCTCAGTACCGCGACATACAGGCCCAGCTTATTGGTGAAGTAGTAATGCAGGTTGGCTTTGGGCAGCCCGGCTTTCAGCGCGATGGTGTTCATGCTGGTGCCCTTGAAGCCGTGGCGGGCAAATTCATCTTCGGCTGCCTGGATGATTGCTTGTTCGTTCTTCTGACGAATACGGCTTGCGGGCTTGGTGACGTGAGCGCTGTGTGCGGGGACTTCAAGGGTCATGGGCAATTCCGGACAGGTCGTAGGGCGCAACTAATGAACAGATAGCGCACCGGCGATTATCTCGCAAGCACCGGCGCAAGTGCGGCTATGGAAACCTATCGTGGTTGTTCAAGGGGATTGGGTTCCGTCGCTGAATCATTCCGGGTCACGGCGACCTTTCCTTCCGGAATCAGCAGGCACATTACGATGGCTGTGATGCCGCCGCTGGTGATGGCCGAATCGAACAGGTTCTGTACCAGTTTGGGCATCTGATGCAGCAGCGCAGGCTGCGCGGCGATACCCAGACCGACACCCAGTGACGTGGCGATGATCAGCATGCTGCGTCGGTCCAGCGGAGACTGGGCCAGAATGCGCACACCGGCTGCCGCGACGCTGCCGAACATCACCAGCGTTGCGCCGCCGAGTACCGGTTTGGGAATCTGCTGGACGATGGCTCCGATGTGCGGGAACAGCCCGAGCACGAACAGCACCGCGCCGATGTACAGCCCGACATAGCGACTGGCAACGCCGGTCAGCTGGATCACGCCGTTGTTCTGCGCAAAGGTGGTGTTGGGGAATGCACTGAACGTTGCAGCAATCATGCAGCTCACGCCGTCACCCAGCACGCCACCCTTGAGACGCGCCATGTAGCTCGGGCCACTGATCGGCTGGCGGGCGAGCATGCAATTGGCGGTCAGGTCGCCGACCGTTTCGATACTGCTGATCAGATAAATCAGCGCGACCGGCAGGAAAGCGGTCCAGTCAAAGCTGAAACCAAAACGGAACGGCACCGGCACGCTGATCAAGGGCAGGTCGTGGATCGGCTGTGGAATCAGCTTGCCGCTGAACCAGGCGGCGAGACTGCCGACCGCCAGGCCGATGATGATCGCCGACAAGCGCACCCAGGGCGTATTCGAACGATTAAGTACGATGATCACTGCCAGAACGAAGGCGCCTAGCGCCAGGTTCAACGGCGCGCCGAAGTCAGGTGCGTTGAAGCCGCCGCCCAGGTCCGTCACACCTACCTTGATCAGGCTTACACCAATCAGCGTGATGACAATGCCGGTCACCAGCGGCGTGATGACACGTCGCAACTGGCCAATACAGCGACTGAGCACGATTTGCACCAGCGCGCCGAAAAAGCACACGCCGAAGATCATCGCCATGATGTCCTCTGGGCTGCCGCCGCGTTGCTTGACCAGAAAACCCGCGGACAACACCGCGCCCAGGAAAGCGAAGCTGGTGCCTTGCAGGCAGATCATGCCTGCGCCGATACCAAACGGGCGGCGCGCCTGAATGAAAGTACCTGTGCCCGACACCATCAGGGCCATGCTGATCAGATACGGCAGGTATTGAGTCAGGCCGAGCGTCGATCCGATGATCAATGGCGGGGTGATGATCCCGACGAAGCTGGCGAGGACATGCTGGAACGCTGCCAATATGGCCGTTAAAGGTCTTGGGCGATCATTCAGGCCGTAAATCAGGTCATCGTTGTCGAGTGTTTCAGGCTGCATGGCAAGGTCTCGGACGGGGAACTGCCATGTACTGGCGTGTCGTTGTCGGGGATTACTGCAAAAAACTGTCCAGTTGCTCAGGTTATTTTTATTTGAGTCCAACTATTTCAATAAATATCAGCCTGATAGCGTTTTCTAGGCGCTCTGCAACGTTGGCTGACTGGAAGGGTGTCCTGCAGGAGTGTGTCATCGGGTAGCGGCCAGTGTTTCCAGAAAGCTCTCCAGCACCAAATGAGGGCGTCGGCCTTTTCGGGTAACGGTCACCAGGTTGAGGTCGTAGAACTTCGAGTCCGGTTTCAGCGCGCGCAATCGACCTTCCTGCACCCAGGCGTTGGCGTAATGATCTGGCAGGTAGCCAATGTAGCGTCCAGTCAGAATCAGGAACGCGATGCCCTCGCGGTCTGAAGCGCTCGCGGTGCAGGTCAGTGCCTGATAATGCTCCTGAATATCGTTCGGCAGGCGAAAGGTCGGGGCAATGGCTTCCTGCTGTGCGAGGCGTTCATCATCCAGCGTTGAGTTGTCCGCGTAGAAGAGCGGATGTCCCACCGCGCAATAAAGCAGCGAACGCTCACTGTACAACGGGTGATATTCAAGGCCGGGCAGGGCGCTGGCCTGTGGCACGACACCGACATGCAGGCCGCCGTCCAATACGCCTCGCTCGACTTCGGCGGGAGCAATCATGCGGATATTGATGTGCACGCCCGGGCCACGCTCTTTCAGGCGGGCCAGTGCATGGGTGATGCGCATGTGGGGAAGGGTGACCAGGTTGTCGGTCAGGCCGATGTTCAACTCGCCGCGTAGGTTCTGATGCAGGCCGTTGACCTCAGTCCTGAAACTTTCCAGAGCGCTGAGCAGTTGCAACGACGATTGATAAACCTCACGTCCTTCGTCGGTCAGTGAAAAACCGGCCCGCCCTCGCTGGCAAAGCCGCAAGCCGAGACGCTGTTCCAGATCGCTCATTTGCTGGCTGATCGCCGACCGGCCAATGCCAAGCACGCTTTCAGCCGCAGAAAAACCGCCTGCCTCAACGACACTTTTGAAAATACGCAGCAGGCGGATATCAAAATCGCTCACCTGCGACAGCGGATCGGGGCGACGGACACTCATTGTTTAGTCCTTACCAAACCAAAGATCATGAAAATCGGGTTTTATGAACTTTAGCCGCGTGACACCTTGGCTGCAATGACCGTTCGTTTAGCGCCTGCGAGGCTTGCCCCCCATGAATATGTTCGAAGCGTCTGATGTGCCTGTAGCCAGTCAGTTGAAGCTTGATGCCCACTGGATGCCTTACACGGCGAATCGAAATTTCCAGCGTGACCCGCGTATGGTCGTGGCTGCGCACGGTAGCTATCTGACAGACGACAAGGGCCGTAAGATCTACGATGGGCTTTCCGGGCTATGGACATGCGGGGCCGGGCACACTCGCAAGGAAATTCAGGAAGCCGTTTCCCGGCAACTGGGCATTCTGGATTACTCGCCGGGCTTTCAGTTCGGGCATCCGCTGTCGTTCCAGTTGGCGGAAAAGATTACCGAACTGACGCCGGGCAATCTCAATCACGTCTTTTATACCAACTCCGGTTCCGAATGCGCGGACACGGCAGTGAAGATGGTGCGTGCCTACTGGCGGTTGAAAGGGCAGGCAACCAAGACCAAGATGATCGGGCGCGCGCGTGGCTATCACGGCGTGAACGTGGCGGGCACCAGCCTGGGCGGAGTGAATGGTAACCGCAAGATGTTCGGCCAGTTGATGGATGTCGACCATCTGCCGCACACGCTGCTGGCCAGCAACGCCTATTCGAAGGGGATGCCCGAAGCGGGCGGTATTGCGCTGGCCGACGAGATGCTCAAGCTGATCGAGCTGCACGATGCGTCGAACATCGCGGCGGTAATCGTCGAACCCATGGCGGGCTCTGCCGGCGTGATCGTTCCGCCGCAAGGCTATCTCAAGCGTCTGCGCGAGATTTGTGATCAGCACAATATCCTGCTGATCTTCGACGAAGTCATTACCGGCTTCGGCCGTACAGGCTCGATGTTTGGCGCGGACAGTTTCGGTGTCACGCCTGACCTGATGTGTATCGCCAAGCAGATCACCAATGGCGCGATCCCCATGGGCGCAGTGATCGCCAGCAGCGAGATCTATCAGACCTTCATGAATCAGCCAACGCCGGAATACGCCGTCGAATTCCCCCACGGCTATACCTATTCGGCACATCCGGTGGCCTGCGCGGCCGGGCTCGCGGCGCTGGAGTTGTTGCAGCGTGAAAACCTGGTACAGCAGGCAGCAGAAATCGCTCCGCATTTTGAGAGCGTGCTGCACGGTATCAAGGGCGCGAAAAACGTGGTGGATATCCGCAACTACGGCCTTGCAGGCGCCATCCAGATCGCACCTCGTGACGGCGATGCAATCGTGCGGCCTTTCGAGGCAGGCATGAAACTGTGGAAAGCTGGGTTCTATGTGCGTTTTGGCGGTGACACCTTGCAGTTTGGCCCGACTTTCAACAGTCAGGCGCAGGACCTGGACCGGTTGTTCGATGCCGTTGGCGAAACGCTGAACCTGATCGACTGATCACGCTGACAGGCTCTCTTCTTATATAGGTACTTTTACACAGGTGCTTTTGTCGCATGGGCCGCGAAGCCATTCGCGCCCGATGCAATTATCCGGAGTTTTCCATGAGCAGCATTCAACACCTGATCCACGGCGAGTTCATTTCTGAAGATGGCCGCACCGCAGATGTGTTCAATCCGTCGACCGGCCAGGTTATCCACACAGTAGCGCTCGCCACTCGGGACACGGTCCAGAAGGCGATCGATTCGGCCAAGGCTGCGTTTCCGGCCTGGCGTAATACACCGCCAGCCAAGCGGGCTCAGGTGATGTTCCGCTTCAAGCAATTGCTGGAGCAGAACGAAGCGCGCATTGCTCAGTTGATCAGTGAAGAACACGGCAAGACCTTGGAAGATGCGGCGGGCGAGCTGAAGCGCGGTATTGAAAACGTGGAGTACGCCTGCGCTGCGCCTGAAGTGCTCAAGGGTGAATACAGCCGCAACGTCGGGCCGAACATCGATGCGTGGTCTGACTTTCAGCCGCTGGGTATCGTTGCCGGTATCACTCCGTTCAACTTCCCGGCCATGGTGCCGCTGTGGATGTACCCGCTGGCCATTGCGTGTGGCAATTGCTTCATCCTCAAACCCTCCGAACGCGATCCCAGTTCCACGCTGCTGATAGCCGAGCTGCTGCACGAGGCCGGGCTGCCGAAGGGTGTGCTGAATGTGGTTCATGGTGACAAGGTTGCCGTCGATGCACTGATCGAAGCGCCTGAGGTCAAGGCGCTGAGCTTTGTCGGTTCGACCCCGATTGCCGAGTACATCTACAAAGAGGGCGCAGCGCGTGGCAAGCGGGTTCAGGCTCTCGGTGGCGCCAAGAACCATGCGGTACTGATGCCGGATGCCGACCTGGACAACGCAGTGAGTGCCTTGATGGGCGCTGCCTATGGATCCTGCGGTGAGCGTTGCATGGCTATTTCGGTTGCGGTGTGTGTCGGGGATCAGATCGCCGATGCGTTGGTGGCCAAACTGGTTCCGCAAATTCAGGGCCTGAAAATCGGCGCAGGTACGACTTGCGGTCTGGATATGGGGCCACTGGTCACCGGGCAGCATCGCGACAAGGTCGGCGGCTATATAGAGGACGGTGTGCAGTCGGGCGCTACTCTGGTGGTAGACGGTCGCAATCTCCAGGTTGCCGGGCACGAACAGGGCTTCTTCATGGGCGGCTGTCTGTTCGATCGCGTGACGCCGCAAATGCGCATCTATAAAGAAGAGATCTTCGGGCCGGTGCTGTGCATCGTGCGTGTGGACAGCCTTGAACAGGCCATGCAACTGATCAACGACCATGAATACGGCAACGGTACTTGCATCTTTACCCGTGATGGCGAAGCGGCCCGATTGTTTTGTGATGAGATTGAAGTAGGAATGGTCGGGGTCAACGTTCCGCTGCCGGTACCGGTTGCCTATCACAGCTTTGGCGGCTGGAAGCGTTCCCTGTTCGGCGACTTGCATGCGTACGGTCCCGATGGTGTGCGCTTCTACACGCGTCGCAAGGCGATTACCCAGCGCTGGCCGCAACGTGCGAGCCATGAAGCGTCGCAATTCGCATTTCCCAGCTTGTAAATTCCCGTAGCGGAAGATCGTCTTTAAAGAGGATCTCCCGTGTTTGTTGGGGCACAGCAGTTGAATTGCAGATTTTTGAAATTAACGGTTGACGCCCTCTGCGATCTGTCTATAATTCGCCCCACTTCCGGCGCAGA